>NZ_JBAXOI010000015.1:0-117586 GCF_037133355.1 Novosphingobium sp. | reverse complement strand
TATTTAACCGCTGGACTCTCGTTATGACTGAGGGACTGCCGGGGGGCAGGTCACCACGGCTACTACGCGCCGATCGAGGATGTCGGCCTTGAAATTCGCCGATACATCGAGGCTTGCGAGAAAGGTTAAGGGGGCGGGCAGCGCCGGATGCACATAGTCGCGAAGAGCTGATGCGGACTTACTCTATCCGCGAAACAGCAATAACGTCAGTGCCTTCGCCCATGCCGGGAAGTGAGATCCAGCGTTCCATCCGCGCCCGGCGGACAATGCCGGACTGGCGGTCTAGATCAATGTCGTTGGAAATTCGTGTCTTCATGGCGCGGAACCGCTGACCGGCTCGCGCCAGATTGGCCTTTTGTGCCGCGTTCAGGTTCGCGCCGACGCGATCCAGATACTGCGAGATCGCCAGTCCCGCTTTCTCCTCGTCTGGCTGACTTCGCTGCACCAGATGAAAAAGACCTTCGCTGGTCACAGTCAGCGTGACCACCTGCGTCACGGGAATTTCGACCGAGATCATGGGCGATTGCGAAGCGACCTCGGATTGGTAGGGCCGCCCCGAAATCAGCTCCAACCCGCCCAATCCAAGCAAGGACGGCCAGCCTTTCAGAACGGCGTCGGGCGCCTGCTCCGCCGTCATTGACGCATAGGGGGCAAGTACGCGCCGAGCCAAAGTCACTGCGGTTGCCCGCTTGGCCGGCGCCACGGTTGCAGCAATAGCCGCAGGTATTCCAGCGATAGACCTTTGCAAGCTTGGCCAATCGCGAACGCGGCTTATCGCGCCTTCGACAGTTACCTCAAGTGTGACTGGCATCGTGAGCGGACGCAAATCGACCGGAACACGATCTGCGCCCGCACCACTTGATAGGTCGATCGCGCTGTTTTCATTGACCATCCGGGTGGTCGCAATGGTCAGCAGATATCCCGACTCAATCCTCTCGAATTGCAACGCCTGATACAGGCGCGTTGTTCGCGACTTTCCTTCGCCAGTTCGGGTGATGTCGACCTCATAGTCCAGCCGTTGCCCGACAGGCGGCGCGAAGGGAATCCGCAGCATCTCCGGCTGAACAGTGCTCTCGTAAGTCTGCGCTCTTGCGGCAAGCGGCAACGCAAGCGCCGCCAGGAACGACGCGACCAAAAGGGCAAATCTCGGCACCACGGCATCCCTCGCAAGCGCTACAGGAACGACGAAGAAGAACATGGAAGGCGCGCCACGACGAGCGATACGCGCCAACTTTTCAGCCTACACGACGCTGTTCAAGCGCAAATACAAGTTACGATCAAGCGCCAAACGAGCCGTTTATCGGGGCGCCATCTTGCACCAAGGCTCTAGCCCATGAAAGCATACCGGACGGAACGAGGCCACTTGGCGGAGAGGCAGGGATTCGAACCCTGGATACCCTCGCGGGTATGCCGCATTTCGAGTGCGGTGCATTCGACCACTCTGCCACCTCTCCGCGAAGTGTCTTGGAGCCGGCAATTGCCGTCCCGGTCGAGGAAGCGCGCCGTTAGCGCATGGCCCCGCGCTTGCCAAGGGGAAACATGTGACACCTGCCCTACAATCCACGGGGATTGCACCAAGGCTCGCTTGTTTCCTGCCCGCGAGCCCCCTATATTCGCGAGTATGGATCGAGCGAGTTTCTTTTCGCCCCAGGCCGGTCGCCAGATCTCGGCCCCCCATGTCTCCAGAGCGCGCTTTGCGATTGGCGATGTCGTTCGGCACAAGCTGTTCGATTTTCGCGGCGTGATCTTCGATATCGACCCGGTCTTCGCCAACAGCGAGGAATGGTACGAATCGATCCCCGCTGAAATTCGCCCCCCGCGCGAACAGCCCTTCTACCACCTCCTCGCCGAGAACGACGAGAACAGCTACGTTGCCTATGTCAGCCAGCAAAACCTGCTTGCCGACGCCGAAGCGGGTCCGGTGGACCATCCTTCGGTGCACGAGATGTTCGAAGCTTTCCGCGAGGGGCGGTACCGCCTGCGGCGCGGTCTCTCGCACTGAGAGGCAGCGCCGAGGGGCTGGCCCGGTTCAGGCCTTGAGCTTCCAGCCCGTCTGGAACACGTAGTAAATGCCGACCCACAGAACGAGGTTGAGCACGCCAAGCCCGATCGCGCCTTGGAGCACCGCCTCGTTGGTCGTGCCGATGTCGCTCTGGCCGAGGAACCCGAAGCGGAAGCCCGAGATCACGTAGAAGATCGGATTGAAGCGGCTGATCGTCTGGAACGTGGGCGAGAGGTTGCTGATCACGTAAAACGTGCCCGAAAGCATCGACATCGGGGTAATCACAAAGTTGGTGATCGCGGCATTGTGATCGAACTTTTCCGCCCAGAGCGATGTCAGCACGCCGATCAGCGCCAGCAGGATCGATCCCATCAGGCCGAACCAGATCACCGCCCATGGGTGATGGACGGTGAGGTTGACTCCCGGCCAGAACGCCATGGCCGCCGCCACCGCAAGGCCAACCAGGATCGCGCGCGTGACGGCGGCGGCCACCAGCGCGAGGATCAGCTCGGCATTGGAGATCGGCGGCATCAGATAATCGATGATCGTGCCCTGGATCTTGCCGACCAGCAGCCCGAAGCTCGAATTGGCAAAGGCATTGTTGATCATGCCCATGGCGATGAGCCCGGGCGCAACGAAGGTGGCAAAGGGCACGCCCAGCACCACGCGGCCACCTCCGCCCAACGCGAGCGTGAAGATCATGAGATAAAGCAGCGTCGTCACCGCAGGTGCCCAGATCGTCTGGGTCTGCACCTTGAAGAAACGGCGCACCTCCTTCATATAGAGGGTCCACAGCCCCAAGCGATTGATGCTGCGGAAACGCAGCTGCCCGGGCGGCGGGAAATCGCCTGCTCCACTGGGTTGTTCACGGAAGGAAGCGGTCCCGGTTTGGGGCATCGGTTGATCGGCCATGCACGGTGCGGTATCGCGCATGCAGGATCAAGGCAAGGCATTGCACCGGCTGCCCGCAAGGGCCGCGCGGAGCCCGGCGACCAATCCGGCGCGCAGGGCATGTTCTGAAGGATTGAAGACGGCATGAGTTGGACCGACGAGCGGATCGAAAAGCTGACCAAGATGTGGGAAGGCGGCGCGACCGCCAGCCAGATCGCCGAGGAACTGGGCGGCGTGAGCCGCAATGCCGTGATCGGCAAGGCGCACCGCCTCGGGCTCAAGGCGCGGCCCTCCCCGGTCAAGCCGAACGAAAAGAGCGAGGCGGCGCAGCCCAAGCCGCCGCGTGCCCCGGCAGAGCCGGCTGCCTCGCCCGAACCGCGCGTCGCAGCCCCGCGTCCTGTCCCGCCCGCCGCCCCGGCTCCGGTGCGCGAAGCCGCAGCCCCTGCTCCGCGCCAGCCTGCCGCTCCGGCCGAACCTACCCCGGCTCCTGCCGCTGCTGCACCGGCGGCTGCCGCTCCGACCGATACCCCGGCCCCTGCGCCCCAGCCGCGCATCGTCTCGGTCGGCCCCGGCGGCTTCCTGCGCCAGGGCCCCGGTGACCAGCAGGCACCGATCCCTCCTGCCCCGCCCCGCCGCCTCGTGCCCGCGCGGCCGAGCCAGGAAGTGGCTGACAAAACCGGGCTGCTCGATCTCAACGACCGCATCTGCCGCTGGCCGATGGGCCATCCCGGTGAGCCCGACTTCCACTTCTGCGGCGAGAAGGTGAACCCCGGCTTCCCCTATTGCGTGGAGCATTGCGGTCGCGCCTATCAGGCACAGCTGCCGCGCGGCCATCGCCGTCCGCCGCCGCCGATGCCCTTCGGCGGCCCCAGGGTGCGCTGAATCAGGGCAGGCAAACAGTCCGATCCGGTCTAAAAACCGCACAGTTCTCAGGGGTTACACCCGGCACTTGTGGTTAACTTTGCACCCTGCCTGCCGTTCTGGGGGGCATGACCGACGAATCGAGAGACGAAGGATCGCGCCGGGCGCGGTGGTGGCAATGGTTCAGCGGCAGCGCCGATGCCGACGCTGCCGAGCCTGGATCTGCCCCGGCTACCCCGGCGCCCGGATCGCGCGATCCGACCGCGCGTGAAGTGTGGCTGCCAGCCAAGCGGCGCATGATGAGCAGGATCACCGATTTCCTGATCGACCATGATCTCGACATCCTGCCGGCGACGATGAGCATCGCTTATGAGTGCGTCACCGGCGGCGCGCCGCGCCTCGCGCAGCAGATTCTCGAGCGCACCGAAAAAGGCCTGCCGATCTCGCTCGGCTGGCTGGAAGAGCAGCGCGGCGAGAGCAGCAACGACAAGAACAGCGAGGCATTCGCCGTCCTGATGGGCCGGCTGGAAGACAGCCTCGATGAGTTCAGCCGCACCGCGAAAGGCGCGCGCTCGGCGACCAACGCCTACAGCAGCGCCTTGCAGCGCCATGTCGATGACCTTGAGGGCGTTGGCCGCGCGGGCGTGGTCATCACCGAGCTTGCCGCGCTGACCCGTGCGATGATGGAACGCACCATGACCATCGAGACCGAGCTAGCCTGCAGCGAGCGCCGCGCCGAGGCGCTGCAGACCTCGCTCGATGAAACGCGGCGACTGGCCGATATGGATCACTTGACCGGGCTGCCCAACCGCCGCGCCTTCGACCATATGCTCGAGCGCGAAGTCCGCGAGGCCCAGGCCGCGAACGAATCGCTGTGCGTCGCTTTCGTCGATATCGACCACTTCAAGCGGGTGAACGATACCCACGGCCACCCGGCGGGCGACCGCGTGCTCAAGTTTGTCGGCGAGACGCTGAACCGCATCGCCGATGCGCGATGCTTTGTCGCGCGGCACGGCGGCGAGGAATTTGCGGTGATCTGGCGCAACCACACAGTCGACATGGCCTGGAAGAAGCTAGACTCGGCACGTGCGGAGATTGCCGAGCGGCGCCTCGTCAACCGGGCCAACGATACGCCGTTCGGGCGGATCACCTTCTCGGGCGGGATCGCCGATGTCTTTGCCTATCCCGACCGCAGCGCCGCGCTCAAGGCCGCGGACGAGGCGCTCTACATAGCTAAGCAATCGGGCCGAAACCGCATTCTCAGGGCCGGCGAGACGCCCGATCCCCAGGCGCAGGCGGCTTGAGCAGGAACACGACGTAGCCGGCAAAGCGCGCATCGCGCGCGAGCGCGGGTGGCGGCGTCCATTCCCCCCTTTCGACAAGCGCAATCTTGTGGGTCATTGGCAGGCGGTCGATATGGCGGAACCACTGGGTATAGCCGGGGATCGTATGACGCCCCTGATAAGTCTGGATCACCACCTCGTCGACCAGCCCGCCGAGCCGCGCCAACTCTGCCGGATCGCCGTTGGCACTCCAGTCGAGCAGGCCGGTGATCGATAGCCGCGTGCCCCGGGGCAGTTCGTGGCGTACCTGTTCGAGGAACGCACGGTAGCGGTCCAGCCCCGGCGTCGCGGCATCGAAATCGATCTGCAGCCCCTCCAGCCGGTTGCCCGCCGCGCGCCACCGGGCAAGCATCGCGCGCACGGCAGCCCACGTCGCGCCGTCCCAGTCGAGCCGCTCGGTCCGCACAGTGAGCCATAGTGCGGCGCGCGGTACATGCGGCACGCCCGCGCGCATGCCAACGAGCCGCACCGGCCCGCCATGCCGGATCTCGCCGCCGAGAATATAAAGCACCTTGGCACTTGCCACCGCAGGTGGCGGCGGCACTCCTGCCCAGAGGAAGAACTCGTCGTAATGCGCCGGATCGACAAGCGGCACCGGTGCATCGCGCCGACAGCCTGCGAGCGCCAATGCAGCAAGCAGCGCCGCCGCCGCTGCCCTCACCAATAGTACTTCAGCTTCTGCGCCCAGGGGCTCTTCGGAAAGTCGCGCTTGAGCCGGTCATGCCAGGCCTTGCGCTGCGTGAGCGGCACATCGGCTCCGCCGCAGCTGTTGTAGCCCGAGGGGCCGTAGCACATGACCGCGCGGTAAAGGGCATAGGCGCGGTCATCGGCTACGCTGCGCGGGTCGGCAATGATCGCAGCGTAGATGGTGCCGCGCGGCAGGGGCGTGCCGGGAAAGGCGTTGGCCACGCCGCCCAGTTGCGGACGCGGCGGCGCCTTGTCGAGCTCGGTATATTGGTCAAAGCCGCCCAGCCGCCAGAACTCGCCCAGGCACATGCGCGCATGGATATCGCGCGGGTTCGCCGCGAGCGCAGCAGCTGTGGCGGAAAGCGCGGGGCAGGCAAAACCCGCCTGCGCGGTGCGGCCCTTGGTGAAGAGCCCGAGCGCGATCGGCTCGCCGTTCGCAAACGTCATCAGCCCTTCCACCGGCGCATCGCCGCGTACCAGCCCGAGATTGCTCCCGAAGCCGGCATAATCGCCCCGGCTCAGCTGCTTGTAGAGCAGCGTGAACAGCGCGGCATCACGCTCGTGCTGGGGCCGCGCGGCATCGAGCGCGGCGCTGCGCAGCAGCGCGGGGCCAGCCGAATGCGCGATCAGGATCTCGCGTATCATGCGGTCGGTGATCGGCGAGCCGGGCGCGAAGACATCGGCCAGCTTGCCATGGCGCTCCCAGTTCATCGCAAGGCCCAGCTCGACCGTCGGGCGCTGCCACAAGTCCTTCGCGCCGCCGAGCAGTTCGAGCCAGAAGCCCGCTTCGTTGGGGTCGCCCTTGGCCGCCAGCGCCTGCCCGCGCAGCACCTGACGGCTGAAGGCGAGTGGGGTGAAGGAGGGTTGACGCGCATCGTCAGGAATGAGTTGGAGGACCCGCGCGTAGTCCTTGGCCACGTAGAACGCGTGGTTGGCGAGGACGAAGGCATAGAGCTGCGGTGCACGCGCGAACCGCGCCTGCTGGCCGGCGAGCGTCGCGGCGTCGATCGTGGTGTCCCCCTGTCCCAGATCGTAGGGATCGCCCGGATCGGACACGCGCATGCGCATGAGATCGGCCGCCGCCAGCATCATGAGGCCCCCGCCCAAGGGATCGGGATTGTCGCTCGTGGAGAGGAACTTGCCATCGACTTCGTTGATGATGTCGATCAGGGGAGCGCCCTCGCGCGGTGCACTTGCCAGCTCGCTTTCATAGCGTTCGCCAAGGCGCGCAAAATCAGCGCTGAGCCACATCGCCCGCCGCTCCAGGCCGCGCGCCGATGCGGCATAGCGCCCGGCGGGATAGGTCTTGAGGTAGTCGGCAAGCGCTGCGCTGGCGCGCAGGGCGGCAGATTTGTCGACCCCCTTCAGACCATTGAAAGAGCCATATTCGTCAACACTATGCGCCAGCGCCGCGCCAAGCTCGGCCCGTGCAATCATGTAGCGCGCGGTTTCGGCAACCCATGGGTCGGGCGCGCCGACGAGCGCGGTATAGCCACCCGCAGCCTCGCCGTAGCGCTCGCCGTAGAAATCATCAGACGCGGCAAGATACCCGAGGAAGGCCTTGGCCGGCGCACTCGTCACCGTCACTGACGGGAGGACCTTGGGCAGCGCGGTATCGGAGCAGCGCGCGACGAGCTTTTCCCGCGCCTGCGTGAGAGTACCGCGCTCCGCTTCGGAAAGTGCGCGGTTGGCCCCCAGCGCGGCCACAAAACCGGGCGAGGCCGACCCGTAGATGTCGCATGTCCCTACCGGCGGCACATAAGTTGCCGGATCGATCTGGGGCACCCAGTGGCGCGTGATCATTCCCCAGTCGAGAAAACTGTGCCCGAAGTTGTCCTCGTCATATTCAAGCTTGAGGTAATCGCCCCCACCCTGCACCGGCCCGATAAGCCCCAGCCCTGCCGAATCGCGCAGCAGCGCCAGCAGATTGACCCGGCTGTCGTTGCCGGGCGTGATCACCACGCGGTTGTTGCAGGCCTGCGCGCCGCCAAACAGCGACCACACCGGCTCGCAGCCCACATCGGCGCAGGCCAGCGCCGCGCCCGATGAGGCTAGCAGCCCCGCCATGATCACGCCTTTTGTACGCTTCAGCCGCATGTCCCGCTTCTCCCGCCCCGGTTCAATGCATCATGCGATGTCTTGCCACTTGGCGGCAAGAGCGATCGTCTCGGGCAATCGGATCATGTCCCCTGCTTCGGGTGCGCGGCGGCGAAATCGGCGAGCACTTTCTGTGCATCAACGATCCGCAATTCGGCGCCCTTCAGGTCGTCCGGAAGCGCATCGGACCTGACTATGCGGATGGTGAGCTGCGCTTCAAGGCCGTAAGGCACATCATGGCCAGCGAAAGGGCCGTTCAGCATACGGTTGAACCGCTCGATCTTTCGCTGCATTTCGATGATGAAGTGACCAGATCCCTTCGTACGGGTGAACGCAGCGGCGCTCGCGTTGGCCTGCTCTTCAACCGCAGCGACCGTGCCGTGATCACTGGCAAAGCGTATGGTCCAGCGATCGGGCAGATTTATCTGCCTGCTTGAATACCCGTTGTCGGAGAGGAAAAAGCCATCGCCGGCCTTGTGGATATTGGGTTGGTTATCCGGCGTTTCGGGACGAGGCAAAGCTGCCAGCAATTCGCCGAACGTGAGTTTGGCTCTATTGGCAAGGTAGACATCCACATCCTTGTGCTGCCGGTCGATAAAGGCCTGCCGCTGCGCTGCCTCGCGCCAGATGCCGCGCTGCAATTGCGCCAAGCCCGAAACAGCAAAGGGCGGCGGATCGCTCCGCCGCCCTCTCTGTGTCTGCCTTGCCGGCTGACGCGATCAGTCGTCCGACTTGAGGAAAGCCGGCATGTGATCACCGCCGCCCTCGCCGCCTTCACGGCGCGGACCGCGATCACGGCCGCCGCCGCCATCACGGCGGGGGCCACGATCACCGCGCGGGCCGCCCGGGCCGCGACGGTCACCGCCGCGATCGCCGCGATCGCCACGCGGCTCGCGCGGTTCGCGCGGCGGACGGGTGTCTTCGAGCTCGGCACCGGTTTCCTGATCGACGACGCGCATGGACAGGCGAACCTTGCCGCGCGGATCGATCTCGAGCACCTTGACCTTCACGGCCTGGCCTTCCTTGACCACATCGGTGGGCTTCTCGACCCGCTCGTTGCGCATCTCGGAGACGTGGACGAGACCGTCCTTGCCGCCCATGAAGTTCACGAACGCGCCGAAATCGACGATGTTCACGACCTTGCCATCGTAGATCTTGCCGACTTCGGCTTCTTCCACGATGCCGAGGATCCACTTCTTCGCAGCCTCGATCTGGTTGATGTCGGACGAGCTGATCTTGATCAGGCCCTCGTCGTCAATGTCGACCTTGGCGCCGGTTTCGGCGACGATCTCGCGGATCACCTTGCCGCCGGTGCCGATCACTTCGCGGATCTTCGACTTGTCGATCTGGATCGACTCGATGCGCGGAGCGTGGGCCGAAAGCTCGGTACGAGCCGAACCCAGGGCCTTGGTCATCTCGTTCAGGATGTGCGCACGGCCTTCCGAAGCCTGCGACAGCGCCTTGGCCATGATCTCGCGCGTGATGCCCGCGATCTTGATGTCCATCTGCATCGTGGTGATGCCAGCGCTCGTGCCGGCCACCTTGAAGTCCATGTCGCCGAGGTGATCCTCGTCGCCAAGGATGTCGGACAGGACGGCGAACTCGTCACCTTCCAGGATCAGGCCCATCGCGATGCCCGAAACCGGACGTTCGATCGGAACGCCGGCGTCCATCATCGAAAGGCAGCCGCCGCAGACGGTCGCCATCGAGGACGAGCCGTTGGACTCGGTGATGTCCGAAAGAACGCGGATCGTGTAGGGGAACGCATCCTTGGTCGGCAGCACGGGGTTGAGCGCGCGCCACGCGAGCTTGCCGTGACCCACTTCGCGGCGGCCGGGAGCACCGAAACGGCCAACTTCGCCAACCGAGTACGGCGGGAAGTTGTAGTGCAGCATGAAGCGCTGGTACGACAGGCCGTCGAGACCGTCGATCATCTGCTCGGCGTCCTTGGTGCCCAGCGTGGTGGTGCAGATCGCCTGCGTTTCACCGCGCGTGAAGAGCGAGGAACCGTGCGTGCGCGGCAGGAAGCCGACGATCGATTCGATCGGGCGGACCTGCGTCGTGGTACGCCCGTCGATACGCGTGCCGTCCTTGAGGATGGCGCCGCGCACGATATCGGCCTCGACCTTCTTCATGGTCTTCATCGCGACCATCTGGGTCTGCGGACCTTCGGCGGCAAAGGCTTCCTTGGCCTTGGCCCGCGCTTCGTTCAGCGCGTTCGAACGGGCCGACTTGTCGGTGAGCTTGTAGGCGGCAGCAACGTCCGCGCCGACGATGTCCTTGAGCTTCTTCTTGATATCAGCCGTGTTGTCGGTGAGATCGATTTCCCAAGGCTCCTTGGCGGCCTTCTCGGCGAGATCGATGATCGCGTTCACGACCTTGCGGATCTCGTCATGCGCGAAGACCACGGCGCCGAGCATTTCGTCCTCGGTCAGTTCCTTGGCTTCCGATTCCACCATCATCACCGCGCCGCCGGTGGCAGCGACGACGAGATCGAGGCGGCCTTCGGCAACCTGCGCCATCGACGGGTTGAGCTGGTATTCGCCGTCCTTGAAGCCGACGCGCGCCGCGCCGATCGGGCCCATGAAGGGCACGCCCGAGATGGTGAGCGCAGCCGAGGCCGCGATCATCGCGACGATATCGGGCTCGGTCTCGCCGTCATAGCTCAGCACCTGGGCAATGACGTTGATCTCGTTGTAGAAGCCTTCGGGGAACAGCGGGCGCACCGGGCGATCGATCAGGCGGGAAACCAGCGTTTCCTTTTCCGTCGCGCCGCGCTCGCGCTTGAAGAAGCCGCCCGGGATACGCCCGGCGGACGAGAACTTTTCCTGATAGTGCACGGTCAGCGGGAAGAAGTCCTGGCCTTCCTTGACCTTCTTGGCGGCAGTCACCGCGCAGAGCACAACGGTTTCGCCATAGGTGGCGAGGACCGCGCCGTCAGCCTGACGGGCAATGCGGCCGGTTTCCAGAGTGAGGGTCTTGCCGCCCCACTCCAGCGATACTGTCTTGACGTCGAACATGTGTCTTCCTTCAGCCCGCCGCCCTATTGCGCGCGGGGTTTGCTGCCGGGTGTGCCGTCCCGGTCCGGTGCGGGGCGCTTCTCTGGCCCCAGGGGATGCGCCCGCCAGCCGGATTGCCGGACGGACGCCACATGCAAAAAGCGGCCCGTGTGGGGCCGCTTTCCGCTTGGTTACTTGCGCAGACCGAGCTTCTGGATGAGGGCATTGTAGCGCTCAACATCCTTCTTCTTCAGATAGTCGAGCAGCGAGCGCCGCTTGTTGACCATCATCAGCAGCCCGCGGCGCGAATGGTTGTCCTTGTGGTGAGCCTTGAAGTGCTCGGTCAGGGTCTGGATGCGGCTGGTGAGGATCGCGACCTGAACTTCGGGCGAGCCCGTGTCATTCGTGCCGCGCGCATTGCCTGCAATGACTTCCTGCTTCTTTTCAGCGCTAATCGACATTGTACTTACTCCGCGACATCGGGAAGGTTGAACCCCCGCGCGACGGTCAGGACGGAGCCTGAAAGCTCTACCAACGCGACCGGCGTTCCGCCGCTGCGCACCCAGTAAAGCCCGTCGGTATGGGGCAGCCCGTCAAGAACGCGGCCCTGACGGACCGCTCTTGTCTGCTCGGGCGAAAGGTCAAGAGCCGGGATGTCGACCAGCCCTGCCTCCAGCGGCAAGAGTACATGTTCAAGGGGTGCGCCCTTACCCACATCGTTCAGTTTGTCCAGCGAAATCGCTTGAGGCAAGCCGAACGGACCCGCGCGCAGGCGGCGCAGTATGGTCACGTGGCCAACGGTGCCGAGGGCATGTGCGATATCGCGCGCAAGGCTGCGGATATAGGTGCCCTTGGAAACCCTGACACGCAAAGTGGCGTACTGTTCGCTCGCGTCCCATTCCCCCGCGAAACCCTCTGCCACGTATTCCCAGCCATGGATGGTGACCGTGCGGGTCGGCATATCGACCTGCTCGCCCGCGCGCGCACGATCATAAGCCCGCTGCCCGTCGATCATCAGCGCCGAATAGGCAGGCGGCACCTGCTCGATCACACCGGTGAAGTGGTCCTCGATCACTTTTTCCAGCGCGCCGAAACCGGGCTGGCAGTTGCTTGTGGCGATGACCCTGCCTTCAAGATCAAGCGTGTCGGTCTCCCGACCGAACTGCAAGGTGAACTCGTACTCCTTTGAAGCATCGAGCATCCGCCCGGCAAGCTTGGTTGCCTCGCCCACCGCAATCGGGAGCACGCCCGTCGCCAGCGGATCAAGCGTGCCGCCATGACCTACGCGCGGCTTGCCAAGGCCCGCTTCGCGCAAGTTGCGCTTCACCGCCGCCACCGCCTGGGTCGAGCCCAGCCCCAGCGGTTTGTCGAGAATGATCCAGCCGCTGGTCATGCCTTGGGCGTCAATCGAGTTCGGGCCCCGCAGCAAACGCCACGATATGCTCGAACAGCCCCAGCATCCATTCCATCGGCGGACCGACAAGCCGGTCCACGATATGCAGACCCGGCACCAGCCAAGGCAGCACGATGAACACCGCCATGAACAGCGGAATGCCGATGGGCTCAATCCGGTCAAGCAGCCGCACCCCCGCCGCCGGGGCCAGCCCCCGCACGATGCGCGAGCCATCGAACGGCGGCAGCGGCAGGAGGTTGAACGTGCCGAGAAACACGTTGATCGCGATGAAGTTCTGGAGATTGTCCGCCACGAATAGGGTCGTCGGCCCCGGCGTCCCCTGCGGATCGACCACCCGCAGCAGCAGCCCGAACGCCACCGCCGCCAGCGCCGCCAGCAAAAAGTTGGTCGCCGGACCTGCCGCCGCGACAAACGCCATGTCGCGCTTGGGATGGCGCAGCCGCGCATAGCTTACCGGCACCGGCTTGGCCCAGCCGAACACCGGCAGGCCCATCAGCTTGAGCGCGGCGGGCAGGATCAGCGTGCCCATCGGATCAACATGCTTCAACGGATTGAGGCTCAGGCGCCCACGCTCATAAGCAGTCGGATCGCCCAGCAGGCGCGCCGCCCAGCCGTGGGCAATCTCGTGCAGAACGATGGCAAAAACCATCGGCACGACCAAGGTGGCCGCCAGATAAAGTGTGCTGTTCATGGCTGCGCGGCCTGCCAGTCTTCCTTCAGCAAGCCGTAGATCACCGTATCGCGGACGCGCCCCGTCCAGGTCTTGCGCTCGCGGCGCATGATGCCCTCCTCCTGCGCGCCCAGCTTGCGCACGGCGGCACGGCTGCGGGTGTTGATCACATCGACCTTGAATACCACCCGCTCGATTCCACAGGCGAAGGCGTGATCGATCATCAACCGCTTCAAGCGCCGGTTGAAGCCGGTGCTGCGCAAGCTGGGCAGGATGAAGCTGTTGCCGATCTCGACAGACCAGCCCGGATCGCCGAATGCGATCCACGCGGTCATTCCTACTATCCGGCCTTCAAGCAGCACGGCATAGACCCGCCGCCCCGGCCCGCCGGCCAGCAGGCTGTCAAACTGCGGATCGAAGTGGTCGCCGATGTAGCAGAATGGGTAGACCTCCCATATCTCGCTATCCTGGGCACAAGCGGCCCGCAGCCCCTCGCGGTGCGCCTCGGCCAGTGGCTCCAGGCTGAGATCGTCCGCTGCAAGCGGAACATAGAGCGCCGCATCGCTCATTGCGCGGCGGCCCTGGAGGGGTGGCGGAAAGGGAGGCTTGCCATACCCCTCGTCACATAGGCATTGCTCGGCGAAAGCCAAGCACCGGCAGGCAGCGCCGCCCGCAAAAATGCGGCGAATGCATTGGGCCCCCCATCCGTTGTATCATCGTCACGGTCTGTTCACACCGACAGCGCAACAAGGATTCCCATGGCCCGCCTGCTTTCCCGCCTGCTGATCACGCTCGCCGCAGTGCTGACCATGCTCCAACCAGCGCAAGGCGCGGCGGGCGATCTGCGCTATGTGATCGACCGCAGCGCCAGCCACGTCGATGCCAAGGTCGCCTTCTTGGGCATTGCCTCCAAGACCGCGAAGTTCCCGGACATGTCGGGCACGTTCAATCTTTCCTTCGCCAATCTCGAAGCGCTCGACATGGTGGTCGATATCGACGCGCGGACCCTCACCACCGGGGATTCGCAGACCAAGACGCTGAAAGGCAGGCAGTTCTTCGATGTGGCCCGCCACCCCACGGTGCGCTTTGTAGGGCGGCATCTGAAGATGATCGGCGATCGCACCGCGACCGTGGAGGGCGACATCACCGCCCGCGGCGTGACGCGGCCGATCAAGCTTGCCGTGACGTTTTCAGTCCCGCCCTTCTCCACCGGCGGCACGCAGCCGATTTCCATTGTCGGCACCGGCGTGATCGACCGGCGCCAATTCGGCATGACGGCGTTCCCGTGGATCATCGGCGCGATGGTCAACGTGACGATCCGCGCGCGGATGGTGCCGGGTTAAGGCAGCCTCGCCAGCCAGTCGACCAGATTTGACGCGAGGGCGATGCGGCGGTCTGAGAAGCTATGGTCAGTATCCCACAGACCGCCTGAGGCATGGATGTTACCCGCCTGCACAGCAGCATTCAGGATATCGAGGTTATCGGACCCGAGAGCCGATGCAGCCCCGTAAATCGCCAGAGGCCTCGGCCCGTAGGCGAGCACCCGCGCCTTGAGATCGAACCGGGCAGCATTTTCCCGCACTTCTTTAGCCAGACCATCCACGGTCGCTCCCGCCAGCGGCGGAATGTCATCCACGTGGGCCTTGCTCCATTCGGCTAGCCCCGCCGCCGTTGCAGTCTTCGCACCGTATTTTCCGATGTACCAGGCATCGATCAGAAACAGGCCGATCACCGCCGGATCGTCAGCGGCGGCATCACTGGCCATGAAACCGCCCATCGAATGGCCGGCAACTGCGATTCGATGGGAATCGATGCCGAACTTCGCTGCGTTGGCGGGGTTGCGCAGCCACGCCAGCGCAGTGTGCGCATCCTGCGCGGCATGGGTGAAGCTGAAATCGCCTGTGCTGCCCCAGCTGCCCCGGTAATGCAGCGTAAGGACGTGCCATCCGGCGCGCCGCGCCGCCTGTGCGAGGTCGAGGTTCTGTTCGTTGCCCGGAAAGCCGTGGAACAACAGTAGTGCAGGGTGCGGCCCTGGACCGCCCGCAAGCCAAAGCAGGGCGTTCATCGCACCATTGCCGTCTGGCGAAGGAAAGACGAAGGCCACCGGTCGCGGCGGGTGGGCGGCATCGCGCGGCGGGTCCATTATCGCGGCGTTCTGCGCCATTGCCGGAGCCGACAGCAACATCAGTAGCCAGAGCATGGCCTGCTTCATCCACGTCAAGGCTTCAATCCTCCGTATTCAGATCACGCTGAACCTTGGGGTCAGCCAGCAGCGCGTCGATATGGCTCGCCACATCGAAGCTTTCGTCCGCCAGGAACTTGATCTTCGCCGCGTACTTGAGGCGCAGGCGCTGGGCCACTTCCTTCTGGAAGAACGCGGTATTGGTGCGAAGTGCCTTCAGCACCGCCTCCTCGTTCGCGCCAAGCAGCGGCTTGATATAGGCTGTGGCGTGGCGCAGATCGGGCGACATGCGCACCTCCGTCACCGAGACCGAATGCGCCGTGAGCACCTCGTCGTGCACTTCCTGCCGCATCAGCAACTCGGAAAGGATGTGGCGGACCTGCTCGCCCACCCTTAGCAGGCGGACCGATCGGGTCTCAGGGGATGCGGGCTGCTTTGCCATGGGTCTTCGTCCTTTACCGCATCTTCGTCAGAATGCGCGCGAGCGAACGCACATTGCGCGCCGTGCCGCGCCTCCCGAGCCGGCGCTCAAGGAAGGCCCCCGTCAGCCGACTGCCCGCGACACCCCCGACAAAGTCAATATAGAGCGCGCGGGGGCCGGACGCGAGCCTTTCGGGGCCGCGCCCGGCCTGGTCCTCGACCAGGACCCTGAACTGCGCCGGATCGACTTCGCCATCAAGGAACACGGTATGCACCTCGCCGTCCGCGCCGTGCCCGGTGAAGGGATTGTCCTCGATCGCGCTGCGGATCTCCTCGGCGCTCCTCACGGCGACAATGCTGCGCATATCGAACTTGGCGCGCACGAGGTGTTCGAGCTTTTCCTCAAGGCCCCGCGTCGGCCGTTCGTCATGATCGAACAGCACATTGCCGCTAGCCACCACGGTCTCGACGTTCGTGAAACCCTCGCTCTCGAAAGCCGCACGCAGCTCCGCCATCGTCAGGCGATTGCCGCCTACATTGATCGAGCCAAGCAATGCTACGTAGCGGGGCATCTTGATTTTTTCACAATCCCGTGCCATTGACCCGGCATCACGACGGTAGAAGTTCCACTTCACCATCCCGGAGCCCGGACGTTGCAGCGTCCGGGTTCTTTTCGTTTTGGGGGCCGGCGTTGCAGCGCCAACCCCCTCACCGGTTTACTTCCGGCCGAGCTCTATAAGCTTGACCATCAGACCGACGATGCCGACCACGAGGGTGGCAACGCCGATCACCAGAATCACGACAGTATTCAATTCCACACAAATCACCGTCCCTTCTGTCACCGGTAGCGACCTCGGAAGAGATATGATCAATGGAATCGAATACCGTCAGTCCTTTGCGCCGGGCCAAATGAAAAGCGGAACTGCCACCACAATGGCAGTCGGCCCCCGGCAGCACCTGCAGATCACAGCGTCCGTACGCGCTCCTCGACCTCAAAGACTTCAAGCTGGTCGCCCGGCTTCACATCGTTCGTATCGGCCAGAACCACACCGCACTCGAGGCCCGCACGCACTTCGGGCACGTCGTCCTTGAAGCGGCGCAGCGAGTGGATGACGGTCTGCGAAATGATGACGTCCTGACGCGTAAGGCGCGCGTTGATGCCCTTGCGGATGAAGCCCTCGACCACGAGCAGACCCGCGGCCTTGTCGCGCTTGCCGGCGGGGAACACTTCCTTGACCTCGGCGCGGCCGACCACGGTCTCGATCCGCTCCGGCCCGAGCTGGCCGGCCATTTCTAGGCGGATGTCGTCGGTCAGCTGATAGATCACGTCGAAGTACTTCATCCGCACCTTGAAGCGTTCGACCAGTTCGCGCGCCTTGGCATTCGGGCGCACGTTGAAGCCGATGATCGGCGCGCCGCTCGCTTGCGCGAGGTTGACGTCGCTCTCGGTGATCGCGCCAACGCCCGAAGCGAGGATGCGCACCTTGATCTCGTCGGTCGAAATGCGGTTGAGCGCGTTGACGATCGCTTCGGTCGACCCTTGCACGTCGGCCTTGATCACAACCGGATACTCGATGACGGTCTGCTTGGCCGCCAGCGCGGAGAACATGTTCTCGAGGCTGGTCGGCGCCTGCGCGGTGCGCTTGGCAGTGGCGCGTTCCTGGCGGTAGGCGGCTACCTCGCGGGCGCGGGCCTCGTTCTCCACCACGGTCAACGTGTCACCGGCCATCGGCACGCCGCCGAGGCCGAGCACTTCGACCGGCAGCGAAGGCGGCGCTTCCTTGATCTGGCGGCCCTTGTCATCGAGCATCGCGCGCACGCGGCCCGACTGGGTGCCAACGACCAGAATGTCGCCGACCTTGAGTGTGCCGCGGTTGACCAGCACGGTCGCCAGCGGACCCTTGCCCTTGTCGAGCTTGGCCTCGATCACGGTCGCTTCGGCCGCGCGGTCCGGATTTGCGCGCAATTCGAGCAGTTCGGCCTGGAGCAGGATCTTCTCGATGAGATCGTCCATGCCCATCCCGGTCTTGGCCGAAACCTCGACATCCTGCACATCACCCGACATTTCCTCGACCACGATTTCGTGCTCGAGCAGACGTTCGCGGATCTTCTGCGGGTTCGCCTCGTGCTTGTCGGCCTTGGTGATCGCCACGATCATCGGCACGCCGGCGGCCTTGGTGTGATTGATCGCCTCGATCGTCTGCGGCATGATCCCGTCGTCCGCCGCCACGACCAGAATGACGATGTCGGTAACATTGGCACCGCGCATGCGCATTTCGGTGAAGGCCTCGTGGCCGGGCGTATCAAGGAAGGTGATGTGATCACCGGCCTTGGTCTTGATCTGATAGGCGCCGATATGCTGCGTGATGCCGCCTGCTTCGCCGCGCACCACGTCGGTGCCGCGCAGCGCGTCGAGCAGGCTGGTCTTGCCGTGGTCGACATGGCCCATGATCGTGACCACCGGCGGGCGCGGCTGCAGCGTCTCGTCGATATCGACGTCGGCAGCGGAGTCAATGTCGACATCCGAATCCGACACACGCTTGATATTGTGGCCGAATTCGGTGACGAGCAGCTCGGCGGTATCCTGATCGATGGTCTGGTTGATGGTGACCATCATGCCCATCTTGAACAGCGCCTTCACCAGGTCCGCAGCCTTTTCAGCCATGCGGTTGGCAAGGTCCTGAACCGTGATGCCTTCGGGCACCACAACATCGCGGACCTGCTTCTCGCGCGGCTGCGACTGGCCGGCAAAGTGCGCGCGGCGCTCTTTCTCGCGCGCCCGCTTGAGCGCGGCGAGGCTGCGCGCGCGGGCGCCCTCGTCCTCGTTAAGGGCGCGGCTGACGGTGAGCTTGCCCGCCTGTCGGCGGTCGCCCGCACCCTTGTCGCGCGGGGCGTGCGCGGGCTTCTTGGCCTGCGGCTCGGGGCGCTTGGGCGCCACAACGGGCGTGAAACGGCGCGGCGCGGTCGACTGCGCGGGTTCGGCCGCAGCCTCGCTCTCAGGCTCGACGGCGGTCGGCGCAGCGGGCACTTCGGGCGTCTCGAGCGTTTCAGGCACAGCGGGAGCAGCAGGAATTTCGGCAACAGGGGCCGCAGCCTCGACCGGAGCAGCAACAGGCTCGGCAGACGCTTCCACCTCGCCTGCCCGGCGCGCTTCGAGAGCGCGGCGCGCTTCCTCGGCGGCGCGCTGGCGCTCTTCCTGCTCGCGGCGGTTCGCGGCTTCAAGCGCCAACTGGCGGGCTTCTTCGGCTTCGCGAAGCAGACGGGTCTGCATCTCCTGCCGCGTCTCGCGCGAGGCGGCGGGCGGCGGCGGGGGCGGAGCGGGCGCGCGGACCGGCTGAGGTGCAGGCGCGGGAGCGGGAGCGGCAACCGGGGCTTCAGCAGCCGCAGCCGCGGCCGCAGCCGCCTCGCCCGGGGTGCGCGGCATCAGTTTGCGCCGCTTGACCTCGACGACAACCTTGTTGGTGCGCCCGTGGCTGAAGGTCTGCTTGACCTCGCCTGCCTCGACCGAAGTCTTCAGGCCAAGCGGCCTGCGGCCCAGCGTCGGCTTCTTGTCATCGCTCATCGAACTCATGTACCCTTCGTATCAATAACTTGGGGCGCAGCTGAAGCAGCGCCCACCTCGTCCCGCTCAGGCCCGAGAAAATGCAGGAGGCGCCGCAGCGGCACCGCGACCCGTTCAGTCGCGGCGGCATCGGTCAGCGCCAGATGAACCACATTGTCGCGGCCCAATGCCACAGACAGCGCCGCCCGGTCCAGCGGCAAGATCATGCCCTTGCGGCCGGAACCTTCGGCCTCTTCGCCCACGCGCCAGGCCTGTGCCAGCTTGTTCGGGCCGTCGCTGCCTGCATCGCTGGCATGGCCGAGCCACGTGACCGCTCCGGCGCGTGCACCCTGTGCGATCTTCTCGGTGCCAAGCAGCATGTTCCCGGCCTTGAGCTCCATGCCGAGGCGATCAGTCAGCGCCCGGGTCAGCGCGGCGCGGGTGCGCGCGGCAAGGTCCGCCGGAATGGCCAGCGTCGCGCCCTTGAACGCCCGCGCCAGAGCGCCGCGCAGCTTGCCATTGGCGACCGCGGTTTCCAGCGCTGCCTCGGTCACGCCGATCCAGGCCCCACGCCCAGGCGCGCGCGCCAGAGCATCGGGCAGCACGTCGCCGGTGGGCGAAACGGCCAGGCGCACCAACTCACCGCGCGCGTCAAGCCGCCCGGTCAGCACGCATTTGCGCTCCGGCTGGGCGCCCTTTTCAGGCTTTCCCGCCGGCTCGCCGCCAGTTCTGTCGAAGCTCAGCGCCTCATTGTGAGGATTCCGCATGGGCGGCCTCCTCGGTGTCGGGTTCGTCTTCGAACCAGTGCGCGCGGGCGGCCATGATGATCTCGTTGCCCTGCTCTTCCGAGAGGCCATATTCGCCAAGCACGCCGCCCTTGTCCTCGGTGCGCTCGGAGCGCTCGCGGCGGGTGTCGTTATTGTTGCTCCGGCGGCGCTGTTCGCCCCCGCGCTTCTTGGCGATGAGTTCGTCGGTGGCAAGATCGGCCAGATCGTCGAGCGTCTTGATGCCCGCCTTGCCGAGCGTGACGAGCATCGCTTCGGTCAGGTGCGGAAGCTCTGCCAGTGCGTCCTCGACGCCGAGACCGCGGCGCTCCTCGCGCTGTGCTTCCTCGCGGCGCTCCAGCGCCTCGAGAGCGCGGCTTTGCAGTTCCTGGCCCAGTTCCTCGTCGAAACCTTCGATCGCGGCGAGTTCGGCGATATCGATATAGGCGACTTCCTCCAACTCGCTGAAGCCTTCGGCCACCAGCAACTGCGAGAGCGTCTCGTCCACATCGAGCTCTTCCTCGAACATCTTCGAGCGCTCGGCGAATTCCTTCTGGCGCTTCTCCGAAGCTTCCGCCTCGGTCATGATGTCGATCGCCGAACCCGTCAGCGACGAAGCCAGACGCACGTTCTGACCACGGCGGCCAATGGCGAGCGAAAGCTGGTCATCGGGCACGACGACCTCGATGCGGCTCTCTTCCTCGTCAATCACCACACGGCTCACAGTCGCGGGCTGCAGCGCGTTCACCACGAAGGTCGCGGTGTCCTCGCTCCAGGGGATGATGTCGATCTTCTCGCCCTGCAGTTCCTGCACGACGGCCTGCACGCGGCTGCCCTTCATGCCGACGCATGCGCCGACCGGATCGATGCTGGAATCGCGGCTGATCACGCCGATCTTCGCGCGCGAACCCGGATCGCGGGCAGCGGCCTTGATCTCGATGATGCCGTCGTAGATTTCGGGCACTTCCTGCGCGAACAGCTTCTTCATGAATTCAGGGTGCGCGCGGCTCAGGAAAATCTGCGGGCCACGGTTCTGGCGCTCGACCTTCATGATCCACGCCCGCACGCGCTCGCCCACTCGCGGCACTTCGCGCGGGATCTGCTGGTCGCGGCGGATCACGCCCTCGGCGCGGCCAAGGTTGACGATCACATGGCCGAACTCGACCGACTTGATCACGCCGGTGATCACTTCGCCGGCGCGGTCCTTGAATTCTTCATACTGGCGGTCACGCTCGGCATCGCGGACCTTCTGGAAGATCACCTGCTTGGCCGACTGCGCATCGATACGGCCCAGATCGACCGGCGGCAGCGGATCGACGAGGAAGTCACCGACCTTCGCGCCCGGCTGGAGCTTTTCAGCCGCCTTGAGGTCCACCTGCTTGAAGTAGTCCTCGACCTCTTCCACCACCTCGACCACGCGCCACAGGCGCAGATCACCGGTGCGCGGATCGAGCTTGGCGCGGATGTCGTTCTCGGCGCCATAGCGGTTGCGCGCCGATTTCTGGATCGCCTCTTCCATCGCCTCGATGACGATGGACTTGTCGATCATCTTCTCGGTCGCCACCGCATTCGCAATCGCGAGCAGTTCGGCACGGTTGGCGGAAATCGCACTGGCCATGGCTTAGTCTTCCTGTTCCTCAACAATGTCATCCACGTCGCTGACATCCAGCGGCCGGGAAGCGGCAATCAGCTTATCGGTCAGGATAAGCTTGGCATTGGCGATGAGGCCGAACGGCACGGTATATACCACGCCGTCGTCCTCGATCGAAACAACTTCGCCCGCAGGCTCGAAACCGGTGAGATCGCCCCGGAAGCGCTTGCGGCCTTCCAGCAGCTCGGCCAACTCGATCCGCGCCTCGTGCCCTATCCAGGCGGCAAAATCCTTGGCCCGGGTGAGCGGGCGGTCGATGCCGGGCGAACTGACCTCGAGCCGGTAGGCCTCCGCGATCAGCACTTGGCCTGCATCTTCCAGCGCATCGATCCGGTCGGAAATGCGGTGCGAAAGCGCGGCGCAATCGGCAATCACCAGCTGGCCGGTCTCGGGCCGCTCGGCCATGATCTGGAGCGTGTGCTCCTCGTCGCCGATCTCGCCACCCTTGAAATAACGCACGCGCACGAGATCGAAGCCGAGGCTTGCTGCCTCTTCTCCGGCGATCTCGGTAATGCGCGCGATATCGTTCATGCCTGCTCCATCAGCCCGGAACGGCAAAGGCAGGAGAGCGGTGCCGGCCCCTTTCGGCGCCAGCCCAAACTTTGCCTTCACAATGTCGGGATGAAATGCCCCTATGCCGGGTACCGAAAAAAGGCAAGCGCCAAGATTGTGCGCCAGCCCCTCCTGATAGTCAGTGAAATTTCCCATTTCTTGGCATTAGCAGGATCGTCGATCCTTGCCCATTCGAGATGAAATGGCAGTTTTCAGCCATTCCCGCAATTTGGCACGGCCCGTGCAAAGCTTGTGACATCCGCCGGACAGACTGGACGGCGCCACATTCGAACACAGGAAAGGACCCAGACAATGACCACCATCCGCACCTTCAGCGCCCCGATCTTCAGCGCCGCCATCGCCATCGCACTCTCCTTCGCGATGATCGGCGGAACCGTCGCCGCGCCCGCGCAGAGCCCGCTGCACACCACCTCGAACTCGGTGTACACGGCATGAGCGACCTGCGCTTCGAGGACCATGGGGTCCAATCGCCCGCCCCCCGGGGCTTCCGTCTCAACAAGCAGCGCGGCAAGATCATGGGCGTTTCCGCCGGGATCGCCGACTACTTCGGCCTTGATGTCACACTGGTGCGCGTCGCCTGGGTGATCGGCACGCTGGTCGGCTTCGGCTCGCTGATCCTGATCTACCTCGCCATCGGCCTCATCGCCGACTGAACGCAAATCCTCCCCATTTTCACGAAGTACAAATGGGGAGGTGGCCCGCCAAAGGCGGGTCGGAGGGGTAAAGGCGAAAAACCACTCCGCCATCGCTTCGCTCGGGCTCCTCCCTGTTTGGGCTTCGCCAAAATAGGGAGGACCATTCTACACCGGCGGCGGCACCAGCCCGATCACGCGCAGCATCACGGCCTGCGCCAACATCACCACCAGCCAGTACCCGCAATCGACCAGCGCCGCCCGCACCGGCTGCGCCCGCATGCGGTAGGACGCCGCAAGGCTCGGCACCACAAACCCCAGCCAGATCACCACCGCACTGCCAACCGTCATTGTCCACACGCTGCCCTTGGGCGGCGCGAGGATCAGCGCGCCCGCCAGGATCGCGCAGAGCCACGCTTCGGCCAGGAACGCGAAGGCAAGGCTACCCGCCCAGCTGCGGGCGCTGATCTGCCGGCGGTCCGCGATGATCTGATACACGATACCCAGCAGCAGCCCCGCCAAAGTCGCGGCCGGAATCGCCCCGCCATTGAGGACGATATAAATCATCAGGCGTCCTCGGAGACCGCGAAGGGCGAGAAGTCGATGTCGGTATCGAACACGTCGACGCCTTCCTGCCGCTTGAGGAAGCCGACGATGGCATAGGTCGCGGGCGTAAGGATGATCTCCCAGAGCACTTTCATCGCCCAGTTGGTGATCATCACGTGGATCACGTCTGCCGTCTCCCAGGTGCCAAGAAACGCGATGGGGTAGAACAGCACGCTGTCCACCGCCTGCCCGAAAATCGTCGAGCCCCAGGTGCGGGTGAAGAGATACTTGCCCCCGGTCCACACCTTCATCCGCGCGAGCACGAAGGAATTGACGAATTCGCCCGCCCAGAACGCGGTGACCGAAGCAAGCACGATGCGCCAGGTGCTGCCGAACACCGAATCATAGGTCGTCTGGCAAACCGCTCCGGCCGATGTCTTCGCCACGATCTCGGCAAAGCGCGGGTCCCCGCTCGAAGCGCAGCCCCAACCCGGCGCGGGCGGCATCGCGACAACCACGAAGCTCATGAACGCCATGAACAGCAGGGCAAAGAAGCCCACCCACACGCAGCGCCGCGCATGGGCATAGCCGTAGACTTCGGTCAACACGTCGCCCAGCACATAGGATACCGGGAAAAACAGGATGCCTGCGCCGAAAGTGTAGCCCCAGACGCTTGTCAGCTTGGCCGCGCCGATCAGGTTCGACAGCAGCAGGATCGCGACAAAGGCCGCCATCATGAAGTCGAAATAGCGGAAATGGCGGCGCGCGCCGGCGCTGCCTTCGATGCGGGGAATGTGGTGGCTGCTCATGAAACCGGTGCTAACGCGATTTGCGCAGCGCGCAAAGCGGCCTTATGAGGCACGAGGCACGCGCCCTTAGCTCAGCTGGATAGAGCACCGGCCTTCTAAGCCGGTGGCCGCAGGTTCGAATCCTGCAGGGCGCGCCACTTTCCTGCCCTTTGCGATGATCATGGGATTGGTGCGCCCGACGGGATTCGAACCCATGGCCCCCAGATTAGGAATCTGGTGCTCTATCCTGCTGAGCTACGGGCGCAACCGACGAGCCCTTTACGGGGACTGCGCGCCTCTTGCAATCGGGGCTGGCTCAGTTGACCTCGCTTGGCGGCACCACTGGTACGAGCACGGGCGCGACAGGGACGCCTTCCTCGATCAGGCCCTGCACTTCGGCTTGGCTGGCGCGGCCATGGATCAGTGCCGGGTCCTTCTCGCCATAGTGCATGGCCCGCGCGTCGTCGGCGAAGCTTTCGCCTACCCATGTCGAGGCCTTGAGCATTTCGGCCTGCACAGTGGCGATGGCCTTGAGCATGGCGGCAGCCTCGGGCGGCAGCGGGCCTGATGTTACGGGCTGGGTGAGCGCCGCCATATCGGCCGGCACGGCGCGCGCCTTGGGCGTTTCGGCAGGAAGCTGGTTGCCCTTGCGCGCAAGGCGCGGAGCGGAGAGCGCCTTGTCCACCTCGGGCGCGCCGCAGGTCGGGCAAGTCACAAGCCCGCGCACCTGCTGGTTGGCAAAATCATCAGACGATGCGAACCAGCCCTCGAACCGGTGCCCGCCCGCGCGGCATTCAAGATCGAACACAATCATGGTCTTGCCGATGTAGGTATAGCCCGGCGGTTGGCAAGACTGGGTACTTGCGCGCGCACTTCGGCAATCCGGGCAAGGTCGATCTCGGCAAAGCCGAGGCCCCCACCCTCCCCCATGTCGAGCAGCACCTCACCCCAGGGATCGATCACGAGGCTGTGGCCATACGTCTCGCGCCCGTCTTCATGGCGGCCGACTTGCGCCGCGGCGATGACAAAGGCGCTTGCCTCAACCGCCCGCGCCCGCTGCATCAAGTGCCAGTGCGCGCGGCCCGTGGGCACGGTGAAGGCGGCGGGAATGGCGATCACATCGCATTTCAGCCGCCCCAGTTCCTCGAACAGCGCGGGGAAGCGCACGTCGTAGCAGATTGCAAGGCCCAGCCGTCCGAGCGGACATTCCACTGTCACCACCGCCTCGCCCGGCTGATAGGCTGCGGATTCGCGCCAAGTCTCGCCGCTTGCCAGATCAACGTCGAACATGTGGATCTTGTCGTAGCGCGCGGCGATTTCGCCCGCCGGGTCGATCACGAAGGCCCGGTTCGCCCAGCGCGTCCCATCCGCTTGCACGGCCAGACTGCCGAGATGAACCCATATCCCCGCACGCCCCGCCGCCTCGCGCGCAGCGGCCAGCACCGGATTGGCGGCCTCGGGCACGATATGGCGCGCCCCCCGCGCCCGGTCGCGGTCGAGCAGGCCCGACATCTCGGGCGTGAACAGCATGGCCGCGCCTGCCTCTGCCGCTTCCTCCACCGCGCGCACGATGGTCGCGGCGTTGGCGGCGGGATCGATGCCCGTGGTCATCTGCAACAGCGCCACGCGGCGCGTTGCAGCGCTCATGCGGCAAGCAGCGGATCGAGCCTGCCTGCAGCCTCGAGCGCGGCAAGATCGTCCGAACCGCCGACATGGGTACCGTTGATGAAGATTTGCGGCACTGTGCGCGCTTGGGGCGCCCGCGCCAGCATTTCGGTCCGCTTCTCGCCGCCGAAGGTGATGTCGTATTCGGTGACGCTCACCCCTTTGGTCCCGAGCAGGGCCAGCGCGCGACTGCAATAGGGGCAGCCCCACTTGGTGTAGATTTCAACGTTCGGACTTGGCGCTGCGGCTTCGCTCATCGGGACCTCTTGAAAACCCAAAATCGCTAACACACATGGTGGTCCGTGTCATGCGCCGCAAGGCGGGCATGGCCGAAAACCCAGCCGGGGCGCCGCACGCGGGCCCCATTTTTTGCAGATTGCTCAAACACGAGGATTGCTCAGATGGATCGTTTCGATTTCACCCCCTACCGCCGCTCGACTGTCGGTTTCGACCGCTTGTTCGACTTGCTAGAGCGCCAGGCCCGCGCCAATGCCGGTGACAACTACCCCCCGTTCAACATCGAACGGCGCGGTGATGACAGCTACCGGATCACGCTCGCCGTTGCCGGGTTCAAGTCGCACGACCTCGATATCACCGCGCAGCAGAACCTGCTGGTGATCAAGGGCCAGCGCGCCGAAGCCGAAGACAAGCAGTTCCTGCACGTCGGCATCGCCAACCGCGCCTTCGAGCGCCGCTTCGAACTCGCCGACTTCGTCCGCGTCGAAGGCGCCGATCTTGCCGACGGCCTCCTCGTCATCGACCTCGTGCGCGAGGTGCCCGAGGCGATGAAGCCCAAGAAGGTGCTGATCGGCGGCAGCGCAAAGCCGCTCACCGTAGTCGAAGGCGAAGCAAGCGCGGCGGCCTGAGGCCACCTTCCCCGTTCACTCCAGCCGGGGCGGCCTGCCAAGGGCCGCCCTTTTTCGCATCAGCGCCTGGCGGATATCGCCCAACGCCACGGCGCGAGGGACCGCGGCTGGCCACCCACCGTGTAGTTCTGCGCTTGGCCCGAGACGTTGACCTCGACGCGGACCCGGTCCCTGCCCTTGATCCGGCGGAACGCGAAGACCTTGGGATTACCGGTCTCGATGATCTCGAGATTGCCCGGCTCATGCTCGCTGGAAAGCGCCGGATGCGCATGTTTCAAGGCCAGCAGCGAGCGGTAGAACGCCGCGCGGGGATACTTGCCCCAGATGATGGGGTCCTTGTCGAAGAACTTGAGCCGCCGGTCCAGCGCGTCCTCCTGCCCGCCGTAGACCAGCGGCATCCCGGGCAAGGTGGCCGCCAACACCGCCATGGCGTCGGCGCCGTCGCCATAAAGCTCGCGGTCGGTGCCGTTCCACGAATTCTCGTCGTGGTTGCTGGTAAACGTCATGCGCATCGCACCGGCCGGATAGCGCCGCGCGGGCGCGGTGTAGTGCCGCGCCAGTTCGCGCGCGTCCGCCTTGCCCTTCGCCACATCGATCAGCAGGTGATAGAGCTTCCACTCATAGGTCATGTCGAAAGCGCGGGTCTGCATTTCGGGCGTATCGGCCTCGGCCAGCATGAACACCGGCTTCACCTTGTCGAGCTCGGCGCGCGCCTGATCCCAGAACGCCACCGGCAGCGTCCACGCCACATCGCAGCGGAAGCCGTCGATGCCTGTTTCCCTGAGCCAGAACGTCATCGCCGCGATCATGCCGTCGCGAACGGCCTTCTTGCTGAAGTCGAGCCCGATCACATCGGCCCAGACTTCCTCGTGGTGATCGCTGAGGTCGGTGTAATGATACCCCTCGAGCTCGCCCTTGGAGTTCCGCTTGTACCAGTCGGGATGCTCGCGGGTCCAGACGTGATCCCAGCCGGTGTGGTTCGCCACCCAGTCGAGGATCACCTTGAAACCCTGCCGGTGCGCCGCGTCCACAAGGTGCTTGAAGTCCGCCATCGTGCCGAACTCAGGGTTCACCGCCAGATAGTCGCTCACCGCATAGTAGCTGCCGAGCGAACCCTTGCGCTCCTTCTTCGCGATCGGATTGACCGGCATGATCCACAGCACGTCGACGCCCATCCGGCGCAGGCGCGGCAAGTGTTTCTCGAAGGCGCGGAACGTTCCTTCGGGCGTGTATTGCCGGATATTGACCTCGTAGATCGACGCGGACCGCGACCATGCGGGATGCCGCACCGCGCTGACGCCATCGGTGATCGGCAGGGCATCGGCAGCCCGGGCGAGGTTGGGCAGCGCAAGAAGCGCAGCGAGCAAGAAGAGGCGGATCATGCCGCCTCGGTTACAGCGCCCCGCGCACGACGCCATACGGCATTCGTATACCTTACCAGGCCTCGGCGATATCGACGAGCGCCTCGCGGTCGAGCACCGTCACGCGCCCGCCCTTCAGCGCCACGATGCCGCCATCGACCCAGGCCGAAAGCTGGCGGTTGATCTGTTCGCGCGACATGCCGGCGAAGTTGCCCAGTTCGCCCTGGCTGAGCGCGATTTTCAGCCGGGTCTCTTCCTCGCCGCCCATCATCAGCCGCAGCAGGAACCGCGCTAGGCGGGGGCCGGAGGTGTAGGCGCGGTCCGCCTCGATCACCGTATTGTTCTGCCGCAGCCGCCGCGCCATCGCCTGCAGCAGCCGCATGGCAAGCCCCTGATGCTTGCCCACGATCTCGGCAAAAGCGCCGCGCGTCAGGCCCAGCGCCTCGACCGGCTCGATCGCCTCGACGCTCGCTGTCCGCTCGCCGCCATCAAGAAAGGCGATCTCGCCCAGCACCGCGCCGGGTTCGGCGTAATCGAGCACGATCTCGCGCCCGTTTGCCGCCACCATGCTGACACGTGCGAGGCCCCCGAGCATGATCCAAAGCGTATCGCCGGGGTCGCCTTGCAGAATGATCGCCGACCCCGGCTTGAAGCTGCGCACGCTGCCGCGCGCGGCGATATCGGCCAGTTCCTCGCTGGAACACCCCGCCAGCAAACTTGCTGCTGTCAGCGTTTGTGCAAGGGTGGCGGCGTCCATGTGAAGTTCCCCTTCCCTGCGCCCGGCCGATCAGACCAGCCGCGCCTGCTTGACGGCGGCGGTGATGAAGCTGCGGAACAACGGATGCGGTTCGAACGGGCGGCTCTTGAGTTCGGGGTGGAACTGCACCCCGATGAACCAAGGATGGTCCGGCCGCTCGACAATCTCGGGCAGCAACCCGTCGGGCGACATGCCGGAGAACACGAGGCCCCCATGCTCCAGCCGCTCGCGATAGGCGACGTTGACTTCGTAGCGGTGCCGGTGCCGTTCGCTGATCGCATTGGCGTCGTAGATCTGCGCGACATGGCTGTTGCCCGAAAGCTGCGCCTCGTAGGCGCCCAGTCGCATTGTCCCGCCAAGGTCGCCGCCGGCCGCGCGTGTCTCGAGCCCCTCGGGCGTCATCCATTCGGTGATGATGCCCACCACCGGCTCGTCCGACGGGCCGAACTCGGTCGAGCTTGCACCCTTGATCCCGGACAGATTGCGTGCGCCCTCGATGCAGGCCATCTGCATGCCAAGGCAAATGCCGAAGAACGGCACGCCGCGCTCTCGGGCGAAGCGCACGCTGGCGATCTTCCCTTCCGTCCCGCGCTCGCCGAACCCGCCGGGAACAAGAATGCCGTGCATGGGCTCGAGATAGGCGGCGATCTCGGCATCGTCCTTCTCGAAGATCTCGGCATCGATCCAGCGGATGTTGACCTTCACGCGGTTGGCCATGCCGCCGTGGACAAGCGCCTCATTGAGCGACTTGTAGGCGTCCTGCAGACCGACATACTTACCCACGACGCCGATCGTCACTTCGCCTTCGGGATTCTGGTGGCGATCGACTATATCGGTCCAGCGCGAGAGGTCGGGCGCAATGCCACCCCCATGGCTGGTGAGCCCGAAGTGGCGCAGCACTTCCGAGTCGAGCCCCTCACCGTGGTACTGCAGCGGCACCGAATAGATGCTCTGCGCATCGAGCGCGGGGATCACCGCTTCCTTGCGCACGTTGCAGAACAGGGCGATCTTGGCGCGCTCGTTCTCGGGCAGCGGCTTTTCGCAGCGGCACAGCAGGATGTCGGGCTGGATGCCGAGCCCCGTCAACTCGCGCACTGAATGCTGCGTCGGCTTGGTCTTCAGCTCTCCGGCGGCAGCGATATAGGGGACGAGCGTGACGTGGACGAAGCAGGTTGCCTCGCGCCCCATCTCGTTGCGCAGCTGGCGGATTGCCTCGATGAACGGCAGGCTTTCGATATCGCCGACGGTACCGCCGATCTCGCAGAGGACGAAGTCGAGGTCGTCGGTATCGTCGCGCGCGAAGGTCTTGATCGCATCAGTCACGTGCGGGATCACCTGCACGGTCGCGCCAAGATAATCACCGCGCCGCTCCTTGGCGATGATATCGCGGTAGATGCGGCCCGAGGTGATATTGTCCGATTGCCGGGCCGAAACGCCGGTGAAGCGTTCGTAGTGGCCAAGGTCGAGGTCGGTCTCGGCGCCGTCGTCGGTCACGAAGACCTCGCCGTGCTGATAGGGGCTCATCGTGCCCGGATCGACGTTCAGATAGGGGTCGAACTTGCGGATTCGCACGCGAAAGCCGCGCGCCTGCAGCAGCGCCGCGAGGCTCGCCGCCATGAGGCCCTTGCCAAGCGAGGAAACCACGCCGCCGGTGATGAAAATGAACCGCGCCATGGGGTCTGGGCCTTACCGTCAGAAGCTCTCGGAGCGCAAGCGGGCGCCGCCGGATTCCGGCGGGCAATCCACAAGCGAAAACAACTAAGCCTCGACCCACCGCGCAGCGGCGGATCGAAACGTGAAGGAATGCGGCGGCGGCTATGCGCCCGCTGCGTTACTGCTTGGCTGCACCCGCGAGCGGATCGGCAGGAGCGCCCTTGCCTGCGGCGGTCCTCGCCGGAGCGGACTTGGGCTGCGCTGCGGCGACCGGAGCCGCGGCAGGCGCCGGAATGACGGGCTGGACCTGGGCGGGACCGGACGCGGGCACGCCCTGTACCGGCGCCAGCGGATCGCCCGGAATGGCCGGCAAGGTGCGCTCGAGCGAGCCGTCGATCTCGCGGTTTGCCGTGGTGCGCACCGCCAGCGCGGCCAGCAGGATCGACAGACCGACAAAGGCGGTCGCCAGCACCGTCGTCGCGCGGGTGAGAAAATCGGCCGCACCGCGTGCCGACATGAAGCCCGCCGGGCTGCCGCCGACGCCGAGCCCGCCACCTTCCGACTTCTGGATAAGGATGACGCCGACGAGCGCGGCGGCGACCAGCGCCTGGACAACGGTGAGGAAGATGAAAAAGGTCATGCGGATCCGCCTGAAAGGAATGAAGCGCATCTAGGGGCGCGCGGCCCCCTGCGCAAGGCCGGTTGCGCAAGGCCGGTTGCGCGAGGCCGGTTGCGCGCGGGGGGCCGATGTTCCCGAGAATCAGTCGGCCGGCTGCGACGCTGCCGCGACGATCGGCAGGAAGGCGTCCGTCGTAAGGCTCGCCCCGCCGACCAGCGCACCGCCCACGCCTTCGGCGCCGAGGAGGCCGGCCGCGTTCTCGCCGTTGACTGAACCACCATAAAGAATGCGCACCTTGTCCGCTTCCTCGCCAAAGATCGCGACCAGTCGCGCGCGCACTGCCGCATGCATGGCGATCACGTCCTCGACCGCGGCGACCCGGCCGGTGCCGATTGCCCAGACCGGCTCATAGGCAACCGCGAGCCGCCCGGCCGCAACTGCCGCACTCTCGCCCGGCGGGACCGAACCCTTGACCTGGCGGTCAACCACCGCCTCGGCCTTGCCGGCATCGCGCTCGTCCAGTGTCTCACCCACGCAGATGATCACGCCGAGCCCGGCGGCCAGCGCCGCTTCGGCCTTAGCACGCACCAGCGCGTCCTTCTCGCCGTGGTCGCGGCGGCGCTCGCTGTGGCCCAGAATCACGAAGTCCGCTCCGATATCGGCAAGCATCGGCGCCGAAACGTCACCGGTATGCGCGCCCTTGGTCGCGGTGTGGCAATCCTGACCGCCCACACCGATCGCGGTCACCGCCTCGCGCAGCGGCCCGACGAAGGGAAAGGGCGGTGCCAGCGCGATCTCGACATCAGGATAGCGCTGTGCGGCGCGGTCGATTGCCCGCGCCTCGGCCAGCATGGCGCGGCTGCCGTTCATCTTCCAGTTACCGACGATGTAAGGGCGCTGGGTCATGAGCATACACAGTTTTGCACGGGACGATTCCTCCTGTTGAGGGGGCCGCTAACAAACCGGAGCCGGGAATGCAAAGCACCGGGACGGCAAAGTGCGTGACAAATACTGTGCGGGGCCTCTCCCCACGCTCTTCCCGAGCGCTGCCCATTGCGGGATCGCGCTTTGCCCCCTAATGCGCCGGAGGAACCTTTCCTAACGATCCCACAGCTAACGATTGGCCCCGATGCTCGGCTTCATCCGTTCCCTCACCAAGTCCCGTTTCGGCGTTGCATTTGCGCTGATCTTCCTCGCGGTTATCGCGCTTTCGTTTGTCGGGCCGGATATCAACGGCGCAAAGCTGGGCGGCGCCGGCAATCCAGACCGCGCAGTTACCGTGGGCTCGACGGCGATCAGCACCATCGAACTCCAGAAGGCGATGTCGAACGCGCTGGAAAACGCGCGCGAGCAGAGCCCGACCGTGACGATGAAGGAATTCATCGCCCAAGGCGCCATGGAGGAGGTGGTGAACAGCCTCGTCGACCGGGCCGCGCTCATGGAATGGGCACGACAGAGCGCGGTGGGGCTGGGCGTCAGCGACCGGCTGGTCGACAGCGAGATCGTCAAGATGCCTGCCTTCCAGGGCGCAGACGGCAAGTTCAGCCAGTCAGCCTACAAGGCCATGCTTGGCCAGAAAGGCATTTCCGACAAGCTGCTGCGTGACGACATCGCCAAGGGCCTGATGGCGCGGCAGGTACTGATCCCGGCCGGTGTCGGCGGGACCATGCCGCTGGGCGCCGCAATGCGCTACACTGCGGTGCTCAAGGAAACGCGCGAGGCCGCGTTCCAGGTCATCCCCTCCTCCGCCTTCGCGCCGAAAACGCCGCCATCGGATGCCGATCTGGCCGCCTATTACAAGGCAAACGCCGCCCGCTATCAGCGCCCCGAGCGCCGCACCATCCGCTATGCGATCTTCGACGGGAGCGCTGTAAAGGGTGCCGCCGCGCCGAGCGAGGCGGAAGTGGCGACGCGCTACAAGCTCAATGCGGCGACCTATGCCCCCAGCGAGACGCGCGCTTTCACTCAGGTCATCGTGCCGACCGAGGCTGCGGCCAAGGCACTGGCCGCTGAAATCGCGGGCGGCAAGTCGATCGAGGCAGCTGCCGCAACCAAGGGCCTTTCCGCCAGCAAGCAATCAGGGCTGACCCGCGCAAAGCTGGAAACCGATGCTTCCGCCGCAGTGGCCGCTGCGGTTTACGCCGCCGAACGCGGCAAGCTGGCGCAGCCGGCCAAGGGCTCGCTGGGCTGGTATGTCATCCGGCTTGACGCGGTGACGCAGATCGCAGGCAAGTCGCTCGACCAGGCACGCGCCGATATCGTCGCCGCGCTTTCGGCTGAAAAGCGAAAGTCAGCGCTCGCCGATCTGTCGGCCAAGCTCGACGATGCGTTCGCCAGCGGCACCGGCCTTGCCGACGTCGCCAAGGCCAATGGGCTCACCGTGATCGCCACCGATCCCCTGCAGGCCGATGGCACCGTGCCGGGCCGTCCGGACATCAAGCCCAATGGCGATGTCGCCCCCCTGATCCAGGCCGCCTTTGCCATGGAGCGCGAGGGTGAGCCGCAGGTTACCGAACTTGCGGCGGGCGAGCGTTATGCGATCTTCGACGTCGGGCAGATCACGCCCGCATCGCCCCCGCCGCTTGCCGAAGTGCGCGAGAAAGTCTCCGCCGATCTTTCCAGTTCGCGCGGTTACGGCGCGGCAAAGGCGGCCTCCGACAAGTTGCTTGCAGCGCTCGCACGCAAGGTTCCGCTGGCCGACGCGGTCAAGGCGCTGGGCGTCGCCCTGCCGCCTGCCAAGCCCGTCGTGATGCCGCGCCAGCAGCTCAACACGATGCAGCCGAACACCATCCCCGAAACGCTGACGCTCATGTTCGCGATGGCCCAGGGCACGGCCAAGCGGATCGAGGCGCCGAACAAGGACGGGTTCGTGGTCGTGGTCCTGAACAAGGTCACACCGGGTCAGGTCACGCCGGATGATCCGCTGGTCGGTCGTGCACGCGTCGAACTCGGTCAGCTGGTCGGGCGCGAATATGTCGATCAGATGCGCGCCGCCGTGCGCGAGGCCGTCGGCGTGATGCGCAACGACGCGGCGATCGCGGCGCTGCGCACGCAGCTTCTCGGCGGCCAGTAAGGCCGGTGGCGGCGGCGGCAGATACGGTCGAGGCGGGGCTCGCCGGGCTTCTTCCCGATGGCGGAGCGGCAGCCGCTGCGGCGCTTGGCGCCGGCCGTCCCGCGCTGGTCTGGCGCAAACTGATCGCCGACACCGAGACGCCGGTAGGCGCGGCACTCAAGCTGATGGTGCCCGGCAGGGGCGATTTCCTTCTCGAATCCGTCGAAGGCGGCGAAGTGCGCGGGCGCTACAGCCTGCTCGGGCTCGATCCCGACCTCGTGTTCCGCGCCGAAGGCGCTGCGGCCGAGATCAACCGCCACTGGCAGACCGACCGCGAGGCCTTCGCGCCGCATCCGGAAACCGCCCTGCCCGCCCTGCGCGCGCTCGTCGGCGAATGCCGCATCGATGTGCCCGAGGGCCTGCCCAAGTCGCTCGCCTGCCTCGTCGGCTACTTCGGCTATGAGACCATCGGCCTCGTCGAAAAGCTCCCCCGCGCGCCCGCCAGCGTGCTGGAGCTGCCCGACATGCTGTTCGTGCGGCCCAGCGTCGTCCTCGTGTTCGACCGCCTGTCCGACGAACTGATCGCCGTCGCGCCCGTCTGGCCGAATGGCGGGGCCCCCGAACGCCTCGTTGCCGCTGCCGCCGACCGCATCGACGCCGCCCTCGCCCGCCTTGCCGATCCCGTCCCCGCCGACCCGCGCCTTGAAGCCGCCGAACCTGCCGAACGCACCGCCGTCATGGCGCCCGAGGACTACGCCCGCATGGTCCTGCGCGCCAAGGACTACATCGAGGCCGGCGACATCTTCCAGGTCGTGCTAGCCCAGCGCTTCACCGTGCCCTTCCCGCTGCCACCCGCCGCGCTCTACCGCTCGCTCCGCCGCATCAACCCCTCGCCGTTCCTCTATTTCCTCGATCTCCCCGGCTTCGCCCTGATCGGCTCGAGCCCCGAGATCCTCGTGCGCATCCGCGACGGCGAAGTGACCATCCGCCCCATCGCGGGCACCCGCCCGCGCGGCAAGACCGAAGCCGAGGACCGCGACAACGCGCAAAGCCTCCTCGCCGATCCCAAGGAGCGCGCCGAGCACCTCATGCTGCTCGATCTCGGCCGCAACGATGTCGGCCGCGTCGCCGCCGCCGGGACCGTGAAGGTCACCGAGAGCTACACCATCGAGCGTTACAGCCACGTCATGCACATCGTCTCGAACGTGGTCGGCAAGCTCGACACGAGCCGCGCCGATTCGGTCGATGCGCTGTTCGCCGGCTTCCCCGCCGGCACCGTCAGCGGCGCGCCAAAGGTCCGCGCTTGCGAGGTGATCGCCGAACTCGAACCCGAAACCCGCGGCGCTTACGCCGGCGGCGTCGGCTATTTCGCGCCCGACGGCTCGGTCGACAGCTGCATCGTCCTGCGCACCGGCGTCCTCAAGGACGGCGTGCTCCACGTTCAGGCGGGCGCCGGCATCGTGGCGGACAGCAACCCCGAATACGAACAGCGCGAATGCGAAGCCAAGTCCGGCGCGCTCTTCGCCGCGGCGCGCGAGGCGCTCAGGGTCGCGAGTGAACCGAGGTTCGGGCAGTGAGCCGCACCTTCAAAGTCACGATGCCATACGAGGATTACCTCGCCGCGAACTGGCTCATGGTCAGGCGAAATTGGCTATGGCGCGGCGCTTTTCGATATGTCGTGTTCGTAGGCGGGCTTATTTCCGCCATCAACCTTGCTACCAGCGCTGTCGCAGGCAAGCTTGATGTCACACAAGTTGTGGCTGATGTTGTGACAGGAGTGGTGTTTGCCGTTGGGGCACTGGTGGTGACATTTCTTTGGCTGCTGTGGTGCATCCCGCGCGCAGCAAAAAAAGCTTATGCCCAACTGTTTGTTGATGGCGTAGAGACAACCTACAACTTCGGCGAGACCGGCATTCACATTGCCAACAGTCTTGGCACCAGCGATTTTGAATGGCGGCATATCACCAAGTGGGTCGAGGACGACAGGTTGATCTTGCTCTTCCGCACCCGCCTCATGTTCTTTTGCATTCCGAAAAATCAGATTGATGCAGAAACCAAGGATGCCTTGATCAAGGCAATGTCAGATGCATCAGTGCCAACTCGTTAGGCTCACCCCATGATCCTCGTCATCGACAACTACGACAGCTTCACCTGGAACCTCGTCCACTACCTCATGGAAATGGGCGCGAAGGTGGAAGTGGTGCGCAACGATGCGATGTCCGCCGGGCAAGCCATCTCCAGCGGTGCGCAAGGCTTTCTGATCTCGCCCGGTCCCTGCACGCCAAACGAAGCGGGGATCAGCCTCGATCTCGTTGGCGCGGCGGCGGATGCGGGCGTGCCGCTGCTCGGCGTCTGCCTCGGCCACCAGTCGATCGGCCAGTATTTCGGCGGCCAGGTCGTGCGCGGTGGGCTGATGCACGGCAAGACCTCACCCGTCACGCATGATGGCACCGGCCTGTTCGAAGGCCTCCCCTCGCCCTTCACTGCCACGCGGTATCACAGCCTCGTGGTTGAGAACGTGCCCGACACTCTCGTCGTAAACGCCACGTCCGACGATGCGCACGCCATGGGTTTCCGTCACAAGACGCTTCCCATCCACGGCGTGCAGTTCCACCCCGAATCGATCGCGACCGAGCACGGCCACGCGCTCCTCGCCAATTTCCTGAAGATGTGCGGCATCACCGCGAAGATGCCCTCTCACCTCGCGGCATGATCGCGCTACCCGAAGTCACGACCAGCCCGCTGGAGGAAGCTGAAGCCGAAGCGGCTTTCAGCGCAATCCTCGATGGCACAGTGGCCGACGAGACCATCGCGCCCTTCCTCGTCGCGCTTGCCGAACGCGGCGAGACCGCCAGCGAGATCGCCGGCGCCGCCCGCGCCATGCGCGAGCGCATGAACCCCATCAGCGCCCCGGCCAATGCTATCGACGTCTGCGGCACCGGAGGCGACGGCTTCCAAACGCTCAATGTCTCGACCGCGGTCAGCCTCGTCGTTGCGGCCTGCGGCGTCCCTGTCGCCAAGCACGGCAACCGCGCCGCGAGCAGCAAGGCGGGCGCGGCGGACACGCTGGAAGCCCTCGGCCTCAATCTGGATCGCGCCGCCGAAACGGCCGAGGCCACCCTCGGCGATCTCGGCATCTGCTTCCTCTTCGCCCAGCGACATCATCCGGCGCTGGCGCGGATCGCGCCGATCCGCAAGGTACTGGGACGGCGCACGATCTTCAATCTGATGGGCCCGCTCGCGAACCCGGCGCGGGTTCGCCGGCAGCTCGTCGGCATCGCACGGCCCGCCTACGTGCCGATCTATGCCGAAGCGATCCGCCGTCTCGGCACCGACCACAGCCTCGTCGTCTCGGGCGACGAAGGCCTCGACGAGCTCAGCCTCGCGGGCGGCAATGAAATCGCCGAGGTGAAGGACGGGAACGTCCTGATGCGCCGCGTCTCCGCAGCGGACGCGGGCCTCGCCAGCGCCCCCGTCGAAGCCCTGCGCGGCGGCGACCCCGCCTACAACGCCAAGGCCCTGCGCGCGCTCCTGCAAGGTGAACCCGGCCCCTACCGCGACGCCGTCCTCTTCAGCGCCGCCGCCGCGCTGATGGTCGCGGGTGAAGCGGCCGACTGGCACGAAGGCGTCGAGGAAGCGGCTGAGGCGATCGACAAGGGTCTGGCGAATGCGCTGCTCAACTGCTGGATTTCGGCGCTGACGTAAGGGGTTCTCGCAGAGACGCAGAGGATAAGAAGATCGCAAAGCGGGTCTGTGCAATCCCCGGCCTTTTCGATTGAAGGGACGATCCTGCGGCTTCGCCGCTTTCAAAATCTCTGCGCTCTTCCCATCCTTCTCTGCGTCTCTGCGAGAAACCCCTCTTCCTTCTCCGCGCTCTGCCCCCTAAAGCGCGAAGAAATGACCGACACCCTCACCACAATCATGGCCACCAAGCGCGAGGAAGTCGCCGTCCGCAAGGCCGTGTCCACACTGGCCGATCTTGCCGCGCGCTCAAGCGAGCAAACCGCCCCGCGCGGCTTCGAGGCTGCCTTGCGTGCCCGCGCCGAAACCGGTTTCGCCCTCATCGCCGAAATAAAGAAAGCCAGCCCCTCCAAGGGCCTGATCCGCGCCGATTTCGATCCCCCCGCCCATGCCCGCGCCTATGAGGCGGGCGGCGCCACATGTCTCTCGATCCTCACCGACGCGCCTTATTTTCAGGGCCATGAAGACTACCTCGTCGCCGCCCGCGCCGCTTGCGCGCTGCCGGTGCTGCGCAAGGATTTCATGGTCGATCCCTGGCAGTGCGCCGAAGCCCGCGCCATCGGGGCCGATGCCATCCTCATCATCGTCGCCGCGCTGGATGACAGCGAAATGGCCGAGATCGAGGCCGCCGCACGCGAACACGGCATGGACGTTCTCGTCGAAGTCCACAACGAGGCCGAAATGGAACGCGCCGCGCGGCTCCAGTCGCGCCTGATCGGGGTGAACAACCGCGATCTCAAGCGCTTCGTCACCGATCTCGGCACCACCGCCCGCCTCGCCCCGCTCGCGCCCGAGGGCACGCTGCTGGTCGCCGAAAGCGGCATCGGCGGGCACGCAGATGTGCTCACGCTTGCCCAGGCTGGAGCCAAGGCTTTCCTCGTCGGCGAAAGCCTGATGCGCCACGCCGATGTCGCCGCCGCCACCCGCGCACTGCTGAATGGCTGAACGACCACTCAAGCTGTTCTTCGACGGCGGCTGCCGCCCCAATCCCGGCCTTATGGAAACCGCCGTCGCGACGCGCGGGAAAGTCTGGCATCGCCCCGCCATAGGCCACGGCACCAATGACGAAGCCGAATGGCATGCCCTGCTCGATGCGCTCGACGTCGCTACCGACCTCGGCGCGGCCGACATCGTCCTCCTCGGCGATTCCGCGCTGGTCGTCGCGCAGGCCGGCGGCTCGCTGAAGCCCGGCGCCGCCTTCGCCCCTTTCCTCGCGCGCTACCGCGACCTCAGCGCCCGGTTTACCCGCGTGCGAATCCGCCGCATACCGCGCACGCAAAATCTCGCCGGAATCGCCCTCTCAAGGACTTGGCCCCGATGAAGACCCTCGGCCTGATCGGCGGGATGAGCTGGGAAAGCTCTGCCGAATACTACCGCCTTATCAATCAGGGCGTGCGGGAAAGGCTCGGCCCCAAGGCCTCCGCGCGGCTTGTGCTGTGGTCGTTCGATTTTGCCGAGATTGCGGAATTGCAGACCGCCGGTGATTGGCCCGCGCTCGATGCCCTGATGGTGGACGCCGCCCGCCGCCTCGAATCCGCGGGCGCCGAAGCCCTCCTGATCTGCACCAATTCCGTGCACAAGTCCGCACCCGCTATCGAGGCCGCAACCTCGCTGCCGCTGCTCCATATTGTCGATCCCTCCGCCAAGGCGCTCAAGGCGGATGGCCATGCAAAGGTCGGCCTCCTCGGAACTGCCTTCACCATGGAACAGGCCTTTTACCGTGACCGACTGGAGCAGCAGCACGGCCTTGAAGTCCTGATCCCTGATGCGGATGACCGCGCCGATGTCCACCGCGTGATCTACGAGGAGCTCGTCGCAGGCCGGATCGAACCCGCCTCGCGCGAAGTCTATCGCGGCGTCATTGCCCGCCTTGCCGCGCGCGGCGCTACGGCGATCATCCTCGGCTGCACTGAAATCATGCTGCTGGTGAGGCCGGAGGACAGCCCCGTCCCGCTCTACGATACGACCCGCCTGCACGCCGAAGCCGCCGTAGCGCTCGCCCTAGGCTGAGCCCGGACGCTATCACCATTGCCATCTGTCCTACAGCGTTCCCTTGTGGCATCACCGCCGCATGAAACCGCGCTTTTCCCTTGTCCTGAAGCCCCTTGGCCGGCCTACCGGGCCCGCCCCCGAGTTTTTGCCCAGGACTGTGTCAACCGTGTCAACCTGTTGGACTTGCCGCACATGAGCGGGCTCACCCACCTCGATGCACAAGGCCGCGCGCGCATGGTCGATGTCGGCGGCAAGGCGGAGACGCAGCGCGTGGCCGTCGCACTGGGCCGGATCCGCATGAACGCGGCGACGCTCGCCGCCTTGCGCGATGGCAAGACGCCCAAGGGCGATGTCCTCGCCGTCGCCCGGATCGCCGGGATCATGGCGGCCAAGCGCACCGCGGAACTCATCCCGCTCTGCCACCCTCTCGCGCTTGATGCGGTCAGCGTCGAGTTCGCCTTCGTGGACGACGGCGTCGAGGCCCGCGCCACCGCCTCGCTCACCGGGCGCACCGGGGTCGAGATGGAAGCACTTACCGCCGTCTCGGTCGCGCTGCTCACCGTCTACGACATGGCCAAGGCAATCGACAAAGGCATGGTGATCGAAGGCGTCCGCCTCATCGAAAAGCGCGGCGGAAAATCGGGCGACTGGCGCGCCCCGTGACCGAAGTGACCCCGACGCCGCAGCGCCCCAACCCGCCTCTCCCGCTGGAGGAGGCACAGCGCCGCCTCATGGCGCTTGCGCCCGAACTGCCGATCGAGGACCGCGCCACCGCCGAATGCCTCGGGCTGTATCTGGCTGCGCCGCTGAGTGCCCTGCGCACCCAGCCTGCCGCCGATGTCTCGGCAATGGACGGCTACGCCCTGCGCATCGCCGATCTTCCGGGTCCATGGCAGGTGATTGGCGAGAGCGCGGCCGGGAGGCCCTTTGCCGGAACCGTCGGGCCCGGGGAGGCCGCGCGCATCAGCACCGGCGCGCTGGTGCCGGCGGGCGCGGACATGGTCCTGATCCAGGAAGACGCCGCGCGCGAGGGCCAAGCGCTCACGCTCACCGGCACCCCGCCGGTTCCGCCCGCGCGCCACATCCGCCCCGCCGGCATGGATTTCCGCAACGGTGATACGCTGATGGCCCCCGGGACGAAGATCGGCGCCGCACAGATCGCCCTAGCGCTGACCGCAGGCCATGCTCGCCTCCCGGTGCGCCGCCCGGTCGAACTCGCCGTGATCGACGGCGGCGACGAGCTTGCGGCCCCCGGCGCCGAACTCGCCGCGCATCAGTTGCCCGCCAGCAACAGCGCGATGCTTGCAGCGCTCGCCGCGCAGCATCCTGTGCGCATTACCCGCATCGGCCCGGTGCCTGATCGGCTCGAGGCGCTTATGGCCGCGTTCGAGGCTGCGCGCGGGGCCGATCTCATCGTCACCAGCGGCGGTGCATCGGTCGGCGACCATGATCTCGTGCGCCCCGCACTCGCTGAACTTGGCGCAGACCTTGCCTTCTGGCGCGTTGCGATCAAGCCGGGCAAGCCGCTGCTTGTCGCCCGGCGCGGATCGCAAGTCATCCTTGGCCTGCCGGGCAATCCCGCTGCCGCTTTTGTCACGGGCTTCCTGTTCCTGCTGCCCCTGATCCGCGCCGCGCTCGGCGCCGAGGCTCCGATGCCGCGCCCCATACCCGCCGTGCTGGGCGAAGACATGCCGGCGGGCGGCAGCCGCATGGAATTCCTGCGCGCGGTCTGGGATGGCGGCACGGTCACGCTCGATGGCCTTCAGGATTCGGGCGCGCTCTCATCGCTCGCCCGCGCCAATGCGCTGGTGGTGCGCCCTGCCCATGCCCCCGCAGCCTCGGCCGGACAGTCTGTTCCGGTATACCTGCTGTAAATGCACGGAATTGCTTGACGGGTATAATTTCGTTGCTTATTCGTTCCGCATTCGTTCACCAAACGGGAGTGCGCTCGGATGCTCACGCGCAAGCAGCATGAATTGCTGACCTTCATCCAGACCCGCCTTGAAGATTCAGGCATTTCCCCCTCGTTCGAGGAAATGAAGGAAGCGCTGGACCTCAAGTCCAAGTCCGGCGTGCACCGGCTGATCTCGGCGCTGGAAGAGCGCGGCTTTATCCGCCGACTGCCCAACCGCGCGCGCGCGCTCGAAGTGATCCGCGAAAGCGATGCGGGCGGAGCCAAGCCCACGCAGCGCGCGGCTGCCAGCGCGCCAAGCACGCTTGCCCCGCTGCGCAGCCAGGCCCCTGCGCGCTCGGCGGCAAACGACGTGATCGAGATCCCCTTGCACGGCCGGATCGCTGCGGGCGTGCCGATCGAGGCACTGGAAGGCACCTCCACCCTGCCCGTCCCCGCCGCGCTGCTCGGCTCGGGTGAGCACTATGCGCTGGAGGTCTCGGGCGACTCGATGGTCGAGGCCGGCATTCTCGACGGCGACTACGCCCTCGTGCGCCGCACTGATACCGCGCGCGACGGCGAGATTGTCGTAGCGCTGGTGCGCGGCGAGGAAGCGACGCTCAAGTATCTGCGGCGCGAGAAGGGCATGGTGCGGCTCGATCCGGCCAACGCGGCCTATGATCCGCAGTACTACCAGCCGCACGAAGTCCAGGTTCAGGGCAAGCTTGCGGGGCTGCTGCGCCGCTATCACTGAGTGAATGCGGGGTCCGGCACTCGGGTTGAGGCCGGGGTCGGACCTGCCTGCCGGGTACGGGGCGCATAGGGCGGCGGGCGGCGGAACCAGCCGTGCTCGCCCTGCGTTTCGGCCACCGTGCGCACCCGGCCAGACACGAGATCGATGGCGAGCCCGCCTGTCTGACCCAGCAGTGCGCGATCGGCCTTGAGCAGGCGCGGTTTGCAGGCGGCAGGCAGGCGGCGATCAGCAATCACGATGTCAGCCCGCGCGCAGGCGCTGGCCAGTACCGGGATTGCCACAAGATCACGCCCGCGCGCCATCAGCAGTTCGAACCGCCGCCCGCCCCGCACAAGCGATATCGCACAGAAGTCCTGATTGCACCGCGCGCCCGGCCAGTCCTCAAGCGCCACCGCATCGCCGGTCATCCCGGCGTTCTCCAGCAGCGCCGTGCGGGTAAAGCTTTCCTCCCGTACCGCCCGCAGCACGAGCAGATCGGGCCGTTCCCCGGTGATCCCGACATGGTGCCCATCACCGGAAACCAGCACATCGGGCGTGCGTGTCAGCAGCAGCGCGAGCATGCCCAGCGCAATCGGCGCGAAGGCCCACAGCCGCACCCGGCCGCTCCACAGGGCCAGCCAGAGCAGCCCACCTACAAACAGCGCGAACGTGCCCGCGCCCATGCCCGGCATCATTGTCACCGCGCCCGGTTGCGCGGCTACTGCATGGGCGAGCCACAGCAGCAATTCGAGCGACTTGCCCACCGCCCACCACGCCGGCGCGCCGAGCCCGAACAGGTCGAGCGCAAGCCCCAGCGCGATCAGCGGCATCGTCAGCACGGTCGTCAGCGGGATCGCGATCACGTTGGCCGCCGCGCCGTATATGCCCGCGCGGTGGAAGTGGAACAGGCTGATCGGCATGAGCGAGAGTTCGATGACGATGCCGGTCAGCAGCAGCATTGCCAGATGCCGCCCCAGCCGCGTGAGCCGCCCCTCATGGCTTTGCGAGAGAAACGCCTTGGCCGGTGCCGAGGTACTGAACGCGACGATGGCGATCACCGAGGCAAAGCTCATCTGGAAGCTGGGCCCCAGCACACCCTCAGGCCAGAGCAGCATCACGAAAAGCGCTGCGGTGGCTAGCAGGCGCAGCGACAATGGATCGCGCCCCAGCGCCAGCGCCGTCAGCACCAGAAGCGAGCCCGCGACCGAGCGCACTGTCGGCACTTCGGCCCCCGTCAACACGGTGTAGAACACGCCTACCCCTGCCCCGACGCCGGCCGCAAGCAGCGGCAGGCGCACCCGCAGCGCGATGAACGGGATCAGCGCAAGCAGCCGGATCGTCAGGAAATAGGCGCCGGCAATCACCGCACTCACATGGAGGCCGCTGATCGAGAGCAGGTGCGTGAGGCCCGCGTCGCGCATGGCTTCCTCGTCGTCCTGCGCAATCGCGCCGCGGTCGCCGCTCGCGAAGGCCGCCGCGATCGTTCCTGGCGATCCCGAAAGCCGGGCTCGGACATGGTCGGCAAGGCGTTGCTGCCACTGCCGCAGCGACCAGCCCTCCTGCGCCGGCGTGACCAGCCTGACGGGGCCGACGGTATTGCCCGTTGCGGCCAGCCCCTGGAACCAGGCAGCGCGGGCAAAATCATAGGAGCCCGGGAGCATCGGCGGTGCGGGCGGCATGAGCCGCGCGCGCAGGCGAACCTCGGCGCCTTCGACAAGGCCGGGTTGATCGGCGGCGTCGGGCAGGTTGAGGCGGACCAGCAGCGGCTTTGCATGACCTTCGACTTGCGCGCGGATCAACAAGCGCACCCGGTCGCGCGCGCCTTCGACCTGCCGGTCGAGCAGTCGGCCCTGCAAGGTGACCACTTCGGGCCGCGCAATGCCGGGTTCGCCGACCAGTGCGGACTTGATCCAGATCGCCAGGCAGCCTGCCGCCAGCATCAGAGACATGCCGATCAGCGCGGCGCGCAAGTGGCCCAGTTCACCCTCGACATCGATGAGCAGGCCGCCCGCCCCCGCCGCACCGCACAATGCCAGAAAGCCTGCCCATTGCCACGGCCCCGGCAGCACTGCCCAACAAGCGATTCCAATGCCGAAGCCCACCGCCAGCCAGGGTCCGCGCTCGAACGGACGCCCTGCCAGGAACGCTTCCATGGTGCGGTGCATGCTGGACAAGGAGACGAGTTTGTCCCAGAGGCGTGTCCGCCAGGTTGCGGGTTCGCCAAGGGGTTGGGCCACAGTCGGCAGCATGGCAGGAATTAGGAAGGATAGCGCCGAGGATGGCAAGCGCGAGTGACACCGTTTCCGCTGGATCAGGCGCGGGCACCGCTGCCGTGACGGGCCGCGTTGTCACCAGGTTCGCACCCTCGCCCACCGGCTACCTGCATATCGGCGGCGCGCGCACCGCGCTCTTCAACTGGCTTTTCGCGCGCCATCATGGCGGAACCTACTTGCTGCGCATCGAGGATACCGACCGCGCGCGCTCGACCGAGCCTGCCATCGAAGCGATCTTCGACGGGCTGAACTGGCTCGGCCTTGGCGGCGACGAGGAACCGGTGTTCCAGTTTGCCCGCTCGGCCCGCCATGCCGAGGTGGCGCACAAGCTGCTTGACGCCGGAAACGCCTATCGCTGCTACCTCACGCAGGAAGAACTCGCTGCCCGCCGCGCCGCCGCGCAGGCCGAGCGGCGGCCCTTCCGCATCGAAAGCGAATGGCGCGATGCCGAACCGGGGAGCTGGCCCGAGGGCGAGCCTTATGTGGTGCGGATAAAGGCCCCGCGTGAGGGTGCAACGACGATCGACGATCTCGTGCAGGGCCCGATCACCGTCCAGAACGTCGAGATCGACGACTACGTGGTCCTGCGGAGCGACGGCACGCCGACCTATATGCTAGCCGTTGTCGTCGATGACCACGACATGGGCGTCACCCACGTGATCCGCGGCGATGACCACATCAACAATGCCTTTCGCCAACTGGTCGTGATCCGCGCGATGCAGGCCGTCGAAGGTTCAGGCTGGGACGATCCCGCCTATGCCCATATCCCGCTGATCCACGGGGCGGACGGAGCGAAGCTTTCCAAGCGCCACGGGGCGCTGGGTGTGGATGCCTATCGTGACGAGCTGGGGCTGTTGCCCGAGGCGGTGTTCAACTATCTCCTGCGCCTCGGATGGGGCCACGGCGATGCCGAGATCATCAGCCGCGAACAGGCGGTAGAGTGGTTCGAGATCGGCGATGTCGGCAAGGGCGCGGCGCGCTTCGACATCAAGAAACTGCAGAATTTCAACGGACACTATATCCGCGAGTCGGACGATGGGCGGCTTGCCACGCTTGTGGCGAAGCGCATCGACGGACTCGATGCCGCAGGCCTTGCGCTCCTCACCGAAGCGATGCCGGTGCTCAAGGTGCGGGCCGCCGATCTCAACGAACTTGCCGCCGGAGCGGCCTTCCTTTTTGCGGCGCGCCCGCTGGCGCTCGACGAGAAAGCCGCCGGATTGCTGACCGAAGATGCGCGCGCCTTGCTGGGGGCGATCTCGGCGCGGCTGGCGGGTGAGGAATGGGCCGCCGCCCAGCTTGAAGCCGCGCTCAAGGCCATGGCAGAGCAGCGGGGCCTGGGCCTCGGCAAGCTGGCGCAGCCCTTGCGCGCGGCGCTGACCGGCACGACTACCTCACCGGGCATTTTCGACGTACTTGTGCTTCTTGGCCGAGACGAGTCGCTTGCCCGGATCAACGACCAGGCGGGACCGGCCGCGTGATGCAACTTTCCGGGCCTCGGCCCGAACCCAAGTCAGCCGGCCACGAGCCGCAATTCGATGCGCAAACAGGAGGTAGAGCGTGAGCGACAACCAGGCGACCTTGAGTGATGGCACCAAGACCACCACGATGCCAATCAAGAGCGGCACGATCGGTCCCGATGTCATCGACATCCGCAAGCTCTATGCCGAGACCGGCAAGTTCACCTACGATCCGGGCTTCACCAGCACGGCAAGCTGCGACAGCGCGCTGACCTATATCGATGGCGATGAGGGCGTGCTGCTCCACCGCGGCTACCCGATCGGCCAGCTCGCGGAGCATTCGAGCTTCATGGAAGTGAGCTACCTGATGCTCAACGGCGAGTTGCCTTCAGCCGAAGAGCTGGCGCAGTTCACCTACACGATCACTCGGCATACCATGGTCCACGAACAGCTCTCGGTGTTCTACCGCGGGTTCCGCCGCGACGCGCACCCGATGGCGATCATGTGCGGCGTGGTCGGCGCGCTCTCGGCGTTCTACCATGACTCGACCGACATTTCCGATCCCGAGCAGCGCAAGATCAGCGCCCACCGCCTGATCGCCAAGATGCCCACGATCGCGGCGATGGCCTACAAGTATTCGGTCGGCCAGCCTTTCGTCTATCCGCGCAATGACCTCTCCTACACCGGCAACTTCCTGCGCATGACCTTCGCGGTGCCGGCCGAGGAATACGAGGTGAACCCGATCGTCGAGCGCGCACTCGACCGCATCTTCATCCTTCATGCCGATCACGAGCAGAACGCCTCGACCTCGACCGTGCGTCTGGCCGGCTCCTCCGGCGCCAATCCCTTCGCGTGCATCGCGGCGGGCATCGCCTGCCTGTGGGGCCCGGCGCATGGCGGCGCCAACGAAGCCGCGCTCAACATGCTCAAGGAAATCGGCACGCCCGACCGGATCCCGCACTACATCGAGCGCGCCAAGGACAAGAACGATCCGTTCCGCCTGATGGGCTTCGGCCACCGCGTCTACAAGAACTACGACCCGCGCGCGACCGTGATGCAGCAGACGGTGCGCGAGGTGTTCTCCTCGCTCAAGGTCACCGATCCGCTGTTCGAGACCGCGCTGCGGCTCGAGGAACTGGCGCTCAGCGACCCGTACTTCATCGAGAAGAAGCTGTTCCCGAACGTCGACTTCTATTCGGGCATCATTCTCTCGGCGATCGGTTTCCCGACCGCGATGTTCACCGCGCTCTTTGCCCTTGCCCGCACGGTCGGCTGGGTGGCGCAGTGGAACGAAATGATCAGCGATCCCGGCCAGAAGATCGGCCGTCCGCGGCAGCTCTACACCGGGCCGGTGCAGCGCGATTACGTTCCCGTCAGCGAACGCTGAGGCTTCGGGGCGGCGAAACGAAGGGACTAAAGCATGACCTTGATCCTGCGTGTGCTCGGTATCGCCGCTCTTGCCATGGGCCTCCTGTGGATGGGCCAGGGGGCCGGCCTCATCATGTGGCCGGCTTCCAGCTTCATGCTCGAACAGCGGGTGTGGATCCTCTGGGGCGGTGTGCTCGCGAGTGCGGGCGCGGGTCTGCTGGTGCTGGCGCAGCGCCGCAGGTAAGCCTCAGTCGGCCCGCGGTGCCGCGCTGCTCTGCGGAAGGCTTAGCTCGAAGCGCGCGCCCTCGCCCGGCGCGCTCGTGACCACAAGATCGCCGCCCATCGCCCGCGCTAGATGGCGCGAAATATAGAGCCCGAGCCCGGTGCCGCCATCGCCGCTGCGGCCGAGGCGCTCGAACTTGTCGAACACCCGCGCGGCCTGCTCCTCGGTCAACCCCTGCCCCTCATCGCGCACCGCGATCCATGCGCCGTGTTCGCGTTCGCCGGCTTCCAGCGTGACCGCCGAGCCTTCCGGGCTGTAGCGGATGGCATTGGTGAGCAGGTTGAGCAGCACTTGCAGGACCCGACGGAACTCGCCGATTGCAGGAACGCGAACAGTCGAATCCGGGGTCTTGAGCACGATGCCGCGTTCCTGCGCACGCACCGAAAGGATGCCCGCCGCGCGGCGCGCGCAGTCGGCAAGATCGATCTGGTCGGGCGCAGGCGCAAAGCCGGGAGCCTCGACCGCCTCGAGATCGGCCAAGTCCTCGATCAGGCTCATGAGGTGGCGCCCAGCCTCGGCAATGTCCTTGGCATAGCCGGCGTACTCATCCGCCAGCGGCCCGGCCAGCCGGGTGCGGATGGTTTCGGCATTGGCGATGATGCGGGTGATCGGCTGGCGCAAGGCGGGCGCGAGATCGCGGCCGAGCAGGCGGTTCCAGCCCTGTTCGGGGCTGGCGGGCTCCGCGCCTGCGCCTTGCGTATCGTCCGGCGCCTCGGGCAGCGCCTCGATGGTCTCGGGGATGGCGAGCAGCTCGAAGCCGCCTTGCATGCGCGGCAGGATCCGGGCGCGCCAGGTCCTCGCCGACCCGGCAACGGTGAACGGCGCATCGTCGAGCAGCTGCCAATGGAGCGGGCCCTGCCGGGCGGTCATATGATCGCTGACCCGCTCGACCGTGACGAAATCGGTCCAGAAGCGGCCGCGCCCCGCATCAAGCGCGGCGGCAAGGCCGGCAAGATCGGCGGCGCGCACCTCGGCGGCGATCACCCGCTGCGCCTCGTCCAGCAGGATCTCGGCTTCAGCAAGTTGGCGCAGCAACCCCTCGGGTGGCGGGCTCTCCGCCAGGGGTTCCTCGGCCTGGCGCCAGCGGCTAAGCTCGATCGCGGTGCCCTCGCCTGCGGGGGCGACGACTGCCCATGCCGAGACCGGGCGCCCCTCATCCACTGAATGGATCGTGCGTGATGCGGCCTGGCGCGTCCGGCGCACGCGGCGCACCAGCGCCAACAGGGCGGGCACAGCGATGGGGCCCGGCACCGCGCCCCCGCAACGCCGCTGGAGCCCGGCCAGCGGTTCGTCTGCCGCCAGCAGCCTGTCCGCGCCGTCGCTATGTGCGCGGATCACCCCGATCCGCCCGGCTGCGGACGGCCCCTGCCCTTGCATCGCGCTCATGGCGCTGCGGCCGTATCTGCGAGCAGCGCGGCGGCCTCGCCGGGGCCGATATCCCCGATTGCCTCGGGGACACGGGCATCGGGGTGAAACGCCAGAACGCGCGCAGTGATGGCGTCCCCCGCAAGGCCGCAGGCGCGCAAGGAAAGCGCCAGGCGCGGCATCTGGGTATCGACTGTCGCCATGATCGCCGCTTCGCGGGTCTGGCCCGATCCGCGCGCCAACGCAGTAACGAACAGCGCAATGCCGGAAGAATCGAGATCGAGCGCCGCGTCCGGTTGATCGCCCATTGCATCGAGCACGCGCCGCAGCTGGCCGAGCCGACCGCGCGCCTCGTCGATGCGGCCGCGCACGCTGCGCTCGGCGATCAGAGCGTAGGCATCGGCATTCCCGTCAGCGCCGACATGAGCACGCATGGTGACAAGCGCGATATGGACAAGGTCCCCCGGCAGTTCGGCCAGCGGCAGCTGCATACGCCGCTGGTTCTGGCAGAAGCGCGCCTGCGCCGCGAGCAGGGTCATCGCGCCTGCCGAGACCTGCGGATCGGGCTCTCCCATCCGCGCCTGCAGCAGCGGTGGCAGCACCGGATCAAGCGCGCGGCTCTGGGCCAGTCGTTCGGTCCATTGCCATTCAAGCGCAAGGGTATGAAAATGCTCGAGGAATGCCGGACTGTCGGCAAGGACATGGGCCAGCTCGTCCGCCGCCCGGTGCGCCCAGGCCTCGGGCTCGGCATGGCCGGCCGCCTCGGCCAGCGCGATAACCAGCTGACGCGCCACATCGAGGAACATGCCGCGCACCCGCGCCACGATTTCGTCGCTGAAGATGGAATTGACGTCGCTGCGCAGCAGATGCCGCAGAATCGGGACGACATTGGCCACCGAGCCGCGCGCGGCGGCAAGCTCTTCGGCCAGCAGCGCGGCGTTTGCGCGTGCCGCGGCGCCGGAAGGTGCGAGGTTGGCCATGGGAAGAAGCTTAGCCCGGAACTGGTTAATTCGCGGTTAGACGGCAGGCTCGCCGCAAGGTGCAACCCGGGCCTTGCGATGCAGGCCAGCGCATGGCGCGCCGCGCATTCATGCCGGCTTGCCCGGACCCGGCAGGCCTGCGGCCCCGGCATCCCCGCGCCGCCCCAGCACAAGGCCGACGACGATCAGCGATACCACCAGTACGCGCAGCACAAAATCGAACGGCAGCAGCACGCTTGTCACCGCGAGCAGCGCGCCCACCACGAACCGGTCGTTGAGCCAGAACGTCCAAGGTTCCTCCGGCTGCAGGCGCCGCAACAGCCGCACAAGCAGGAGCAGCACCACCGGCGGGAACCAGGCAATGCCCCAGGGCACGCCGGTCACGGCCGGAATCTCGCTGCGCCAGGCGCACAAGGTGATTAACATGCAATCGAGGGCCGCCTCGGCCAGCACATCGAACGAGGCACCGCCGGACCAGGCCAGCAGCGAATCGCGCTCCACCCGCGCCAGCAGCCCCGCTACCTGCAGCACGAGCCAGGCAAGCGCGAGCATGGCAAAGCCCGCCGCGCTCCATCCGAACCAGCCCGCACCCGCGCCGAGCAGCGCAGTGATCGCCGCAGCCAGCGCGATCACATAGGGCCGCGTTCCGGCATGAAGGAGCGCCGGACCGAGCAGGCGTACGACGCCGGCGGCGATCCACAGCCCCGGCGAACGGACAAGCGCGCTCGCGGTGTGCAGCCGCACCCAGCCAGGCTCGGCCCGATGCGCCTCGGCCTCGTCACGGATAAGGCGCCAGCGTCCTTGATCGAGCAACACCGCAGGCAGTTCGCGCTGCACCACCCGCGCCTGCGACGCGATCCGCAGCAGCGCCGAGCCCGGGTTCCAGTCACCCGGCAGATCGCCCAGCGCGGCGATCATCTTGCCCGGCAGCAGCATGGCCCCGGCTCCAGCGCTGTTGATATCGATCCGCTCGAAACCGAGCGGCAAGCCCGCCTCTACCGGAAGCGTGAGGATCACCGGCCAGTCGCCCAGCAGGCGCAGCGCATCCTCCGGCATGGCCAGCAGCCCCTCGGTCAGCACGAGCAGTTCGTCCTCGGCCGCTACCAGCGGTGCGAGCGCACGCGCCGAGGCGATCACGTGGAAGCGCGCGCCGCCCGCTTCGGCCGCGTGCTGGAGTGCAACGAGATCGCCGGTCAGCGTTTCGGCCAGCACTACGATGCGCGAACACCCCAGCGCCATGGCAAGACCCAGCTGGTGGCGCAGGATCGAGCGGCCGCCAATCGGCAGCAGGCCGCGAAGACCCTGCGGCTCGCCAACAACGGCGTCCATCAACGACAACAATGCGACCCGCAAGGCGGCAATCTCCTTTTGCCCCATGCTAGGCGCAGGCGCGCGCGCTGCCAAGCTTGGCCGCGTCTCAGTCGGTGGGTTCGATCGAATCCAACGCACTGGCAATGCGGCGCAGGATCGCAGGTTCGCCCGGCACGCCTGCCAGAGCCTCGTCGGCCAGAGCAATGAGGTCGTCGGCGTGGAACGTCGCGGCGAGGCTTTTGAGCCGCAGCGCCGCCATTTCCCAGTTCCCGTCGCAGCGCGCCCGGCCCAGCAGATCGAGCTGGCGCCGCGCACTCTCCACGAAAGCGGCGCGCAGTTCGCGGAAAAGCGCGGGGTCATCGCCGGTAGCCGCGGCCAGATGGGCATCGATCGCATCGCCAAGGTAAGCCATATGCGGACAAATAACCATTATGGGTTAAGCTGCCTTTAAGCGGCGGGCCGACCTGTGGTAAGCACCGGATTATGTCAGGGGGCAGAAAGATCATCGCCATAGAAGGCGGCATTGAAGACGGCGTGTCCGGCGCGGCCAAAGTGCTGGTGGGCAAGCGCCTCGCCGACGAGCCCGCACCCGTGGAAGCCGAACCCGGCTTGGCTATTCCTTTGCCCGCCACAGGCAGCAACGGTACCGCCGAAAGCGGTTGGCCAATCCCCCCGGATCCCGAAGATATCGCCTCAGCCTGGGTTGATAGCGACGACCAAGCCTCTGAATTTGCCCGAGATTGGCTGGGCATTGCGCTTTCCGGCCTGATCATTGCCGGGTGGACGGCGGCGTTCGTCATCGCCAATCGCGCTGTTTTTGCGGGCGCGCAGCCGCTTGCCGTATGGACCGGACTGATCTCCAGCTGGTCGGGTCCGGTGCTGGTCGTGCTCGTCGCGCTTCTCGTCGGGCGCCGCAACAGCCGGCGCGAGGCGGCGCGGTTTGGCGATGCCGCACGGCTGCTCAGCCTCGAATCGGAGCGGCTCGAACGCCGCCTCGTCGCAGTCAACACCGAACTGTCGCTCGCGCGCGAATTCATCGCGGCGCAGGGCCGCGATCTGGAATCGCTCGGGCGCATCGCGGTCGAGCGGATCGGCGGGAGCGCGGGCCATCTCAAGGCACTGATCGCGGACAATGGCGCCGAAGTGGAACGCATCGGCACCGTTTCCGACCATGCGCTTGAAAACATGGAGAAGCTGCGCGGCCAGCTGCCGGTCATCGCCAATGCCGCAAAGGACGTGACCAACACGATCGCCATGGCCGGCCGCACCGCGCACACACAGCTGGAGGATCTCGTCGTCGGCTTCCAGCGGCTCAACGAGTTCGGCCTCGCCAGTGAACGGCAGGTCGGCACGGTGCGCGAGCGGGTCGAAGATGCGATGGCCCAGTTCAGCAATGCCGCTGCGCACATTGCCACGATCAGCGAGGCCCGCTTTGCCGCGCTGGCCGAGGGCACCGAAGCGCATCGCCAGCAGCTCGACCAGGAGGAGATCGCCGCGCTCGCCGCGATCCGCGCACGCTCCGAAACGCTTGGCGAGGAACTGGCTCGTCAACGTGAGGCGATTATCGCGATCGAGGAAGATACCGTGGCCGCACTGGGCGCACGATTTGCCGCGATGCGCGCGGAAACCGGCGCCTTCAGCCGTGCGCTGGGCAGTGCCGAAGAGGCCTCGCTGCAGCAGTTCACGCAGCGTTCGCAAGACCAGTTGGCAGCGGTGCGCGAAGCAATCGAAGCGCTGGGCAGCGATCACGAAGCGCTGATTTCTGCCTCGCGCGAGCGGCTCGCCGCATTCGAGGCAAGCGCGGCCGATCTCGCCCGCCGCCTCGCCGAAGATGCCGCCGCGCTGGACGAGCAGCTTTCCGGGCGCAGGGCCAACCTCGAAGTGGCGGCCGCCGAACAACGTGCGGCTCTGGGCCAGAGCCTGGGCGAACTCGACACTGCAATCAGCGAGCGCCGCGCCGCCATGGCCAGTGCCGGAGCTGAAGCAGCGGAAGCCCTCGCGCGCAAGCTGGCCGATCTCGATCAAGCGATCGAGGCGCAGCGCCAGCGCCAGCTCGAGGAAGCACAGACGCTCGGTCGGCAATGCGATGCCGTGGCCGAACGGGTCGCGGCCTTCACCGCCACGCTGCACGCATCGAGCGGGCAGAGCGACGCGACGGCCACTGCTGTCGACCGCGCGCTGACTGCGCTCAACCAGCGCCTTGTCGACATGCGTGAGGCATTGTTCGGAACCGACGGCCAGATTGAAACGCTGACCGAATCGGCATTCCGCCTGCTCGAGTTGATCCAGGCCGGCGGCGAACATGCCGGCACGGCGCTCCCCGCTGCGCTGAGCAGCGCCGAGGCCGGGCTTGGCAGATTCGAAAACCGGGTCGAGGGCCTGCGCGGCGCATTGGGCGAAGCAGGCGATACCGGCCGCGCGCTCTCACAAAGCGTGGAAAGCGCGCGCGACGATCTCAAGGCAGCCATGTCGGAAATGTCGCGCCTGCAAAAGAGCTTCCTCGGCCAGGCGACGGAGCAGGAAGCCCGGCTTGGCGAGCTGCGCACGCTGCTCACGGCCGCGCGCCAGGAAAGCGAGGCACTGTCACAGGATATCGACGGACGCCTTTCGGGCGCGATCACAGAACTGGCCGATGCCGCCGGCCGCATGGGAGAAAACCTGCGCGAGGGCGCAACGCGCGAGATCGAGGCGCTGGCGGGCAAGCTGGGCGACGAAGGCAATGCCGCGATCATGCGCGTGCTGCAGGGCCGCGGGGCCGAGCTCATCGCCCGGCTTGAGGACGCGATCGACAGCGCCGCCTCGGCCAGCCGCGAGACCGCGATTCAGATGCGCGACCAGCTTGCCAAGGTGGATGAACTGGCCGGCAATCTCGAAAGCCGCGTCGCCCGTGCCCGCGAGCGCGCCGAAGAACAAGTCGACAATGATTTCGCGCGCCGGACCGCCTTGATCACCGAATCGCTGAATTCAACCTCGATCGATATTGCCAAAGTGCTTTCGGCCGACGTTTCGGAAACCGCTTGGGCCTCATATCTGCGCGGCGACCGCGGCATTTTCACCCGCCGCGCGGTCAGCCTGCTCGACAACGCCGAAGTGCGGGTGGTGCAGCAGCATTACGAGACCGACAGCGAGTTCCGCAGCCATGTGAACCGCTACATCCACGATTTCGAGGCGATGCTGCGCCAGCTGCTTTCAACGCGCGACGGCCATGCGCTGGGCGTCACGCTGCTCTCGTCCGACATGGGCAAGCTCTACGTCGCCCTCGCGCAGGGAATCGAGCGGCTGCGGACCTGAGCGAAGCCTTGGCGCTGCAAATGCCAGACGAGCGCCGCCTTGCGCATGGGCGGATTGATCCGGGGAGCGCCGCATGAACGGCTTGTCGTTTGTCCGGCTCGTGATCGTGGCGGCGGCGATGCCTGGGCTCCAGGTGCTTGCGGGCGGAATGGCCCAAGCACAGACAAGCAGCCCGCAATCCATCCCATCCACTGACAATGCGGACCGTCTCAAGGAGCGCGATTTCTGGGCCCTGATCGACCATTCGGCGACGCTTGGGGCTGACCCGGACGCGCAACTGGCCGATCTTCGTGCAGGCCTTGACCGGCTTCCGGCCAACAGGATTGCCGATTTCGAGCGGATCTTCGACGCGACAATGCGCCGTTCCTATTCGTGGGACCTGTGGGGCGCGGCGTTCGTGGCCAGTGGCGGGGTGTCGGATGACGGCTTCGAGTATTTTCGCTGCTGGCTGATTTCCCGGGGCCGCAAGACCTTCGAGGCGGTGCTGGCCGATCCGGACAAGCTGGCAGATATCATCCCCCCCGGTTTGTCAGGCGACGTTTCGTTCGAGGAATTCGCCTATGCCGCGCGCGAGGCATGGGCCGCCAAGACCGGCCAGGACTGGAACAACATGCCGGTCATCGCTGCCATGGCCTATGACACCAAGCCCAGCGGCGTGCAGTTCAGCGAAGAGCCGGCCGATCTGGCCAGGCGCTACCCGAAGCTGTGGGCCAGGTTCGGTAGCGAATAGAATGGCTTGAAGCTTGGCCCTAAAGCCGCTTCCACATCAGCGCTTCGTCCAGGTGGTTCGCATCGTCCCGCCGCACTGCGTCAGGCTCGATCGCATAGAGCACATAACCGTGGCGTTCGTAGACGCGGCGGGCTCGTGCGTTGTCGGCCATGAGGGTGAGTTGCAACTGGCGCAGGCCTAGATCTCGGGCTGCGGTTTCCAGTTGATCCAGAATGCGCACCGCTGCCCCGGTGCCGCGCGCGGCAGGCAAGGCATACATGCCCCAGACGAGGCCCTTGTGATCGAGCTTGCGTCCAGCAAGGCGGGTCAGACCGCCCACTGCGATCCAGTCGTCGCCTTGGACTACGGCATAGACATGATCGCGGGCCAGTCGCTCGCGCCAGGCGGCAAGGCCAATGGCAGCGTCATCCTCGGCAGCGCCGCGAAAGTTCAGCGCCTCGGCGTCAAACATCGCCTTCCGCAGCGCCAAAAAGCGCTCGGCGTCTTCGGGTCCCAATCTCACGATATCCATGCGCGAAGCCGCTAGCCCCGCTGCACGGCGCAATTGTGGCGGGCGTGCCTTCAGTGGAAATCGCGCGACTTGGGGATCACCCGCACGTTGCGGGGATGGCCGCGCGCAGGGGGCGGCATGCGGCCGGGGATGGGGCGGTTCACTTCATCCGCGCGCGCCATCGCGGGCTGCAGCGGATCGTCCGAAAGCCGCGCCAGCCCATCGCTCGCATCGGTGAGGTGCGCTGCGATCACGTGGATCACCTCGTCGTCGTATTCCACGCGCCCGCGCACTTCCATCAGCCGCGCGCCCATCACCACACTGCGCTGCTTCTCCTTGAGATCGGGCCAGATCACGAGGTTGATCACGCCCGTCTCGTCTTCCAGCGTGATGAAGCACACGCCCTTCGCGCTGCCCGGCTGCTGGCGCACCAGCACCACGCCCGCGACGCGGACCATCGAGCGCACCTTCCGCTCCCTCAGGTCCGCCGCGCGCACAAAGCCGCGCTCGGCCAGATCGGCGCGCAGGAAGACCATCGGATGCGCCTTCAGCGAAAGGCGCTGGGTCTGGTAATCGGCGACGACTTCCTCGGAAAGCGGCATGATCGGCAGGCGGGTGCGCGCCCGCTCCTCCCCCTCCTCACGTGCGTCCGCGGCGGCGAAGAGCGGCAGCGCATTCGCGGCAATGAGGCTGCGCGCATCCCACAGCGCCTGCCGCCGGGGCAGCCCCATCGAACCGAAGGCATCGGCCGCCGCGAGCCGCTCGATCATCGCCGGCGAAAGCCCGGCGCGCGTTTTCAGCGCGGCGACATCGGCGAATTGCCAGCCAGCCTCGCGCGCGGAAACGAGCGCGGCGGCGACGTGTTCGGGCAGGCCATCGATCTGGCGCAGGCCGAGGCGGAGCGCGAATTGGGGTTCACGCGGAGACGCGGAGGCGCGGAGAGGAGAAGAAGGGTTTCTCGCAGAGAGCGCAGAGGAAGCAGAGATCGCAAAGATGTCCTGTGCGCCGCAGGCGGATATCCTGTCCGAAACCGCGTACGATAAGGAAGCGGCTTCGCCGCCATGCGCGACATCTCTGCGGCCTCCGCTTCCTCTGCGCTCTCTGCGCGAACCAACTTCTTCTTCCCTCCGCGCCTCCGCGTCTCCGCGTGAAATCTCCTCCAAAGTGCAGTCCCACATCGAATGGTTCACATCCGCCGGCAGCACGACCACGCCGTGCTCCGCCGCATCGCGCACGATCTGCGCAGGCGCATAGAAGCCCATCGGCTGCGAATTGAGCAGGCCGCAGGCAAACGCCGCCGGATAGTGGCACTTGAGCCAACTGGAGACATAGACGAGGTGCGCGAAGCTGGCCGCGTGGCTTTCGGGAAAGCCGTATTCGCCAAAACCCCGGATCTGATTGAAGCAACGCTGCGCGAAATCGCGGTCATAGCCGCGCGCGGTCATGCGCTCGACCATCATGTCCTGCAGTTCGTCGACCATGCCGCGACTACGGAAGGTGGCCATGGCCTTGCGCAGCCGGTTCGCTTCCGCGCCGGTGAACTTGGCCGCATCAAGCGCGATCTTCATCGCCTGTTCCTGAAAGATCGGCACGCCGAGCGTGCGCCCGAGGATCGAGGTCAGCTCGTCCGGCGGGCCGAAGGCTGGGCCCGGTGCGGGAATGATCACCGCCTCCTCGCCCCGCCGCCGCCTCAGGTACGGATGGACCATATCGCCCTGGATCGGCCCCGGTCGCACGATCGCCACCTGGATGACGAGATCGTAGAATTCGCGCGGGCGCAGGCGCGGCAGCATGTTCATCTGCGCTCGGCTCTCGACCTGGAACACGCCCAGCGAATCGCCCTTGCGCAGCATGGCGTAGGTTTCCGGGTCCTCACGCGGCACCGTCGCGAGCGTCAGGTCGCGGCCATGGTGCGCATCGAGGAGATCGAGGCACTTGCGGATGCAGGTGAGCATGCCGAGCGCCAGCACATCGACCTTGAGAATGCCCAGTGCGTCGATATCGTCCTTGTCCCATTCGATGAAACTGCGATCCGCCATGGCGCCATTGCCGATCGGCACGGTCTCGGTCAGCGGGCCCTGGGTGAGGATAAAACCGCCGACATGCTGCGAGAGATGGCGCGGCATGCCAATCATTTGTTCTGTAAGTTTCAGAACTCGCCTGAGATGTGGATCAGTCAGATCGAGCCCGGCTTGCGCCACATTCCTCTCGGCAATCTCGCTCCCCCAGCCGCCCCAGACGGTGCGTGCGAGGACGGCGGTCACGTCTTCCGACAGCCCCATGGCCTTGCCCACCTCGCGGATCGCCATGCGTGGGCGGTAGTGGATCACCGTCGCGCAAAGTCCGGCGCGCTGGCGGCCATAGCGGCGATAGATGTACTGGATCACTTCCTCGCGCCGCTCGTGCTCGAAATCGACGTCGATATCGGGCGGTTCCTTGCGCTCCTCGGAAATGAACCGATCAAACAGCAGCGCGTGACGCGCCGGATCGACTGCGGTGATCTCGAGGCAATAGCACACCGCCGAATTGGCCGCCGAGCCGCGCCCCTGGCACAAGATCGGCGGATCCTGATTGCGCGCAAAATCAACGATATCCTTGATGGTCAGGAAGTAGGTTGCGAGGTTTAGCCGGCCGATCAGCGCCAGCTCGCGCGTCAGCGTATCGCGCACGCTGCCGGGCACGCCGGAAGGATAGCGCCCCGCCGCGCCGGCCCAGGTCAGCTCCTCCAGCCAGTCTTGCGGAGTGCGGCCCTCGGGGCAGATTTCCTCGGGGTATTCATAGCGCAGTTCATCGAGGCCGAACTGGCAGGCATCGGCAAGATCGCGCGCGGCGGTGACGGCATGAGGCCAGCGCTCGAACAGACGGACCATCTCGGCGGGGGACTTGAGGTGCCGCTCGGCATTGGGGTGAAGCAAGTGCCCGGCGCGCGCCACGGTGGTCTTGTGGCGGATCGCGGTCATCACGTCCTGCAAGGGTCGCCGCGCCGCCTCGTGATAGAGCACGTCGTTGGTGGCGAGGAGGCCGAGGCCATGCGCCCTGGCGAGTGCATCAAGCGCGCTGATCCGGGCGATGTCGTCGCCGCTGTAGAGATAGCTGGCGGCGAGGTGGCGCAGGGTGGGCAGCCTGTAGGCAAGATGGGGGATAAGCGCGGGAAAAGGGAGGGATATTCTGTGGCGACTTCCCCCCTCCCGCTCATCCTGAGCTTGTCGAAGGACGGAGGGGTTGTCCCTTCTTCCCCCCTCCCGCTCGCGGGAGGGGTCGGGGGTGGGCTGTTCGGGCGCCGCGCTTGCTGCCTGCCCACCCCTAACCCCTCCCGCGAGCGGGAGGGGGACTACATTGCTCTCCATTTCGACGGTAAAGCGCGCGTCCAGATCGCGCGGAGGGAGCAGCACGAGGTGGACGCCCTCGGCATGCGCCGCCAGCAGCGCGAGGTCGATCTCGCACACCCCCTTGGCCTGCCATTCCCCATCGAGCCGCGCCATCCGGCCGGCGGAAATCAGGCGGCACAGGCGGCCATAGGCGGCGCGGTTTGCCGGATAGGCCAGGAAAGCGAGGCCCTCGACGGTCTCGATCCGGCAGCCGATCACAGGCCTCAGTCCAAGCGCCTTGGCCTCGCCATGGATGCGCACCACGCCGGCCATCGAATTGGCATCCGCCACGCCCATGGCATCATAGCCGAGCCGGTGCGCGGCGAGGACGAGATCGACCGGGTCCGACGCGCCGCGCAGAAACGAGAAGCAGGTCGCGAGGCCGAGTTCGACGAACGGCGCGCGGGGGGGCGGTGCTGCGCCCTCCTCTTCGGGCGCGACATGCCGCCGCGCGGGGGTGAGCGGCGCGTCAGGCACTTACGCGCAAAGCCCCTGCAGGAACCATTCGGGCGCGCCGCCGCGGCCGTCACCGGCAAGGCCGTGGCGGTAGATCCAGTAGCGGCGGCCGGTGCTGTCCTCGATGCGGTAGTAGTCGCGCAGCCGTACGGTGCCGCGTTCGCGCCACCATTCGGGCGCGATGCGCTCGGGCCCCTCGGCGCGCGCGATCTCGTGCACGGCGCCCCGCCAGCGAAACAGGCGGGGGAGTCCGTCGGGCGCTTCGTAGATCACCGCGATGGGTTCAGGCCGGTCGAGCAGCTTCAAGGGCCGCTCGTGGAAGGCGAAATCTTCCTGGAGGCCTGGCAGCGGATCGAGCGCGGGGGCCCAGCGCTGCGCGCGTTCGGGCAAGTGGCTGGCGCGCGGCACGGGGCGGCGCACGGCCTCTGCGCCGAGCCGCACCGTCAACCGGTCGATGCAGGCGGCGAGGCTGGTGCCGCGCGCTTCGGCGGCGGCTTCGAGTTCGGCCTGCCCCATGACCAAGGGCTCGGTCCATGGCGCGCCGAGACGCACCAGTTCGATGCCGAAGCCGGCGTCGAGATCATCGAGCCGCGCGGCAAACAAGCGGCAGACATGCAAGGGATCGCGCGCCGCCGCCGCCATTTCCAGCCGCCGCACGAGCACTTCGCCATCGACCTTCCACAAGGCGAGCTCAAGCCGCCGCGCGCCCTGTCTCAGCCCCTCGAGCAGCCGCGCCATGTCTGCCGCCAGATCGGCGACCACGCGGTCGAGCAAGGGGCGGTGGCGGATCGGCTCGGCAAGGCGGCGCTGGACCATGGGCTGCTCGGTGCCGATGACCGGCAGCAAGGGTTCGGGCACGCGGCCGAGCAGTTGGTCGAGCCGCACCAGCGGATTGGCGCCGGGCGAGCGGCGGTTGCGGAAGCGCCGGGCCAGCGCCTCGCGTCCGATACCGGCAAGATCCTCCAGTCGCTTGAGACCCAAGCGGCGCAGGAGGAGCAGGACATCGTCATCGAGCCGCAGCGCCGCAACCGGCAGCGCGGCGAGACGGTCCATCAGGTCGTCGCCTTCCAGGATCGCGCCCTGGGGTCCGAAATGGGCGAGCGCCCAGGCTGCGCCCGCCGTCGGCGCGATCGCCGCGCGCGCGGCAAGGCCCCGGCGCCGCAACTGCGCGCGCGCGTCCGCCAGCAGCATGGCCTCACCCCCGAACAGGTGCGCGGTGCCGGTGGTATCGACAATGAGGCCATCGGGCGCATCGAGCGCAGACCAAGGCCCCCAGCGCTGCGCCCAGAGCGCGAGGCGCTCGAGGAACGCGAGGTCACCCGCCGGATCGGCAGGGCGCACGGCAAGCGCCGGGCAGAGCGTGCGCGCATCCGCCAGCATCACCCCCGTGCGCACGCCTTGCGCCGCGCCCGCAGCGTTGACTGCGGCGATGCGCGGGCCGTGCGCGGTTTCGGCGATCAGCGCGAGCGGAGCGGCATCGGCGCCTGCGCCCCTCGCGCAGCCTTCAGCCAGCCGCCAGCGATCGAGCGCCAGGTCCGCGCACCAGATCGCCATGATCCGGCGCTGTGGTAGCGGCGAGAGCATTGCCGTCATCGCGCAAGGTCCAGTATCCGGGTTGAAAGGTGTGGGCGCGGAACAGTTCGGCCGACCAGCTGGCCCGGCCCGGCGCCTGCGGGTTCCAGCGCGGCGGCGGCGATGGCGCGGCGGCGGCGCGCCAGCGCATGCGGGCCGAGCCCAGATTGGTGCGTGCATCGAGCCGTACCAGCCACAGCGCGGTGCCGTGCTTTTCCGCCGCAAGACTGAGCCGGCGCGAGGCGGTGAAATCCAGCGCACGCGGATTGCCCGCGATTTCTCCGATGACGAAAGCGAGGTCGCGGCAGCGCAGCCCTTCCTCCAGCGCGAAAAGCGCGTCCTCCGGCGTCATGGCGGCGACGTGGATCAGGCGGTGGCGCAAATGCGGCGGGAGCCCCGGGCGATAGGGCCGGCCCGAAAGCCTGAGCGCTGCCTTGTCTTGCACCCAGAGCCAGGGGCGCTGGTCATCCTCATCGGCCTGCAGGGCATCGCGCGCGAGGGCCAGCGCGAGCCCTGCCCCGCTCGCTTCCCCGGCAGGCGCGAAGACTTCGGCATGGCGGCAGCCGGTGGCAAGCCCCGGCCGCCAGCGCGCGGCGCGGGCCGTGGTGACAAGGCCCCGCCGCAATCCGGCAGGTAGCGGCGGGGATAGGACATGGACGGGGGAAAGAGCTTCGATTCGGTTCATGTTCCTATTATGTTCTTATTCTCCCACCATGCAAGCGCCTCCCCGCACCCCCTGCCCTTCCATGCAAAAGGGCCGCCTCCCCGGGGGGAAGCGGCCCTTCTGGTTGAGCAGCCTTGCCGATCAGGAGATCGGCGGCACCGACTGCGGCGGAATGTCCGCGTCCGTTTCATGCACTTCGACCGTGCCCCGGCCCAGATGGCTGCGGCTGCGGCTGTAGGTGTAGTAGATCACCAGTCCGACCAGCGCCCAGCCGAAGAACAGCAGGATCGTCTCACGCGAGAGGCTGAAGAACAGGTAGACGCAGCCCGCGATCGAGATCGGCGCGACCAACGCCACAGCGGGTGTGCGGAACGGGCGATGCCGCTTGGCATCGGTCCGGCGCAGCACCAGCACCGCAATCGAGACAGCGGCAAAGGCAAAGAGCGTCCCCGAGTTGGACACGTCGGCCAGCAGCCCCACGGGGAAGAACGCCGCGAACAGCGCCACGAAAATGCCGGTGAGGATCGTGATCACGTGCGGGGTGCGGAACTTGGGGTGAATCTTCGAGAAGAACTCGGGCAGCAGCCCGTCACGGCTCATCACGAAGAAGATGCGGGTCTGGCCGAACATCATCATCAGGATGACCGAAGGCAGCGCCAGAATGGCGGCCGCGCCGACCAGCCAGCCGACGAAGGGATAGCCGACCGAACGCAGCGTCCAGGCCAGCGCCTCCTTCGAGCAGACCACCGCATTGTCCTGGATCGCGGCGCAAGCGGCCGAGAGCGCGGGCGTGCCGGGTGAGAGCACTTCGCCAGCCGGACCGAACATGGGCTGCGCGCCGACGGTTCCGATCACGCCGGCAGCGACCAGCATGTAGAACACGGTGCAGATCGCAAGGCTGCCAATGAGGCCAATCGGCATGTTGCGCTGCGGGTTCTTGGTCTCCTCCGCCGCAGTCGAGACCGCATCGAAGCCCACATAAGCAAAGAAGATCGAAGCCGCCGCGCCCGAAATGCCAGTAAAGCCAAGCGGGGCGAAGGGAACGAACTTGCCCGTCTGGATCACCGGCAGGGTCAGCACCACGAACATGGAGAGCGCCGCGATCTTGATCGCCACCAGCACCGCGTTGACCGTGGCGCTTTCCTTGGTGCCGAGCACGAGCAGCCACGTGATCACCGCAGCGATTCCCATGGCCGGCAGATTGATCAACCCGCCGTCAAACGGTCCGCGCACGAATTCGAGCGGCACGGTTATATGGAAACTGTGCTGGATGAACCCGATCATGTAGCCCGACCAGCCGACCGAGACCGCACCTGCCGCGATCGCGTATTCGAGGATCAGCGCCCAGCCGACCATCCACGCGACCAGTTCGCCCATCACGGCGTAGCTGTAGGTATAGGCCGAGCCCGAGACCGGCACCATCGCGGCCATTTCGGCGTAGCACAGTGCCGCCACAGCGCAGACGAAACCGGCGATGATGAAGCTGACCATCATACCGGGGCCAGCCTTCTGCGCGGCTTCGGCCGTCAGCACGAAGATACCGGTGCCGATCACGGCGCCCACGCCGAGCATGGTGAGCTGAAAGGCGCCGAGCGAGCGATGCAGCGATTTCTTCTCGGCAGTTGCAAGAATGGCGTCGAGTGGTTTGACGCGACCGAACATTGATTTCTCCCGCCTTGGCCCGCCGCCCTGCACGCCGCGCCCTGATGGCGCTGGCAATGGCATGGCTGGCCGGTCACCAGGTTGCTACCCTGTTAGCTAGCGCCGCAAAGCCCCCGCGCAAAGCGCTTTTTCCCCAACCGCGTGCACCGCGCCGACACAGCGATGCACCGAAACGGACCCGGCCTTGCGGCTTTGCGGCTTTGCTCTAGAACCGCAGGCCAAAACGCAGGAACACGCCATGTCCACGACCTACGTCCTCGACACCGCCACCAGCCGCGCCCACCCCACCCCGGCGCCGATGAAGCGGCTCAACATTCCCGGCATCCGCCAGCGCAAGATCGACGGGGTGACCCAGCATCCGGTGGTCATGCTCACCGCCTACACCGCGCGCCAGGCGCAGTTGCTCGATGCGCACTGCGATCTCCTGCTCGTCGGGGATTCGCTCGGGCAGGTGATCTATGGCCTCCCCTCCAGCGTCCCCGTCACGCTCGACATGATGTGTGCGCACGGCGCCGCCGTGGTGCGCGGGTCCTATCACGCGGCGGTGGTGGTCGACATGCCCTTCGGCGCCTACGAAAGCTCGCCGCAGCAGGCCTTCGAGAGCGCCTCGCGCCTGCTCAAGGAAACCGGCTGCGATGCGGTGAAGCTCGAAGGCGGGACGGCGATGGCCGAGACGGTGGCCTTCCTTGTCGCGCGCGGCATTCCTGTCATGGGCCATGTCGGGCTCACCCCGCAGGCGGTGAACGTGCTCGGCGGCTACAACGCGCGCGGGCGCAGCGCGGCGGAAGCGGAGAAGATCGTGGGCGACGCGCGCGCGATTGCCGAAGCCGGCGCCTTTGCCATCGTGGTCGAAGGCGTGGTCGAACCGCTTGCTGTGGCGATCACCCAGGCGGTCCCCTGCCCCACCATCGGCATCGGCGCTTCGGCGCAGTGCGACGGTCAGGTTCTGGTCACCGACGACATGCTCGGCATGTTCGAGCGCACGCCGCGCTTCGTGAAGATCTACGAACACCTCGCCGAAACGATTTCCGCCGCCGCGGCAGCCTACGCCGCCGAAGTGCGCGCACGCACCTTTCCGGGGGTGGAACAGACGTATCAACCGAAGTAAGGCCGCAACGACCCGGCCCAGCTCCTCCTCTCAGCGCGAGACCCCCTTGCTCAAGAATTTCGGCGGATCGATCGCCTTCACGCTTGTCTGCCTTGCGCTTGCCGCCGCCTATGGCTGGTTCCAGACAGCATCGTTGCCGGCCACGCTGGCGATGCTGTGGATCGTCATAATGCTCTCGGTGCTCGAGGTTTCGCTCTCGTTCGACAACGCGGTGGTCAATGCCATGGTGCTGGGCGAGATGGACGAGGTGTGGCAGCGCCGTTTCCTCACCTGGGGCATGGTGATCGCGGTGTTCGGCATGCGCATCGTCTTTCCGGTGGCGATCGTCGCGATTGCAGCGGGCATCGGCCCGATCGAGGCCATGCGGATCTCGCTGACAGAGCCCGCGCGCTATGAGGAAATCGTCTCCGCCGCGCATGTCGGCATTGCCGGCTTTGGCGGGGCGTTCCTCGCGATGGTCGGCCTCTCGTTCTTTTTCGACGGCGAGAAGGACGTCCACTGGATCAGTTGGATCGAAACCCGGCTTGCCCGCTTTGCCGATATCAAGGCGGCGGAAATCGCGATCCTGCTGGTGGCCATCTACGGCATTTCGCTGCTGCTGCCGCCCGCCGAGGCGCTGACCTTCCTTGGCGCCAGCGCGCTCGGCATTGTCACGTTCATTGCGGTCGAAGCGGTCGGCACCCTGCTCGAAATGCGCGAAGAGGCGCAGAAGGCGGCGGGACTGGTGGTGCGGTCGGGCCTCGCGGGCTTCCTTTATCTCAATGTGCTCGATGCCTCGTTCAGCTTCGACGGGGTGATCGGGGCCTTTGCGCTGTCCAACAACATGGTGGTCATCGCGCTCGGCCTCTCCATCGGCGCAATGTTCGTGCGCTCGCTGACGGTGCTGCTGGTCAAGCAGGGGACGCTGGCGGAATACCGCTTCCTCGAGCACGGCGCATTCTGGGCGATCATCGCGCTCGCCGCGATTATGCTCGTCTCGGCGCACGTCGAGATTCCCGAGACCGTGACCGGCCTGATCGGCGCGGCGCTGATCGGGCTCTCGCTGTGGTGGTCGGTGCGCCACAAGCGCCGCTTACCCGACGCCGAGATCGAGGACGCGCTGCGGGCGGAGTAAGCGCGCGCTGCAGAAAATAGGGACTGTCCCTATTTATTCGCGCTGAGGCGCAGAGGAAGCAGAGAGCGCAAAGGAGTCGCGTGCGCCGTAGGCGGAAATCCTGTCTGGCGAGCGGCTTGATGATGCAGCGGCTTCGCCGCCGTGAGAGGCATTTCTGCGCTCCCTGCTTCCTCTGCGAGAACCCTCTTACCCCAGCGGTTCAGAGGCCAGCTTCGGCGCAGGTGCCGGCGTTCCCAGAAAGCGCGGTGCCGGCGCGGGCATCGTCATGCCGCCGTCCTCAACGAACATGCCGCGCGCCGCGTTATGCGGGTGGTGCGGCGCTTCCTTGAGGCTGAGCACGGGCGCGAAGCAGATGTCGGTGCCCTCCATGATCGCTTCCCATTCGGCGCGCGTCCTGGTCAGGATCAGCGCGGCGACCTTGGCCTTGAGCGCGGGCCAGGCGGACTGGTCCTGCTGCGCAGCAAAGGCAGGATCGGCGCCGAGGCCGCTCTTTTCCATCAGCAGCGCGTAGAACTGCGGCTCGATCGAACCGAGCGCGATCCACTTGCCGTCGCTCGTCTCGTAGGTGTCGTAGAAATGCGCGCCGCCGTCGAGCAGATTGACCCCGCGCTCGTCCTTCCACTGGCCGTTGCCAAAGAACGTCCAGGTCATGGCCGAAAGGATCGCCGCGCCATCGACCATCGCGCAATCGATCACCTGCCCCTTGCCGGTGCGCTGCGCCGAAAGCACGGCTGCCAGCACACCGAAGGCCATCATCATGCCGCCGCCGCCGAAATCGCCCACGGCGTTGACCGGGAACTGCGGCTTGCCGCCCGCCTGACCGTAGGTGTGCAGTGCCCCCGCCAGCGCGATGTAGTTAATGTCGTGCCCGGCCAGCGGCGCCATCGGCCCTTCCTGCCCCCACCCGGTCATGCGCCCGTAGACGAGCTTCGGATTGTCGGCGAGCAGCACCTCGGGCCCGAGGCCAAGCCGCTCCATCACGCCGGGGCGATAGCCTTCGATGATCGCATCGGCTTCCTTCACCAGCGAGCGGATGCGGGCAATCGCGGCGGGGTCCTTGAGATCGAGCTCGATCCGCACGCGGTTGCGGTTGAGGATATCGCGGTTGCCGGCATCACCTGTGCGCCCCGGCTTGCCCGGCCGGTCGATGCGGATCACCCGCGCCCCGTGATCGGCCAGCATCATGCAGGCAAAGGGCCCCGGTCCGATCCCGGCGAATTCGAGAACCGTCAGTCCGTCCAGCGCACCTGCCATCGCTCACCCCGTGTATCATTAATCGATCGATTGAACCGGGGTTTGCCGCGCGATCGTGCCGCTGTCGAGCCCTATTGCGCCTTGGCCACCTGTCCGCGCGCGGCCAGCGCCCGGCTGACAGCGGCGAACGCATCGCCGCGTGCCCCGCCCTGCCATACCGCGGCGAGCAGTTTCATCGCCGCAAGGCTCTGCGGGTTCTGCGCCAGATAGCGCGACGTCATGGCATCGGCATCGCGTGCACGGCCCAGTGCGCGCAGTGCCGCATCCATGCGCTGCAGCACCGGCTCATTGAAGCGGATCGCCGCACCGGTCTCGTAATCATCCAGCGCACCTGCCGAATCGCCGCGCAGCGCGCGCACGTCGCCGGCGAGGAGATGCGCCTCTGCGGCCCCTGGGTTGGCATCACGCAGCCGGTCGGCAGCGACTTGCGCCTCGTCCTTGCGGCCCTCCTTCAGCAGCGCGCGGATGTACGGCACTGCCATCTGCGCCTGGTTTGGCGCATCGGCATAGCGCACGGCAAGCACCGACGCGCCGTCGTCGACCGGAAGCGGTGCGGGGCCGTGCGGCGTGGGCGCGGCAGCGCGTGCGAGATAGGCCGCCGCGCGAACCTTTGCGCCCAGCCGCTGCCAGCTCTGCCCAACCAGCCGCAGGGTATAGGGCGCGGCCCAGGGCTGCGCCGCGTCGGCATCGAAGCGCGTCGTGATCGGCCGGTCACTGCCTTGCCGCGCCAGCGCGCGCAGCAGCATCTTGCGTGCCTCCAGATTGTCGGGCTGCATCCGCGTCAACCGGTCGAACTGCTCGACCGCGACATTGATATTGCCCGCGCGATACTCGAGCACACCCGAAAGGAGGATTGCGGCTGGCATGTCGCGAAAGTTGTTGCCGGTGCGCTGGAGGATGCTGCGGGCAAGGTCCGTCTCGCCTGCGCGCGCAGCCATCACGGCCTGGAGGAACAAGGGCCGCGGGTTCTTGGGGTCAACTTGTGCCAGTTTGCGGCACACGATCAGCATGGCGCGATACTGGCCCATGTCACCCAGAGTTGCCGCATATTCGCCAAGCAGCGCGGGATCGTCCGGCCGCGCCTTGAGCCCCTCCTCGAACCACGGCAACGCCGCCGCGAGGCCGTATTGCTCGCGGATCAACAGGCCCCGGAAGGCCAGTGCGCGGGCATTTCGGGGGTCAAGCGCCACTGCGCGGGTTGCGGCCTCGATCGACTGCGCCTGCTCACCGCCCGAAAAGCGCAGGGCAGCGATCGCCACCCAGAGATCGGCATCGCGCGGATTGGTCTTCAGCGCCTCGTCGAAGGCCGTCGCGGCGCCGCGAAGGTTCCCCTCCGCCAGCGCGATCTGGCCCCGCACCCGCCAGCCCAGCGCTCCGGTTTCTGGCGTGAATCCGCCGCCGTCCAGCACCTTGCGCGCTTCGATCCGGTCACCCTCGGCCAGCAGTGCCTCGCCCAGATGCGCCCGCAAGCCGTCCTCGCTGGCGCCGCCGCGAATGGCCGCGCGCAGCATGACCTCGGCCGATACCGGATCACGCCGCTCGATCGCCGCCTGCGCCTTGGCCCTCAGCGCTTCAAGCGCGGTCTCGCCACCCGCCGCCGGCCCCGCCAGCGCAAGCAGGCCGAGCGACAGTGCAAGACCGCGCTTAATGCTGAAGGTCGTATTGCTTGAGCAGGTCATAGAGCGTGGGCCGGCTGATCCCCAGCAGGCGCGCGGTGTTGGAGATGTTGCCCTCGCTGCGCGCCAATGCGTGGCGGATCATCTTGCGGTCGGTCGCCTCGCGCGCGGTCTTGAGGTTGAGTGGGTTTGCCGCATCGTCACTCGGTTCGGCCAGATCGAGATCGGCGGCAGCGACCAGCTTGCCATCTGCCATGATCACCGCCCGCTTCACCCGGTTTTCAAGCTCGCGCACGTTGCCCGGCCAGGTCCAGGCGTCGATCGCGGAAAGCGCGTCGGGAGCAAAGCCCTTGACCGAAGGGTTCATCTCGGCCGCAAAGCGCGTGAGGAAGGCCTTTGCCAGCAGCGCCGCATCGCCCGGACGCTCGGCAAGGCTCGGGATGCGCACGACGATCTCGGCGAGGCGATAGAACAAGTCCTCGCGGAAGCGTCCGTCGGTGATCATCGCCTCAAGGTTCTGGTGCGTCGCACAGACGATGCGCGTATCGACCTCGATCGAGCGCCGCCCGCCGATGCGCTCGATCGTGCGCTCCTGCAGGAAGCGCAGCAGCTTGACCTGTAGCGGGAAGGGAATGTCGCCCACTTCGTCGAGGAACAGCGTGCCGCCGCTGGCCTGTTCGATCTTGCCCTCGGTGGTCTTGACCGCGCCGGTAAACGCGCCCTTCTCGTGGCCGAACAGCTCGCTTTCGAGCAGGTTTTCCGGGATCGCCGCGCAGTTGATCGCCACGAAGGCGCCCCGCGCACGCGGGCTTGCATCATGAAGGCCGCGCGCCAGCAGTTCCTTGCCGGTGCCGCTCGCGCCCAGCAGCATGACCGAGACATTGGTCCCCGCAACCCGCTCGATCGTGCGCGCCACCTTGACCATCTCGGGCGCGCCGGTGATCAGCCGGCCCAGTACCTTGTTGTCCTCCGGCGCCCGCTCGGCGAGCATGCGGTTTTCAGCCTCGATGCGGTGGAGATGGAGCGCGCGCCGCACGATCAGGCCGAGCGCGTCGATGTCTACGGGCTTGGGATAGAAATCATAGGCGCCCTGCTGGATGGCCCGGAGCGCACTTTCACGCGCGCCGTGGCCGCTGGCGACAATCACCTTGGTATCAGGCTTCAGCGTCATGATCGCCTCGAGCACGGCAAAGCCCTCGCTCGTTCCGTCGGGATCGGGCGGAAGGCCGAGATCGAGCGTGACCACCGGCGGCTCCTCCGCGCGCAGCAGCGACAGCGCCGTGGCGCGGTCGCCGGCGATGAGCACCTCGAAGTCCTCATAGGCCCACTTGAGCTGAGCCTGCAGGCCCGGGTCGTCCTCGACAATGAGGAGCTTGGGCAAAAGCCTCGTCATGCTCGGGGGCCTTTCCTGGATCATCATGCCACCTTCTTGCCTTCAGTCGTATTTTCAGGGACTTGCGGATCCACGGGATCCGCATCGGTTTCATTCACATGGGTTTTCTCGTGTTCCGCCGTTACCGAGAGCGGCAGGCGCACGGCAAAGCGGCTGCCCAGCCCCTCGCGGCTTTCGACTTCAAGGCGCCCGTTCATCGCACGCACCAGTTCGCGCGCCTCGAACGCGCCGATTCCGAAGCCGCCCGCCTTGGTCGAAACAAACGGCTTGAACAGGCGGTTGCGCACAAAGTCGGCGCTCATGCCGCAGCCGGTATCGGACACCTCGATCACGCCGGTCAGCCCGTCGAGCCGGGTCTGGAGGAACACCGCCATGCCCGGCTGGCTCGCGTCGATCGCGTTCTGGACAAGATGCGCCAGCACCTGCTCCAGCGTTTCACGGCTGGCGAGCACCGGACAGGGGTGGCTGTCGGTCACATAGACCGGGCATTCCCCCCCCGCCTCGCGATAGCGCGCGGCCAGTGCCTCGACCACTTCGGCGGCATCGACCGGCTCGATCCGCTGGACCCCGCCTGCACCATAGCGCGATAGCCGCGCCAGGAGTGCGTTGAGCTTGTCGGCGGCATTGGTCAGCGTCACCAGCATGTCCTTGCGGAAGGCCGGGTTGTCGGCGTGGCGCTCGGCATTGCGGGCCAGCAGTGCAAGCTGGCTCGCCAGGTTCTTGATGTCGTGCATCACGAAGGCGATGCGGCGGTTGAACTCGTCAAAGCGGCTCGCTTCAAGCAGCGCGCTTTGCCCGTTGTGCTCGGCAATATAGCTTGCAAGCTGCTGGCCGACGACACGCAGGAGATCGAAATCCTCCCAGTCCAGCTTGCGCGCCAGCGGCGGACGACCCAGCACGACAAGGCCGACCAGCCGGTCGTAATGCAGCAGCGGAACCATCGCCCAGGCGGCATGTTCCTCGATCAGCCAATGCGGCATCAGCCCCTTCTCGCCTTCATGGTCGATCCCGGCACGTGCCTCGTCGAGATCGACGATGAAACCGCGCCGCTCGAAGAACTGCGCCGTCGCGGCCGGCATCGCTTCGGCGGGAACCTCTATCGTCGCCCACTGCCAGCGCGCGGCAAGCACGAGATCGCCGCCCTCGCCCGGGATCAGCATGACCCCGCTGGCGCTGTCGGTAATGTCGGCCAGTGCTTGAACCACACGCGCGTGGAGCGGCGCGGCATTGGGCCCGGCACGGCCGATCGTGCGCGTGAAGCGCTGCCATTCGGAGCGGTAGTCGTAGCGGTGCTGGAAGAAGTGCTTGGCCAGCATCACGTTGAGCCAGCCGCGCAGCCGCCGCGATGGGACGAGCGCAAGAATCACCACGGTCGTCGCAAAGGCAAAGCCCAGCTGCGCCAGCTGGCTGACATCGCCCCCCAGCCACGCGACCGACTGCGCCGCCGCGACCATGAGAATGAGATAGCCGCCGATCACCAGCAGCGAGAGCGACTGGAAAGCGACCGCGCGGCTCGGCGAGAAGCGCAAGGGCGAGCCGCCCCGCATTGCCCCGATTGCGATCAGCAACATCGCGGCGACCTGGATCGGCCCGCGCAGCGCCGCAAGTTCAAGCGGGACCATGTGGCCGAGATAGGCGATCGTATAGAGGTTGAGATCGTAACCCCACATCAGCGCGAGCGCGAGCGCAGTCCAGCGAACCGCGTCGCGCTGGCCGCTGATCGCACCGGCATAGAGATTGTGGACCAGCACCAGCGCGCCGGTTGTCAGGAGCAGTCGGAACATGACCGACAGCTGGAAGATCATCGCCCCCGCCTGCTCGATCCCGGCGAAGCGGATCGCCAGCACCAGCAGCACGATCTGGAACACCTCGACCATCGCAAGCACGACCAGAACCGGGCGAACCTGCACCACGGTGGTATGCCGGTTGTCACGCGCGAACAGTGAATAGACCACGACCAGCCAGCCGAGGTTGCGTGCCATTTCAAAGAGCTGGGTAATCGCCGCATTCGGCCCCAGCGAGGAAGTGACAAGCGCCCAGGCCGTGCTCAGTGCCAGCGCCGCGATCAGCGCGCGGCTACTCTCCCGGCCGCGCCGCCGGCGCTCGGTCATCCACACCGTAAGCAGCATCGCCGCGAACGCCGCGGCAAGGTAGCTCCACTGGCTGAGTCCGGTCCATCCGAGGGGGTTGTGCATGGCCCCCCTTCAGCGCGCACCCTCGTTCCAGAGCACCACGCGCAGCGTCTGGAGGAGGATCAGCAGATCGAGGAACGGCGAGTAGTTCTTGGCGTAGTAGAGATCGAATTCGAGCTTGTGCCGCGAGTCCTCGATCGAGGCGCCATAGGGATAGTTGATCTGCGCCCAGCCGGTGATCCCCGGCTTCACCATGTGCCGCTCGGCATAGTAGGGCAGCTTGTCCTCGAGGTCGGAGACGAATTCGGGGCGCTCGGGGCGCGGCCCGACAAAGCTCATCTCGCCTTTCAGCACGGTCCAGGCCTGGGGCAGTTCGTCGATGCGCAGCTTGCGGATGAGCTTGCCCACCCGCGTCACGCGCGGATCATCCTTGGCCGCCCACTGCGCTCCGGCCTTCTCGGCATCGGTGCGCATCGAGCGCAGCTTTACGAGGCTGAAGTTCTGGCCATAGAGCCCGACCCGGGTCTGGCGGAAGAACGCGGGGCCCCGGCTGTCGAGCTTCACGATGATCGCGAACAGCGCGATCACCGGTGCGGTGAGCATGAGCAGCACGAGGCTGGCACAGATGTCGAAGATGCGCTTCACCGCGCTCGAGATCATCCGGCCCGAGGAGAACCCGTCGGAAAAGATCAGCCAGCTGGGGTTGACGGTATCGAGATCGACGCGGCCGGTCTCGCGCTCCATGAAGGTCGAGAAATCGTTGACATGCACCCCGGTGGTCTTGATCCGCAGGAGGTCCTTCAAGGGCAAGGCGTTGCGCCGTTCTTCCAGCGCCAGCACCACTTCGCTCACGCCGAGGTTCTCGACATAGCGCGTGAGGTTGTGGATGGCGTTGCGGTTGATCGCTTCCTTGATCACCGGCGCGCTGTCGCTCATGCCGATGTAGCCGACGATGACGAAGCCAGCTTCAGGCCGCTCGCCCAGGTGGCGCAGCCGCTCCGCCCGCTCGCCTGCACCCAGAACCAGCACACGCCGCCGGAACACCGCGGTGCCGAGGAGCCCGCCCACAAAAATGCGGACGAACACCAGCAGCCCCATCGCGATGAACATCGCGTAGAACAGGTTGGAGCGCCACAATGTGCGGCCCGGCATCAGGAAATAGACGAACGAGAGCGCGATGATGCCGAGGCTGATCGCGACCATCAGCCGCGCCGTGGCATAGCGCATCGAACGCAGCGCATCCGAGCCGTAGACGCCGACCGAGATCATGGCGGTCTGCACGAGACCGGCAAAGATAAGCAGCGGGATCCAGCGGTCCACCACCACGCCGCCATCGATCCCGATCTGGTGCGCGCGGACCATCCAGCCCAGCTCGCCCGCAGCAATCAGCAGCACGAAATCGAGCAGTGCCAGCAGGAACACCGCGTTGGGGATATAGAGCTTGAACAGCCGGATCATGGTAGTGAGGTCACCTGGCTTCTCGGCCCGGCAGGGGCCTTGTCACCGCGTTCTAGGCCCAGAGGGGTAAAGCGTCGGTAAATCTGACAGTGACTTTTGCGGTGTTAACGCTGCAAGCCTGCGGTTTCTCGCGCGCTACCTGCGCCGCTGCACGCCGATTGTCGGCGCTGTTTACAGCTGAGACATATGCAATCCACGCACTGGCGGAGCGGCGCAATCGCTGCCATGCTGCCGGGCATGCGGGAGAAGGAACTGCGGCTCGCACTGGTTTGCTACGGCGGGATCAGCCTTGCGGTCTACATGCACGGCGTCACCAAGGAGATCTGGTACGCCACGCGCGCCAGCCGCGCGTTTCACGATGAAGCCCCCCCCGCCACCGGGGCCGAGGCGGTCTATTGCCGCTTGCTTGAAACGCTGGCGAGCACGCGCGAACTGCGCCTGCGTATCCTGCCCGACATCATCTCCGGCGCCAGCGCGGGCGGTATCAACGGGGTGTTCCTGGCCCAGGCTCTGACGAGCGGTCAGAGCCTCGAGCCGCTGACCAGGCTCTGGCTCGAACGCGCCGACGTCGAGGTTCTGCTCGATCCCGATGCACGGCCGTGGAGCCGCTTCGCCAAGTTCTGGGCGCAGCCGCTGGTGTGGTTCCTGCTCAAGCGTCCCGGCAACGTCGTCAGCCGCACCGTGGTCGCCAAGGGCACCCGCGCGGAAGTGCGCTACAAGCTCTCGCACCTCATCCGCGCACGCTGGTTCGCGCCGCCCTTCAGCGGGATCGGTTTCTCGCACCTTCTTGCCGAAGCGCTCGACGCCATGGCCGCCTCGGTGGCGCAGCCGTCCACCGGCACGCCGCTGCTTCCCGCAGGCCATCCACTCGATCTCCTTGTCACCGCGACCGATTTCAACGGCCACCTCGAGGACCTCAGGCTCAACAGCCCGCCGGTTGTCGAGGAAAGCGAGCACCGGCTTTCCATCGGCTTCCGCCGCGCTGCAACTCCTGCGGGAACCGACCTTGCCGAGCGCGCCGAACTGGTCTTTGCCGCGCGTTCCACCGCCAGCTTTCCCGGCGCCTTTCCCCCGCTGATGCTTGCCGAGATGGACCGCCTCACCGCCGAGCGCAGCCTGCCCTGGCAGGGGCGCGAGGCCTTCCTCAAGCGCATCATGCCCAGCCGGTGGAAGCGCGGACAACTTGCCGAAGTCGCGCTGGTGGACGGCGCGGTGCTGGTCAACCGCCCCTTCGCCCCCGCCATGGCCGTCCTGCGGGACCGCCCGGCACAGCGCGAGGTGGACCGCCGGTTCGTCTATATCGATCCCAGCCCCGCGCGCATCCCGCCGACCGCTCACATGGAGCGCTCGGTCGGCTTCTTCTCGGCAATCTTCGGCTCGCTTTCCTCGATCCCGCGCGAACAGCCGATCCGCGACAACCTCGATGCTCTCGAAGCCCAGTCGCGCGAGCGCGCGCGGCTGCGCATGATCGTCGATAGCCTGCGCGGCGAGATCGACGCCGCCGTCGAGCGCCTCTTCGGCTACACGTTCTTCTTCGACCAGCCCAACCTCAAGCGCCTCACCGCCTGGCGCGCCAAGGCGCAGCAGGCCGCGGCCGAACAGGCGGGCTTTGCCTTCCACGGCTATGCGCAGGTCAAGCTTGCGGGCGTCGTCTCGGCGCTCGCCGAAGTGGTGGTAGAGGCCATGCCCGATATGCCCCAGCACGGTGCGGTCGAGGCGGAGCTCTGGGCGCATCTTGCGACACTGGGGTTCGACCGGCTGGCCTTGGCCAAAGGCGGTGCGACGGCCGAAGCCATCGCCTTTTTCCGCGCGCATGACCTCGCCTTCCGCATCCGGCGCTTGAAGCTCCTCGCCCGGCGCCTGACGCAGGACTGGGACGATGCGGAAGGGATCAGCCCCGCCGAGCGCGAGGCCGCCCGCGCCATGGTCTACCGCGCACAGGCGCTTTACCAGGCGAAGCAGACCGCCGCCGGGCTTGGCGAGGATTTTGACACCGTCGCCGCCAAGGTGCTCTCCCGTCCGGCCGAAGTGCTGGATACCATCGCCGCTCGGCGCGATCTCACCGGCATCGATCTGGCGGTCGATGCCATGATTGTCGAAGGCCTCCAGGCCATGAGCAAGCCGCTGCGCCGCCGCTTCCTCTATGCCTATCTCGGCTTCCCGTTCTATGATGTCGCGACGCTGCCGCTGCTCCAGGGCGAAGGCATGGGCGAGTTCGACCCGGTCAAGGTCGACCGCATCTCGCCCGAGGATGCCATGTCGATCCGCCAAGGCGGCACGCTTGCCTGCCTCAAGGGCATAGAGTTCTTCCACTTCGGGGCGTTCTTCGCCCGCGCCTACCGCGAAAACGACTACCTCTGGGGCCGCCTCCACGGCGCCGAGCGCACGGTGGACCTTATCGCATCCACCGCCGAACCACCGCTGCCGGAAAGTGTGATCCGCGCGTTCAAGCGTGATGTTTTCCTCGCGATCCTCGACGAAGAAAAGCCGCGCCTCGTTGCCGAACCGGACATGGTCGAGAAGGTGATCGCAGAAGTGCATGCTGCGTTTGCGGAGGAGTAAGCAGCGAGAGGTTCGCGCAGAGGCGCGGAGAGGCTGGGTCTTGCGGCGAAGCTGCGCATCCCGGTTGGGTCCCCGGAAAGAGACCGGCCTTCGGCCGGACGCGGCACCTTCGTGCCTCTGCGCCTCTGCGCGAAACAATCCGGCACAAAGCCGACAGATCACTCCGTCAGATCGCTCCACGCATCCTTGATCCGGTCAAAGAACCCCTTGGACTGGGGCGTCTCCTCGCCGGTCTCGGTCGCCTGAAACTCGCGCAGCAACTCGCGCTGGCGGGCGGAGAGCTTGGTCGGGGTCTCGACCTGGATCTCGATCACGAGATCGCCCGAGCCCCGCCCTTGCAGCACCGGCATGCCGGCCCCGCGCTTGCGCAGCTGTTTACCCGACTGGATTCCGGCAGGAATCTCGATCGTGTGCCGCGCCCCGTCGAGCCCCGGAATGTCGATCTCGCCGCCCAGCGCGGCCTTGGTAAAGCTGATCGGGCAGCGCGTGAGCAGCGTCGTGCCCTCGCGCTCGAACACGCGGTGGCGCTTCACGTGGAGGAAAATGTAGAGGTCGCCCGGCGGCGCGCCAAAAGGCCCCGCCTCGCCTTTGCCGGCAAGGCGGATGCGCGTGCCGTTGTCGACACCGGCCGGAATCTGCACCTCGAGCTTCTGCTCGGCATCGACCCGGCCCTCGCCGCGGCAGCTGCGGCAGGGGTTTTCGATCACCTCACCGCGCCCGTGGCAGGTCGGGCAGGTGCGCTCGACCATGAAGAAGCCCTGCTGCGCGCGCACTTTGCCGTGCCCGCCGCAGAGATTGCAGCGCCTCGCCGAGGTGCCCGGCGTGGCGCCGGTGCCGCCGCAAGGCTGGCAGCCCTGCGCCACTTCGACCGCAATCTCCGCAGACTTGCCGTGGAAGGCGTCTTCGAGCGTGATCTCCATGTCATAGCGCAAGTCCGCACCGCGCCGGGGCTGCTGACGCCCGCCGCCGCCAAAGGCGCCGCCGAAAATCGTCTCGAAGATATCGCCCAGATCGCCGAAATCGGCGCCGCCGCCGAAGCCGCCGCCCCCGCCGCCCTGCTGAAAGGCGGCATGGCCATAGCGGTCATATGCCGCGCGCTTCTGCGGATCGGAGAGGCAGGCATAGGCCTCGTTGATCTGCTTGAACTTGGCTTCGCTGTCCTGGCACCCGGGGTTCTTGTCCGGGTGGTACTTCATGGCGAGCTTGCGGTAGGCGGACTTGAGCACCTTGTCGTCCGCGGTGCGCTCCACCTCGAGCAGTTCGTAAAAATCGATCTCGGCCGACATTGCGGGTCCCATCCCAGAACGACGACCCGCCGCCCAAGCCCAAAGGCCAGGCGGCGGGCCGGCTTAACGCAACATCACTTGGTGTCGTCGACTTCCGAGAACTCGGCGTCGACCACATCGTCCCCGTCCTTGGGCGCTTCCGCACCCGGAGACGCTGCCGCGGCCTGCTCCTTCTCGTAGATCGCCTGACCCATCTTCATCGCCTTTTCGGTGAGTGCCTGGGTCTTCGCGTTCATGTCAGCCGGATCACCACCCTCGATCGCCGTCTTGGTTTCGGCAATCGCGGCCTCGATCTCGGCCTTCAAGGAAGCGTCGATCTTGTCTCCGTTTTCTTCCAGCTGCCGCTCGGTCGCGTGGACAAGGCTGTCGGCGTTGTTGCGCGCCTCGGCAGCCTCACGACGCTTCTTGTCCTCTTCGGCGAACTTTTCGGCATCGCGCACCATCTGGTCGATGTCGCTGTCCGAAAGACCGCCCGAGGCCTGGATGCGGATCTGCTGTTCCTTGCCTGTGCCCTTGTCCTTGGCGGAGACGTTCACGATGCCGTTGGCGTCGATGTCGAACGTCACCTCGACCTGCGGCACGCCGCGCCGCGCCGGCGGAATGCCGACGAGGTCGAACTGGCCGAGCAGCTTGTTGTCCTGCGCCATCTCCCGCTCGCCCTGGAACACGCGGATCGTCACCGCCTGCTGGTTGTCCTCGGCGGTCGAGTAGACCTGGCTCTTCTTGGTCGGGATCGTGGTGTTGCGATCAATCATCTTGGTCATGATGCCGCCCAGCGTCTCGATACCCAGCGAAAGCGGGGTCACGTCGAGCAGCAGCACGTCCTTGACATCGCCCTGCAGCACGCCGGCCTGGATCGCCGCGCCCATGGCGACAACTTCGTCCGGGTTCACGCCGGTGTGCGGGTCCTTGCCGAAGAACTCCTTCACGATTTCGCGCACGCGCGGCATGCGGGTCATGCCGCCGACGAGCACCACGTCGTCGATGTCCTTGGCGGTGAGGCCCGCATCCGCAATCGCCTTGCGGCAAGGCTCCAGCGTGCGCTGGATCAGGCCCGAAACGAGCTTCTCAAGGTCCGAACGCGTGACGTTCTCGACCAGATGCAGCGGGGTGGTGCTGCCACCTTCCATGCGCGCGGTGATGAACGGCAGGTTGATCTCGGTGGACTGCGCGCTCGAAAGCTCGATCTTGGCCTTTTCGGCAGCTTCCTTCAGCCGCTGGAGCGCCAGCTTGTCGGTGCGGAGATCCATGTTCTCCTTCGACTTGAACTTGTCCGCAAGGTACTCGACCAGCACGTTGTCGAAGTCTTCACCGCCGAGGAAGGTGTCGCCATTGGTCGACTTCACCTCGAACACGCCGTCGCCGATCTCGAGCACCGAGATATCGAACGTGCCGCCGCCAAGGTCATAGACCGCGATGGTCTTGCCGTCCTGCTTGTCGAGGCCATAGGCGAGCGCGGCCGCGGTCGGCTCGTTGATGATGCGCAGCACTTCAAGGCCCGCGATCTGGCCGGCGTCCTTGGTCGCCTGGCGCTGCGCGTCGTTGAAGTAGGCCGGCACGGTGATCACCGCCTGCGTGACGGTCTCGCCGAGATAGCTTTCCGCGGTTTCCTTCATCTTCTGCAGGATGAAGGCCGAAATCTGCGAGGGGCTGTAGTCTTCGCCGCCCGCCTTGACCCACGCGTCGCCGTTCTTGCCCTTGACGATGCCATAGGGAACCAGCGCCATGTCCTTCTGGGTCATGGGATCTTCGAAGCGGCGGCCGATCAGGCGCTTCACCGCAAAGATCGTGTTGTCCGGATTGGTGACAGCCTGGCGCTTGGCCGGCTGGCCGATCAGGCGCTCGCCATCCTTGGTGAAAGCAACGATCGACGGCGTCGTGCGCGCGCCTTCGGAATTCTCGATGACCTTCGAAGTCCCACCGTCCATCACCGCAACGCAGCTGTTGGTCGTGCCGAGGTCGATACCGATAACTTTAGCCATGTCGTCCTGTTTCCTTGCCCTTTAGACGCTGCGCGTGAAGCGCCCCCCGAACCGGGCGAGCCTTCGTCTATGCAGCTCTGACAGAGGGCGATATAGGGCGCGTTCGCCCCGGGACAAGGCCCCCGGACACCTGTGCGTTACCGTCCCGTTTCAAGACCGGAGTCTCTCCCGATGCGCCACATCCGTTCCGCTGCGCTCACCCTCGTCCTTGGCGCGGGCATCCTTGCTCTTGCTGCCTGCAGCGGCGCCGCCCCCGCTCCCGACGCAACCGCATCCACCACAGCCCCGGGCTCCGCCCCCGATCCGATGGCGCCCGACAACGCCCCGCACGTCAGTGTGGTCGATCCGGTGATCAAGTTGCCCACGGTCCCCGGCAATCCCGGTGTGCTCTATTTCACAATCGAGCAGGATGCCGGCAAGGCCAACACCCTCGTCGCGGTCCACGTCGATGGCGCGGGCCGTGCCGAAATGCACGAAAGCAAGACCGTGAACGGCGTCACTTCGATGGACCAGGTCACCTCGGTCACCTTCAGCCAGGACCAGCCGGCCGAGTTCAAGGCCGGCGGCTACCACGTCATGCTGTTCAACCTTGCTAGCACGATGAAGGCGGGCAAGGATGTCGAAGTCACCTTCACACTGGCCAACGGCGACAAGGTGAGCACGTTCGTGCCCGTCCAGGAAACCGGCGCGATGGAAGGCATGATGGAACATATGTGAGCGCGCCCCACGCCCTTGCCCCCGGCGGCGAGCGGCCGCTCACGCCGGGCGAGTGCACGCTCGCCCGCAGCGTGTTCGGCGCTGCACTCGATCTGGCTCCGGTGCGTGTGCGGCGCCGCCGCTTCTTCCCATTCCAGCCGTGCGGCACCGTCATGGCGCCGATGGGGCATATCCATTTCCATCCGGGAAACCCGGACTACCGTGACGATTTCAGCACGGCTTCGCTGGGCTTGCAGGGCCTCTTCATCCACGAACTGGTCCATGTCTGGCAGACGCAGCAACGCGGCCGCTTCTACCTGCCGCTCGCGCGCCATCCCTTCTGCCGCTATGATTATCGCTTGGTGCCGGGCAAGACCTTCACCGCCTATGGTATCGAGCAGCAGGCCGAACTCGTGCGCCACGCGTTCCTAGCGGCGCGGGGCCGTCCCGATCCCGCCGCCCCGCCGCTGGCCGCCCTCGGCGCGCTGCTCCCATTCGGCGCAGGGCCCGGCGCGCAGGCCTGACCATTCCGCCAGCCGAAACAGCCCGCCAAGCACGCTGGTCCTTGGCGCGCCGGCACGGCAGCATCGCCGCAAACAAGAGGATGCCCGCCTTGCCCCACGCTGTAGACCACCACGCCATTCTCGATGCCGTAGCCGCAGCGCGCGGCGGCGTCTGCAACGTGTTCGATGATATCGACCCCGCCCGCCTCGCCCATATCTGCGTCGACATGCAGAACGGCTTCATGGAAGCGGGCTCGCCGGTCGAGGTCCCCGCCGCGCGCGGGATCGTCGAGAACATCAATCGCATCAGCGCCGCTGTGCGCGCAGCGGGTGGCCTCAACGTCTTCCTGCGCTTCACCACGCCCGACGCGGCCAACTGGTCGGTCTTCGTCCGCCGCCTCGGCGCAGGCTCCGCCGCCCACCGCGCCGCCTTCACGCCCGGCGCGCACTTCCACGATTTCTGGCCGACGCTCGACGTTCAGGGCGGCGATGCCGTGGTCGACAAGCACCGCTTCAGCGGCTTCACCCCCGGCACCAGCGATCTGGACGCTGTCCTGAAGACGCGCGGCATCGACACCGTCCTCATCACCGGCACGCTCACCAACTGCTGCTGCGAAAGCACCGCGCGCGACGCCATGCAGCTCAATTACCGAGTCCTCGTCGCCGCCGACGCCAACGCCGCGCTGACGGACACGGAACACGCCGCCACGCTGCACACCATGGCGTTCGTGTTCGCCGATCTCTACGATACGGATGAGGTGCTGGCGCTGCTAGGCTAGGCAACACCTTCACTCGCACGTGCCAAAGTGCCGCAATGCTTTCGTCGTTGCGAGGAGCGCAGCGACGAAGCAACCCAGAGCGGTCGTGCGTGACGCTCTGGATTGCTTCGCTACGCTCGCAATGACGAAAATGGGGTGTGAGGGACCTGAAACGTCAATCAGGCTTCTTTGCCACCGCCACCATCGCCGCGCGCAGCAGGCGGTCCTTGATCATGTACCCGGCCTGCAATTCCTGCAGTACGGTTCCGGGCTCCACATCGGCCGAGGGGATCTCCAGCATCGCCTGGTGCTGGTGCGGATCGAGCGGCAGGCCCTTCGAGGCAATCCGGCTGATGCCGTGGCTCGAAAACACCTTCTCGATCTCGCGACCGGTGGCTTCGAGGCCTGCGACAAGGTTCTTCATCTTGTCGTCGTCACGCAGCTCGGCGGGAATCGATTCGAGCGCGCGCGAAAGGTTGTCCGCCACCGAAAGAATATCGCGCGCAAAGGATGTGGCGGCATAGCTGCGCGCGTCGGCCATTTCCTTTTCCATGCGGCGGCGCACGTTCTGCGTCTCCGCCTTGGCGTAGAGCACGTCCTGCTTTGCCGCCTCGAGATCACCCTTCAGCGCCTCGACGAGTTCGCCAAGAGCATCGCCGCCTTCGGTAAGTTCGGAAGGAACGCCCTCCAGTTCAGCCGCCACTTCCGGGTCCTGCGGGCGCGTGTCGTTGTCAGTCATTTTCGGGTAAATCCGTCCTGTGCGATGATCCTGCCCAGCGATTGGGCTGTGAAATCAACCATGGGGACAACCCGCGCATAATTCAACCGCGTCGGCCCGATAACACCGACAACACCAACCACGCGCCCCTCGCCGTCCCGCCAGGGCGCCGCTATGACCGACGAGCCCGAGAGCGAGAACAGCCGATTCTCGCTGCCGATGAAAATGCGCGCGGCGGTCGCCTCGCGCGCGGCATCGAGCACACCCGCGATGGCCTCTGCGCTCTCAAGTTCATCGAGCAGCAGCCGCACCCGTTCGATATCGGTCAGCGCCGCCTCGTCGAGCAGATTGGCCTGCCCCCGCACCACCAGCACCGGCCGCTGCGCCGCATCGCGGCTCCAGACGGCAAGCCCGCGCTCGACCAGCGCCGCGCTCGCCGCATCAAGCGCCGAGCGCCCGCCCGCAATCTCGGCGCGAATGGCGCTCAGCGCTTCGGCCAGCGTGCGCCCGGCCATGCGCGCGGTGAGGTAATTGCCTGCCTGCTCCAGCGTCGAGGCGGTGACCACCCCCGGCAAGTCGATCACCCGGTTCTCGACGCTGCCATCATCCCCCACCAGCACCACCAGCGCCCGCGCCTGCCCCAGCGGCACGAACGAAACCTGCGTCAGCCGCAACTCGCGGCGCGGTACCATGACAACGCCCGCCGCCGCCGAAAGATCGGAGAGTGCCGAACTCGCCGCCGCCAGCGCCGCCTCGATCGTGCCGCCCTCGGCCAGCCCCCGCTCGATCTGGGCGCGCTCCGCCGCCGAAGGCTCCGCCGCCTGCATGATCCCGTCGACAAAGAGCCTCAGGCCCACCTCGGTCGGCATCCGCCCCGCGCTGGTGTGGGGCGCGGCCAGCAGCCCCGCGTCCTGCAATTCCTGCAGCACCGAGCGGATCGATGCGGGCGAAAGGTTCAGCGCCCCGCTCCCCGCAATGGTGCGCGAACCGACGGGAAGCCCGCTGGCGATATAGCCCTCGACCACCAGCCGGAAAATTTCGCGGGCGCGGAGCGAGAGTTCGGAAAGTCCGGGTCCTGCCATGCAAGCACTCTAGGGTGTTTTGTCAGAGCGTCAAAGTGGCGGTCCCTGTGTCTTTCGTGCGGTCGGCCCTTTCTTTCTCCCCGGTCCCGTCTAAAGGCGGCGCAAACCCCGGATAAAGGAATCCTCATGCGCCCTTCAGGCCGCGCCGCAGATGAAATGCGGGCCATCACGATCGAGACCGGTTTCACCAAGCACGCCGAGGGCTCGGTCCTGATCGGATTCGGTGATACCAAGGTGCTGGTCACTGCTTCAGTCGAAGAGCGCGTGCCGCCCTTCATGCGCGGAAAGGGCGAAGGCTGGGTCACGGCCGAATACTCGATGCTCCCCCGCGCCACCCACACGCGCGGCAGCCGTGAGGCGGCCAAGGGCAAGCAATCGGGCCGCACGCAGGAAATCCAGCGCCTGATCGGCCGTTCCTTGCGCGCCGTCACCGATCTCAAGAAGCTCGGCGAACGCCAGATCACCTTGGACTGCGACGTCATCCAGGCCGATGGCGGCACCCGCACCGCCTCGATCTCGGGCGCATGGATCGCGCTGCGCCTCGCCGTGCAGAAGCTCATGGACGCCGGCGCGCTCACCGAGGACCCGCTCACCCGCAAGGTCGCCGCGATTTCCTGCGGCATTCACCAGGGCACGCCGGTGCTCGATCTCGACTACATCGAAGACAGCTCGGCCGATGCCGACGCCAACTTCGTGCTGATCGAGGGCGGCCACATCGCCGAAGTCCAGGCCACCGCCGAAGGCGCGACCTATGACGAGGAAGGCCTCCTTCGCCTCCTTCGCCTCGCCCGCATCGGCTGCGCCGATATCTTCGCAGCGCAGGCTCGCGCCGTCGGCCAGTGATCTCCCCGCTCCACCCTTCGTCATTCCCGCGCAGGCGGGGATCCAGAGCGGGAGGCGCTGCGTGTGCCGCTCTGGATCCCCGCCTGCGCGGGAATGACGAGGTGTTGGTGCGGAGGCTAACGCCATGACACGCCTCCTCCAGCCCGGAAAACTTGTCATCGCCACGCATAACGCGGGCAAACTGCGCGAGATCAGGGCCCTGCTGGCTCCGTATGGAATGGACTGCCTTTCGGCAGGCGAACTCGGCCTGCCCGAGCCTGCCGAGACCGGCACGACCTTTGCCGAAAACGCGCTGATAAAGGCCCATGCCGCCGCCAGCGCCTCGGGCCTTCCCGCGCTCGCCGATGATTCGGGCCTCTGCGTCGGCGCTCTCGGCGGCGCCCCCGGCGTCTACACCGCCGATTGGGCCGAAGCCGCACCGTTCGAAGGCGGTCCGGGCCGCGACTGGTACATGGCCATGGGCAAGGTCGAGGGCAAACTGGCAGAGCTCGGTCCTGATACGCCCCGCGATTGCTGGTTCGCCTGTGTCCTCGCGCTCGCCTGGCCCGATGGCCGCGAGGCGGTCTTCGAAGGCCGCGCCATGGGCACGCTCACCTGGCCGCCGCGCGGGACCATGGGCTTCGGCTACGATCCGGTCTTCGTACCCTCAGGCGATACGCGCACTTTCGCCGAACTCGACCCAGCCGAAAAGCACCGTATCAGCCACCGCGCCGACGCTTTTTCCCGCCTCGTTTCTTCGGCTTTGACGGACTGACGTTCGCTGGACCGGCGGCGGCAGGTTCGGCCACCGCTACCGGCTTCGGCAGCGGCGCGGCATAGTTGTAGACCGTCCGCCCCTCGATGTTGCCCACAGGCGTATAGCGGCAGACCAGCACATCGCGCCGCGCATTGCTCGCCAGCGCGCAGCCCACCTCGCGTGTGTCGCTCCAGATCAGCTGGGTATAGTGCCCCACGTCCTCCCAGCGCCCGCTGGTCGAGACGTTTGGAAACACGCCGCGCTTGAACAGCTTGGCCTCGTCCACGAAGTAGCCGACCATTTCTTCGGGTGCGTAGTCACCCTTCGTGCCGAACCACAGGTTCTCGCCCTCGCCGCCATCGGCAGCGGCAGTCGAATGCTCCATCATGTCGGAGACCGCGAGCGCCTGGGCCCATTTCTTGGCGTGCTCGGCCAGTTTCGCGCTCCAGGCGAGCGGCTTCAACCCCAAACGAACCCGCTCGGCATTGTGCGCGGCGAGCAGGCGCCCCGCCACGCTTTCGCTAGGCGCCACGGTGACTTGCGCCATGGCCGGATGGGCCGCCGCCAGCGCGGCGATGGCGAATGCGAAGATCGTCCGTCTGCCCGTCATATGCGCTTTCCCTTGACTTTGGAGGCCCGACTCAGGCTGGAAAGGTGAATGGCCTTTGCCCTCTATATCCACTGGCCCTTCTGCCTCGCCAAGTGCCCCTATTGCGATTTCAATAGCCATGTCCGCGAGAGAACCAATGTGACCGAATGGTCTGCCGCGCTGCTGACAGACATGGCGCATGAAGCGGCGCTGACAGGCGGGCAGACGCTCACCTCGATCTTCTTCGGCGGCGGGACCCCCTCGCTGATGCCCCCGGCTCTGGTCGCAGCTTTGATCGAAGCCGCCGGCAGGCACTGGCGCTTCGCCGATGACATCGAGATCACGCTCGAAGCCAATCCCTCCTCGGTAGAGGCTGCCAAATTTGCCGCGCTCGCGGGAGCGGGCATCAACCGCGTCTCGCTCGGCCTCCAGGCGCTCGACGACAGAGCCCTCGCCTTCCTCGGCCGCCTTCACAATGCCGCCGAAGGCCTTGCCGCGCTGGACGTGGCGCAGCGCCATTTCGCCCGCGTCAGCTTCGATCTGATCTACGCGCGCCCCGATCACACGCCCGATCTCTGGCAAGCCGAACTCGCCCGCGCCCTTGCGCTCGGCACCGGACACCTCTCGCTATACCAGCTAACCATCGAGCCCGGCACGCGCTTTGCCACGCTCGTGCGGGAGGGGAAGTTCACGCCGCTGGACGACGACGCGGCCGGCGATCTCTTCGCCCTCACCCGCGAACTGACAACGGCTGCCGGCCTCCCCGCCTACGAGATCAGCAACCATGCCCGCCCCGGCGAGGAAAGCCGCCACAACCTCGTCTACTGGCGCTATCAGGACTATGCCGGGATCGGCCCAGGCGCGCATGGACGGCGCGGCGGCTTTGCCACGGTCCGCCATCGCAAACCCGAAAACTTCCTCAAGGCCGTCGGCGCGCAGCGCCACGGGATTGCCGAAATTCGCGAACTCGGCACGCGCGAACAGGCCGCCGAGGCGCTGCTCATGGGTCTGAGGCTCGATGAAGGTATTGCGCCTGCCGCGCTTGCCCAACGCTTCGGCCTTGCAGAGACCGACTTGATCAATCCGGCCAAGCGCGCGTTCTACCTGGCGCAAGGCCTGCTGGCGGAGCGCGGCGACCGCCTGATCGTAACGCAGCAGGGCATGCCGCTGCTCGATGGCCTGCTCGCCGAGATCGTGCCCGCCGCGCTGGTCTCCGCATGAGCACGCCCGATCTGCTCGAGGCGTGGCACAATCACCTTGCACTCGCCCGCCGCCGCTCACCCCACACCGTGCGTGCCTATGGCGCCACCGCCGCGCGCCTGCTTGCCGCGCTGCCCGAACCGCAGAGTTGGACCTCGCTCGCCGCGCTCGATGTAGCTGACGTGCGCACGCAGCTTGCCGCCCGCCGCGCCGAGGGCATCGGCAATGTATCCGCCGCGCGTGAACTCTCGGCGCTCAAGGCCTTCCTCGCCTTCGCTCGCACCCAGGCCGGCAATGCCGCCTCTCCGCCGCCGCGCCTACGTGGGCCCCGGATCAAGAAGGGCCTGCCTCGCCCGATCACGCCCGACGATGCCGTCAATCTCGCCGCCATGGTCGCGGACGAAGGTGCCGAGCCCTGGATCGGCGCCCGCGACCGGGCCGTCCTCCTCCTGCTCTACGGCGCGGGTCTGCGCATTGCCGAGGCGCTTGCGCTTCCGGCCTCGGTCCTCCCGCTGGGTGATGCGCTCACCGTCACCGGCAAGGGCAGCCGCCAGCGCGTCGTCCCGATCCTGCCCATCGTGAAAGCGGCGGTTGAGGACTATGCCGCCCATGTACCCTGGCCGCTGAAGCGCGGCGAGCCGCTGTTCCGCGGCGCAAAGGGCGGGCCGCTCGCCCAAGGCATGATCCAGCGCGCCGTCGCCCGCGCGCGCACGGTACTCGGCCTGCCGCCTACCGCCACGCCCCACGCGCTGCGCCACAGCTTCGCAACCCACCTCCTCGGTGCGGGCGCAGACCTCCGCAGCCTGCAGGAACTGCTCGGCCACGCGAGCCTGTCCTCGACGCAGATCTACACCAAGGTCGATGCCGCCACTCTGCTCGACGTCTACCGGAACGCGCATCCGCGCGCCTAGACAGGCGCTACTTCCCCGCCACCCTCGGCAGCCGAAGGATCGCCATCAGCCCGCCAAGATCCTCGCTTTCGCCAAGCGTGATCGCGCCGCCATAAAGTTCGGCAACATCGCGCACGATTGCCAGCCCCAGCCCGGTCCCAGGCTTGCCGGTATCGAGCCGCGCGCCGCGCGCAAACAGCTTGTCCCGCGCCTCGGCCGGAATGCCCATGCCATCATCCTCGATCCAGATCTCGCAGGTCTTGGGATCGTCAGGCACCGCATCGATCGTGACGAAGACCGAGCCGCCACCATACTTCGCGGCATTCTCGATCAGGTTGCCGAGGATTTCGTCAAGGTCCTGCCGCTCGATTGCGACCGTCACGTCGCGGTTGCCATCCATGTCGAAGCGCACTTGCGGATAGAGCCGCACAACCGCCCGCTCCACCGCCTCGGCGCTTTCGCCCACGCTGGCGCGCGAAAGGCCCGTGGCGCGGCGTCCCACGGCGCGGGCACGGGCAAGGTGATGGTCGACCTGACGGCGCATCACCGCCGCCTCGCGGATCACGGTATCGGCCAGGTCGTCGGCCTTGGCAGTCGCGGCGTTCATCACCACGGTCAGCGGCGTTTTCAGCGCATGGGCCAGATTGCCCGCATGGGTGCGCGCTTCCTCCGCCTGCCGCTCGGAATGCTCGAGCAGCCCATTGATCTCTTCGACCAGCGGCTGAACTTCCAGCGGCAGCGGCTCGTCCACCCGGCGCGCCTGGCCCTCCCTCATGTCGGCAATTGCGCGGCGCACGCGGCGCAAGGGGCCCAAACCGTAATAGGTCTGGAGCGCGGCCATGGTGATGAGGCCCAGCCCCAGAACCACGAACGACCAGATCAGGATCGCCCGGATGCGCTGGATTTGCGCATCGAGCTCGCTGCGGCTGGCCGCCACCGCGAACTGCCAGTTGATCGGGCTGCCGGGCAGGATCACCGAGCGCTCGATCACCCGCAGCCGCTCGCCCCCGAACTGGTTGCTGTCATAGACGTGCGGGCTGCCGTCGAAATGATCGCCCTTCAGCTTGAGCGTGCGGTCCCAAAGCGAGCGCGAGGGGAAATCCTCGTGCCCTTTGCCCGAGATCTGCCAGTAAAGCCCGCTATTCGGCTCGAGAAACCGCTGATCGCCCAATGCGCGGTTGAAAAACACTTCGCCGTCCGGCCCGATCTCGGCCGACCCGACCATGGCGGTGAGCATATAGCCCAGCTGGTCATCGAAATTGCGCGTGGCAAGGCCGGTCATGGTCCGGTCGAGCGCCAGACCCCCGCCCAGCAGCAGCACTGAAATCCACGCCACCGCGATCAGCAGCATGCGCCGCGAGAGCGAGCCGGTATGCGGCGCTATCGCCTTCACCGCACCGGGTGCATCCTCAGCGCCCTCGGGGGCGATCACGGTGTGCTCCACGCTGGGCGCGCCTCGTGCGGTCAGCCGCGTCCGGGCTGGGCCGGATCGTCGAGGCTGTAGCCGAGCCCCCGGATCGTGGTGATCACATCAGGCCCGAGCTTCTTGCGGATGCGCGTGACAAACACCTCGATAGTATTGGAATCGCGGTCGAAATCCTGATCGTAGATATGTTCGATCAGCTCGGTGCGGCTCACCACCTTGCCCTTGTGGTGGAGGAGATAGGAGAGCAGCTTGTACTCCTGCGCGGTCAGCTTCACCGGCTCGCCGTCCAATGTCACCCGGCCCGAGCGCGTGTCGAGCCGCACGCCGCCCGCGATGAGCTCGGACGAGGAATTGCCCGAGGCGCGCCGGATCAGGGCGCGCAGGCGGGCAATCAGCTCCTCGCTCTGGAAGGGCTTCGCAAGATAGTCGTCGGCGCCCGCATCGAGGCCCGCCACCTTGTCCGACCAGCTGTCGCGCGCGGTCAGCACCAGCACCGGGAACGTCCGCCCTTCCTTGCGCCACATGCCGAGCACGGTCAGCCCATCGATTTCGGGGAGGCCGAGGTCGAGGACCACCGCATCGTAATCCTCGGTCGAGCCCATGAAGTGCCCGTCCTCGCCATCGGTCGAAAGATCGACGGCATAGCCGTTGGCCTCGAGCGTGTTCTTGAGCTGCTTGCCGAGGGTCGGTTCGTCCTCGACGATCAGGATGCGCATCGCTTGCCCCTTGCTGCGCCGCGCGGGCGGCGTTCATCATGAACGGACTTGATGGAACGCCAAACCTGAACGGTCAAGGAACGCGCCCGGTTTGTCGTCAACGTCATGACCGGAAGAGAATTCTCGCAGAGACGCAAAGGACAAGGAGAGCGCAAAGAGAAGACCATGCGCCAAAGGCGCTATGAACCCAGGGAGAAACGGGATGGCTTAGCCCCGAGACCTCTTTGCGCTCTCTTCTTTCTCTCTGCGTCTCTGCGAGAAACAATGAAGATCAACAAGATCTCAGCGCGATTCGCCGAGAATCTGCCCCGTGCGCGCATCGACATCGACGAACACCACCCGCCCATCGCGGATGAACTTGAGACGATAGGCCATGGCCGTCGGATCGTACTCGGGTCCGAGGTACTGCATGCCGCGCTTGGTCGGCAGCACCCGCGCCTCGATCTCGCGCAGCGAGCGCACGTTGCCGTTGCGCAGATCGCGCCGCGCTTCGTTCTGCTCGTCGGGGCGCTGCTGCGCGTCCGCCGCGGGGGCGAGCGTGGCGATGAGGCCGAGGGCGAGAATGGCGGTTGACCAGCGCATGATGCTGAGCGGCATAGCCTGAGCCCTTTGAATAGCTTGTGAACGCAAACGCCCGAACGGCACCCGCTAAAGGACCGCTCCCCTATCCGTGCAATATGACAGATCGTGCAGGCCTGTACACAGCCCCCTCGCGCCGACTGGACCTTGCCGCCCACCGCCGCTAAGCGCGCAGGCATCATGGCAGCAGCACCTATCCTCAGCTGGGAGGGCCTCGGCCTCAACCAGGGCACAAGCTGGCTGTTCCGGGACCTCGACATCCAGATCGGCCCGCGCGACCGCCTTGCGCTGATCGGCCGAAACGGCGCGGGGAAAACCACGCTGCTGAAGCTGCTTTCGGGCGAAGTCGAAGGCGACAAGGGCACCCGCTCGGTCCAGCCGGGCACGCGTGTCGTCACTTTGGAGCAGGACCCGTTCTTCACCGGCTACGAAACCCTCATGGACTTCGCGCTTTCGGGCAAGGACGCCCCGCCGCGCCACGAAGTCGAATCCATCGCCGGCCAGCTGGGTATCGACCTTTCCCGCAAGGCAGACAGCGCCTCGGGCGGTGAACGCCGCCGCGCCGCCTTGGCCCGCGCGCTCGCCAGCGAGCCCGATCTGCTGCTGCTGGACGAGCCGACCAACCACCTCGATCTCGCCGCCATCGAATGGCTGGAATCGTGGCTCCAGCGTTACAACGGCGCCTTCGTCGTCATCAGCCACGACCGCACCTTCCTCGAACGCCTCACCCGCGCCACCCTCTGGCTTGACCGAGGCGCGCTCCGCCGCCGCGAGATCGGCTTCGGCGGCTACGAGGCTTGGATGGAAGCAGTCTATGCCGAAGAGGCCCGCGCGGCGGACAAGCTCGATGCCAAGCTCAAGATCGAGGCCCACTGGCTCGAACGCGGCGTCACCGCCCGGCGCAAGCGCAATATGGGCCGCCTCGAAAAGCTCTGGGAAATGCGCGCCACCCGCGCCGCGATGCTGAGCCCGCAGGGCGCTGCCAAGCTCACCCTCGCCAGCGATGATGCCAAGAGCAAGGCGGTGATCGTGGCGGACAAGATCACCAAGCGCTTCGGCGAACGCGTGATCGTCAAGGATTTCAGCCTTCGCATCACCCGCAAGGACCGCATCGGCCTCGTCGGCGCAAACGGCGCAGGCAAAACGACGCTGCTCAAGCTCCTCACCGGCGAACTGGAGCCCGACAGCGGCACCGTCACCCTCGCAAAAACGCTCACCCCCGTGGTGATCGACCAGCAGCGCAGCCTGATGTCGCCCGAAAAGCGCATCCGCGATGTGGTGGCGGAGGGCAGCGACTGGATCGACGTGCAGGGGGTGCGCAAGCACATCCACGGCTACCTCAAGGACTTCCTGTTCGATCCCGGCATGGTCGAAGCGCGCGTCGGCACGCTTTCGGGCGGCGAACGGTCGCGGCTCCTGCTCGCGCGCGAATTCGCCCGCCCCTCGAACCTCCTCGTGCTCGACGAGCCGACCAACGACCTCGATCTCGAGACGCTCGACCTCTTGCAGGAAGTGATTTCGGACTACGACGGCACCGTCCTCATCGTCAGCCACGACCGTGACTTCCTTGACCGGACCGTCACGATCACGCTCGGCATGGACGGCTCAGGCAAGGTCGATATTGTCGCGGGCGGCTATGCAGACTGGGAAAAGCAGCGCAAACAGCGCCTCGCCGGCAAGCCTGTGGCGCGCGAAACGGCCGATAAACCGGCCGCCGCGCCGCCACCACCACCGCCGCCCAAGAAGGCCAAGCTCACCTACAAGGACCAGCGCGACTACGAGATCCTCCCGGACCGCATCGCCGAGCTGGAAAAAGCCATCGCCCGCGACGAGGCCGCGCTGGCCGACCCCGACCTCTACACCAAGAACCCCACCCGCTTCGCCGCCCTCACCGCCGCGCTCGACAAGGCCCGCGCCGAGAAGGACGCAGCGGAAGAGCGGTGGCTGGAACTGGCGGAGATGGTGGAGGGTTAACCCAGAGCGCGGATCACTGCGGCTACGATAAGCAACGCAGAAGCAATTCAAATCCAAGCAGATACATTCGTGACGTGAACCCAGAGTCGATCTTCCGCTAGCAACCCGGTCTCCAAGCTCACTCTCGACGGATCGATCCCCGTCTCACGCGAAATCGCCTGGGCAAATCGATCCCAGAGATCGGGCCGCGCCGCTTCATAGGCAGACAGTTTGCGCAGCAGGGAGGCATAGACGTCACCAACAGTCGACCAGTTGCCTGCGTCCGAATAGTCGAGCCGCACCCCGAAGGTAGCCTCGACTTCCTCGATCGCAGCAATCTCGTCTCCGTCGCCGCCAAGACCAAGATTGGAAAGCTGCTCTGCCATCTCACAGATGATTGGGCGTGCAGATCGCGAAGTCAATCTTTACGGTCTTTACCTACACTTGAGTTTACGTCACCCCGGGCTTGACCCGGGGTCCCGCTTCTTTCCACGCAGCGCTTCAGAAACAGCCAGACCCCGGATCAAGTCCGGGGTGACGAGGGCGGAGGAGCTACCCCGCCGCCAGCCGCTCCGCCGTCCGCTCCTCGATCCGCTTTTCCAGCATGAACAGCGGCATCGTGCCTTCCTCCAGTATCCCATGGAACCACGGAAGGCTGAACTTGTCCCCCAGCGCCGCCTGCGCCTTCGTCCGCGCCGCGACCCAGGCAGTGTGGCCGATCTTGTAACTGCACGCCTGCCCGATCGACACGCAATAGCGCTCAATCTCGCGCTGGCTGCGCGCTGCAGTAAAGCCCGTCGTCGCGACCATGTACGCCGTCGCCTTCTCGCGGCTCCAGCGGTAGTGGTGGATGCCGGTATCGACCACCAGCCGCGCTGCGCGGAACAGGAACGATTGCAGATACCCGGCGCGCTCCAGCGCGGTGTAGCCACCCAGCTCGTCTGCCATCTGCTCGGCATATAGAGCCCAGCCCTCGCCGTGCGCTGAAAGGAAATAATCCTTGAGATACATCGGCAGCGCACCGCCCTTCTGGGTGTAGCCGCCCTGCAGGTGGTGCCCCGGAATACCCTCGTGATAAGTGAGCGAAGGCAGCGAATAACGCGGCCAGTCGCCTACGGACTTGAGGTTGATCCAGTAGATCGCCGGGCGCGAGCCATCGAGGCTGGCGCTGTAGTAATAGCCGTTCGAAGCGCCGTCCTGGATCTCCACCGGCACGCGGCGGATTTCCAGCGGTTCGCTGGGATAGTTCGCGAAGGCCTGCGGCAGCTTCTTCGCCATCGCCGCAATCCCGGCATTGAGCGAGGCGATAAGGTCGCTGCGCCCCGCATCGCTATCGGGATAGAGCTGATCGGGCGCCCTGTTCAGCGCCGTCAGCCGTTCTCCCACGGTGCCCTTGGTATAGCCTGCGCCCTTCAGGATCGCATCGAGCTTGCCCGTGATATCGGCCACCTGTTCCAGCCCGATCTTGTGGACTTGCTCCGGCGTCAGCTTCGTCGTCGTCGCCTGTGCCAGCGCGGCGGCATAGATCGCATCGCCCCCGCGCATCCGCCAGGCGCCGTCGCCCGCCGGGGTCTTGGCCCGCAACGCCTTCAGCAGCGCAAACTGCCGATCAAGCGCGGGGTAGACCTCGTCCTTTACCAGCTTCGCCGCCCGCGCGCCCCAATCGCCCGCCCAGTTGTTCGCAAACTTGGGATTGCCGGTGCGCCGCGTGAGCGAACGCGCCAGCGGATTGTCCTCCGGCGCGGGCGCGCGCAGCTTCGCCATCTGCCCCAGCGCCAGATCAAGCGACCAGCCCGGCGCGATAACCCCGCGCGCGGCCTGTCGGCGCTGCTCGCCTGTGTTCTCGTCAAGCGCAAAGCTGAAGGCATGAAGCCGCGCAAGATAGGCCTCGGCGTCGGTCAGCGTTTCCACCGGGTGCTGGCTGTCGAGGAAATCGGGGACGGCAAAATAGTCACCGCGCTGCTGCGTGATGGGATAGGGTTGCTGCACCCCGTCGATATCGAAGGCCGCGCCCGCCAGCCGCTGATCGAACATATAGGCGATCACGTCGCGGTTGCGCCTTGCCGCCGCGCCAAGGCCAGCAGGATCGACCGCGCGCACTTGGGCCAGCGCCGCCCGGTTGAATGCGCGCCGCGCCTCCTTGCCCGCCGGACTGTTGTCGTCGAGCCGATAACGCAGCCCTTCGCGCACCCCGTTGTCAAGCCCGAGCCCCGTTGCGTTGGTCGGGGTCAACAGCAAGTTTTCATAGAACAGCCGGTCGGCCAGCGCGGCAAAGGCGGCGTCGCCCGGCCCCGCAGGTGCGGCGGCCGCGCTTGCACTCGGCATCCATGCCGCAAAAGCAGCAGCGCCTGCACCTGCCAGAAATTCACGTCGTTCCATGAGAGAGGCTCCCGGCTCGTTCCAATGACGAACCGCTGCCACAGCCTCTTGTAGTGAGGCAAGCTGCCCCCCGGGCCCGCCCGTGGATATTCTCACCTCAGCCCATAGAAACCCGCCACCCGGTCAAGCGCCAGTTCCAGCACCAGCTTGCCGCTTCGCGCGGGCCAGGCCAGTGCCTTTTCCGCGCTGGGCAGGCTCTCGCCTGCGCAGACCACGCGCCACAAGATGTCGGACAACCCCGGCCCGGCGGCGGCGATTGCCCCGTCAAAGCGGGCGCGCGCTGCCAGTTGCCGCTCGCCCGGGGTCAGTCCCGGTTCGCCGCCCGCCGCGCGCACCGGGTCCCAGCGCATCGTGACCGAAGGCGCGAGCTCGGCGCGCTCCCAATCGGCGCGCAGCCGCTCGCCCGCAGCCAGATGCCGGTCGCCGAGATGGCCGCGCGCGTGGAGCCAGGTCAGCGGCGACTCGGCCAGATTGACCCGCACCGTGCGCGGCGCCTCGCCCCGCGCTTCGCCAGGGCGCAGTCCGTCAAGACGCCGGGGCCCTTCCTCGGTTAGTTCGCGATCTACCAGAAACTGAGCCAAGGCATCCTCCTATATTGAACAAATCAGGAACACGTCCCGTCTTGCCGCAGAGATGCGCTTGTAGGAAAGCACAAAAACTGTATGAAAGCCCCGAGGCCTCCAAGGGTGCGCCGTACATGATCAACCGCATTCGCGATATCCGCCGTCAAAAAGGCCTCACCTTGGCCGATGTCGCCGCCCGCTGCGTGCCGCCCACCACGGCGCAGACGATCGGGCGTCTTGAAACCGGCATGCGCTCGCTCTCGCTCGGCTGGATGAACCGCATCGCCGCCGCGCTTGAGGTCGATCCCCAGCTTCTCGTCAAGGCGGAGGCCGAGGCTGAACCGCAGATCATCGCCCGCCTCGCCGCCGGCGGGGCCGAGGCGCTGACCAAGCCGATGTCGGCGGTCTTTCCGGTTGGCCCAGGTGCGGCCGGGCTCGTGGTCATGACAGTAGAGGCCAGCGCCGGCGAATATCGCGCAGGCGATCAGGTGTGGCTGCGGCAGATGGTGCCCGGCGATTTCGGCCGTGCGCTCAATCGCGATGTGCTGGCCCCGCGCCCCGGCGGCCGCTTCGCGTTCGGCCGGATGATCGACCGCGACGGCGACCGCGTTGCCCTGCTCCCTCCCGGCATCGGGCAGCGCCAAGTGGTGATCGACCATCCCGCCTGGATCGCGGTTGCCGAACTGCTCGTCCGCTCGCTCTGACCGGAAGCGCCTCTCCATTGAAGCGCCGCCTGCTGTCGATTTCGACGCTCTATCCCGCACCGACCCGCCCGGGCTTCGGACGCTTCGTCGCGCGCCAGATGGAAGCGCTCGCCGCGCGGGGCGATTGGGACGTGACGGTGATCAACCCCATCGGCCTGCCCCCGCCCCCCATGCGCGCCATGGGCCGCTACAAGCAGCTCGCCGCGACCCCGCCGCTGGACCGGAGCGGGACGATCCCGGTGCACCACCCCAGCTTCCTCCTCGTCCCCGGCCTGTCCGGCCGCTTCAACCCCTGGGCCATCGCCCGCGCCGTCATGCCGCTGGCGCGCCGCCTTCATGCCGAAACGCCGTTCGACCTCGTCGATGCGCAGTTCTTCTATCCCGATGGCCCCGCCGCAGCACGCGTCGCCGCCGCGCTGGGCCTGCCGCACGCAATCAAGGCGCGCGGTTCGGACATCCACCTCTGGGGTGAAAAACCGGCCGCCCTTGCCCAGATACGCCGCGCCGCCAATTCGGCCGCCGTGGTGCTTGCAGTCTCGGGCGCGCTGGCGTGGGACATGGAGGCACTCGGCATTGCGCCGCCCGGCGGGGTCACGGTGCACTACACCGGGCTTGATCACGCGCGCTTCCAGCCCCTGCCCCGCGCCGAGGCCAGGCAGCGGCTCGGCGATCTCCCGGGCCTCTCGCTGCGCCCCGGGGACCTGCTCGCCGTCAGCGTCGGCGCGCTGCTACCAATCAAGGGACAGGCGCTCGCAATCCGCGCGATGACAAGCCTGCCCGATGCGGTCCAACTCGCGCTCGCCGGCACCGGGCCGGACGAGCCTGGACTGCGCAGTCTTGCATCCAGCCTCGGCATTTCCAGCCGGATTCACTTCCTCGGCGCGGTCAGCCACGAGGTGCTACCGGCGCTGCTCAGCGCCGCGGATGTCATGGTGCTCCCGTCAGAGCGCGAAGGGCTTGCCAATGCCTGGATCGAGGCGCTCGCCTGCGGCACGCCGCTGGTTATTCCCCAGATCGGCGGAGCGTCTGAAGTTCTCGACCGCCCCGCCGCCGGGCGGCTGGCAGACCGCACGCCCGAAGCGATTGCCGCCGCGATTGCCGAAGTGCTGGCCGCCCCGCCGCCGCAGTCCGAAGTCGCTGCCTGCGCCGCCCGCTTCAGTTGGGCTGCAAACGCCGCCGCCCTTGCGGAGATCTACGAAAAGGCAGCCTCAGGCGGATAAGCAAATCTTCCCTACCGTTCGCGGCATGGGTCGCCATTTTGACCCCTCCCGCTTGCGAAAAGGGTGGGGGTTAGACCCCGCTCAAGCCCCCTCGCGCGCCATCCGTTCCTGCTTGTCGAGTGCAGTCTCGGTCGGCACGAAGCTCTTCGACGTCACCTTGAGCCAGATCAGGATCGGCGCCGCCATGTAAATCGAGCTGTAGGTCCCGACAAAAATGCCCAGCGTGATCGCCGCGGTAAAGCCGAAGATCACCCCCGGCCCGAGCAGCAGCAGCGCCGTCAGCGTGATCAGCATCGAAAGCGAAGTCGCGATCGTGCGCGCCAGCGTTTCGTTGACCGAGAGGTCAAGCAACTCGGGCATCGGCATCTTGCGGTATTTCTTCAGGTTTTCGCGGATGCGGTCATAGACCACGATCGTATCATTGAGCGAATAGCCGATGAGTGTCAGCAGTGCCGCCACGATCGTCAGATCGAATTCCAGCTGCGTCACCGCGAACATGCCTAGCGTCAACGTCACGTCGTGCACCAGACTGAACAGCGCGCCGATGCCGAACTGCCATTCGAACCGCAGCCAGATATAGGCCGCCACCGCCAGGGCCGCGAGGCCAAGCGAGAGCACCGCGCTGTGCCACAGCTCGCCAGAAACCTTGCCCGAAACCGAATCCACGCCGTCCACCCGCGCATCGGCGTGCTTGGCCTTGATATCGGCGGTGATGGTGCGCGCCATCTTGTCCGAAAGCCCGCTGTCGTGGTCCGCGCCCGCCGGCAGCTTCATGCGGATCGAGATCTCGTTGGGCTTGCCATAGCGCTGGATGATCGGCTCGCCGTAACCCAGCTTGTCGATTTCGCCGCGCAGCGCCGCCACTGGCGCCTCGGCGCTCTGAGTGAAGGTGACGCGGATCATCTGGCCGCCGATGAAGTCGACACCCAGGTTGAGGCCCTTGGTGAACACGAGGCTGAGGCTCGCCGCCATAAGCAGCAGGCTCACCACGTAGAACGGCACGCGCAGGCGCAGGAACTTGATGTTGGTGTTGTCGGGAACGAGCTTGAGGAGTTTCATGATGCCGGTTCCTTCAAAGCGCGATTTCGGCGGGACGCGCGCGCCGCAGCCACTGCGCCACCCAAAGCCGGGTCATGGTCACCGCGGTAAACACCGAGGTCGCGATGCCGATCAGCAGCACGATGGCAAAGCCGCGCACCGGCCCGGTGCCGAACGAGGCCATCGAGACCGCCGCAATGACATTGGTGATATTGGCGTCGAAGATCGCTCGGCTGGCTTCCTTGTAGCCCGTCTCGACCGCCTGAAATACGCGCCGCCCGCGGTGGCGCTCCTCGCGGATGCGCTCGTTGATCAGCACGTTCGCATCGACCGCCGCGCCGATTGTCAGCACGAAGCCGGCAATGCCTGGCAGGGTCAGCGTCGTGCCGATCATTGCCATCACACCAAGGATCATCATCACGTTGAACACAAGCGCGATGCAGGCATAGACCCCGAAGCGGCCGTAGGTGACGAGAATGAAGGTCATCAGCGCCAGTGTGCCGACCGCCATCGCGATCATGCCCTTGCGGATCGAGTCCGCGCCGAGGTCAGGGCCGACTGTACGCTCCTCGACCACCTTCAAATCCACCGGCAGCGCACCCGAACGCAGCGAGATTGCGAGGTTGCTCGCCGCCTGCGTCGTGAAGCTGCCTGAAATCACTGCGCTGCCGCCCAGGATCGGCTCGTTGATATTGGGCGCGGAAAGCACCTTGCCATCAAGGATGATCGCGAAAGGCTTGTTGACGTTCTGCGTCGTCAGCTTGGCAAAGCGCGCGCCGCCTTCGGTGTTGAAGGTGATCGCCACCTGCGGTTCGTTGGTCTGCTGGTTGTTGGTGACCTGCGCGTTGGTCAGCTGGTCGCCGCGAATGCCGCCGAGCCGCTTGACCGCGATCGAGCCGACAGGGCCGCCGTCCTTGCCGGCCGCATACGGCACGATCTCGCTTCCGGCGGGCGCCACGCCGCGCTGGATATCGCTCTGCAGCGCGTTCGTATCGACCAACTTGAACTCGAGCTTGGCCGTCTGGCCCAGGAGGTTCTTGAGCGCCTGCGGGTCCTGCAGACCGGGCACCTGCACCACGATGCGGTTGGCGCCGGAACGGATGATCGTCGGCTCGCGCGTGCCGAGCGCGTCGATACGCTTGCGTACCACCTCGACGGCCGTTTCCATCGCCTGCGCTACAGCCTGTTCGATGCCTTCGGGCGTGGGTGTCAGCACGAAACGGTTGCCGTCGACGACATTGATCGTCCAGTCGCGCGCACCGGTCAGCCCCGCGCCATTGGTCAGCGGCAGGATCGCCTCGCGCACCGCATCGACCTTGGCCGGGTCCTCGACGAGGAACGTCAGCGCGCCGTCGCGGTTCGAGATGTCGCTGATGCGGATGTCACCGCCCACCTGCTTGAGCTTGTTGCGGACCGATTCGTCCATGCCCTCGATGCGCTGCTGGCGAACCTGGCCGGGATCGGCCTCGAGCAGGATGTGACTGCCGCCGGCAAGGTCGAGCCCGAGGTTGACCTTGGGCGCATAGATCCCGGCCGGCACCGTCAGGCCCATGACCGTGACGATCGAAGGGATCGCGGCAATCGCGGCCGCCAGCGTTATCGTCCAGAGCCAGATCACCTTCCAGCGCGGAAATTCCAGCATTGCAAAACTTCTTCCTGATGGGGCCGCCGCGCCTTGCCGGATCGGTCCGGCGGCGCGGGCAAACCCGGTCAACGGGTCATGTCAGTCGTTGGCAGGCGCAGAGCCGGCCGGAGGCAGCACATCGCCGAGCGTGGCACGCACCGCCTTGACCCGGACGTTGACGCCGAGTTCGAGATCGACAGTCTGCTCGTCGACCTTGATCACCTTGCCGATGAGGCCGCCCGCGGTCACCACCTGATCTCCCTTCTTCAGCCCTGCGATCTTTACCTGCTGCTCCTTCTGCCGGCGCATCTGCGGGCGCAGGATCAGGAAATAGAAGATCGCCGCCATGGCCACCAGCGGCAGGAACTGGAGATAGGCAGGCGGTTCGGCAGCGGCGGCGGGTGCGGCGGCGGCAAGGACTTGGAGCAGGTCAGGGCCGTTCATGGCAGGGCTGGAACTTTCACAAGGCGGGTCTGGCGCGGAGGGTTCGGGACAGAGGGTACATGCCCGCGCTGCCCGAGGCCCAATCCGGCCACCATTGGCTGGCGCGCCTAGCAGTTTGGCAATGCCAAGGCAATCAAGAGCGGGCCAAGGCCATCAAGAGCGGCCCCGCCCCAGTCAGCATGTCATCCGCGCAAGAAGCCTTGCCATCCACAGCGCGCCTCCCTATAGGCCCGCCTTCCGGTCGGGACGTAGCGCAGCCTGGTAGCGCATCACACTGGGGGTGTGGGGGTCGGAGGTTCGAATCCTCTCGTCCCGACCAACTATTTCAAGTACTTAACACCTCATCCTCAGTTTTTAGGCGAGGAAAAATTCGCCTCTGGTGGTGCGCTGGTGGTGCAAACCTCCGAAACGAGGTGAAACGCATCGCGTCGATATGCAACATGGGGGCCGCAAGAGAGTCACCATGGCGGTGTCCGATGGGCACCTTTTTGACCCGCTGAAGGGTCAGTGACATGACCTCCAAGCAGCTCAAATTCTCGTTCCAGGGAGTATCGGTTCAAGCGCTCTGGGTTTGGTCGCAATGACCGCTGCGGGCGGTTGGAAGAGCCGGCTCGCAAGAGCCAGGCGATCCCACATTATCCAGCACGCAAGATCAATTTCTGCGGCTTGACGGCAGCAGCGGATTTGCTGCTGCCGACAGTCTTTGAAACGACGGTCCTGCAAAGAGAACCTGCTCGCACGAGTGCGACGTCAGTATCTCCGCTTGGGACGAGCGTTCACCCACTCGGTGATCTCAAGGGCGCGCCACCGTATGCGGCCCGCACCGAAATCGATGGGCGATGGGAAATCGCCGGCCTGGACACGCCTCCAGATGGTTGTCCGGCTCCGTATGCCGGTGATCTTCATGACATCCTGGCAGGTAAGCAGTTCAGGGACAGACATGTTCGCCTCATGCAATATGGTTGTTCATGGCTCTGGTTCCCTCCAAGCGAATGAAAAATATGTCGAATCAAGCAAGCCTTCGACCGCCTTGGCTTCCGAGCGTCAGCCGATAAGCGCAAGCCACCAAGCGCACTGACCGGCTGCGTTTCTAGCTCGGCGGTTGCTATTGCATCGCAACTCCCGCGATCCACGCATCGATCTCTGCTTCGACCCAGACTACGCAGCAAGGACCGAGCGAGCGTCCTTTCGGAAAGCGGCCTTCGGACATTCGATGATAAATCGATGATCGTCTGAGCCCGACACGAGCCATGACTTCCGGCAAACGGATCAGGCGCATCGGCGCGGTGTGCAGTTGAGCCGTCACTGCTGCCTCGAAAACAGGCTCAGCAACGTGCTGCGGGCTAATCTGTGTCATCGTCGGTCACTCCTTGTCTGGTCACTCCACCCCGATCCCCTCACCGGCCGAGCACGAGAGAAATGTCGCGCTCGGTAAACTCGTCGATATGTTTGGCCAGCAGCCGGGCCACGAGCCGCGAGGTGCCGATGGCCCAGCGCGGGCGCAGATCGGCGATCCGGGGGCCCAGCGTTTCGTTCATGGTCACCGGGAGCGCGGCAAGGAACTGATCAAGAAACGCGCCCGCATCCTCGCCCAGCCATTCGGCAGCCAGGTCCTCGTGCCCGAGAATGGCAAGCAGCAGGGCGCCATTGGAGGCAAGACCGCAGGCATCGAGCACGCGGGCAGCCTCCTCGAACGTCACGGCTTTCTCGCCGCGGAGCACGCGCAGGAAGGTGTCCTTGTTCATCGCGGCCGCCCGGGCGACCTCGCGCCGCGACTTGCCCGATCGGTCCACGGCAGCAGTCAGGAGCCGTGCCAGTCTGGCGTTGATCCCTAAGGTCATATCGCTGCAGGTCATGTCCACAATCAGTCCCAGATGGTTCGACTCGGACATGTAGCGCGAGTCCGCACTGCTAGGAACCGAAAAGAACATAATTAGAACATATCGGTTATCCTAGAATGAACCGATTCGGGGCGCTGTCTCGCAAAACAGCCTGCTTTGGCGCAGATTTCCGGCATGTATCGCCCATTTTTCCGCCTCGCTCGGCCAACTGAGCCGCATGGCGGTTACGGCGATCGTCCAGATTTGTCCGAGAACGCTTCCTCGATCAGCCCTCCCTTTTCCTAGACCAGATTCTCCGGCCAAGACGGTGGGGCAGCGGCGATGACTGCTGCGCCAACCCCGCTCGGAGAACGCTCCATGACCTTGCTTGCCCTCCCCTCGCCGCGCCTTTCCAAGGCGCATATCGCCAAGTCCGCTGCCCTGATCGTTCCGGTCCTCGCGCTCACGCTCGTTGCCGGCACGGCCTACGCGGGCACCGACGCTACTTTCACCACTGCGCTGACGAAGTTCACCAACTTCCTGCAGGGCTCGGGCGGCAAGATCATCACCGTCCTCAGCCTCGCGGCCGGGCTCATCAGCCTTGCCTCGGGCCGCTTCACGCTCGGCCAGATCGCCGTGCCGGTCGGCGTCGGCGTGGGTGTCGGCACCGGCGTTCCGATCGTCACGTCGGTGATCACCGCCGTCATCTGATCACCGCCTCGTGACGCCTTGGGAGGGCACGTTACCATGACTGACCGCCATGCGATCCCCCGCCATCTCGACGATCCCGAGCTGATCGGCTTCTGGACCATCGACGAGTTTGCCGGGATCATCGTCCCCTTCACCTGGGGGATCCTCACGCAGCATATCCTCATCGGCATCGGGCTTGCAGCCGGAGCCTGGTTCGCTCTGCGAAAAGCCAAGGCCGGGCGCTCCGCCTCTTGGGTTCGCCATGCCGCTTACTGGTATCTGCCGCCGGGATTGACCGGTCTCAAGGCAACGCCGCCCTCCCATTGCCGCGTGCTGGCAGGCTGAGGAGCGCGTCCCATGCTCACCGATGTCGCCCACGAGCGCACGCAGAAGCTTCTGCGCCAACGCAACATGTTCGCGATGACCAGCGCCGCGCTCGCGGTCCTCTTCGCTGGGGCTGCCAGCCTCATCGCCACCCGCGAGCGCGAAGTCATGCTGGTCCCGACCACCCGCACACCGCTCGTAATTTCGAGCGCGGGAGTCTCGGCCGAGTACCTCGAGTTCGTGACCCGCGATGTGGCGCTTGTCCTGCTCAACCGTAGTCCTGAAGGCCTCGACTACTGGATGGGGCAGATCCTCGCGTTGGCCGATCCGGCGCAGCGCGGCCGGCTCAAGGCCGAGCTCCTGCGGATTGTCGAGGAGCAGCGCGGGTCCGAGGTCACCCAGGCCTTCGTGATCAGCAAGCTCGAGGTCGATCCCCGCGCACTGACCTCCGAAGTCAGCGGCACGCTCAAGACGTTCGTGGGTGAGCAGGTCATTTCGAGCGAGGAGCGCCGCTTCCGGTTCGACTGGACCTACCGCGGTCTGCGCCTCGCGCTCTCCGGCTTCGCGGTGGTTCCCCCGGCCCATCCGGCTGACGCCCCCACCCCATCTTCAACGGAGTCCCACTGATGCGCGGATATCATCCCGCGAGGCCAAGGCGCCTCGCCATTCTCGCGGCGCTCGCGGCAACTGGCCTCGCCGGCCCGGCCCTTGCCGACCAGTTCAAGCAGACCGCCGATGGCGGCACGATCGGATGCGAGGTTTCGGCGCACGAGCTCACCCGCTTTGCCCTTGTTGGCGACGCCTTTGCCAGCGTCTCGAAGATCGGAACCGGCACGCCCTACAACGACTTTGCCGTCACCAATGAACCCGTGCGCGGCGACATCTATGTCTCAGTGCCTGAGGTCTACGCCGCCGCGCGGATCAGCTTCTTTGCCACCACAAAGAAGGGCTACGTCTACAAGTTCGCCTGCCCAATCCGCCCCCTTGAAGCGCAGCAGGTCTTCGTGACCAACCCCGCGATCGCCAGGGACGATGCGACCAATTGGGAGAAGGCGACGCCGATCGAGACGAGCGCCGTGCGCCTCGTCCAGGCCATGGCCGCCGAGACGCAAGTGCCGGGTTTCGCGGTGCGGCAGTCGAGCAGCCTTCCCGCCCGTGCAGGGGACATCGAGGTCCAGCTGATCGCCGAATATCGCGGCGCGAGCCTTGCCGGCAAAGTCGTGCGCCTCGGCAACCGGGGCAAGACGCCCGCCACGCTCGCGACCCGCGATCTCGCCCCCGTCGGCACGATTGCGGTCGCGATTGCCAGCCCGGTGCTCGCGCCGGGCGCTTCCACCACCGCCTGGATCGTCGGGCCTAACGGGGACAATGGCCATGACTGAGAACAAGCGCGATGAGCAGCCGCCTCAGCGCCAGAAGGCGAAGGACGAGGCCGGTAGCGCCGAGCTTCTGTCAACACTCAACGCCAGCACCCGGCGGCGTCAGAACCTGCTGCTGGGCGGTGTCGCTGCAGTACTCCTCGCCGGTGCGGCGTGGTTTCTTCTCGGAACCGATAGCAGCAACAAGGCGGGCACCGACAAGACCAGCGTCGATACATCCGGGCTCGTCAACCGCGACCTATCGGAGCGCGAGTTCGTCACCATGTTCGGCAACCGGCTCGATGCCGTGGCCCGCGCGCAAAAGGAGCTGAAGGACGCCGCCGTCCCGCGCAGCGAAGTCGACGAGCAGATGGCCGCGCTCAAGGCCGAGAACGAGGCCATGCGCACCAACGTGTCCGTCGTCAGAACATTCGGCACAGATCGCGGCGTAGATTAGCGGAGGGCGGGCCTCGTCTGGGGTTGGGTTTTAAGCGGCGAGCTTGCGGTGTTGCAAGCGCCGATGCTCGATGGTCTGCCGCTTGATCCTTTCGCGCTGCTTGATGATGGCTTGGGCCCTGCCGAAGTAGGCGTCGGCGGGCGTCACGTTGCTCAAGCTCTCGTGGTAACGCTGGTGATTGTAGTGCTCGACGAAGGCCTCGATCTGGGCCTCAAGGTCGCCAGGCAGGAAGTAGTTTTCGAGCAGGATGCGGTTTTTCAGGGTTTGGTGCCAGCGTTCGATCTTGCCCTGGGTCTGGGGATGCATCGGAGCGCCGCGTACATGGCTCATCTTCTGCGCATCGATATATTCGGCGAGGTCTCCAGCGATGTAGCTGGGGCCGTTATCGCTGAGCAGCCTGGGCTTTTGCAGCACCGTGGCGCTGTCGCAGCCCGAGGCCTTGAGGGCGAGGTCGAGCGTGTCGGTCACATCCTCGGCGCGCATGTTGGTGCACAGCTTCCAGGCGATGATGTAGCGCGAGAAGTCGTCGAGCACCGTCGAGAGGTACATCCAGCCCCACCCGATGATCTTGAAGTAGGTGAAGTCGGTCTGCCACATCTCGTTCACCCGCGTGGTCTTGGTGTGGAACTGGTCGGCGGCGTTGATCACGACATAGGCCGGGCTGGTGATCAGATCGTGGGCCTTGAGCAGGCGGTAAACCGTGGCTTCGGACACAAAGTATTGACGTTCATCGGTAAATCGTACCGCCAGTTCGCGCGGTGACAGCTCCGTCTGCTCCAGCGCCATCTCGACGATCTGATCTTGCACTTCAGGCGCGATGCGGTTCCACACCCGGCTCGGCACCGAGGGTCGATCCTCCAGCGCCTCCGGGCCGCCCTCGAGGTAGCGGTCATACCAGCGGTAGAATGTCCGACGGGCGATGCCGAGCTGGTCCAGCGTCCGCTTGGCGGGCAGGTGCGCTTGTTCGACGATCCGGATGATCTCGAGCTTTTCGGAGGCGGGATACCTCATTCGTCGTCGCCCCCATCCGTGATCATGCTTTTTTTCAGCAAACGGTTTTCGAGTGTCAGGTCGGCCACGCATTCCTTCAGAGCGCGGGCCTCGCGGCGCAGATCCTGCACTTCGCCGGTGGTGGCGGCACGGGCGGTGTCACCGGCCAACCGGCGCTTGCCCGCTTCCATGAACTCTTTCGACCAGGTGTAATACAGGCTCTGCGCAATGCCTTCCTTGCGGCACAGCTCGGCGATACTGTACTCACCGCGCAGGCCATCCAGAACGATACGGATCTTGTCCTCGGCCGAGAAGTGGCGGCGAGTCTGCCGCCGGATGTCCTTCACTACCCGCTCGGCAGGGGCCTTTGCCTGCGATTTTTTCAAGGAGGGTTGGGGCTTCATCTGCGTTCCTTCGTCACTACGACGAAGCCCCAACCCTCCTTAAATCACAACCTCAAATCTGTGCCATGGGTGCTGACGGGGGACAGATGATCCTGACCTCGGTGATCCGTTGCATCTTGCCCAGACCTGCATTGGCAAGGCTTCTGATCTCTGCGGCATTGGCAGATGCCTGGTGCTTGATCGTTACAAATGCGACAGGCGTTTCGCCCCATTCAGGTGACGGTGCCCCGACGACAGCCGCCTCTTCAACCGCCGGGTTGGATAGCAAGGCGCGCTCCAGATCGATCGGGTAGATATTAAAGCCGCCAGAAATGATCATGTCCTTTTTGCGCCCGACGAGGGTGAAGAACCCATCAGCATCAACCATCCCCAGATCGCCCGTCCGAACGTAGGACAACCCTTCGGGGCTGACCCACAGCGCCTCCTGCGTTTTTTCAGGCAGATTGTGATACCCGCTCATCATAGTAACCGACCGGCCAACGATCTCCCCGTGCGAACCTGGCGGCAGGATGCGGCCTGCTTCATCGATCACTTTCATGTCATTGCCGAAAATGGGTTGGCCGACGGTGTGCAACTTGTCGGGATGTTCGTGCGCCGCCAGCATGCAGCTGCCACCACCTTCGGTCATGCCATAATATTCGATCAACCCGCCGGGCCATCTCCGCAAAACCTCTGCCTTCAACTCGGCTGAGAACGGCGCGGATGTTGCAAACTTCGTATGAAACGCGGTCAGATCGAAAGCGTCGAAATCTGGCACATCGAGGATCCGGCGGTATTGCACCGGAACGAGCATCGCGACATTGACCCGGTGCTCCTCACACAATTGCAGAAAGCGGCGCGCATCGAATTTGGGCATGAGCACAATTGTTCCGCCGCCCGCCAGCGTCGGGATCAGGCTGGTCAGAGTGGTGTTCGAATAGAGCGGTGTCGAAAGGATCGTTATTGCTTCTGGCGTATAACCGGGCGGATCGGTGCGCAGCGCAATGAACCAACGCATGCGTTGGGATTGGACAATGCCTTTGGGCGTTCCGGTCGTACCCGATGAATAGATGATGTTAAACGGCTGATCAGGATCTATCCCGACCTTCGCGGGTCGTGCACCTTCAGGTGCAAGCCATGCCGCGAACGGATCGCCCCTCCCTGTGTTGTCGAAGGCGATGTTTCGCACCGACACATCAACCCTAAATGATACGTCGCTATCCTGAAATAGGTGCGAGGCGCCGCAATCAGCGACCATCGCCGAAAGTTGTGCAGCCGTAGCTGCTGCAGGGAGGGGGGCCACCACGGCACCAGCGCGCAAGATGCCAAGGATTGTGGCTATATACGCAATCGAACTGCCCGCGCAGATGGCTACGACCCCTTTGGGTTGAACGCCGTCGCGCTGCAGCGCCGTGGCCACCCGGTCTGCCACGCGGTCAAGCTCGGCATAGCTGACCTGTTCGCCTTCGCAAATGATCGCCGTCTTTTCGGCATGGGCTGCAGCCTGAAGGGTGAAAAGACCCTCAACCGTCCCGCTTTCAAGCGCGACATAGTCCTTTATGGTCATAGCGGTTCAGACCCGCCGGAGCCATTTTCCTGACCAAGCGCGCGGCTCAGTGCTAACAGGCTGTCGCGCTGTGCCTGTAAAGAAATTTGCGCATCGGGAGAAATGTTGAAAGCGTGAAATGCGCCGGGATAGACATGCAGTTCGACGCAAACCCCGTGCCTTGTCAGCCGCCGAGCATATTCAAAGTTCTCTTCCAAAAACAGATCGAGCGCGCCAACCGCCAAGTACGTGGGCGGCAATCGCGATAGATCGGCAGCCCGCGCGGCGGCGGCGTAGGGCGAAACGTCCGGCGAGCCGGGAGCAACACCTAATAGTGCGCCCCAGCCAAACGCGTTGCTGTGCGGGGTCCATATAAACTCGCCCGCAAACGGATGGGGGTCTGGATCGAGGCAGGTCCGATCATCAATCATCGGGTAGATCAAGTGCTGAAATGCCAATGCATATTCACCGCGATCACGGGCCATCAGCGCAAGGGACGCAGCTAGTCCGCCGCCCGCGCTTTCCCCCATGACCCCGATCCGCGCGGGATCGATCGCGAATTCGGCGCAGGACCGGGTGAGCCACGCCAAGGCTGCATAGCAATCTTCAATCGCGCCGGGAAACCGAGTTTCCGGCGCAAGGCGATACTGGACCGAGACCACAACCGCCCCGAGCGAATTGGCAAGCAAGCGATGCGCCGGCACGCCCATTTCAGCAGACCCCGCAATATAACCGCCGCCGTGGATGTGCAGAAGCGCGCCGCGCAGTGCGCCTGTTTCGGCTGGCACATGGAGCAAGACTTCAACGTTTGGTGCGCCATCGGGGCCAGGGATCACGCGCTGGCTTGATACCACCGCGAAGCCGTCCTGATCGGCATCGAGCGTGAACGGCGGGGCAGCCCGCATAAGTGGCAGGATCGCATCGGACAGCTCGAATTCCGGGAAGCTATCCAGAAGGGCGTGCAGTTCGGGATCAACAAGGTGGCGGCTGCTGGTCATGTATGCGATGCCTCTGGTGGATGGGCCTGAAGGACGCCTGCCATGAATTCGGCAATAGCGTGGTTGAGCCGCGCGTGTTCGGTTACAAATAGGTTATGATCGGCCCCTGCGATGGCAACGAGCCGTGAACCCGCGATTGCCGCATGGGCATGGAGCGCATGGGCCGCGGGAACATCGGTGTCGGCGGTGCCATAAACAATGAGCGCCGGGCACGTGATCTGCTCCAACGGCCAGCCATCCAGCTGCGAAAACGCAGCACGGTCGTTATGAAACCCCGCCATGCGCGGCCCGACAGGGACTACGGTTTCCAAAACGCCACGCGCGATTTGCGCCAGGACTGGATCATCAGGCGCGCTTGCCCTTGCTTTGGCGATGGCAAAGTTGCGGAACAGATACACCAGTAGGTCGGCAAGGATCGCCGGGATGGGGATTTTTCGAACCGCGATCGATTGCGTCACCGCAGCTTCAAGTACGAGCCCGTTGCAGCGGCCCGGAAACCGCAGGGCGAATTGCACAGCCGCCGGTCCGCCGCCCGATGCCCCGATAACAAAGGCGCGGTCTATGTCGAGCACATCGAGCAGCGCAGCGCACAGATCGGCCTGCGCTGCCGGGCTCCGGCCCGAAGCAAGCGGCGTGCGCAGATAGCCGGGGCGCGACGGACACAGGAAGCGGGCCTTGCCGTCCATCGCCCCGCTGGCCTCGATCATGCGCAAGGTTTGATCATAGCCGCCGGGCGTGCCGTGCAGCAAGAGCACGACGGGGCCGCTGCCAAGCTCGGCATATTCGGCCGCGCCGCGTGCAGTTTGGATGACAGTGCTACCGCGCAGGAGGCGGCGATGAATGTCCGCCCGCCAGGCCGCAAACCGGATGCCGGTTACCAGAACGGTTGCGCCGCCTAGAAGCGCGAAGAGATGCGCGAGGATCATCCCTTCAGGCCTTGCGGTGTAGTGCGGCGATGGCTTGCCGACAGGCTAGCAAGGCTTGGCAGACAACCATGCCCTGCCAATCGGTACTATCATCGTAAAAGGCGCGGCGCACATTTGCGCTGATCGCGCGGCCCTGCGGCGAAAGCGGATCGCCGTGCGCGTGGAGCCAGGCATCGGCAGCCAGCGCGGCGACAACCTGATCCTCCGGCACGGTGCCGAATTCGAGCGCCATTGCCGTGACTTTGGCATGGGGCAGCAGGGCCGGGGCCGCGCTCAGCCCATCGCCGACAAGGACTGCAGAGCTGGAACTGCCATCATGCGTGGAGGTGATCGCTGCGCCGAAGAATGCGGATGCCCGCGCGAACTGCGGACTGGACCGCGGCACTGTGACGATCTGTTCGCCGATGCCGCGCGGCCCGAGACCGGTGTGGAAATCGATGATCACGACCTGCTCGGCGTGACCCAGCATTCCTGTCAGCAGCGCGGTTTGGGTGCGCCGCGACCAGCCCGGCTTTGCGCCGCCATAAAAAATGCCTCGAGGGTGGCAATACTGGCCGCCGCTGATTGCTGCCTGCATCGCCGCTGCGCCGTGCTGCGCAGCATAATCGGTGATCGCGGCCAGTAGCGAGGCCTGCGCCGCATCGTTCCATTCGGTGGGGTAGAGCGCGGGCGCGAGCGCATCATGCCCCTTGTTTAGAGGCAGCGGCGCGGTGAAATCGATCCAGTTGCGATTAAGATCGATATTGTCCTCGGTCACGCGCCTTGCCCATGCAAAGCCATGCGGATTGATGGCATGGACCATCAGCACCGCGACATCGGCGGGCAAGCTGCTGCCGGCGATCCGGCGAAGTGCATCGACTTGCGCGCCCGAACCGGCGAATCCCTCAACCCCGTGCGTGCCCGAGATCGTTACCAGCACATGCGGCGCGGTTTTCGGGCCGAGCCAGGCGGTGTCGCATGACAAAACGCCGCCACTGGGCCCGCGATCAGGATGGGGAATGGATTCGATTGCGGCATCGGCAGCGCGGGCAGCGGCGCAAAACATATCGCGCGCCTGCGCATAATCTGCGGCGAAACAGCTCTGGCCGGTCATGCGCAAGTGTCCACCGCCAGCGCAAGAGTGAGCGCGCGGCCAAGCACGGCCGGGGTTACCGAGCCATGGCCTTCATCCGCAAACACCGTAGTGTGCACATCGGCCAGGCCGAGCGCCTGCAAACGATCACCCAGTTCCGTAGCATTGGCGACCATCCGTGAACGCGCCGTAGAGGCTTCGGCTTCGGCGCGGGTTTTGAAAAAGCGCAGCGCGGACGGTTCTGGCGCGGCTTCGTTAGCCCCTGCGGTTATCAGCACACGCGGCCGCGCGTTGCTGCCTAAGAGCGCCGCGGCCAACCCGGCTTCCCCGGCAAGAATTGCGCGGTCTGCCCACCAGATCGAGGGGCTTGAGGCGATGAAGGTGCGATAGGCGGCAGGCGCGGTGAACAGCGCGCGCAGTACCGCCAGCCCGCCGAGTGAATGGCCGAACAGGCTTTGGTTGGCTGCATCGATGCTGCCCAACGTGGCAATCGCGGGCTTGAGCTCGGTTTCGATCATCGCCAGAAAGCCATCGATGCCGCCGGTATTCTCGGCGACGAGGCCGGGGATCGTGAACGCCAGTCCTGCGATCCAGGCCGCGGATGCGGGTAGCGAAAGCTCGGTAAACCGTGCCAGCATTGCCTCGGCAGGTTCGCCCGTATAGCCGATGCCGACGATCACGGCGGCGCGCAATTCCCCGCCCAGCGCACCGAACCGCGCATAGTGCGCGGCCGGAGGGAAATGCAGATCGCCATCGAGCAGATACAGTACCGGAAACCCGCCTTCCGGCGCGGGCGCATCGGGCACGGCGACAAAGATGCGATAGGCGCGTCCCGTCACCGCCGATTGGAAAGTATAAGTCTGCGCGCCGGGCACGGCGACAGTCTGGGCATCCTGCAAGGCTGGGTGGATCATGGGGCCGTTCCTTTGGCGCGCGCAGCAACGGCGGCGAGATTGCGCAAGTGATCGGTGCGGCTGATCGCGTAAAAGGAAATTGCCGCAATCGCGGCAAAGCTCGTGAGCGCATTGATCGGCAGGTAGATCAACGCCAGGTGGTTGAGCACGCTTGTTGGCACCTGCCCGGGCACGGCTTGCTGCGGAAACCGCACCGCCTGCAGAATGAAGCCTGTGCCCATCGATCCGACCCCAGTGACGATCTGCTTGAGCATTGTATCGGCCGCGAAGATCAACCCTTCCGAGCGCCGTCCGGTTTCTACCTGCACGTGTTCGACGATATCGGCCATCATCGAGGTGGCGATGATGATGCCGATGACTGCGAACACCACCGCGAAGAAAGAATCGATGGCCAGCATCGGCAAGATCAGCGGATGGCCGTTCGCTGGCAGCCAGCCTAGCAGGCGCAAGCTCATCGGCAGAATGCCGAAAAACACCGATAGGAAAAACGTCAGCAGGATTGCGGTCTTCTTGCCGGAGCGGCGCGCCAGCCACGGGCCAACGGCAACAGCGGCAAACGGGGCAAGACCAGCGGCACCCGCTACGAACGAAATCTGATTGGCGCTGAGTTCCCAGAAGTAGGTGTTGAAATAATCGCCCAGCCCGCCGACGAGCCCGGTGCCGATCCCAGAAATGACGCCCGACAGCATGACAACCACCAAGTTGCGATTAAGCAGCGTGGTACGCATCGTCGCCAGCAGATCGGCCAACGAAGCATGGCGCTCAGGCTCGGCCATATAGCGGATCTCACGGTGGGTACCTGCCGCCGAAATCACGATTGCAGCAAAGATCAACGCCGCAAGCAACGCGCCCAGATTGGCGTAGCCGGCCGGGTTGAGCTGCCCCGGCAACTGTTGCCCTTCGGCATTGACGAACGGCTTTAACAGCATGGTGTAGGCCAAGATCACAACCGCGACCGGGACGACAATGCCGAACAGATAGCGATAGCTCGCGAGCACGGTGCGTTGGTCATAATCAGGCACCAATTCGGGCAGCAGCGAAGAGTTGGGAATTTCAAACATCGCAATCGCGACCCGGGCGGCGATAATGCATGCTGTCATATAGGCAAACAGTGCGTCTGGTCCCCAGTCGTGCGGCGGATTGAGAAGCGCCCAGACTGAAACTGCCGCCGGGATCGCAGCGGCATACATGAACGGGTGGCGCCGCCCCCAAGGCGACCGCCACGCATCCGACATCTGCCCGATAACCGGGCTGGCGAACGCATCGATGATCAGGGCAATGCCGATCGCGATCGAGACTTGCCCCGCGCCAAGCCCCATAACCTGATTGTAGAACAGCATGACCATGCCGATCGCGACCGCTTTCAGCCCGAAGGCAACCGAGCCGACCGAATAGGCAAGTTTGCTCGACAGGGACAATCGCGGCCGCAGGGTTGCCGAGCTTGCCGTCATGTCGGTGTTATCGGCAGCGTCTGTCACATCAGTATCTCACGCCGATCGCAATTCCGAATGTGCGGGGCTGATAAATATTTGCCGCCAGCGGGCCGAAGTTGTCTGCCAAGGTGGTGGCGCTGATGTTGCTAATCGCGAACGTGTTGGTGAGATTGCGCACATAGGCGGTGGCGGTCCAGCGGGCTGATTTCAGGCCGAGGCGGAGGTTGACCATGTTGTAGCTGGGGAAGGTTTGCCGGGCCCCGATGGCGCTGAAATCCGATAGGCGGTTGCTGCTATGCTGCCAATCTGCCGCCACGAACCCATCGAAATGGGCAGCCAGCGGATAGTCGTATTGCACACTTGCCGAGGTGCTCCATTCGGGTGAACCGGGCAGGCGTTCGCCTGCTGCGCCGCCGACGGTGGCAGGCGCGGCTTCTTTCAGCCGGGCCTTGGTGTGGGAGCCGTTGAACCCTAGCGTTAGCCCCTTGACCGGCACGAACCCGAAGCTCCATTCAAAGCCGGTGCTTTTGGCACCGCCCGCGTTGAGCGTTGTCAACACACCGCCATACGAGGCCGCAAGCTGGATATTGGCCCAATCGATCTGGTAGGCCGCAACTTCGAAGGTGAGCTTGTTATCAAACAGCGATCCCTTCGCGCCAAGCTCGTAGTTTGTCGTTTTCGAAGACTTGTAGCTACGCGGCAAGGTAGCGGGCGCGGTGATGGGGACGTTGTTGCCGCCGCCGGGGACATAGCCGGTCGCAAAGCGGCCATAAAGCATGACTTGCGGGGTTACGCGCCACCGCGCATCGGCCGAATAGGTGAACACATCCTCGGATGACGGCGCGGAGAGCAGGATGCCGCCGCCGAGCAGGCCGAAGCCGTTTTCGGTGAAAGTCTGGTTGTTGTGGCTATAGCGCCCCCCGACACTGACATCAAAGGCTGGTGTAAAGTTATAGCCGAGCGTGCCGAAACCCGAGATCTCATTATAGGTCTGGTCGTTGTAGAAACCTCCGAGCTGGAAGGGGAAATCGCGCACGATCGTCTTGCTCGCGATATCGACGGGATAGGTGTCCTGGTTCACGAATCCGCTTTGTTTCATGTAATAGGCGCCTGCCTGCCATTGCAGCTTCGGGCCTGTGGGCGAAGTCAGGCGAAATTCCTGCGTATAGGCATGCATCCCCGATTTTTGATCGATGATCGCGCCATATGGCGAACCCAGAATCGGGGACAGAAATGCGCCGTACGTGCCGCTGACATCGAATTGCGCCTGGCTGGCATATTCGATGTAACTGCTGCTTGAGAGCAGAGTGGCAAAGCCGATATCCCAATCAACCGTGGCATTGTAAACTTGGTTGGTCGCCGCGCCCGGGTTGCCAACGAGTGTTTCCGAGATCATCCCTCCGTAGATCGGCTGGAAGGTTACTGGCAGGACATCGATGCTTGAATAGTCGCTCCATTTCCTGTGCTGATAGGTGGCGTTGAGGCGGATAGACAGGGTATCGGCCAGCTTGAACAGCAGCGAAGCGCGACCGCCGACCATGGTCGATGTGTTGATATCCTTGAGGCCGCGCGACGGATCATCGACGTAGCCGGGGCTCTCATCGTAAAAGCCGACCACGCGCAACGCGGCTTTGCCTGACAGCGGAGCATTGACCATGCCGTGCAGGTTGATGCCGGCAGCGCCGTGGTCGACCGCGTTGACATCGACATCCGCCGAAGCTGCAATCCGCGCTGGATCTGGCGCGTTGGTCACGTATTTGAACAGGCCGCCAAGCGAGTTTGCCCCATACAGTGTGCCCTGCGGCCCGCGCAGCACTTCGATTCGCTGCATGTCATAAGGATCGAAATTCGGTGCGATAAACGCAGACAAACCTGAGCTGCCGTTCGACGAGAAGGGCGTTTCATCGACATACGTCGCGACCGAACTGTTGATCGCATACGTCCCTGTCGTCACGCCCCGCACCACCAACTGCGAACCAAACCCGCCGACACCGATCAGCGACAGGCCCGGCACTTTGGCCAGATAATCCTCGTATCGATAGGCCTGAACCGCTGCCAGATCCTTGTCGTTGAGCACGGTCAGCGAAATCGGCACCTCAAGGCTGCGCTCGCTGCGCTTTTGCGCGGTGACGATGATGTCTTTGGCGTCCGGCGCGCCAGCCTCAGTTGCGGGAATTTCAGGTGCGCGAGTTTCAAATGCGGGAGCAGCCGCCAACGCGGGCGCTGCCGCTGCGAGCAGCGCGGCTGCCAGAGCCGGGCGTGCTGCAGCAGATAGCAATCCGGTTGTGCCAGCAGGCTGCTTAAATGTCGGCATAATTCCCCCCGTTCCCCATGCCCATTGCGGGCTTCGAGCTGGATCGATCCAGCCAGCGGAGGGATACCAGCCACCCACCGTCAAAGCAAACCGTATTTTCAAATTTGTGGATAATCAATCATTTTGTCTTTGAAAATGCGCGTAAGATAGGGTACCAATATTTCAATAAAGCAGCGGCGCTTATGCCGCTTGCCTTCCGCCAAAGAAATTTTGCTGTTGCCCACCATTTACGAGATATATCCGCAGGCTATGACACCGCGCAGCACGCTTCCAATGGCGGTGGACCCTTTGTGACGTATTCAAAGCCTGAAAAAACCCGGACCAAATCCGCGCAGGCCAAACAGGATGCGATCCTCGATGCTGCGGCGCGGCAGTTCAACGCGCTCGGTGTCAAGGGCGCTCAGTTGGGCGAAATCGCGGCCAATGTCGGCATGGTGACGAGCGGCATTGCCTATTATTACCGAAAGAAAGACGATCTTGCGGCGGCATGCTTCCTGCGCGCGATCGCCGTGACCAAGGTGCACGCACTGACTGCCAGTGCCGAGCCCGATGTCGCCGCACGGGTTGCGCGGCTGTTTGCGCTGCACCTTGGCGAACTGGCAGCAATGGCCAACGGCGAGGCCCGGCCACTGATCGGGTTCAGTGACATTCTCGCGCTGGGCGAACCCCAGCTGGCACCGGTGCTTGCCGCGTACATCGATATGTTTCGCAGCATCCGTGCCTTGCTTGCAGACCCGGCTGCCAAAGCGCAGGAACATTCGGTGAAGGTTTTGCGCGCGCACCTGGTGCTGTCGCTGCTCAATGCCCATCGCGATTGGACCCACCGGTTCGAAGCCAGCGATTATCCCCGCGTAGCGCATCTTGTCGCGGATGTGGTTCTAAATGGCGTGACCCGTGGGGCTGACATTGTTCTCGGTGCCGACCCCGTCCTTCCTGCGCCGCCGCCGGCATCTGATCCAACTGCAGAGGCATTTCTGCGGGCCGCCACGCAACTCGTCAACGATCAAGGATACCGGGGGGCATCAGTCGAGAAAATTGCTGCCGTGCTCGATGCCACCAAGGGCAAGTTCTATCATTACAACGATGCGAAGAACGAGCTGATCACCGCGTGTTTCGAACGCAGTTTCGATTTGCAGCGGCACTTTCTCGACCAGGCAGAGGCCTTGGACGTGCGCGGGGCGCAGCGCTTTGCCGCGCTCATCAGGGCGCTGGTGTGCTTCCAGCTTTCAGACCGTGGCCCGCTGCTGCAAGGCTCGGCGTTCAGCGTACTTCCCGACCAGCAGAACCGCGCGCACATCAGCCGCACCCGCCAGCAACTCGATACGCGGATCGGCAGCATCCTTGTCGGGGGGTTGATTGACGGATCGGTGCGCGCGCTCGATCCCGCACTGACCGCCGAAGTGGTCCACGCAGCGATCAGCGCGGCCGCCGAGTTAAGGCGCTGGCTGCCACGAGCGGACCCTGCGTCGGTTGCCCGCAACTACGCGCAACTTATAATCTGCGGTCAACTCCACGCGTGACCCTAGTGACGGAGCAGCTTGCGGGGGTGCTTGTCCGTGAGTAGCCCCTAGTTTTCTAGATGCCTTACGCTTTCAAAATCTGCTGCTGTTCGAACGCGACGGACGACAGCATCCCGTTCCAGACCTGCTTGCGCACCGGGTTTTAAACATCTCGCCGTAATCGAACACGTCCAGCCGGGCTTCCTCGCGGTTTTTGTAAGTCCGGCGCCGGATGCTCTCGCCCTTGCGCGAGGAGAAGAATCACTGCACCACGGGGCTGTCGTGGCAATTGCCGCATCGGATCATCGAGTGCTCAAGGTTGGTCGCCTCCTGTCCTCAAAATTAGGATCGAAGGCGTCCAGAATTCAAGGGGCTACTCAGCTATGTGCCCGATCGATGCAATATCTCTAAGTGGAATGGCGGCTAACAGGAGAATCAGTCGGTCATTGGGGCAGTTGTGACTGACCGACATTGGTCGACTGCCGCCATTTTTCCTAAAGGACGCGAAGTGGGATTTTGCGGCCGTTCTTTGACGACATGTCAAACGGCAGGTTTCTTCGGTATCCGAGACTCACTGTACATGACCTGCCCCCCGGCAGTCCCTCAGTCATAACGAGAGTCCAGCGGTTAAATAC
>NZ_JBAXOI010000014.1:0-131586 GCF_037133355.1 Novosphingobium sp. | reverse complement strand
CTTCCAATGGGCAGACTCTACATCAGATCGAGGGATCTTTCGGGGGGCAGGTCAGAAGGAACTCCGGTTCGCCGTCAGGTCTGAGTTTGAAGGGTTGAATGGCTCCGAACCCATTTGGCGCATTCCTGCACACAGAATGAAGATGGGGCGCGAGCACCTTGTGCCGCTTTCCGCTCAAGCCACTGCGATTGCCAAAAAGATGATTGCCTCATCGCCAGGCGATTACCTCTTTCCAGGCACTCATCCGGACAAGCCGATTTCGGAAAACACGATGATCTACGCTCTGTACCGGCTCGGCTATCACAGTCGTCAGACAATCCACGGCTTTCGAGGACTGGCTAGCACCTGGGCTAACGAACAACTGGCCGAATTCGGCAAGCCGGCGATCTGGATCCGGCGATATCATGAGGATTGGGTCGAGATGCAACTTGCCCACTCAGACAAGGACGAGGTTCGCAGCGCCTACAACGCGGCAGAGTATCTCACACCACGCCGACACATGATGCAGGACTGGGCATACTTCCTCGATGGCGAAAAGGTCGTCGACATTCGCAAGGGGCGACGACGGGTGGCTTGAATTCCGACTTGGTAGCTTCGCCAGCAAAATCGTTCGTGCCCTAGCGAGCGCTTGCATTGCGAACTTGCCCAATGGCGCGTGCGGGCCTATCTTACCTCCGTCTTACATCTGGGAGGCATTCCGTGGGCGTTCACGACCGGCTGACGACTGTCATCTCGACTAAGGGCCAAGTCATTCTGCCCAAGGCCATCCGCGATCAGCGCCAATGGGGAGCAGGAACTCGGCTCACGGTTGAGAATACGCCAGACGGCGTGCTCCTTAAGTCGACGCCGATGTTTGCCGCAACCAGCGTCGATGCCCTCTTCGGATCGATGCCGCATGAGGGGCCAGCGCTGTCGATCGACGACATGAATGCAGCGATCGCGACGGAGGCAGAGCGACGTGCGCGCGATTGATACCAATGTGATCATCCGCTTCCTGACGGCGGACGATGCCGCTCAGGCTGCGGTCGCGCGGCGGGCCATCGAGGCCGGCGATATCTTCATCCCGACTACGGTTCTGCTCGAAACCGAGTGGGTGCTTCGCAGCGGCTACGGCTTCTCCAGTGAGGCCATCGGGACTGCCCTTGCAGGTCTGGCAGGACTGCCTGGCGTTGCCGTTGAAGATCCGCTGGCTCTGGCCTCTGCTCTTGATGGTATGGCGGGTGGCATGGACTTCGCGGACGCGCTGCATCTTGCCAAGGCCGAGGGTTGCATTGCCTTTCTAAGCTTCGATCTCAAGCTCGCGAAAGCCGCCAAAGGCCGGTCTTTGGTCCCGGTCATGGTGCCCTGAACCGGGCCAGCGTCAGTGGCCTGCGCTGACAGGCACTGCTGGGCAAGGCCATTGGAATGATCCGAGAACGCGCTGTCCTTGGCGATATACTCTCTGCTGTAGATCTTACGTCGATGGCGGGCGAATACACACCACCGAGCTGAGACGCATGGCCCAATAGCGGGGCAAGTTCGAGAGCCAGCACAACCGCGAAATGCCACGAACGGGCAGGTCATCTGATCGGCTTAGGCCCGGGACCATCCGGCTCTTCGCGAACCCTTCCCTGAAGGCGCCGTCAGCCCCTCGCAACCCCGATCCGGTCCGGCCGTGTTGCCGCGCTGCGCGCGGCTGCCCGCTCCACCCGTCCTGATCGAGGTTCCCCTCCCGCCGCCTGCGGCGCCGTCCGGTGCGAACGTCTGCCGCCCCCTTCTGACGGTCAGTTCGCAGCCGGGATGGCCCCGGACCTGCGCGTTCAGGAGAAAACCCATGACCAATCTCGTTATCCTCGTCGGCCGCATCGCCCGCGATCCCGAAACCCGCACCACCACCGGCGGGACCAGCATCACCAGCCTCTCGGTCGTGACCGACCGGCCCGCCCGCAAGGACGGAAAGACCTACAAGGACGAGAACGGCTACACCGCCAAGGACAGCGAGTTCCACCGCATCACCTGCTTCAATGGCCTTGGGGCAAACGTCGCGAAGTTCTGCAGCAAGGGCCAGCTGGTGACGGTCGAAGGGCGCATCCACTACACCCAGTGGGAAGACCAGGACGGCACCAAGCGCTACGGCTGCGAGATCATCGCCGACAAGGTCGATTTTCTGACCAAGGGCCGCGGCACCTCCAGCGATAGCGCTCCCGACATCGACGAAGACTGAGGGGCTCGTCCCTCTTCGAACAAGGCCCCGGCAGAGCAATCTGCAGGGGCCTTTTTTGTGCTAGGAGCACATTGGGCAGCGCGGGGGCATCGAACCCCCGCGCTGCCGTTTCTGAAGGACCTGAGGTCTCCAATCGAGAAGGTTCGGCCCTGCACCTGGGGGCAGCCAACGGCTCCACCGGTCAGATTTCTCAGGCTCTGGTTGATAGTGGGCACATGGACCCCGGACCATGCTGTTTGAAGAGGGTGAAGTAGGCACACCGTACGCGACTTGTCGCAGGTGGGAAGTATCAGAAATAGATGCGAAAATCTGTGATTTCGAGAACTTTGGTGCTTTTCCGTCACTTTGACCTACCAGGCCGTTTGGCAGGTCAATCTACCGTGCGGGGAGCCGAAGACGGCGGGGTTCCTTGCCTTGGATGTTCTTTACATGTTCCAGATGTCGACGTAATCTGCCCATCACTTTCGTAGAGTGACCAGACTCCTTCGTCTGAAGGAATCTGTCGAACGCCACGTCCCAAATGTCTCCAGGCTTACGTCTCTTACGAGCTTACTGCGCGTGTTCGCGCAGCAGCTTCTACCAATGGGCTCCCGCTCAGTGAATGGCTGCGCACAGCCATCGTCCGCGCCCGCGATAACGACCTCTCGGTCGCCAGTGATCGCAGCGTCATGCTGCGGCTTTACCGCCAGTCGCTCTTCGCCATGGTGGGGTTGATGCCCTACTTGCCGACCACGGCGATCATGCTTTGCGCGAACGTGTGCATATCGCTTTCGCTGCCCGCTGCCGCGCCGCCGGTGTCGCTGAAACGACCGGCGAGGGAGGCAGCCATGAAGTGTGAACTCGGCAATTTCATCCGCGGCAGCCATCTCATCGAGCAGTTCGGCTTCATGTTCGCAGCGGGGCCTCAAAGGCCCGCTGATCATCTCCCTGATCGTCATGTGCTGGATGACCTGGTCGACCATTTCGGCAGGTATGTCCGACCACGAAGTCGGCCTTGCGTGGATGCACGTCTACCCGAAGTGATAGCGCGGGTCGGGCTCAAGCGCTCGTCGATCTAACAGCGTATGGCCGAGGGCCGTTTCCCGAAAGGTCGCTCGTTAGGGCCGCGTTGTGCAGTCTGGGTAGAGTCGGAGATCGATGCGTGGATTGAGGCAATTGCGTCTACACGGCCTCTAGCCTGAGAGCGCACTTCAAGGCCAAAAGAGAGCGGATCCCCGATCAGCATGACCTAGACGTCAACGTTTTGCACCGGGCCTATCCAGAAGCAGCGCCGACAGTTGCAACTCCATCATGTGCCGCAGCGCTGCCTGGGGAAAGCGATCAGGCTCACCGAGAGCAGATACGACCAGTCCGTCGCTCAGGGCGATCAGGCGGTTGCATTCGATTTCGGCGTCTAGTGCGGGATTGATGGAACCTTCGGCCTGCGCCCGGCGGAAGATGGCATAAACTTCCTCGCGGATCGCGTGGTAGTTGGCGCTGTAGGTCTTCCACAGGCGCTCTTCGCGTTCGAGCTGGAGCAGCATGGCCAGCCATATCTGCGTGCGCGAGCGGGGGTGATCCGGTCCGGGCAGAGTGGAGAGGAAGATATGCTCCAGCTGCTGCCAGGCGGTGGGCAGGCTGCGGGCAACTGCGAGCGTTTCGAACCAGGGATCGAAGAACGATTGCAGCGTCTGCAGCAGCAGTTCGCCCTTGTCCTTGAAATGGTGGACGATCGCGCCGGTTGTAAGCCCTGCTTCCAGCGCGATGGCGCGCATGGTTGCCCCGGTGATGCCGCGCTCCTCGATCACGCGCTTTGCCGCCTCGATAATCAGATCGCGGCTGTTTGGCCCGCTTTCATCCTGATCGGGGAGGGGTGGCCTGGGTGTCACGGTGTTCATCGCTGGATCGGCTGGCGCGGTCGGGAAAAGCATGGCGGCATGATGAGCGGAGGTTTCCTGAGGCAGTTTGAGTTTGTGTCTTGACAGAAGCTCCTTAAGCGACCTAGCAAGTACATAACAAGCGTTATGTGCCATTTCGCTGAGCGCTTTGAGCCGAGGAGTCCGACGATGAATGCGCCCGTGACCAATCTCCTGCCCGCCAAGATTGCCGACTTCTATCCCAAAGACCTGAAGCCTGCGCGCAAGCTGACGACGCGCGAGGAGTTCCTGCAAGCTGCGCGTGACATCGTGCCCGATCTGCGCCGCAACGCGCTGAAGTCGATCGAGGGTCGTCAGCCGGCGTGCGAGAACGTGCGCACCTTGGTCAAGGCAGGCCTTATCGGCATTTCACGCCCGAAGAAGTATGGCGGCGCGGGGCTGGAGCTTAGCGATCAGTTCGATGTCGGCGCGATCCTTGCCGAGGGCGATGCCAATCTCGCCTGGGACTACATCGTCTGGGAAGTGCACAGCTGGCTTCTCGGCATGATTCCCGAGCAAGGCCAGGATGAAGTTTTCGGCTCTTCCGATCTCACCATCTGCAGCGGTGTGTTCAACCCGATGCGGGCAAAGGCCCGCGCGGTTGAGGGCGGCTACATGGTTTCGGGCATGTGGAATTACGGCAGCGGATCGACGCACTGCAACTGGGTGTTCTGCGCCGCGCTGGTCGAAGGGCGCGTGGCCCCCAGTGGCCGTCCGGAAAACCGGCTGATGGTGCTGCCGCGCGCCGAGATCGAAGTGCTCGATACCTGGCGCATGCGCGGCCTGCGCGGCACCGGCAGCCACGATATCGCGATCCCCGACGAAGTTTTCGTGCCCGAACATCGCACGATTACTCGCCCGACGATCGACACCGGCGACGCGCCGGGAGCGCACCTGCACGACGATTCGGGCACGGTCGCCTATCGCTTCCCCGGCACGCCGGGCGCGCATATGGCAGCGGCGGCGACTTCGGTGGGCATCGCGCGCGCTGCGATCGACGCCTTCAAGGAATATATGTCCAACCGTGTTTATCTGCACGGCCAGAAGCAGACCGATCTTGCCGCCTCCTTCGTACGCATCGGTGAGGCGGAAATCATGGTGGAAGCAGCGCAGCTGCTGTTCCGCAACACGATGCGCGAGATCGAGGACGAACTGCGCGCGGGCCGCCAGCCCGAGCGCCTGCTGCGCGCCAAGGCGCGGATGGTTTCGGCCTGGGTTCCGGGCCAGGCCAAGAAGGTAGTCTATTCGATGCTCGAAGGCTCCGGCTCAGGCGCGATGGCGGAAACCTCGCTGCTGTCGACCTACCTTGCCGACGTGACCCAGATGGGCTCGCACATCTCGACCCAGTATGACCTCGGCCCCGAGAACTATGGCCGCGTCGTCATGGGTCTTGAACCCAGCAATCCGCTGATCTGAGGGGCGCGGGCGCATGAAAAAGCAGATCATTATTCCTGCCGGGATGCAGGGCGCCTATGACCATATGCACTTTGCCCCCGGCGTGAAGGTCGGCGATACGGTCTATGTTTCGGGTCAGGCCGGGATCAAGGCCGATGGCAAAGTCGCCGAAACATTGGAGGAGCAGCTTCACCTCTGCTTCCAGAAGATTGCGCTGGTGCTTGAGGAGGCCGGCGGCTCGCTGGACGATATCGTTGAGCTGGAATCGTTCCATGTTGGCGACATGATTGCCGACACGCCGACGATCTTCAAGGTCAAGGACCATTACCTGACCCGCGACTATCCGGCATGGTCGGCCTTTGGCGTCACCATGTTGGCGGTGCCTGGCTTGCTGGTCGAGATCAAAGCCGTGGCTGTGATCGGTTCAGGCAACTGAGCGGGGCGGGGAGGGGCAGTCCATGGAATTGATCCTCCACAACAATCCCCGCTCGATGTTTTCTGAGAAGGTCAGGCGAGTCCTGGCCTTCAAGGGGCTGGACTGGACCGATATCGAAGTCCCGGGTCTTCCGCCCAAGACCTATCTGACTCCCTTGACCGGCGGCTATCGCCGCATGCCAGTGCTGCAGATCGGGGCAGACATCTACTGCGATTCAGCCCTGATCATCCGCAAGTTGGAAGAGATCGCGCCGAACCCGACGATCTTCCCCGAAGCCAGCGCGGGGACAGCGGCCATGATTGCGGACTGGGCCGATCACCGCGTAGCGATGTGGTCGATCATTTCGGTATTTCCCGATTTCCTGCCGCATGTCACCGAAGCGTTCATCGAGGATCGGACGGCGCTGGTCGCCGATTTCGCGCCGGACCGCGTCAAGGTTCTGGCACCGCACACTTTGGCGCAGCTAGGCCAGTTTGCTTTGATGCTGGATGCGGCGCTGGCGCAGCATCCGTTTGTGGCAGGTACGGAATTTTCGGTGGCGGATGCGGCCTGCTATCACGTCGCCTTCTTTGCGCGCAGCAGTCCGCGGGCCTTTGCGCCCCTTCAAGCCAAGCCGCGCATTGCAGCGTGGATGAACCGGATCGCCGCCTTTCCTGCGCCCACTATCACCGCAAAAGAGCAGGCTTACCCGCTGACCGTTGCGGCCGCGGCTGAGCCTGCCGATTTGGGCGATTTCTCCGCAGAAGGCGATGTGCTTGCGCTCGGCCAGGTCGTCTCGATTGCGGCGGACGATTACGCGAAAGAGCGGATTGTCGGCGAGATCGTCAAGCTGACGCCCGAGGCGATCGGCCTGCGCCAGCATGACGATACGCTGGGCGACACCGTGATCCACTTCCCCCGCCTTGGTTTCACCATTGATGTCGTGATGGGAGCGTGACGAATGTCTGATGCTGCACCGGCCGAAAAGCTCAAGCGCGCGATGCGTTCGCTGCCTAGCGGTGTCGCCATCATCACCGTGCGCGATCCCGAGACCGACAAGCCCTTCGGCATGGCCATATCGTCGATGATCTCCGTCTCGATGGACCCGCCGACCATGCTGGCAGCGATCAATCGCAATTCTGCCAACCACGAAGTGTTTGCGCGGGCCGAGCGGTTTTGCATCAATCTGCTGAGCGTCGATCACCGCGACGAAGTGGCGCTGTTTGCATCAGGCCAGCGCCGCGGAGAACGCTTCGGATCGGAAGGCTGGATCGAGGTGGACGGCGTCTATTGCCTTGCCGATGCCACCGCGATCGTCTGCGCCAAGCATGACAGCATGATCGTTGGCACGCACGAGATCTTTGTGGGCGAAGTGCTCGATGTTCGGCACGAGATGCAGGCACGCCCGCTCGGCTGGTTGAACGGCGGATTTCATGATCTGGCGCCGCTTGCACTCGCTGAAGCTGCGCAATGAACAACAAGAAACTTGCCTGGGAGGGCCAAGGAATGCGCTGGATACTCTCGACCTTGGGGCTGCTGATTGCCGCCGCTTCGCTGTCTGCCGCGAGCACGCCGCGCAGCACCGATTGGGACCTGCTCGGCAATTCCTCTGAGATGCAGCACCATTCCGATCTGACTGCGATCAACACCGGCAACGTGGTCAACCTGGGTCTGGCCTGGTCGGTTGATTTGCCCACCGAGACCGGCCTTGTCGGCAATCCGCTGATCAAGGACGGTATCGTGTTCCAGAGCGGGCCGGGCGGGGCGATCTTTGCCAACGATGTGCGCACGGGCAAGCAGCTATGGACCTACCTTGCCGAGCCCAAGATTGACGACGCCTCGCTCGCGGCGCTGATAAGCCACCAGACTAGCCGGGGCCTCGCGCTTCAGGGAAGCAACGTGATTGTGGCCACCGGCGATTGCCGCCTGATTGCGGTCGGCCAGAAGACCGGCAAGAAATCGTGGGAAGTACAATCTTGCAATCCCAAGGAGATGTACGGCATCACCGGGGCACCGCGCGTGGGTGGCGGCCTGGTGTTCATCGGCAATTCGTGCATGGACACCGGCATGAGCCGCGGCTTTGTCGAAGCCTTCGACGCGGCAACCGGCCAGCGCAGGTGGCGTTTCTATACGACGCCCGGCGATCCGGCCAAACCGCAGGAAGATGCGGTGCAGGACATGGCGGCCAAAACCTGGGGCACGGACTGGTGGGGCAAGGCCCACGGCTGCGCCAGCGTGTGGGATGCCATGACCTATGACGAAAAACTCGATCAGCTTGTGATCGGCACGGGCGGTCCTGCGCCGTGGCCGGTCAACCAGCGGGCGTCCGATGCGGGCGACGAACTGTTCACCAATTCGATCGTGGCTCTCGATGCCAAGACCGGCGCCTACAAGTGGCACTTCAAGCAGGTGCCCCACGACGGCTGGAATTATGAAGCCGCGATGGGCATCATGATTGCCGACCTGCCGATCGATGGCAAAGCGCAGCACGTCGTGCTCTCGGTGCCCAAGAACGGCTTCACCTATGTGCTCGATGCCGCCACCGGCAAGTTCATCAGCGGCAAGAACTATGTCGATGTGAACTGGACCAAGGGGCTCGACGGCAATGGCCGCCCGATCCCCGAGCCCGCGACGATGTACTGGCAGAACTCCGAGCAGAAGGCGATCATGATGCCCAGCACCATGGGCAGCCATGGCTGGGAGGCGCTGGCCTTCGATCCGTCGACCCATCTCCTCTACATCCCCGCGATGACCATCCCGACCGAGATCGGCATGGCCAAGAAGGGGCACAACGGGATTTACATGGATTTCTACGCCGGCGATGCACCTGGCGCTCCTGTCAAACCCTATAGCGAAATCGTTGCCTGGGACCCGGTTACGCAATCGGCCAAGTGGCGTACGCGCGGTGTGATGCCGATCAACGGCGGCCTGCTGCATACGGCTGGCGGGCTGGTGTTCGAAGGGACCGCCGACGGCAAGTTCGAGGCCTATGATGCAGCAAGCGGCAAACTGCTGTGGAGCGCCCGCGTTGGCGGGGCCATCCGCGCTGCGCCTTCGACCGTGATGTTGAACGGGGAGCAGTATATCCTTGTTCCCACTGGCAACGGGGCGGCCTCTTCGACCGCATCCTATGTTTCGCGCTACACCTCGACGCCTGAGGCGCGCACGCCGCCGCGTCTGCTGGCCTTCAAGCTGGGCGGCAAGGCAAAGTATCCTGCGTTTGCAAAGTTCGAGCCGACCCCGCTGCCGCCGCAGCCCCGGCCAAATGCCGAGCTGGCGCACGATGGCTACAAGGTGTTCAAGGCCAATGCCTGCTCGGCCTGCCATGGCGCCGGCGGCGCAGCGGTGGGCAATCGTCCGCCGAACCTCAACAAGATGCCCCCGGTCGATCTCGCCATGCTGCGGACGGTGGTCAAGGACGGTGCGCTCGCGCCGAACGGCATGCCCGGCTTCAAGGACCTGAGCGATAGTGAGCTCGAAGCGCTCTATGCGTATATCATCAGCGAGGCTTGGAACGCCTACGACATTGATCGCGGCAAGCCACCAGTTTCGTCAGCGCATTGAACGCCTGCTCAATAACGCGGTCGCAACCTCCATTTTCATGAGCGAAAGCGGGCTGCGCCGCGTTGTTAATGTCGGGTGACACGCGCAAAGGCGGCGCGTATGCGAGCCAGACTGGTGCAAACGGGGCTCGAAATGGATTCTGCCATCAATCAGAATATCGAAATTGATGATCTGGTCTTGCCCGAATGGATCGGGACCAATGCCAAAGGCAGAGCAACCCGCGAGTTGATCCTGCGGACCGGGCTGAAATTGCTGGTGGACGAGGGCTACGGCGCGATGAGCATGCGCCGGGTCGCCAGCCTGGCGGGGCTCAAGTTCGGCAATCTGACCTACCACTATCCCAGCCGCGACGAGCTGGTGACCGAATTGCTGGACTCGGTCATCAAGGCTTATGAATGCGCGTTCGACGACATGATTGCGACGAGCAAGTTCGATGCGGCCGAGCAATTGGCGCTCTATATCCGTCTGGCCTTCATCAGCATGCAGCACACCAATCAGGCCCGATTTGCGCCCGAAATCTGGGCCCTGTCGAACCACGAGCCGAGTGCCGCCTTGCGGATGTACAGCATGTACGACCGCGCGCTCCATCTGGTCGAGAATATCATGATAGAGATGCGGCCTGATCTCGCGCGGGATCAGATACAGGCGCTGGCGCTCTTCTGCGTCTGTTCGATCGAGGGGTTTGTCGTGTTCATCGGGGCCGACAAGCCATTCCAACCTTGGCGACCGGCGATGGAACGGATGGCAGTCAAGTCACTGGTTGATCTTGTCACCACCGCGGATGCAGACCTGATCGGCGCCTTGCCGGCGCTGCAACGGGCTTCCGCGCCTGTCGTCATGGCCTGACCGGCGGGCTATCCCAGTAGCGCCAGTGCAGCGTCGGTGCTGATCCGGCGATACGTCTCACAGATGGAGCCATCGCGCGTCGCCGCATCGATGCGGGCCTTGGCCGCGATATAGGCAGAGCCATCGCGAGGCACCTCGTGCCAGCGCTCGTGCGTGTAGGCGACAACCCGCTCAAGCTCGCGAAAGGCAAGGTCGCTGAGGCCCAGCTTGCGGCCTTCGGCGACGCCACTTTCGACTTCAGGAAGCCACAGTTCGGGCTGCAAAGTGCTGGCATAGTTGGCAAGTACGCGGGCGTCGCGCGTGGACAGCTTTACATCTGCGCCGGGAACCGCGCCCGAAGCGGCATAAGCAAAGCACTGCTTGATCTGATCCCGCGCGGCCTCAGGTTCCCGGTACATCGCCGGGAGAGGGCCGGGCGTACCGTCGGGCACGGCGAGATGCGTGATGCCGTGGCCATTGATGGCCGAAAGAACCGCCACCGGATCGTCTTCGACGCTGAGTTCCTTGCGTTCGGGCCAGAAATCGAACGGGGAATGGTCTCCCCAGCACTGCCCGACATGAAACAGGTAGATTTCGGGATAGAGCTCGCGGCTGCGCCGGTTGCAGCCCGCCTGATCATAGAAAGCCGCAGTTGCCAGCGAAATGAGCAGGCCGGCGCCGAGCGCACCGAACGGTTCGCGCACCACGATGCCAAAGCGGTCCCGCGGCCCCCAATCGAGTACCAGGCGCGCATCGATAGCTGTGCCGTCCTGCGCGGCGGCAAAGCTTTCGAACCAGACTTGCGAAGCAGTGTGCATCAGGCACGTTCCTGAGTGGGCATCTTGTCGATGGACGGAATTGGTAGGGGACGCTAAGAATAGGTCAATTGATCTAATAAGGGCTGCGGCGCACTTTGTCGATGGCCACGATAGGAGAAGCCGCCATGCGGATAGCCGTGATCGGAACAGGGTTGATGGGCGCGGCGCTGGCGGAAGTCCTGCTCAAATCAGGGCATGATGTGGTGGTCTACAATCGCACACCGGCCAAGCTCGCTCCGTTGATCGCGCTGGGCGCCTTTGCCGCCGAAACCCCGGGTGAGGCCATCGCGCAGGCGGAAGCGACCTTTCTGGTCCTGACCGATGCGGCCTGCATGGAGCAGGTTTTGTTGAGCAACGAAACCCTGCCTGCGCTGGCTGGTAGCCGGTTGATCAACGTGGCCACGGTTTCTCCGGATGAAGTCGAGGCGCTGGGGCGCAGCGTTGCTGAACATGGCGGCGATCTGGCCGAGCTTACGGTGCTGGCCTATCCCGATCACGTTCGTGCGCGGACCGGGCACTACATCATCGGCTGCAGCGAGGCGCTCGCCGGTTTTTGGCAGGACATCGTCGCTCCGCTCGGTTTGAGCGCCCATCGTATCGGCGTTTTGGGGGACGCGGCACGCGGTGATCTGGCCTTTGCCGCGACGTTTGTGTTCAACATTACCGCCGCTGCCTTCACCGCCGCCATGGCAACAAAGCTGAAAGTGCCGTCAGAGGTTATCTTGCGGCAACTGAGCGACAATCCGGCGATTGCCGTGACCGGCGCAGCCGAACTTCTCCCGCAGATGTTCGCTGGCGCCTATCTCGAAAGCCTGGCCTCGGTCGATACGGTGGCGATGGCGCTGGACATGGCGCTTCCGCAGGCGCGCCTGCTCGGCATTCCGACCAAGATCCTTGAAGGCTTTCAGGAACTCTATGCCGAAGCCTCACGCCGGGGCTTGGGCAGCAAGGATGTCGCGAGCGTCTACGAAGTGCTGATGAAACCCTGAGGCGGGAGCCCTCCGACGGCCGATTTCGATGGCAGCAACTCAGCTGTTGCGGGAAGGGCACAGATGTTCGGTTGAACGATCAATCAACCAGAAACTGGTCAAATGACTTGACATCGGCGGGGCTCCGGTAAAAGCATGTTTATGTCAGATGACAAGTTTGCGATGATCGTCAACTTGGTATGCCCCTCCCGGTGAAGGCAGCGGGTGATGCGGCGGGATGGTGATCACAATTGAGGGGTAGGGATATGCTGCGAGACAAGATCGAATATCTGGGTCGGGCCAGCGCGATAGCCGTGGCCGGAATGCTCTTTATCTCTCACCCTGCGATGGCGCAGGATGCGGGCACCGCGACAGCGACCACGAACGAAACCGGCCTTGGCGAGATCGTCGTGACCGCGCAGCGCCGCGAGCAGAACCTCCAGGACGTTCCTGTTGCCATTTCAGCCATCGGCAGCGATTCCATTCGCAATCTGGGCATCCGCGATTCCAGCGATATCAGCAAGGCCGTGGCCGGTGTCACGCTCAATGCCAGCATCGGCGGCGGTGGCGCCAACTCGAACCTGGTGGTTCGCGGCATCGCGCAGACCGACCTTTCCGCGACGCAGGAATCGCCGAACTCGATCTACATCGATGACGTCTACCTGAGCTCGCCCAATGCGGCCGGCTTTGCGGTTTACGACCTTTCGCGGATCGAAGTGCTGCGCGGCCCGCAGGGCACGCTGTTTGGCCGCGCATCGAGCGGCGGCCTTGCGAACTTCATCACCACCAAGCCGAGCAAGCGGTGGAATGGTTTCGCCGACGTCAGCTACTCGAGCTACAACGATGTCCGCCTTGAAGCGGCTGTCGGCGGCCCGCTTTCCGATCGCGTGCGTTTCCGTCTGTCTGGCGGCTACGAAAAGGCCGATGGTTGGCTGCAAAACTCCAGCCTGAAAACGCCGAACCAGTATGAAAAGAACAGCTTCGGTATTCGCGGCCAGCTGGAGGCCGATCTGACGGATGCGTTCACCGCGCGCTTGTCCGTGAGCTACGACAAGAGCCCGCGCCACCGCGAGGGCACATACATTTCGACGCCGGCGACGATCGACGCCGTGACTGGGCAGCCGCGCTATCTGGGCGCCAACGAGGATCAGGGTACCGGACCCGGCAACGATTTCTTCGGCTATCGGGACACGGACGGAAAGTTCAACGCCACCGGCTTCAACGATTTGGGCTACCTCACCAATGAGCGTTTTTCGCCGTCGTTGTACCTGACCTACAATCTTGGTGATGCCACGATCACGTCGATTTCGAACTATACCAAGTTCAAATTTGACTATCAGGAAGATTCGGATGGTGGACCTGTCGATATTGCCCAATTCCATTATAGTCAGAATTTGGATCAATATTCACAAGAAATCCGTCTCAACGGAAGATCTGGAAACCTGACCTATACTGCTGGGTTTTATTATCTGAACACCAACCAGGTCCAGCCACAGAATTTTCCTTTTACTGCTTTCAGCGTTGAATTTTTCAACGACGTCAAGCAGAAGACCAATAGCTGGGCGCTGTTTACCCAGCTGGAATACAAGCTTACTGACAAGCTCAACGTGACAGGCGGCATTCGCTTCACCAACGAAAAGAAGAATTTCTTCTCACGCACATTTGCCGGTGGCCTCGGTGCGGCGAATATCCTTATCTATGATTTCAGCGCGTCCAACCCGGTGGTCGGCTCGCTCGCGCATCTTGATGACAAGCTGTGGAGCGGCAAGGTCGGTCTCGATTACAAGCCGGATGACAACACGCTGCTGTACCTCACGGTCTCGCGCGGGGTGAAGGCAGGCGGGTTCAACACGAACCTCAACGGCTTCCCCGATCAGAAGTTCCTTGATTCCAACGGCGGGCTGGACTTCTTCGGCGTTCCCGAAAAGGACTTCATCCCCGACACGCGCTTCAAGGATGAGCACCTCATGGCCTATGAGGGCGGCGCCAAGCTCGATCTGCTGGATCGCAAGCTGCGGGTCAATCTCAGCGCATTCTACTACAACTACACCAATTTCCAGGGCTACAACTTCCGCGGTGTGGCGGGCGTGGTCGCCAACAACGACGCGCGCTTCTACGGTGCTGAACTGGAAGTCCACGCGCGGCCGATGGCCGGTCTGGACCTGAACCTGGCCGCGTCGTACCTGCACACCAAGCTGTTCGATGTGACGACCGCCCACAGCGGCACGCTCGATCAGCAGGCGGCACAAGCGCCGAAGTGGACCGTCAACGGCAGCGTGACCAAGCGCTTCGAACTGCCGTTCGGTACGCTCGGCTTCACCTGGGACGGCAACTATCTCGGCAGCCGCTACACCTCGACCGACAACAACGTCGGTACGCTGATCCGGTCCTCGTTCGTGCACAATGCGCGGGTTTCGCTGGATATCGAGAAAGCGGGCCTCGAACTGGCGTTCTTCGTGAAGAACATCAGCAACAACGATCGAATGATCTTCAGCTACGATCTGGCTGGCTCGTTCGGCAACTTCCTGCAGGGTTACGCGCCGCCGCGCTGGATCGGTGGCTCGATCCGCAAGTCGTTCTGATCCGGCAAACGGTCCAGATTGCGTTCAATAAGGGGCGAGGAGCGGAGCGATCCGGTCCTCGCCCCTTTTGCGTGGCAAATCGGTGCGGCAGGGTGCCCAAGGCTTAGAATATCAAGGGAGAGTCCAGATGACGGCAACGAACGAACAGTTCATGCGGGATTTTTACGCGCTGTGGAAATCAGCAGATATCGATGGCATCGTGGGCTGCCTCGCCCCCGATTGCGTTTACGAAGATGTGCCGGTCAATCGGCCGATGCGCGGACAGCAGGCTGTTCGTGAATGGCTGGAAGCGGGCTTTGCGCATCTGGACAGCATCGTGATGGAAATCCGCACGATCGCCAGCAATGGCGAATGGGTGCTGATCGAACGGCTGGACGATCACATCAAGGGATCGAAGCATTCGCTGCTGCCGGTCATGAACGCTACGCGCATCGTCAATGGCAAGATCGCCGAGTGCCGAGATTACTTCGACATGGTCACGGTGGAAAAGATCGGGCTCGCCGAAAGCGCCTGATTTTTCCCGTTCGATCAATCAAAGGACCCCGGCACCGTAGCGGTACCGGGGTCTTTTGTTGCAGCCAATCGGCTGGTATCAGGCTTCGAGGTGGCCGTACTGCAGCTGCTTGCGGCGGTAGACCACATGGAGCTGCGTGAAGGCGAGCAGGCCCTCAACACCAAGTTCAGCGCCCAGACCCGATTGCTTGGCGCCGACGAACGGCGTGGTGACGAACGCGCTGCCGTGATCGTTGACCCAGACCATGCCTGCTTCCATGCGGCCGGCAAGCGCGTTGCCAAGGTCGATGTCCGGCGTCCAGATCGAGCCGCCGAGCGCGAAAGGTGAGGCATTGGCGCGGGCCAGGGCATCTTCCACATCGGTGAACTTGATGAACGGCATGATCGGCGCGAACTGCTCTTCATCGACCAGCCGCGTGCCATCGGTGATATCGCGCACCACGGTCGGGCGCATGAAATAGCCCGGACGGTTGAGCACTTCGCCGCCAGCCACGATCACGCCATTGGTGCGGCCGTCTTCGAGGAATTCCTTGGCACGTTCGAACTGGGCCTTGTTGTGAATCGGGCCGTAGGTCGTTGCCGGATCGAGCACATCGCCAAGGACATGCGCCTCGCAGCGCGCTGCCACCTTGCTCACCAGTTCGTCATAGATGTCGGCGTGGGCGTAGATCCGCTTGATGCAGTTGCAGATCTGGCCGGCATTGGTGAAGCCGGCGTACATGATGAAATCCGCGACGACATCGACATCGACGCCCGGCATGATGATGGCCGCATCGTTGCCCCCCATTTCGAGCGTGAGGCGCTTCATGGTGGCGGCGGCAGCGGACATGACCCGCTTGCCGGTCTCGCAAGAGCCGGTGAAGCTGATCTTGGCCACATCGGGGTGCGCCGAAAGCTTCGGCCCGAGATCATTGGCATCGGTGATGATGTTGACGACACCAGCCGGGAATAGCGGCGCGATCAATTCACCCAGACGCAGCGTGGAAAGCGGCGTGGTGGGGGCGGGCTTGATCACCACCGTGTTGCCCGCGAGCAGCGCTGAAGGCACCTTGAAACCGACCAGCAGGATCGGGAAGTTCCACGGAATGATCGTGCCAACCACGCCCAGCGGGCGGCGCTCCTGCACGGCGATGCGGAATTCGTCCTCATAGACGACGTCTTCCTTGATCTCGAGATCAGCCAGGCCGCGGATGAATTCGACCGTGTAGTCGATCTCTTCCTTCGATTCGCCGATTGTGCGGCCGACTTCGAGGCTCAGCAGGCGGTAGAACTCGTCGGCATTAGCTTCGAGTACATCGGCGATCTGTTTCACGAGTCGGCGCCGCTCGGCAATCGGGGTGGCGGCCCAGGCGGGGAAGGCGGCCTTGGCGGCGGCGACGGCCTGATCAAGTTGGGCTTCCGAAGCACGCGGGGACGTTGCCAGAACCTCTTCGGTGGAAGGGTTGATCACGTCGATTGTGCTCGCGCCGTCGACCAGCGCTCCTCCGATCAGGAGCTTGTACTCGCTCATCATGCGTTCTCCGATTCTGCATTCAATCTGTGCGGGCAGCCGGGCGTTTTGCAGCTGCCTAGCCTCGCCGCCAGAACGGCGGCCTCCGAAGAGTTATGTCAGTTGACAAGTTAATCTGCAAGAGGCAGCCTGTGACCTGCTGGTTATTTGTCTGTCGGGCCTTTGCGATCCGCGATGGCCGAGATGGCGGGGCCGCCGTTTGGGGAGATGCGATTCCATGAAATTGTGCTGCAAGACGCTCGTGTGCGGTCTGCTATCTGCCGTTGCGATTTGCGCGGCACCTGCGCAGGCGGCTCCTGCCAAGTCTGGCGCGGCTGCTGCACAGCGGGCGATCGATGCGAAGTTCGCTGAGTTGGCGCGCCGGATGGCGCGGGGCGAAACGGGCCTCCGCATCGTCACTGCGCTCTACTGGCCGGACGCGAGTGCCGGGGTGGAGGGAATGCCGAAGCCCCTGGTAGGCCTGGCCGAACTGGGCGGCTTGATGCAGGCTTCGGTTCCCACGGGAACGGGTATCGTGTGCAAGTTCACGCAATCGGGCAAGCTGGTCTTTTCCGGCAATTTCGCGAGCGCTTTTGGAACGGCAAGCTGCCGGAAGCCGGGTAGCGACAAGCCTGAGATATCGCGCTCGCTGCATGTGTGGGAGAAGCGCGGGAACCAGTGGAAGATTGTCCGCGAGCAACTCGCGCTGGGCGCGTACGACTGATCCGATACCTTATGCTGTTCGCCATCAACGGGCGGCCGGTCTCCAACTGATGAAAGTGTATCGATGAATCAGGCAGCAGCGCCGCGGCACAGCACGGTTTCGATCGTGCTTGCCATCACGGTGAGCGTGGTCGCCGCGATGGTTTCGAACACGCTGCCGGCCTTTCTGGCGGTGTTGGCGCGGGCCCGGGGACTGAGCGAAAGCCAAAGCGGGCTGAGTGCCATGGCAGATCTGGGCGGCATTGCCTTCGGGATGACGCTGTGCGGCCTGTTGCCAGGTCTGGTTCGCCGTCTGACTTGGCGCGGCACCATCGCAAGCGGGCTGCTGCTGCTGGTAGCGGCCAACCTGCTGTCGATCTGGGTCACGAGCTTTGAACCCTATCTTGCTGTGCGCATTCTGGCGGGGACGGGCTCAGGCATTGTCATTGCGATCGTCTATGCCGTGCTCGCCGAGGGTGATGGTGCACGGTCGCTGGCGGCGTTCAATGTCGGCCAGCTCGCGTCGGCTTCCTTCGCAATCCCTTTCTTCAGTAAGCTTGCCGAAGCTTATGGCATTGCGATCCTGTTCGCGATCGTTGCAGGCATGGGCGCGGCCTCGCTGCTGCTTGTTCCGGCCTTGCCGCGCGAATCCGTGCGCGAACTGGCCGCCGAGGACCGGGACAGTCACGCCAACGAAACCGTCAGCCTTGCGGGCTGGCTGGCCATCATTTCCGTGTTGGTTATGTTTGTGGGGGTCGGCAGCCTGTTCGGCTTTCTGTCCTACATGGGGGCGGCTTGGGGTGGGGATCCGCTGCAAGTGGAAAGCGACGTCTCGAAGGTCGTCTTTTCCGGCATGCTGGGAGCGCTGGCAGTGGCTATTGTCGGATCGCGTTTCGGCTATCAGCGGCCAATGATCATCGGCTTTGCCCTGCTGCTTGCCGCCGCTGCTTTGTTCGCTGTGTTCAAACCGCTTGCCGGCTTTCTGGCCGTCGGCGCATTGTTCTATTTTGCCGTCAATGTGACCATGACCTACCAGTTCGAAGCCGTGACCGAGATCGATACCACCAGCAGTGCCGCGATGCTCGTCAGCGCGGCGACGCTGGGCGGCACGGCTGTTGGGCCAGCGATTGCGGGTTATCTGGTGACGGAAGACTATATGCTGGTGAACCTGCTGGGCCTTGTGGCCTTTGCCAGTTCGCTGGCGCTGCTTCTGGCCGCACAGGCGCTGCATCGTCGGCAGCCCGCACGCGCCTGACCTTGATCAAGAGGGCCTCTGTTCGCCCTTGTTCTCGCCCCTTGCCAGCTTCACGCTCATGACCATCGCAGGAAGATAGAGCGCCAGCATTGTGACCAGCAGTCCGGCGCTTTGGAACCGATCAATAAACACCCCTGCCAATGCGCCGCCGCTGGCATAGCCGACCTGGATCGCGAAGTACCAGCCGCCATAAGCGGTCGAGAACTGTGCTGAGACGACCGCCCGGCGCACGAGATTGATCCACATGAGCTCGCCAGCAGCGAGGCCAAGGCCAAGGAAAGCCGTGCCGGTGATCGCCAATGTCGCGGTGGGATTTTGCAGCATCAGCGCATATGTGACGAGGCCAGACGCGATCATGGCGGAGATCGCCAGTGCACTCCAGACCGGCGGGAAACGGTCCATCGCCCAGCCGATCACCAGCGTGCCGATAACGGCGGTGATCGAAAGGATGCTCACTAGATAGCTTTGGAATTCGGAGTCAAAGCCAGACTGCGTCATCAACGTGGTGATGTGCGAAAACAACGCCACGGCGGTGACACCGGTGCCGAACACCGCAAGTCCGATGAAGATGAGCTGCACCAGACCAAGGGAGCCGGCGACGTCCTTCCAGCTGCCCTTGGCGGGTTCGGCCGCTTCCGCCGCCTGAATGGGGGCCGCAGCTGGCCGCGTGATGATGTAGCGGTTACGTCCGGTGAAATACAACGCAGCCGTTAGCGGAAGGCTGCAAAGCGCGATGACCGCCAATGTCACCGATGCGCTACGCCAGCCGAACATGCCGATGAGATGTTCGGTCAGCGGGGCCATCACGATCCCAGCGCCCGAGGCAAACGCCCAGAAAACAGACAGGGCTGTGCCGAACTTGTCGGTGAAATAGCCCGCGATGATCACGGGTGCTGAAACCATCAGGACTACTTTGCCGACGCCCATGACCATGCGCAGCACATAGAGTTCTGCAAACTGGGTCGAATAGGTCATGCCGATCAGGCTGACGGCCTGCGCTACAACCCCGAGCACCACGAAGGGCCAGGGGCCATAGCGGTTGATCACCGGCGCAATGACCAGCGCGAGCGGCGCGACCAGCCACATAGCCGAGACGAGACCACCGCTTTGCGTGGCCGACCAGTTCTGCTCATTCGCCTGTGCAGCGGCCAGAAAAATGAAAGAATATAGGCAGATACCCATCAGGACCACGACAGATGCGGAAAGGCCGCCGACGATCTGCCATGGATACAGCGAATTGCCGCTCCTGGTGGGCTCGATGCTCTGAGTTGCCGTCATCGGGCGCTCCTGGTTTGCGCCAATTGGCACTGTTTGGTCTTTTGACCTAATACAGTTTCTGCGACCCGGGTAGTGGAATATCGCCGATCAGGACGCGCCCGATCCGATGACAGCGACAGCCTTGATCTCGAGGAGTACGCCCGGCATCGCGAGATAGGACACGCCGAGGGCGGTCCAGGCGGGCGGGTTCTTCACCAGATACTTGTCCTTGACCGCGCGAAACGCCGCTGAGCCTTCCGGCAAGCCAACGTGGAAAGTCTGGAGATCGACGATATCATCGAGCGTAGCTCCGGCTTCGTTCAGCACGCGGGCAAGGTTCTGGAACGCAAATTCGGCCTGCCCCTCGACCGATGCGGGAAGTTCGCCCGCATCGGTCATCCCGACTTGGCCTGAGGTCCACACCATGGTGCCGACCCGCATGGCAGGGGCGTGGTGATAGGTGGCGCACAGATCTTCCATGCCGGCGGGAATGAAGGCTTCCTTCATCATGGCTTGGTTCCTCTTCGCCGTATGGCCGCTTTGCCGCTCAGAGGTCGTGGAATGTGAACCCTGCGGCCTCGGCGCGAGCGATATAGGTATCTGGGGTGATGATGTTTTCGACAAAGTAGAGACCATGCGCCGGAGCAGGCTGGCCGTCGAGTCCCGTCGCGCGCTCAAGCACGAGAGCCACACCGAAGCCGGTTATCGGGGCCTGGCCGGTCAAGCTGACCATGGCATGACGCGAAGACTTGGGGTGGCCGTTCAGGTCCGTGCCAGCCAGTTCCACGATCACTTCGCTCGAAGGCGCGCCGCCAGACTTGGTGCCGGCAGTCTCGGCAACAGCAAAGACGAACTTGATATTGGCCGCGCCGGTCACTTCGGTCAGCGCTTGAACGTCGAACACACCATAGGCGAAGCCGTCGAGCGCGCTGCCATCAACACTGGTTGCCGGTTGCGCGATATCGTCGCCGCTCAGCCAGCGGTAGGCACCTTTTTCGCGGACCATGGCACCGGGCATCACCGGGCCGAGGCGGACGGAATCCTCCATTGCAGCAGGACCGCCCAGATCCACCGCATCAATCACACCGATCATGGTGATGGACTCGAGCTGGCTATAGGCCTTCGCGGCTTGAAGCGTCACCATCATGCCTGCACCCGCAAGCCATTGGCTGCTGAGCACCAGCGTGGCGTTCGGATTGCGGATGAACGAGGCCACTTCGGTCGCCATTTCGATCACGACGGTCGAAATGCTGGTGAACGGTACGCCGCGATCGCGGGCAAAGCGCACAGCGTTCGTATGGTTGTCTTTCAGGAAAATGCCGACCGCGCTGACCGCGCGATCACCAAGGCCGAGATCGGCCTTGGACAGATCGATCGCAACCGCCTCGGCATTGCCGATTTCACTGACCAGTGCGGCCGCTCGGGCAACGTCGCGCACGCCGAACAACAGGGGCAGACCGGGATGCGCCTTCCGCAAAGTGCGGGCAGTGTGATTGCCGACATGGCCGGTGGCACCGATAAGCAGAATGGGGGGCGTCGACATGGCTTTTCTCGCTTTTCAGATAATATGTTACGATTAGTAATTTACGGTTGGTAACTTGTAAAGCGGGAATCGCGGTAGCCCTGCGCACGCAGCGCCGAGCCGTCTTTGCGTCCGGTGTGACGCTGTGGTAGCCGAGATTACCAATAGTAAATTAGGATCGTGCGAGCTCGTTATCCGACCATGAATATGCCAACCACCAACCGCAAGCGCCTGTCATGGGAAGAGCGGCACCGTCAGATGATCGGTGTCGCGCTCGATTTCGTGCGCCGGGAAGGCGCTGATTCCCTGACCTTGGCGAAAGTCGCCGAACAGGCCGGGGTCGCAAAGCCCTTGGCCTATAACCATTTCAAATCCCGCGAAGGGCTGCTGGTCGAACTGTGCCTCGCGTTCGATGAGCGCCAGCGTGCCGAACTTTCGAGATTGCAGGAAGATAGCTCACTTGATCTGGCCGGCCTGGCCCGCGCGGTCTGTGAGTCCTATCTCGAATGCTACGCGAAGAGCGAAGGCGAATGGCACGCGATCTATTCCGTGATGCGAAGCAATGGCGAAATGGCCAAAATCCAGCAGGACCTGTTCGACAAGCACGTCAGTGTGCTGGTCTCGGTCTTCGGGCCGAAGACTCCGCTGACCGGGGAGGACCTGCGGCTTACCTGCATCGGTTTGATCGGCGCTGCCGAGACGATTTCGGCATCGATGACTCATAACGCGGTGACCATGGAGGCTGCGGCCGCATTGCTGACCAAGCTTTATGTGGCAGCTTTGGAACCGTCGGCTGAAGCCAGGACTGGCTCCAGTTAACTGGTCAGTTGACATAAATGATGAGTGGCTTAGACAGGCCATCGGGACAGAAGCCTGGCCCGGGCAAACCCGGGCAATCATCATCAGCGGAGCCTTCCGACATGACCCAAAGCGCCACAAAGCCTGATTTCGAACGCATTCCCTTTGGCTCCGACCCTGCTTTGATCGGCGAGATCATCGCGCGCGATGGCGGTCTTATTCTGACAGGCGTGATTGATCAGGCTGATGTCGATGCGATCAACCGCGATCTTGATCCGCTGATCAATCCGCTGCCGCTGGGCAACTGGGGCGGGGAAATCGCCGAAGGCGTGCAGAACGACGCGCCGGCTGCCGAGCCTGGCGCCGAAGCCGAAGTGTTTTGCGGCATGCGCACCAAGCATCGCCAGCATTTGCTGATGCACAGCAAGATTCTGCGCGACAAGGTCGTGGGCCACCCGATCATGGCTGAGTATGTGGCGCAAGTCGTGCCCGGCCGCACGGGCATGCATTCGCTGTTCTCATCGGTCGCGATCGAAATTCATCCCGGCGAAATCGCGCAGGATATCCACCGCGATGCCGATTACATGTTCGACCTTGCGGGGCTGGATAAGCCGAACACGCCGCACTACGTCGTCAATACCTTGCTGGCGATGTGCGACGTTACCGAGGATATGGGCGCCACACGCGTCATCCCCGGCAGCCACAACTGGGCCGACTATACCGACCACGGCGACATGTCGCAGACGATCCCGGCCACAATGAAGGCGGGCGACATGCTGTTCTACACCGGCAAGACGCTCCATGCGGGCGGTGCCAATGTGACCGCTGACACGCCGCGCCGCGTGCTCAGCACCTCGTGGACGTTCCCGTGGGCCGTGGGTGAAGAAGCTTGGCCGTTCATCGTGACGCCGGAAGAGGTCAAGTCCTGGCCGAAGCTGGTTCAGCAGTACATCGGCTTCCGTTCGAAGCCCTATCGCGACGAAACCCCGGGCCTGATGTGGCGCATCGAAACGCGTCCGCTGGAAGAAAAGCTCGGGCTGGACGACTGACAGCCCTCACCGGCCACAGGTCATGCATAAGCGAGCGGGTTGCGGTTTGGCCGCAGTCCGCTCGCTTTGCGTTCGGGGCCTGCCAAGGCGCGATGAAGCGGTGTTCGTGTTCGACTTGACTGTTCATTCAAATAGCCCATACCAAGCAATAACAAGCGTTATGTCGCGTCCTGAGTCGGTTGCCAGTCCCTGCAGTCTGGGAGGTCACCCTGAAGCGGCAGAATGCAGGTGCGACGGCCGAGGTTGTGCCGCGCACTTGTGCAACTCGGTTTTCACAGGGGGGATTCATGCGTATCACCAAGTCAGCAATTCGGTTCGGTGCAGGCATTGGCGCGATCGCCATGGGGCTCGCGGCGATTACCCCGGCCCTGGCGCAGGAGGCAGCCGGCGAAACGGCGGCACCTACCGCCGGCGTTCAGGATATCGTTGTCACCGCGCAGCGCCGCGACCAGCGGCTGCAGGACGTGGGTGTTTCGGTCACCGCGCTTTCGAATGATACGCTGCGCGCGCTCGGCGTGGTGGACTCGCGCGATTTGGTGAAGGCAGCGCCCGGCGTGCAGCTGGAATCAACCGCTGGCGGCGGCGTCAACGCGTTCCTGACCATCCGCGGCATTTCACAGTCAGACTATTCCGCCAATCAGGAATCGCCCAACTCGATCTACCTCGATGAAGTCTATCTGAGCTCGCCCAATGCGGCGGCTTTCACGATGTATGACTTGCAGCGCGTGGAGATCCTGCGCGGTCCGCAGGGCACCCTATTTGGCCGCGCTTCCAGCGGCGGCCTCGCCAACTTCATCACCGCACGACCCGGCAAGACATGGTCCGGATATGCGGAAGTCGGCTATGGCAGCTTCAACAATGTCTGGGCCGAGGCCGCCGTGGGTGGCCCGCTTTCGGACCGGGTCCGGTTCCGCGTTGCGGGCCGGGTCGAGAACGCTGATGGCTGGTTCGAGAACGGCCTGCCCGGGGCCAAGGCTTCTTACGAAAAGAAGTTCGCCGGCATTCGCGGCCAGTTCGAAGCCGATCTGACCGACCGCCTGACCGCGCGTCTCTCGGTGAGCTACGACCGCAATCCGGAGCACCGTGAAGGGGCTTACCGCCGCGTGGCCTATGCCTATGATGCTAATGGCCAGCCTTATTTCACGCCAGACAAGCCCGTTGCCTCGACGGGCTACGTCAACACCTACACGAAGTTCAACAAGAGCGATTTCACCGACGTCGGCCGGCTCAGCAACGAGCGGTTCTCGCCGACCCTCTACCTCACCTATGACCTTGGCGGGGCAACGCTGTCCTCGATCAGCAACTACACCAAGTTCAAGTTCCAGTATCAGGAGGACTGCGATGGGGCGCCGATCAATTTCTGCTTCTTCGGCTATGGGCAGAACCTTGACCAGTATTCGCAGGAGTTGCGGGTCAACGGCAAGGCGGGTGGGCTGACCTACACGGCGGGTGCCTATTACCTCAAGATCGATCAGGTCATGCCGCAGTTCTTCAAGTACCCCGTCTACAGCGGTACGCCGTTCGGGTTCAGCGATACCAACATCGTCAAGCAGAACCAGGATTCGTGGGCGCTGTTTGGCCAGCTTGAGTACAAGCTGACCGACAAGCTCGGCGTGACCGGCGGCCTGCGCTATACGCATGAAACCAAGGATTTCGATTCCAAGGCCTACCTCCAGGAATATGGCGTCATCTACGATCCTGAAATCCTCTACAGCGACTTTTCCAAGGCCACCGTCGGCACGCTGGCGCACAAGTCCGAGGGGCTGTGGACCGGCAAGGTCCAGCTTGATTACAAGCCGTCGGATCACACGCTCATCTACGCCGGCGTCTCGCGCGGGGCCAAGCCGGGTGGGTTCAATACCAACCTGTCGCTTGCAATTCCCGACAAGCTGGTGCCGTTCAAGAGCGAGCATCTCTGGGCCTATGAGGGCGGCCTCAAGACCCAGATGCTGGACAATCATCTGCGCGTGAACGCCAGCGGCTTCTACTACAACTACACCAACTTCCAGGGCTTCACCTTCATCACGCCGCAGAGCTTCGTCGGCAACTACAGCGGCTATTTCTACGGCGGCGAGCTGGAAGTGACGGCGGTGCCGGTAAAGAACCTCGACCTCAGCCTTGCAGCCTCCTATCTCAAGACCAAGTTGCGCAATGTCGGTACGCAGGACAACGGCATCCAGGATCAGGAAAGCATCATGGCACCGCGCTGGACGGTCTATGGGCAGGTGACGAAGTCGTTCGATCTGTCCTTCGGCAAGCTCGCGCTGAACTGGAATGGCAACTACCTCGCCAGCCGCTATGCCTCGATCGACAACAGCCCGATGAACCGCTTGCCTGCCGTGTTCATGCACAGCGCGCGGGCCACCTTGTCGCTCGATAGCCAGAAGCTCGAGTTCTCGGTGTTCATCAACAATATCAGCAACAAGGCCAAGATCGGCTGGGTGCAGCGCGGTTCGGACGGTGTGATCTACGCCTATGACAAGCCGCGCTGGATTGGCGGCTCGATCCGCAAGTCGTTCTGATCCATCATACAGGGCGCCGGTTCGGAGGTGGCAACCCTGCCACCTCCGAACCGGCCCTGCGGGAGATCCCCATTGCGCAAGCTTGTTCCGCTCCTCCTGGCTCTGCTCGTTGCTGCTTGCAGCACTGGCGCTCCGCGCAACACTGATTGGGAATTGCTCGGCAACAGCCCGGAAATGCAGCACCATGCCGAGCTGGGCCAGATTGACCGCAGCAATGTCGGCAAGCTTGAGCTGGCATGGTGGACGGAAATGCCCACGCCCTATGGCATGGTGGGCAACCCGCTGATCAAGGACGGACGGGTGTTCCAGTCCGCGCCTGGCGGCCACATCTTTGCGAATGACCTGCGCACCGGCAAGCTCCTGTGGGAGTTCGAGCCGAAAGTTGATCTGGCGAAAGCCTCGTTCGCGTCCTACATCAGCCAGCAGACCAATCGCGGCCTGGCGCTCTATGGCGATCTCGCCATTGTCGCGACGAGCGACTGCCGCCTGATCGCGGTGGACCAGAAGACCGGCAAGCAGCGCTGGCAGGCGCAGTCCTGCAATTCGGAAGAGATGTACGGCATCACCGCCGCACCGCGCGTGGGCGATGGCATGGTCTTTACCGGCAACGCCTGCATGGACAGCGGGGAATCGCGCGGCTTCGTCGACGCCTTTGACGCGGCGACCGGCAAGCATCGCTGGCGGTTTTACACTGTGCCCGGCGACCCAGCCAAGCCGCAGGACAGCCCGCTCTATGAAGGCGCGGCCAAGACCTGGGGCACGGGCTGGTACGGAAAGTCGAAGGGCTGCGGCAGCGTCTGGGATTCGATCACGTTCGATCCCGCGCTGCATCAGGTCTATATCGGCGTCGGCGGTGCATCCCCTGTTTCGCCCGGCAACCGGGCGGCGGATGCGGGGGATGAACTCTTCACCAATTCCGTCGTGGCGCTCGATGCCAAGACCGGGGCCTACAAGTGGCACTTCAAGGAAACGCCGCATGATGCGTGGAACTTCGATTCCATTGGCATCATGGTGGCCGATCTGCCGATCGCGGGCAAAAAGCAGCATGTCGTGCTCTCGGTGCCCAAGAACGGCTTCACCTATGTGCTCGATGCCGCCACCGGCAAGTTCATCAGCGGCAAGAACTATGTCGATGTGAACTGGACCAAGGGGCTGGACGCCAACGGCCGTCCGATCCCCGAACCAGCAGCGATGTACTGGAAAAACGGGCAGGGCCAGATTGTGGAGCCCAGCACCATGGGCAGCCACGGGTGGGAGGCCATGGCCTTCGATCCGGCGACCGGGCTGCTCTATATCCCGGCCATGCACATCCCGACCTATGTCGCCCCGAACCCGGGAATCATGGGCATCCTGATGGACTTTTATGCGGGCGAAAAACCGGGCGCGAAGCAAAAGGCCTATGGCGAACTGGTGGCGTGGGACCCGGTGACACAATCCGCCAAATGGCGCACGCGGGCCGATATGCCGATCAACAGCGGCCTGATGCACACCTCCGGCGGGTTGGTGTTCCAGGGCATGGCCAATGGTGAGATCAAGGCGTTTGATGACGCCACAGGCAAGGAACTCTGGAGCCGGCAGACCGGCGGAGCGATGCGCGCGGCGCCCTCGACCGTCATGGTCGATGGCGAGCAATATCTGATCGTCGCCACGGGCAACGGTTCGGGTTCGGCCACGGGCAACTATGTCTCGCTCTACAATTCCACTCCGGAATCGCGCACCCCACCGCGCCTGCTTGCCTTCAAGATCGGCGGCAAGAGCGCCTATCCGCCGCTCGCCAAGGTGGAGCCGGTGCCCGCGCCGTCTAGCCCGCGCCAGAACGCGCAGCTTGCGGCCAAGGGCGACTTGCTGTTCGAAGGCTATGGCTGTTCGGCCTGCCACGGTGCGCGCGGCGCGGCGGCGGGCGGCAAGGTTCCCAACCTGAACCGCATGCCGCCGGCCGATCTCGCCATGCTCAAGCAGGTGGTGCAGCAGGGCGCGCTGGCGGCCAGTGGCATGCCGCAATTCAAGGACATGCCCGACGCCGATGCCGAGGCTCTGTTTGCCTATATCATCGATGAGGCCTGGGCTGCGCATGATCGCACCTCTGGCAAACCCGGAGCGGAAGGCGGCAAGCCCTGATGCGGATGGCGGGCAAGGCTTCTTGGCTGCTGGCAACAGCTCTCGCCTTGGCAGCAGGGCAGGGGGCAGGGCTCGCCAGCAGCGGGCCATCTGCCTCGCATGCCAAACTGCTCGATAGCGCTGCTGGCGACGATTGGCCGGGGTTCGGCCGCACGTATGGCGAGCAGCATTTCAGCCCGCTGGATGCGATCAACGCAGCAAATGTAGCGCAGCTCGGCCTTGTCTGGTCCAGCGATCTTGGGCCCGGGAATTCGGTTACGGGGCCGATTGAAGTCGATGGCGTGATCTATCTCGCCAACCGGCACAACGTGATCCACGCAATCGACGCGCATTCGGGCCGCGAATTGTGGGTGCAGGATACAGGGGCCGCCGAACGAGCCGGGCATCGCCTGCGCGTCGCGTGGGGAACGCGCGGCGTGGCGTGGTGGAACGGGCGGATCTATACCGGCACGACCGATGGCCGCCTGATCGCGCTCGATGCCAAGACCGGCAAAGAGGTGTGGTCCGTCGTCACGGTCGGCACCGATGATATCCGCTACATCACCGGCGCTCCGCGCATTTTCGGAGACAAAGTGATCGTCGGCCACGGCGGCGCGGATTCGGGCACGACGCGCGGTTATGTCACCGCTTACGATGCCGCGACCGGCAAGCAGTTGTGGCGGTTTTACACGGTGCCGGGCCAGCCGGGCATCGATACGGACGAGACCACGCAGCTTGCCGCGAAGAGCTGGGCGGGCGAATGGTGGAAGCTCGGCGGTGGCGGTACGGTCTGGAACGCGATAACCTATGATGCGGCGACGGACACGGTCTTCCTCGGCACCGGCAATGGTTATCCATGGAACCACCGCATCCGCAGCAAGGGGCAGGGCGACAACCTGTTCCTGTGCTCGATCGTGGCGCTCGACGGGAAGACCGGCAAATACAAGTGGCACTACCAGATCAATCCCGGCGAAACCTGGGATTACAACGCCAGCATGGATATCGAGCTGGCCGATCTGACCATCGAAGGCCGCCCGCGCCAAGTGCTCATGACCGCGCCCAAGAACGGCTTTTTCTATGTGATCGACCGGACGAACGGTCAGCTGATTTCGGCCAAGCCCTATGTCGACAAGGTGACGTGGGCGTCGGGCATTGATCTGGCGAGTGGCCGTCCGGTGGAAAATCCGCTGGCGCGGTTTGCGGCGGGGGCGAGTTTCGACATGTGGCCAAGCTTTGTCGGCGGCCATAGCTGGCTCCCGATGGCCTACAGCCCGGCAACCCGGCTGGTCTATATTCCGACCATCGAAATCGGCGCGACCTATTCCGAGACCGGGATCGACGTGGCGCATTGGCAGCCGCCCAAGGGCAATGTCGCCGATGTCGGGCTCTACGCTGATTTCGCGGCGGATGGACCGCCCCGGCGCAGCTATCTGCAGGCCTATGATCCGGTCACCCAGCGCCGCGTGTGGCAAGTGCCGACGCCCGGCCCGGTAGGTGGCGGGACTGTGGCAACTGCGGGGGGCCTCGTGTTTCAGGGCGGGCTCGGCGGCACGTTCAACGCTTACAGCGCCACCGATGGCCGGCTCCTGTGGTCGTTTGCTGCGGGGGCCGCCGTGCTGGCGCCGCCGATCGTCTACCGGGTTGGGGGCCGCCAATACGTCAGCGTTATCACCGGCACCGGGGTTACGTTCGGCACTTATTCGTCGATCATGGACAAACCGGCCGATTACCGCACGCAGGCGCACCGCGTGCTGACGTTCGCGCTAGGCGGCAAGGCCAAGCTGCCAGCCGCCGTGCCCGATACGCTGCAGCCAGTGGATGACCCGGAGTTTCGGCCTGATGCAGCGATTTCGGATCGTGGCGCGCTGGTCTATGGTACGCATTGTTATGTTTGCCATGGCAGCAATGCCGTCGGCGCCGGGACGGCGCCTGATTTGCGCACGTCGGCCCTGTTGCTCGATCCGGCCAGCTTCCGCGCGGTCGTGCTGGAAGGCGCGCTGACCGCCAACGGCATGCCAAGATTCGAGGAACTGGACGATCACGAACTTGGAGCGCTGCGCCACTACCTTCGGCAGGCGGCGGCGAACTGGCGCACGCGGCCTCATGGTGGATAACACCGCGCCGGGGCGCGGGATCAGCGGCCGAGGAAGCGGCCGGCCGTGTCGCCGCCATCGACGATGAATTCACTGCCCGTGCAGTACGACGAGAGATCGCTGGCGAGGAAGACTGCCATTTGCGCGACCTCCTCGGGCAAGCCGACGCGTGGCAGGGCGATATCGCCGACAGGGTAGTCTGAGCCGACCGCCATGCGTGTGGCGATCAGGCCGGGATGGATGGAATTGACGCGAATGCCCGAGCGGCCAAGATCGATGGCCGCCGCTTTGGTGAGGCCGCGCACCCCGAACTTCGAGGCTGCATAAGCGGCGATGCCTTCGGCAGCCTGAATGCCCGCGATCGATGAAACGTTGATGATCGCGCTTTTGCCATGCTGCCGCAGGGCAGGGGTTGCTGCCTGAATACCGTTGAAGGTTCCGGTGAGGTTCACAGCGAGGACCCGGTCCCAGGTCCGCAGCTTGATCGCATCGATCGAGGTCAGCCGGTGCGCTATCCCCGCATTGTTGACGAGGACAGAAAGGCTGCCGAACCGTTCGACCGCGAGCGCCACGGCGCGCTCCCACGCGGCAGGGTCGGTCACGTCGAGCGGCACGGCAACCGCGTCCGGCCCCAGCTGTGCGGCAAGCACCGCCAGCTCGTCGTCGGCAATGTCGCCCAGCACGACTTTCGCGCCCTCGGCAACAAAAGTCGCCGCAATCGCCGCGCCTATTCCTTGCGCCGCGCCGGAAATGAGGGCGACTTTCCCGGCCAGTCTCGTGTCAGCCATTGCTTGGTGCCTTCTCTTGTATGGTATGGATTTTGTGTCACAGGCCGCCGAAGCTGTGGCCCACCAGCGTGACTTTGCCATGATCGCGCGCCAGCCCTTCCAGCACCGGCACGGCGGCACCCGTTGACCCAAGAATATCGCGTCGTCTCATGGCTGCTGTCCTTGCGGCGCTATGCGGGGAGGGGGGCGGAGAGCGCGCCCAGCTCAATCGCCGCTTCTTCCCAGCGATACAGGATCGGTACATCCTTGGGGCCGCACACGAAGTTGGAAATCGTGCGGCGCGGCGTGCCATTGAGGCTGACTTCAGCGAGCAAAGGCAGGAGCTCTTCCCACAGCACGCGCATCTCCATGCGCGCGAGATGCTGGCCGAGGCACACATGCGGGCCGGTGCCGAAGGTGAGGCTGGTGACGCGCGGGCGGTCGATATCGAAGGTGAACGGATCGGGGAACACCGCCTCGTCGCGGTTCGCGCTCTGGTAGGCGAGCATGACCCAGTCGCCCTTGCGGATCTGCTGGCCCGCCACCGTCACATCGGCCAGCGCGGTGCGCATGAAGCTCTTGACCGGGGTCGCCCAGCGGATCGCCTCCTCGACGAAGAGAGGGATGTCGGCGGGATTGGCCTTGAGCCGAGCCAGCAGATCGGGCCGCTGCGCCAGTACCCACATCGATGTACTGATCGTGAAGGCCGTCGTGTCGTGGCCGGCCGTGGCGGCGATGGTGTAGTAACCGTGGAGCTGGCGCGGCGTCATGTAGTCGCCGTCGATCTTTGCGTTGGCGATCAGGCTGGTCAGCGTGTTGTCGGGATGAGCGCGCAGCCGGTGCGTCGCTTCTTCGAAGTAGTCGTGAAGGTCCTTCATGCCCTCGTCGATCATGCGCATGGCTTCGGCGCTTGTGGCGTCGGTGCCGCTCGTGTTCATGTCCGGATCGTTCGCGGCATGGAGCATATGCGCGCTGTGCAGCATGAAGCCCTCGTCCTCGCGCGGGATGCCCAGCGTTTCCATGACCACGCGCAGCGGATAGACCCAGGCGACGTCCTGCGCAAAATCGCATTGCCCGCCGTGCGCGCGCATTTCCGCGATGGATTCGCGGGCGATCACGCGGATCTTGCCTTCCAGCTCCTTGATCGATTTGGGGGCGAAGCGCGGGAACGCGATCATGCGCAGATCCTTGTGCTCGCGCCCGTCGATATCGACCAGCGAGCGCGTCACATTGGGCTCACCGAACACGTCGATGCTGTAGGCAACCGAGGCGCGGTCAAACAGGATGCTCGAGCCTGCCGCGTTGGAGAACACGTCGGTATTGCGCTCGATTTCCTGAATGTCGTTGTAGCGCGTCGCCACCCAGAACGGATCGTACTTGTCCGGATGCGCGAGGCCCAGCGGGTTGGTCTTGCGCAGTTCGGTGAAGATCGCGTCGATCCCGTCGTGCTCGGCATAGGCACGCGGATTGACGAGCGTGTTGGCCACCTTGAGCGGGATGGTCGCGCGCCGGTCCTTGGCGCGGCTGCGCGCCACGGTCCACAGCACGACCGCCATCGAGAGCGCCATGAGCAGCAGCGCCGTGCCGTTGACCAGCCGGAAATCCGCCGTGGCGAGCGCGCCGCCGATTGCGGGGCCGACCGAGAAGCCGACGAGCGCCGCAACATTGACGAACATCGCCGTGCTGCTAGTGGGATCGACCGTCACCACGGCTTCGAATTGGTAGTTCAGCACATAGCTGAAGCAGAAGCCGAACAGCATCGCGAGGGGGATGAAGCCTTGCACAGGCGCGAAGAGGAAGAAGGCCGAGGTCGTCGCCAGCAGCCCGGCAAAACCGATCACCATCGGCTTCACGAACCCGAAGCGCGAGCCGATGACCGCCGCCGCCCCGCCGCCGAACATGCCAGCAAACAGCACATAGGCGGCTGAACTGTCGGCCACGGCCTGCGCCACGCCCCATGCCGCGCCCATGTAGACGATGTAGGAATAGACCGCGACGACCCCGCAATAGAACAGCACGACCGAGCCGATCCCGGCCCAGCCCAGCGCCGAGACGCGGCCCACCGAGGGTTTGCCCGAGGTGATGGCGAGGCTGCGCCGCGTGGTTGCGGGCGGGACAAGTCTGGTAACGGCGAGCGCGGCGAGAATGCCCGCCGTGACCAGGCCAAACAGGCCGTAAGCGCCAAACGCGGTGGAGACTTCGCCCATCGCCAGCACGGCCAGCCACCCCGCGCCAAGCTGTGCGACGGTGAACACCCCGAGATTGCGGGCGGCATCGCCTTCGGCCATCACCGCATAGACCACCGCCATCGCCATGCCGCAGCCGAGCCCGGCAATCGGGCGCAGCACCAGCAGCTCGGGTAGCGAGGTTGCGAAGATCGACAAGGCGTCGGCGACGAGTGCCAGGAGCAAGCCCAGCAGGATCGTCCGGCGCCAGTTCAGCCGCTTGACCAGCCCGGGCAGCACCGCACACCCGAACGAGCCCAGCGTGATCCCGCCAATATCCGCGAGGCCGACCAGACCGGTCTGCGCCTCGCTGAATTGGCGCACCAACCCCAGCGCAGCCAGATAGGCCGGGATGGCATTGGGCAGGGCCATGCCGATCGAACCGATCAGGACGCAGGCGATGACGCCCGGAGCGAGGCCAAACCAGTGGGGGCTCGTTTTCGCAGGCGTGGTCATCGACAAGTTCTCCGGCTGCGGATCAAGGGTAGCCTATCTGGCCTTCAGGTACATTTCAGAGTGTCGAGGGCCGGCGGGGCGCCTCGGCAGGCGTGCGCGAAAGGCGCGGCGCGGGGGAGGGCTGGCGCACGCCTTCGATCTCGCTGAACGTGCCGCGCGCCACATTGTGCGGGTGGGCATAGGCTTCGTCGAGCGAGAGCACGGGCGCGAAGCACGCGTCGGTCCCCACGAAGATCGCCGTCCATTCATCGCGCGTGCGGGTGCGGAACACCTCTTCCAGCTTCTTCTTCAGCCGCGGCCAGCGCGCCTTGTCGTTCTGGGCTGCGAAATCGGGATCATCCGAAAGGCCGAGCTTGCCGAGCGCCGCCTGGTAAAACTGCGGCTCGATCGGGCCGAAGCTGACATGGAGCCCGTCTGCCGTCTCGTACGTGTCGTAGAAGTGCGCGCCGGTATCGAGCATGTTGACCCCGCGCTTGTCTTCCCAGCCCCAGGTCGCGCGCGCGCCCCAGATCAGCGCCATGAGTGCCGCCGAGCCATCGGTCATCGCGCAATCGATGACCTGACCTTCGCCTGTGCGCGAGGCGTGGAGCAGTGCGGAGACGATGCCGAAGGCCAGCATCATGCCGCCGCCGCCGTAGTCGCCCACAATGTTGAGCGGGGCCACCGGGCGCTCGCCTGCACGGCCGAAGGTGTTCAGCGCGCCGGAAATGGCGATGTAGTTGATGTCATGGCCTGCGGTCGGGGCGAGGGGGCCGTATTGGCCCCAGCCTGTCATGCGCCCGTAGACCAGGCGGGGATTGGCCGCCAGGAGATCATCGGGGCCAAGGCCTGCTCGCTCCATCACGCCCGGGCGAAAGCCTTCGATCACCGCTTCGCAGGTCTTGGCGAGTTCCAGCGCCTGCGCGCGGCCTTCGGGGGTCTTGATGTCGATCTCGACCAGCTTGCGCGAACGGAACACCGGGTCGCGCGGGTCGGGTGCGCCGCCGGGGCGGTAGGCCACGATCACTTCCGCGCCGTGATCGGCCAGCATCATCCCGCAGAACGGGCCCGGCCCGAGCGAGGCGAATTCGAGCACGCGAAACCCGGCAAGCGCACCCGCCATATCAGCGCGCTCCCATGCGCACCGCGCCGTCGAGCCGGATGTCTTCGCCGTTAAGGTAGCTGCTGCGGATCATGCCGAGCACGAAATCGGCATATTCCGCGGGATCGCCAAAGCGGCTGGGGCAGGGGATCTGCGCGGCAAGCGCTTCGCGCACGTTTTCCGGCGCGCCCTGCATCATCGCGGTCTCGAACACGCCGGGGAGGATCGCGTTTACGCGAATGCCTTCGCCCGCAAGATCGCGTGCAACCGGAAGCGTAAGGCTAACCACACCGCCTTTGGAGGCCGCATAGGCGGCCTGACCCATCTGGCCATCCTCGGCAGCGATGCTCGCGGTGTTGATGATGACCCCGCGCTCGCCATTGGCCAAGCGGTCGATCCCGATCATCCCGGCAGCGGACTTGGCGACGCAGCGGAACGTGCCGACGAGATTGATGCGGATCACCCGTTCGAAAGTATCGAGCGGGAAGTGGACCACTTCGCCGGTCTTGCGATCACGGCCGGCCGTCTTGGCCGCGGCCAGCGTGCCGGCGCAATTGACCAGAACGCGCTCCTGCCCATGCGCGGCGCGAGCAAGCGCAAAGCCGGCGTCCACGCTCTCGTCGCTGGTCACGTCGACCTTGGCGAAAGCACCGCCGATCTCGGCGGCAATCGCGTTTCCGGAAACCTCGTTGAGATCGAAAATCGTCACTTTCGCGCCCGCAGCCGCAAGCGCGCGGGCCGTCGCTTCGCCAAGGCCGCTGGCGCCGCCCGTCACAACGGCGGCAATTCCGGAGATATCCATGCTCGTCTTCTTCCCTGATCAGGTGCCAGGCGGCGGAGCTATGCCGCCGCCGGCTGCATTGGACGTCGCTCGCATCAGAGCGAGCGGCTGATCACTTCCTTCATGATCTCGCTGGTGCCGCCATAGATCCGCGAGACGCGGGCATCACGCCACAGGCGCGCGATCGGATACTCGTTCATGTAGCCCGCACCGCCGTGCAGCTGGAGCGACCGGTCGCAGATCTCGCCCTGCAGCTCGCTGTGCCACAGTTTGGCTGCCGAAGCCTCGACCGCATCGAGCTTGCCCGCGACGTGGCGCGCAATGGCCCAATCGAGGTGGACCCAGCCGACCTGCAGCTTTGCGGCCATGTCGGCCAGTTCGAAGCGGGTGTTCTGGAAATCGAACACGGTCTTGCCGAAAGCCTTGCGGTCCTTGGTGAAGCTGACGGCTTCATCGAACGCGCGCTGCGCACCGGCCTGCGCCAGAACGGCGATGGAGAGGCGCTCCTGCGGCAGCGAGTTCATCAGGCAGGCGAAGCCGCGCCCTTCCTGGCCGAGCAGATTGCTGACGGGTACGCGCACATTGTTGAAGAACAGCTCGGCCGTGTCGCCCGAACGCTGCCCGATCTTGTCGAGCTTGCGGCCCTTCTCGAAGCCCTCGCGGCCCGCTTCGACGAGGATCAGGCTGATACCCTTGCCGCCCGCCGTGGGATCGGTCTTGGCAACCAGAATGACGAGATCGGCCTGGATGCCGTTGGTGATGTAGGTCTTCGAGCCGTTGATGACATAGTCGTCGCCATCGCGCAGCGCAGTGGTGCGGATGCTCTGGAGGTCCGAGCCGGTGCCCGGTTCGGTCATCGCGATCGCCACGATCACATCGCCGTTGACCATGCCGGGTAGCCAGCGGGCCTTCTGTTCCTCGGTGCCGAAGTGGACGAGGTAGTCGGCGCAGACATCGTTCTGCAGCACGATCCCGGCGGATGAGCCGGCGTAGCTGATCTCTTCGGTGATCACCGCGTTGAACAGGAAATTGAGGCCAAGGCCGCCGTAGGCTTCGGGCACGGTCGGGCAGACGATCCCCGCTTCGCCGCTCGCCTTCCAGAAGGCACGGTCGCACAGGCCTTCGTCTTCGAAGCGGTCAAGGTTCGGGATCAGCGCCGCGTCGAAGAACTTGCGCACGCTGTCGCGGAAGATTTCGTGGTCTTCGCTGAATATGCTGCGCTTCGCGGTCTCGAGCATCGCCGGTCTCCAGGATTTGCCGCGCCCGGATCATGCCGGCCGCTTCGGGAATGCGGCCAGTTAATCTTGATTGAATGACCAGTCAAATTGATTCGGAATGCCCGAAACGGGCCAGCTTTGCCCGCTTTGCCATGGGCTGCAGGGTTGACTTGGAGGACCTCTCTGTGACCATAAGCGGATAATTCGATAAGATTTGCCTGCCGGTTCAATCTGCCGCGCAGCGCCTCGCAACAAGGGAAAGTCAATGGCAGCGCGCGCGGTCAGCCCGAAGAAGGCAAAAGTTGCCGCTCCTGTAAGCAGGGCGGGCGCCGACGAAGTAACCAAAAAGGCCTTGCTTGACGCGACGGCCGAGATTCTCGCCGAACGCACCAATCTCGAGTTTTCGCAGGCCGAAGTCGGCGCGCGTTCGGGGATGAGCGCGGCGCTGGTGCAGTATCACTTCGGCAGCAAGCACGGGCTCCTCGCAGCGCTGCTCGAATACAGCTCGACCCACTACGTCGAGCAGATCAACGGTCTTGCCGACATGGCCATGCCGGCTGCCGACAAGCTGCGGCTGCACGTGCGCGGTATTGTTACGACTTATACCAAGACGCCCTATCTTGATCGTCTGCTCCACCACCTCATTGAAAACTCGGAAGAGGCGGAGGCGCGCCGCATCTCGGATTTCTATGTCGGCCGGGTGATCGAGTTCTATCGGCGGCTGATCGATCAGGGCGTGGCCGAGGGTGTGTTCCGCCCGGTCGATCCGGTGCACCTCTATTTCATTCTGGTCGGCACGGGTGATCACCTCGTGGCACGGCGCCGCCTGCTTGAGCCGATTGTAGGTTCGACCGGTTTCGATTCCAGCTTCGCCCGCGCCTTTGGCGACGAGCTCTTCACGATGGTCTTTTCCGGGGTCAGGCGCCCGGATGGGGCCAGTTCGTAACCCAGGGTATAGCGGACGTCCTGCGCCGTGATGTCCTCACGGCAGCAACTGCACACGATCCGCGCGTGGAAATCTTGGCCGCAGTGCTGGTGGGTCAGGGTCATTGGCGCCGGATGGCCGAGCCACTTGTCGCCCCAGTGCAGCATCTGGATCATTGGCAGATAGAGATCGCGGCCCATTGCGGTGAGGCGGTACTCGTAACGTTCGGGCAGGTCCTGATACTTGGATTTGCGGATGATCCCGGCGCTTGTCAGGCGGCCGAGGCGGGCGGCCAGAACCGCGCTTGAGACGCCAAGCTCTGCGGCGAACCGGTCATAGCGCCGCGAGCCGAGGAACAGTTCGCGCAAGATCAGGAACGTCCAGCGATCGGCGATGATTTCGAGGGTGCGGGACACCGATGAAGGTCGCCCGCGTTCGAAGGAACCGGGCTCACCGCGCCGCCGCCGCTGGGTTGGCGGGGGGGCAGGGGAGAGGCCCGCACCCGGCCCATCGCGAAAGCTGACTTCGGTGGCGACAATATCCTCGCCGCACGCCGAGCAGGCGGTCTCGGGCTGGAATGTCTGTCCGCACAGTTTGTGCGTCAGCTGGAGCGGGACCGGTTTGCCACCATGCAGGTGCTTGTCGCCGAACCGCAGCAGGCTGAGCATGACGAGGTAGAGCTCGCGACCGCGTGGTGTCAGACGGTATTCGTGCCGGCCGCTGCGCTGCGGATCGGGTATCCGGACAATGACGTCATAGTCGGCCAGCGAACCGAGCCGGTTGCTGAGCGTGCTTCGCGGCACGCCCAGCACTTTCTGGATCTGGTCGAACCGGTGCGCGCCCAGATAGAACTCGCGCAGGACAAGGAACGTCCAGGTATCCGAGACGATGGCCAGCGTCCGTTCGACCGAACAGTTCCGGATCTGGCGCACCGCGCCCGTCATATTCGAGCTTCCTTCAGTCGGTAAACGTTGGCGGGCGTTTGGCCGAAAACGCGTCTAGCCCTTCCATCGCATCTCCCGCAACGGCTAGGCGCGTGATCGCCTGCTGTTCCAGATCAAGCTGCGCACCAAGCGAATTGCCCGCGCTGGCGTCGATCAGGTCGCGCAGAGCGGAAAGTGCCTTGCGCGGCAGACGGGCGATGGCGGCTGCGCGGTCGAGCACGGCAGCATCGAAACCTTCTTCCGGCAGGATGGCCGAGGCGAGGCCAAGGCGCGCGGCTTCATCAGCGCCGATGGGCTTGTTCTCGATCAATAGCTGCATGGCTTTGCGAGGGCCGACGATGCGCGGCAGGCTCCAGCTCATGCCGCCGTCGGTCGAAAGACCGATGCCGGGATAGGCGGGCACGAACTTGGCCCGGGGCGAGGCGAGCACGAGATCGCAGGCCAGCGCCAGGCTCATGCCGCCGCCCGCCGCGGTGCCGTTGACGGCTGCGACCAGCGGCAGGTCGAGGGCACGAAGGGCGCGGATTCCGGCGTGGAAGCCTTCAACCAGCGCCTTGAAGAACGCACCGTAAGCCGCCGGATCACCTTCTGCGCGCTTGGCCAGCATCGCGCCGATATCGCCGCCGCCGCTGAACATCTTGCCTTCGGCCCGCACGATCACTGCGCGTGCGCGGCCATCGCTGGCTATCGCCTCAGCGGCTTCACGCAAGGCGTCAGCCAGATCGTTGTTGATCGCATTGGCCGCGTCGGGCCGGTTGAGCGAAATGATGGCGACGGCATCGTGCCAATCAAGTGTGACCGAATTCATGGCTGTTCCTCTCGTATCGTTGTGATGGCAGGCCGCTCAACCGGCGACCATATCCTTGAGCTTGAAGCGGATGACTTTGCCCGAGCCGGTGCGCGGGATTTCGGCGATCACGTGGACCGCTGCGGGAACCTTGTAGCTCGAGAGATGCTTGCGGCAGTGCGCCAGCACTTCGGCTGCGTCGAAATCAGCCCCCCGCGGCACGACGAAGAGGCCGGGCACTTCGCCGAGCTGGCTGTCGGGCAGAGCGGCGACGGCGCAGTCGGCCACGCTTTCCAGCCCGAGCACGACTTCCTCGATCTCGGCAGGGGCGATGTTCTGGCCGCCGCGGATGATCAGTTCCTTGATGCGGCCGGTGATGGTGATGAAGCCGTTGGCATCGGCGCGGGCGAGATCGCCGGTGTGATACCAGCCGCCCCGCACGGCGCGCGCGGTTTCCTCGGGGTTGTTGAGATAGCCCAGCATGACATTGGGGCCGCGCACGATGAGCTCGCCTTCCTGGCCGGGTGCGCAGTCGGCAAGGCTCGTGGGATCGACGATGCGCAGCGCAAGGCCGGGCAGCGGCAGGCCGCAGGAGCCCATGACCCGCGCGCCTTGCGGGTTCATCGTCACCATGGTCGAGGTTTCGGTGATGCCGTAGCCATCGAGCAGCGGCACGCCGAAGGCGCGCTCGAACGCGACATTGAGCGTGGCCGGCATGATCGCCCCGGCTGAGACACAGGCGCGAAGTCCGTTGAGAGCGGTCGAGCCCTTGGCGAGCGCGGCTTCCATCAGGTAGTGGAAGATCGTCGGCACCGCTGGCATGACCGTGAATTCGCCGGTCTCCAAAAGCCGCAGCGCTTCGGTCGTCGAATACTTCTCCATCAGGTGGATCGTCGCGCCCGTCGCGAGGATGGAGATCACTGACATATTGAGCGCATAGGAGTGGTAGAGCGGCAGCGGCGAGAGCACGACGTCGTGTTCGTTGAGCCCGAGCACCGGCGCCCAGCATGCCGCCGTCACCCACAACATGCCGCGGCAGGAGAGCTGCACGCCCTTGGGCTTGCCGGTGGTGCCCGAGGTATAGACGAGGAAAGCTGGACCATCGATGTCTTCAGGATCGCGCGCGGGAACGGTCGGCGCGCGGTCGGCAAGAACGTCGAGCGCATGCTGGTGGACATGCAGTACGCTCTCGGCATCGGCATCGACGATCACTACGGCGCGCAGATCCGGCAATTCGCTTGCCAGGTCGGCCAGAACCGGGGCGAGTGCGGCATTGGTGAACACCACCCGGCAGCCCGCGTGTGTCAGCCGGTAATGCACTTCGGAAGCGGTCGCTTCGGCACTGACTGGCACGGCGACACCGCCCGCGCGCACGGTGGCGATCGTGGCCTCGATCCAGTCCACCGAGTTGGGCAGATAGACGGCAGCGTGATCGCCCGGCTCCAGCCCGAGTGCCGCGATATGGCCCGCCAGATTGGCCGTGCGGCGGTGCAGATCGGCATAGGTTACCGCGCGGCTATTGTCGCGATAGGCATCCTTTGCGCCGCGTTCGCGGGCATGGCGCTCAAGCAGGGCGGCAAAATTGGTGATCAGTTCGGCGTGAAACATGGCTGGCCTCTCCTGGGTCAGTGTGCCGTCTGCGGCTTCAATCAGGAACGGATGACGACGGCGGGGCGGCGGCCGAGACAGAACCCGGCAATGCCCGCCAGCGCGAGGTCAAAAAGGGCGTGCAGATCGGCAGGGGCGCCGGGAACTGCGCCGACAAGGCGCAGCGCGATATAGCCGATGACCAGACCGGCAAGCAGATAGGCGAGCTGGCTCCCCCGGCTGGAGGCGGGGACCGTGACCGGGACGCCAGCGGGCGCATGAGCGGCAACTGGCGCTGCGGCACCGGCAGCGGGCAACGGTGCTGAGACCGCCGGGCTGGCAATTTCCTCGGCGAACTTGCGGAAGAACGCGGCGGACATCGACTTGGCTGTCGCATCGATCATGCGCCCGCCAAGCTGCGCGAGCTTGCCGCCTATCTGCGCGCTGACGACGTAGGTGAGGAGCGTGCCCTCGCCATCGTCGACCAGCTTGACCAGCGCGCCCCCGCGCGCGTGGCCCGCGACGCCGCCCTGGCCTTCACCGACAATGCGGTAGCCATTGGGCGGATCGAGTTCAGACAGCGTCACCGCGCCCTGGAACCGCGCCGAGATCGGCCCGACCTTGACCACGGCGACCGCGCTCATTTCGGTGTCCGCATGCTTGGTCAGTTCCTGGCAGCCCGGAATGCAGCGGCGCAGCACATCGGGATCGTTGAGCGCGCGCCACACCGCCTCACGCGGAGCGGGAATGCGCTGTTCGCCGGTCATGTCCATCGCGGTCTCTCCTCAGGCGCCGAAAGTGACGGCAAGGCGCACGACGCTGCCTTCGTGCAGACGGTCGAAGCCTTCGTTGATCGCATCGAGCGGGATCGTGCCGGACATCAGCCGGTCGACCGGCAGGCGGCCGCGCTGATAAAGGTCGATGTAGCGCGGAATGTCGCGCACAGGCACGCAAGTGCCGATGTAGCTGCCCTTGAGCGAGCGTTCCTCGGCCACGAGCTGGACCACGTTCACACCGAGCGCCGCTTCCGGCGGCGGAAGCCCGGCGGTGATCGTCGTCCCGCCGCGCCGGGTCATCTTCCATGCCGCTTCGAGAGCGGGGAGAACGCCGGCGAATTCGAACGCGAAGTCCGCGCCGCCCTTGGTCAGGGCACGGACTTGTTCGACCGCGTCGGCATCGCCTGCATTCACCGTGGCGGTAGCGCCCAGATCGCGGGCGAGCGCCAGCTTGTCCTCGGCCAGATCGACCGCGATGATCTGTGCCGCGCCGCTCGCCACCGCGCCGAGCACGGCGGCAAGGCCGACACCGCCAAGGCCGATGACGACGACGCTTTGTCCGGCGCTGACGCCGGCCGTGTTGACCACCGCGCCCATGCCCGTCAGCACCGCGCAGCCGAACAGCGCCGCGATTTCGAGCGGGACCGCCTTGTCGACCTTGACCAGCGAATGGCGCGAGACGACCGCGTGATCGGCGAAGGCCGAGACGCCGAGATGATGGTGGACCGGGGTGTGGTCATCCCGCTCAAGCAGCATCGCGCCCGAGAGCAGGCTGCCGCGTCCGTTGGCGGCAGCGCCCGGCTCGCATAGCGCGGGGCGGCCCTCGGCGCAGGGCAGGCAGTGGCCGCAGCTGGGCATGAACACCATGACCACGTGATCGCCGGCGACCAGATCGCGCACCCCGGCGCCTGCTTTCACGACGACGCCAGCCGCTTCATGGCCCAGCGCCATCGGCATCGGGCGCGGGCGGCTGCCGTTGATCACTGAAAGATCGGAATGGCACAGGCCGGCTGCGGCGATCCGCACCAACACTTCGTCGTGCCCCGGTTCTGCCAGATCGAGCGTCTCGATCTGCAACGGGCGCGAAGCAGCATAGGGGTGCGGGGCTCCCATTTCACGCAGGACGGCGGCTGTGATCTTCATGCGGCGACACCTCTTCCCATTGCGCGCCGACGGCACTCTCGGCGTGCGCCCGGCAGCCATCAGAAGGGCTCCCGGAGTCAATTCGATTGACGGCTGCTAGCATAGTCCATTAATGAAAGTCACTAGCGATGTGCGTTTGTTTGAATGCGCAGTCAAATTTGCGATGCGCGATTCGGGAGAGGGATCTTGGTTGAGCCGAAGGCAGGGCGGGGCAAGCGTGCGGACTATGCCCGCTTCACGCCTGTCGCGACGCGCTGGATGGACAACGACGTCTACGGCCATCTCAACAATGTGGTCTATTACAGCCTGTTCGATACGGCGGTGAACGGCACGCTGATCAACGCCGGGCTGCTCGATCCTGTCGCCAGCCCGGTCATCGCGCTCGTGGTGGAAACCGGCTGCCGCTATCATGCCTCGGTCGGCTTTCCGCATCCGGTCGAAGTCGGCCTGCGCGTGGCCAAGCTCGGAACCTCCAGCATCCGCTACGAGCTCGGCGTCTTCGCCGAAGGCGAGGACCTCGCCGCTGCCGAAGGGTTCTTCGTGCATGTCTGCGTCGACGCTGAAACGCGCCGTCCGGTGCCGCTGCCGACTGCCAAGCGCGCCTTTCTGGAAAGACTGCAAATCGAGGTGACGGCATGACGCTTCCCGAAGTTCCCGGCGTCAGCGTTATTCGCGAGGGCGCGATCACCACCGTCATTCTGGCCCGCCCCGGCCAGTACAATTCGATCAGCTATGTGATGTGGCTCGGCCTGCGCGATCTGTTCGTCGCACTGGGCACCGACCCCGATCTGCGCGGTGTCGTGCTGACCGGTGCGGGCGGCTGCTTCTCCTCGGGCGCGGATATTGCCGATTTCGAGCAGACCCGTGCGACACCCGAGCAGGGCGTGACGTACGAAGTTGCGGTTGACGAGGCCTGCAACGCCATTGCCAATCTGGGCTGCCCGGTGATCGCTGCCATCGAGGGCTATTGCTATGGCGGCGCCTGCAATCTCGCCATGGCCAGCGATTTCCGGTTCGTTGCGGACAGCGCCAAGTTCTCGATCCCGGCTGCCAAGCTCTCGATCGTCTACAGCCCGCGCGGCATGGCGCGACTGGTGGCGCTGGTCGGCCTGACCGAGGCCAAGCGCATTTTCTATACAGCGCAGCCGTTTAACGCCGCAGCCGCGCTGAAGAACGGATTTGCCGACGAACTGCATGCTGATCCCGTTGCGGCTGCCCGGGCGTGGCTTGCGGACATAGCCCATCTCGCGCCGCTCTCGATCGCGGGCTCCAAGGCGATCCTCAACATGATCGCCATGCCCGAGCAGGCTTATGATCCGGCGCTCGCCCATGCGGTGACTTGGCGCGCGCTCACCAGCCACGACTATGCCGAGGGCCGCGCCGCGTTTGCCGCCAAGCGTCCGCCGCAGTTCAAGGGCGCCTGACGTGAAGCCCGCGCCGTTCGACTATGTCCGGGCCGAAAGCGTAAGCCATGCTGTGGCCACGCTCGCGGCTGCAGGCAGCGACGGCAAGATCATCGCCGGCGGGCAGAGCCTGATGCCGATGATCAATTTCCGGCTGGTGAAGCCTTCGGTGCTGCTCGATATCAATGCCATTCCGGGGCTCGACCAGATCGAGGATCTGGGCGGGCACCTGCGCCTCGGCGCGCTCGTGCGGCATCGTATGACCGCATCGGACCCGGTGATCGCACGCGACATTCCCGTGCTGCATGAAGCGATGAAGAACGTTGCGCATCTTACGGTGCGCAACCGGGGCACGTTCTGCGGGAGCGTGTGCCATGCCGATCCTGCAGCGGAAATGCCGATGATGGCGCTGCTGCTCGATGGCATCGTGCGCATTGCCGGTCCTTCCGGCGAGCGCAGCGTCTCGGCGGCGGAGTTCCTCACCGGATCGCTCACCACTGTGCTCGAACCCGACGAGATGGTCACCGCGATCGATATCCTCAAACCTGCGGCCAATGCAGGCTGGGGCTTTGCCGAGTTCGCGCGGCGGCATGGCGACTATGCGCTTGCCGCTGTGTCTGTAGTGCTGGACCGGGTGGAGGGCCTGGCCCGCAATGTCCGCATCGCGGTGATGGGCGTGGGCGAGATTGCCAGCCGGATCGCCCCAGCCGAAGCCGCGCTCGAAGGCCGCACGCCCGATGCCGCCGTGATCGCCGAAGCGGTCGCCGCGCTGCGCAGCGCCGTGGAGCCAATGTCCGATCTCAGCGCCTCGGCGGACTACCGCCGGCACCTCGTGGGCGCTTTGGCCGCGCGCGTGATCGCCGAGGCCTGGGAGCGCGCCGCATGACTGAGCATGTCACCATCACCGTTACCGTCAACGGCACCAGCCACACGCGCAGCGTCGAGCCGCGCCTGCTGCTGAGCGACTTCCTGCGCCACGAGCTGAACCTCACCGGTACGCACGTCGGCTGCGAGCACGGGGTCTGCGGGGCCTGCACTGTGCTGCTTGACGGGCGCAGCGCGCGCTCGTGCCTCACCCTCGCGGTCATGACTGACGGGCACGAGATCGAGACGATCGAGGCGCAGGGGACGCAGGAAGAGCTCAGCCGGGTCCAGCGCGCCTTTCGCGATCACCACGGGCTGCAGTGCGGGTTCTGCACCCCTGGGATGATCATGACCATCACCGACATGCTGCGGCATCACCCGCTCGAGAGCGACGAAGAGATCCGCGAGGCGCTCTCTGGCAATCTGTGCCGCTGCACGGGCTATCAACACATCATTGCTGCCGTGCGCGAGCTGGCCGCCGAGAGAGGACCGATCGAATGAAAATGCACTTCCTGTCGGGCGGACGTCTGCGCATGCGGCGCGGGGTCTATTATCCCGGTGCCGCGCGCGAAGAGACCTTCGAACTGCCGGTGATCTCGACGCTGCTGCGCCACCCTGAAGGTAATGTGCTGTTCGATACGGGCTGCAGCCCTGCAGCGGCGGTTGATGCCGAAGCGCGCTGGGGCGGTGTCGCCCGCGCCATGGTGCCAATCTACCAGCCGGAAGATACCGTCGTCGATCAGCTGAGCCTTGCCGGCCTCGGTGCGGACGATATCGATGTGGTGATCTGCTCGCATCTCCACCCCGATCACTGCGGCTGCAACGAACACTTCCGCCGCGCCACGATCATCGCCCATGCCGCCGAAGTCGCGGCAGCGCAGGCAGAGGACGGCGTTTCCAAGGGCTACCTCCCGGCAGACTGGGACCAGCCGCAGGGCTTCGATACCTTCGAGGGCCAGCGCGACGTGTTCGGTGACGGCCGCATCGTGCTGCTGCCGGTGCCCGGGCACACGGTCGGCATGACCGCTGCGCTGGTCGCGCTCGATGACAGCGGCGAGTTCCTGCTCGCCTCCGATGCCATCGCGGTCGAGGCCAATCTGACCGAGGGCTATGCGCCCAAGAACAGCTGGGACCTCGACAAGGCCGTCCAGGCCATCGACGAGCTGCGCAAGATCGGCGAGCGCGGCGCGACGATCATTTTCGGCCATGACGATGTGCAGTGGCAGGCCCTGCGCAAGGGTGCCGATTTCTACGCATGAGCCAGGCGGACATCTCGGTTGAGATGCGGCCCAAGCTGGTCGGCACCCGCGTCAAGCGGACCGAAGACCCGCGTCTGCTGACCGGGACCGGCCAGTATGTTGATGATATCAAGCTCGATGGCATAGTCCATGTCGCGATCCTGCGTTCGGACCAGCCGCATGCGTTGATCCGCGAGATCCGGGTGGGGGACACGTCCACCGTCCCTGGCCTTATCGGCATCTACGACTGGACCGATATCGAAGGCGAAGTGCGTCCGGCGATCCCGACATCGCGGATGAAGGGCTATTACGCGACGCCCTATTGGCCTCTGGCGCGCGGCAAAGTGCGCTATGTCGGCGAGCCGGTGGTCGCCGTCGTGGCGGACAGCCGCTATGCCGCCGAGGACGCGCTCGGCCTGATCGAGATTGACTACGAACCACTGCCCTTCGCGATCCGGCAGGTCGATGCGGTGCGCGAGGATGCGCCGCTGCTGCACGAGGAAGCGGGCAGCAACGTGATTGTCGAGCGCACCTTCATGCGCGGCGATATCGACGATGCGATTGCCAGCGCGCCGGTTGTGGTGCGCGGCCAATTCCGCATGACGCGCAAGACCGCGACCTCGATGGAATGCCGCAGCTATCTGGCAGAGTATGACAAGCGGCGGCGCGCGCTGACCTTGTGGACCTCGTCCAACATTCCCGGCATCATCCGCGATGCGCTGTCCGATGCGCTCGATCTGCCGGGCAGCCGGATGCGCGTGGTCGCGCCCGATGTCGGTGGCAGCTTCGGCGGCAAGGGCTCGCTCTATCACGAGGAAATGCTGGTGTGCCTCTTGGCGCGCAAGCTGGAGCGGCCGGTCAAGTATGTGGCGGACCGGCTGGAGGAGCTCTCCAGTTCCAGCCAGGCCTTCGACCAGCTGATCGACGCCGAACTCGCCGTGGCGCGCGACGGCACTTTCCTTGGCCTGCGCTGCGATGTGATCGGCGATATCGGCGCCTATTCGATCTACCCATGGACCGGCGGGATCGAGCCGGTGCAGGTGATCAGCTTCATGCCCGGTCCCTACAAGATCGAGCACTATCATGGCCGCGTGCGGGCGGTGCTCACGCCCAAGCCGCCGACCGGGCCTTATCGCGGGGTGGGGCGGCCTTCGTCCACATTCGCGATGGAGCGGCTGGTCGATATGGCCGCGCGCGAGCTGGGCATGGACCCCGCGGAACTGCGCCGCCACAACCTCGTCTCGGACGGCGAGTTTCCCTATCGCACCGCGCCGGGGATCATCTGGGACCAATCCGCGTTCCAGCAGTGCCTTGCCGGTGCCCGCGAGGCCATCGGTTACGACAGTTTGCGCGTGTGGCAGGAACTGGTCCGCGCCGAAGGGCGCTGGGTCGGGATCGGGATTTCAAGCTATGCCGAGCTCACCGGCATCGGCTCGCGCATTGCGGTCGCGCCGGGGATGCCGATCAACACCGGCACCGAAACCGCGATCATCCGCATCGATTCCACCGGCGCGGTCGAAGCCTCGTTCGGCATCGCCTCGCACGGGCAGGGGCTGGAAACCACGCTTGCGCAAGTCATCGCGGATGAACTCGGCTGCGCGATGGACGATATCGTCGTGCTGCAGGGCGACAGTTCGCTCGTACCCATGTCGAGCGGGACCTATGCCAGCCGGTCTGCCGTGATTGCGGGCGGCGCGGCGACGCAGGCCTCGCGCCTGCTCAAGGGCAAGGTGCTGCGCATGGCCGCGCACGTGATGGGCGAGCCGGTCGAGGATCTGGAAGCCGAGCGCGGCTGGATCCGCTCGCGGACCTCGAACGCAGGCATGACCTTCAAGGACGTGGCCCGCGCGGTCTATCTGCAGATGGGCACGATCCCACGCGATATCCGCGAAGACCTCACCGTCACCGAGACCTACGATCCGTTCCTCGGCACGGCCTGCTCCTCGACGCACATCTGCGTGGCAGAAGTGGACCGCGAAACCTTCGGCGTGCGCCTCCTCCAATATGTCGTGGCGGAAGACTGCGGCCGGATCATCAATCCGATGATCGTGGACGGGCAGGTCCACGGCGCAGTGGCGCAAGGCATCGGCGCGGCGCTGCTCGAAGAGATCGTCTATGACGACGAGGGCCAGCTCGTGACCGCCAGCCTCGCGGACTATCTGCTGCCGCTCGCCAGCGACGTCGTCGACATGCAGATCGTCCATATCGAGGCCGAACTGCCGAACAATGTCGGCGGCTTTCGCGGCATGGGCGAGGGCGGCACGATCGGCGCGCCCGCTGCAATCGCCAACGCCATTTCCGACGCGCTCGCCCCTTTGGGGCTGGGCATCCAGACCTTGCCGGCAACGCCCGAACGGCTGTTCCAGTTGATCCGGCCCCACCTGACCAATTCCAAGGAGAACATGACATGAGCACTTCGCTGAGCGGCAAGGTCGCGCTGGTAACGGGCGCTGGGCGCGATGTGGGCCGCGCGATTGCGCTGACCCTTGCCGCCGAAGGTGCGGCGGTCGCGGTCAACTATTCGAAGAGCGCCGAAGCGGCCGAGAAAGTCGTCGCAGAAATCGTCGCAGCCGGCGGCAAGGCCAAGGCCTGGGGCGCGGATATCGGCGATTTCGACAGCACCAAGGCGATGGTCGACGATATCGTGGCCGAGTTCGGCTCGATCGACATTGTCGTGAACAACGCAGGTGTGGCGCAGCGCGCGCGCTTTCTGGAGACCACCACCGAGCAGTGGCAGAACCACATCGACGTCGGCCTGATGGGCACGGTCAACACCAGCCGCGCCGCGCTGCCGCACATGGTCGATGCGGGCAAGGGCGGCCGCATCATCTCGCTCGGCGGCGATTCCAGCCGGGTAGGTGAAGCGAACCTCTCGATGGCTGCAGCCTCGCGCGCAGCGACCATCGCGCTGATCAAGTCGCTCGCCAAGGAATTCGGCCGCAACGACGTGACCTGCAACGCGGTGACGCTTGGCATGATCCAGTCGGCTCATTCCGATGCGCAGTGGCTGGCAGAAGTCCTCCCCAAGATGGTCAAGAACTATCCCTTGAAGCGCATCGGCCAGCCCGGCGACGTGGCACCGATCATCGCCTTCCTCGCCTCGGAAGGCGCCAGCTGGATCACCGGCCAGACGATCAGCGTCAACGGCGGCTTCGCAATGGTCTGAAGCCTGCCTGTGGGAGAGTGATATGACGCAAGTTCAGGAAAAGCCGATGTACGGCTTCCATCCCGCTGCTTTTGCACAAAAAAACCCGGAAAAGCCGGCGATCATTATGGCCGAAAGCGGCCAGGTCATCAGCTTTGCCGAACTGGACCGCCTGAGCAATCAGGTGGCCCAGTTGCTGCGGGCCAATGGCGTTGGCATCGGCGACAAGATCGCCATCTGCCTCGATAACCACCCGATGTACCTGGTGCTGGCCTGGGGAGCCCAGCGAGCGGGCACGTTCATGACGACCGTGCCCTATCGCCTGACCGCCCCGGAGATCGCCTACATTCTGGAAGATAGCGGCGCTAAGACGCTGTTCTCAAGCCAGAAACTGGGCGTATTGATGGACGATGTGGCGGCGCTTGTCCCCGGCGTCCGCCAGTTCCGCTATGGCGGGGAGGGCGCACTCGATCTCGATGCGGCGCTCGGCGCGATGTCGAGCACACCGATTGCCGATGAGCGTGGCGGCACCGACTTGCTCTATTCTTCGGGCACCACCGGCAAGCCCAAGGCGGTCGATGTCGGCCTGCCGGAAGACCCGGCGGTCGATGCGCGGCACTGGATCGGCGACATGATCGAGGGTTTCGGGGCGAGCGAGGACTCGGTCTATCTTTCGCCCGCGCCGATGTATCACGCAGCCCCGATCCGCTGGTCGATGGCGTTCAACCGCATTGGTGCGACGGTCGTGATGATGGAACACTTCGACGCCGAATTCGCCCTGCAACTGATCGAAAAGTATAAGGTCACCGACAGCCAGTGGGTGCCGACGCACTTTGTCCGCCTGCTCGAACTGCCGGCCGAGGTGAAGGCGAAATACGACCTCAGCTCACACCGCAACGCCACCCATGCCGCCGCGCCGTGCCCGGCTGCGGTCAAGCAGGCGATGATCGAATGGTGGGGGCCGATCATCAAGGAATACTACGGCGCCAGCGAAGGCATCGGCTTCACTGCTGTCTTCAGCGAAGACTGGCTCGCCCACCCCGGCACCGTCGGCAAGGCTATGATCGGCGTGATCCATATCTGCGACGACAACGGCGACGAAGTCCCGCCGCGCACCGAAGGCCAGGTGTTCTTCGAGAGCAACCGCACGTTCCGGTATCTGAATGCACCGGAGAAGACCGCCGAGAGCTACAACAAGCACGGCTGGGCTTCGGTGGGTGATGTGGGTTGGCTGGACGAGGAGGGCTATCTCTACCTCACCGACCGCAAGAGCTACATGATCATTTCCGGCGGGGTGAACATCTACCCGCAGGAGATCGAAAACCTGCTCATCATGCACCCCAGGGTCTATGATGTGGCGGTGATCGGCGCGCCGGATGCGGCGATGGGCGAGCGCGTGGTTGCGGTTGTCCAGCCGGTCGACATGGCGGAAGCCGGCCCGGCGTTGGCGGAAGAGCTGACCGCATGGCTTGGCCCTCAGCTGTCGCGGATCAAGATGCCGCGCCAGATTGACTTCCGTGCCGAACTCCCGCGCGAGCCCACCGGCAAGCTCATGAAGCGCAAGCTGCGTGACGAATACCGCGAAGCCGTGAAATCCGCCTGACATTCGAAACGAAGGATCAAACCATGACCACCGAGACTCAGAAGTACCAGAACGTTCTGATCGAATACCCCGCCGATCACGTCGCGCGCGTTTCGCTCAACCGTCCCAAGCAGCGCAACGCGCAGAACACCGAGCTGCTTTATGAACTGAACCTCGCGTTCAACGACATGGCCAAGGACGACAACATCAAGGTCGTGATCCTAGCCGGCGTGGGCGATCACTTCTCGGCCGGGCACGACCTGCACCAGCCGCCGACGCCTGAGAACATGAGTGCGTTCGAGCCGATCGGCACGTGGTGCGGCTTCGGCTGTGCGGGCGCGGAAAGCCGCATGGGCATCGAGAAGGAAATCTACCTCGGCATCGCCGAGCGCCTGCGCAACTTCGCCAAGCCGACCATTGCCGAAGTGCAGGGCTGGTGCATCGCCGGCGGCCTCATGCTGATCTGGCCGTGCGACATCATCATCGCCTCGGAAGACGCCAAGTTCATGGACAACACCGTGAACATGGGCCTCGCTGGCGCCGAGTTCTTCAACCACCCGTGGGAACTGGGTGTGCGCAAGGCCAAGGAACTGCTGTTCACCTCGGACTTCTGGGACGCCAAGGAAGCCCACCGTCTCGGCATGGTGAACCACGTCGTCACCCGTGAGGAGCTGACTGAGTTCACGCTCAACATCGCCAAGCGGATTGCCCGCCAGCCGCTGCTGGCGCTGCGCTGCACCAAGGAAGCGGTGAACAACGCGCAGGATGCGGCCGGCCGCACCACGGTGATGAACGCGCAGTTCGCGCTGCACCAGCTGGGCCATGCGCACAACCAGCAGGAATTCGGCATCCTGATTGACGGCAATTCCGATGCCGCGAAGATGTCGAAGGCGGCAATGTACAAGAAGTAAGCTTGCGTGCCGCCGGGTGCTGCCCTTTCGGGGACACCTGGCGGCCTCGCAATCCACCCGGACGGTGGCCAAGATGGCTTGGCTCTTGTACCGGCAAGGCACGGTCGACGGACCGAAATCATCTCGCCGCAAGTCGAAAACAGATTATCGAAAAGATCCCTTTTTGGGGGTATCTCCGGGGGTATCTGGGGATTTCGGGCATTTTTATTGCAATAAAATCAATGCATTAAAGGATGCGGTGGATCCCTCCTCCGCTACCAATCTCCAGATCGCAAAACTGTTGCAGGTCTTAGTTCTGATAGGCACCACACTTTGCCGATCTGGCTTAGAGTGGCGCTGTCCGGGACGAATGTCCGGAAAAATCCGCAAGGAGCGGCAAGCTCATGAATCACGATCGCGCAGACGCGGTGAGAGACCTCGTCACCCGGGTCTACGCCCTTGCGCAGGCCGGCGACTTCGACGCGATCAGGCCCCTGTTCAGCCCCGATTTCTCGTTTGTCGAAGCCGATGATCTAGCGATCGGCGGCACCTATGCGGGGTTTGACGGATACCTCGCGATCTGGGGCGAGGTGGGCAGGCGCTGGACGGCAGTCTCGTCCCGGCTCGTCGATCTGACGGTATCGGATCACAATGCCGTGGGCATCATGGAACTGGACGTTGTCTCGGCCGCAGATGGCCAAACCTACATCCTGGAGATCGCCGAACTGTTTGAAGTGGCGGACGATCTGACCATCAAGCGCATCAAGCCCTTCTATTTCAACACGCGTTTGGCGAACCAGTCCCTTGCGCTCTAAAATCCGGTAGGCACATCTGCAGGTTCAAGCGGCACGCTTTCCTTCATCGTTTGCCACTGCAGACCATCATGGCCGAACAGGATGCGGGTCCCGTTCTTGCGCATTTGCAAGAGCCACTTCAGGGTCTCTTGCGCGGTAGCCGGATCAACCGTGCTGGGGGGCAGCGCCATGAGATCGAGGTTGCGCCGGGTATAGCAGCAATCGCCCGCCAGCAGCACTTCGCCCTGGGCAAGCCGCACGATCACGCTCTGGTGACCGGGAGTATGGCCCGGGGTTGGCACGATCCGCACCGTGCCATCGCCGAAGAGATCGTGCTCGCCGGTCACGGCCTTGAACGGCTGGCCGGTATCGTAATCCGAACGCACATAAAGACCGGCATGGTCGCCCGCCATGGCATAGTCCAACTCGTCGCGCTGGACGATCACGGTGGCGTTCTCAAGCAGGGCATTGCCGCCGCAATGGTCGATATGGAGGTGGGAATTGATGATCCAGTTCACGCCGGCGGGATCGATGCCAAGGCCGCGCAGCCGGGCCGGTAACTCCATGCCGTCGAACCATTGCAGCCCGAACTTGTCTGGCGCCAGCGCGTTCTCGGGCTGGCGGTGGAATTGCCGGCCCATGCCGGTATCGAACACGGCGCGGCCGCGCGGATGGTCGATCAGATAGGCCGGAACCGGCGCGCGCATGTAGGCGCCCGTTTCGCCCTCTATCAGAAAGCCCGGCCTGCACTGAAACCAGCCGCAATTGAACGCATAGAGCTTCAGCATTCGCAGGTGTCCTTTCCGCTTGCCACGCTTGCCGCACCGGCGACCATCGCTGCGCTCACTTGGTCGCCGTCCACCAAGCAAGCGCATCCATGAAAACCGGGTGCCAGCGCCAGCTGACGGGTCGACCATCTGCCATTTCGCCGCCGTTTCAAAGCACGCGTTTCGAACCGGACTCGCTGGTGGCCCGGCTGTCGAGGCAGCAGAGACAGAAGCGGGCAGGACGTCGAGGCGGTTGCGCGCCGCCGTTTTTCTCCACACACTCGGAACCAGAAATGGCGGGCGCCGGAACGCTCGTCAGACAGCAAGAGGATGCAAGAAATGGCCGGTTCAGTGATCCGCGAGGATCGTGCAGGGGTCTGCACACTTACCTTCAACCGCCCGGACAAGCTCAACGCGCTCTCCGTCGAGGTGTTCGAGACTCTGCGGCACTATGTCGAGGCGCTGCAGCACGATGACAGCATCGGCTGCGTGATGCTGCGCGGGGCGGGCAAATGCTTTTCCGCAGGGCATGATCTCGGTGATATCGGCACGGGCGAAGTCGTGCCCTCGCGCGGCTGGCACAACGAGACGCTGCGCATGCTCGAACGCCTGCCTATGCCGGTGATCGCGGCGGTCCACGGCCATTGCTACACCGGCGCGCTCGAAGTCGCGCTCGCCTGCGATTTCATCGTCGCTTCGAGCGATGCACGCTTCGGCGATACCCATGCCAAGTGGGCGCTCACCCCGGTCTGGGGCATGAGCCAGCGCCTGCCGCGCCGCGTCGGCATCGCCACCGCCAAGCGCCTTGCCTTCACGTCCGAGATGTTTGGCGCGGAAGAGGCGCTGCGGATCGGCCTTGTCGAGTGCGTATGGCCGGCCGAGGAATTCGATGCGCGGGTTGATGCGTTCAGCGCGGTCGTCACCGCCAATTCCCGCTTCAGCCAGGCCGCCTACAAGCGCCTGTTCGATGCGACCGACGGCATGCCGATGGATGCGGGGCTGCAATGGGAAGTGTTCCGCGGCGAAGGGCGCGGCGCTGATTTTCTTGACCGGGTGACGGCCTTCCAGAAGCGCAAGGGATAAGCGCGGATGAACATCGATCGCGATCCCGCACTCGCGGCATTCCGCGCGGAAGTCGCGCACTTCCTCGACACGGCGCCGACCCCCGATATCCGCGAGGCCGGGCTCAAGACCACCTGTGTCTTCGCGCCCTTCGAGGCCACGATGGCCTGGCAGAAGCTGCTCAACCAGAAGGGCTGGGCCGCGCCGGGTTGGCCGGCTGAGTACGGGGGCCCCGGCTGGACGCCGGAGCAGCGCGCGGTGTTCGATGAGGAATATTGCAAGCGCGATCTCCCGCCGCTCCTGCCCAACGGCCTCCAGATGGTCGGCCCCATGCTGATGGACCTTGGCACAGAGGAACAGAAGGCCAAGTACCTCCCGCGCATCCTTTCGGGCGAGGACTACTGGACGCAAGGGTACTCCGAACCCGGGGCAGGGTCCGATCTCGCGTCCCTCTCGTGCATGGCCGTGGCCGATGGCGACGATTACGTGATCAACGGCAGCAAGATCTGGACGACGCTGGCGCACAAGGCCAACCGCATGTTCATGCTCGTGCGCACCAGCACCGAGGGGCGCAAGCAGCAGGGCATCACCTTCCTGCTGCTTGACCGGATGGACTACCCCGGCCTGGAAGTGCGTCCGATCATCGGGCTCGATGGATTTCCCGAACAGTGCGAGGTGTTCTTTACTGATGTGCGCGTGCCGCAATCGGGCCGGGTCGGGGCCGAGAACGACGGCTGGACGGTCGCCAAGGCCCTGCTCAAGCACGAACGCGGGGGCGCGGCGCTCAGCCCCGGTTTCTTCCGCAAGATCGCCCTGATGCGCGAGGCGGCATCCACCACGCGGGCCCCCGGCGGCGGCATGATGGCCGATGATTCCGTGTTCCAGCGCGATCTCGGCGTGCTCGAGGCGGACGTCACGGCCTATGCCGCGTTCGAGAACATGATCCGCACCGGCCATGCCCTCGGGCGCGATCCGGCGATGCCTTCGCTCAACAAGATCATGTCGTCCGAACTCGGGCAGCAGGTCTCGGTGCTGGCAATGCGGCTTGCCGGGATCGAGGGTCTGCCGCTGCAACTTGCCGCGCTCGATGTGGGCAGCGGTGTCGATCCGCTCGGCTCGTGGCACGATCTCGTTGCCATGCCCGCCTATCTCAACGCGCGCGCCACCACGATCTACGCCGGCACCAACGAAGTGCAGCGCGATCTCATCGCCCGCAGCCTCGGCCAGGCCTGAGCGGAGGAACCTCCATGGACTTCAGCTTCACCCCTGAACAGGACATGCTGCGCGAAAGCCTCGCGCGCTATCTTGCCCGGCACTATACGCTCGACGAGCGCCGCCGGATCATCGCTGCGCAGCCGGGCTATTCGAAGGCCGTGTGGAACCAGTTTGCCGAACTCGGCCTGCTCCACTTGCCGCTGCCCGAAGCGCTTGGCGGCCTCGGCGGCAATCCCGTCGATCTCGTTGCTGTGGCCGAACTGCTTGGCCGCCATGCCGTGGTCGAACCGTGGCTTGCTTCCAGTGTTATCTGCGCGCCCGTGATCGCGCGCTATGCCCCGGACCGTCTGCCGGGGCTGCTCGATGGCTCGGCAACCTGCGCTTTCGCCTACGAGGAAGGGCACGGCACCGCCGATCCCGCCGATATCGCCATGCGGGCCGAGCCTAGAGGTGAGGGCGGCTTCGTCCTCGATGGCGAGAAGCGCCTCGTCCTTGGCGCTGACACTGCCTCCACATTGCTCGTCGCTGCGCGCCTGCCCGATGGCAAACTCGGCCTGTTCCTGATCGAACGGACAGCACCGGGCCAGTCGCTGACCAGCTACACCACCATCGACGGGCGGCGCGGGGCAACCGTGCGGTTCGACAATGTCGTGGTGGACCCCGCCGCACTCCTCGATGCCGATGCCGCTGCCACCATCACCGCGCTCGTCCAGACCGCGCACCTCCTGCTCAGCGCCGAGGCAGTCGGCGCAATGGAGGCGCTCCTTGAACTGGCCGCCACTCATGCCGCGACCCGCAGCCAGTTCGGCAAGCCGATTGCCGCCTTCCAGGCCATCGCGCACCGCCTTGCCGATATGAAGCTGGCTTATGTGAAGGCCCGCTCACTGCTGCTGCAGACGGCGGCGCTCGCCGAAGCCGGGCTCGCCAGTCCGCGCGATACAGCCATGCTCAAGGCACAGGCGGGCAGGCTCGGGCGGCAGCTTGGCGAAAGCGCGGTGCAAGTCCATGGCGGTCTCGGCATGACCGACGAGCTTGCCGTTGGCCATCTCCTCAAGCGCGTGCTGTTCGTCGATCTCGCCTTCGGGGCCGGCGATCACCACTTCCGCATCATCGGCCGCCCCGCCGCAGACGCGATGCCCGCCTGATACGCCTCCACCGGCTGTGGCCATCAAGCCTGCAATCGTTCCCGCCGCAAACGGGCCTATTTCGGCAGTAGCGGCGCCCGCTGGTAGGTCTTGATGTCCTTTGTCTCGATCGTCGCCGGGGTCTGCGCGTCACGGGCTTCGTGCGCCCGCTTCCAAACGCCGAACATGCCCATGATGTGGGGCGGATCGCCGTGGATCTCGGTGAAGCCGCCGTTCAGCGACCGGGTGTCGAAATAGGCGGCGTTCACCTCGTCGGCATAGAGTTCGGTCGCGAGTGCGTAGCCCATGTCGAGCCAGCGCTGGCGTTCGGCGGCAAAGTCGGAAACGAGATAGGCGATGTGGTGGAAGCCTTCCTCGCCGTCCTTGTACATGTCGCGGTAGATCGACGCCTTGTCGTCATGCTGCTCGATGAACTGGATCATCGTATCGCCCAGATACCCGAAGGCGTAGGAGACGTCGGCCTCCACCGCAGTGCCGCGATAGGTGAATTCCTCGCAGCGGTGGTGGCGCGCCATGAAGAAGGGCCCGGCGCCGAACGCCTTTGCCCACTTTTCGGCTGCCGCATCGATGCTCTTCACATAGTAGGCATATTGGAACAGCGGGTAGGACCGGGTCATGCGGGTCACTCCTTGAAACAGGGTGGCGGGCGCTCGGAAACGTGCGAGATATCTGCCGACCAACATTCCCCAAGTGGCTTGCCGCAATGAGCGCCTGATCCGGCCTGAAGGTCAACCGCTTTTCGCTCAAGACCCCGCACGGCTTGGCGCGTGCGCGTGATTGCGGGTGGCAGACGGCGCGTCTGGCAACTCTGTCGAGCGGTGTGGCCTCATCCTGCTCGATATTGCCAAACGGCATCATATCGTATATATACTGCCATAAGGAGGCCATCCGTGCTGGCATTGCAACCCGTCGATACCGTCGCTCCCGCATTTCGGCCCGAGCCTGTCACGCAGGAAGAGGCAGCCGCGATGTTCCGGGCCGCGCTCGGTCTGTTCGGCAAATGGGAGCTGACCGACGATCAGGCCGCGACCCTGCTAGATATGCCGGTGCGGACCTATCGGCGCTGGAAGGCGGAAGGACCCGGCCGGATCTCGCGCGATGGCTGCGCGCGCCTCTCCAATCTGATGGGCATTCACAAGGCGCTGCGGATCATCTTTGCGGAAGCCCGGCGCGGCTACGGCTGGATCAAGGCAGGCAATGATGCCTTTGCCGGATCGAGCGCCCTCGATGTGATGCTCGGCGGTGAACTCACCGACCTGATGCGCGTGCGCCGCTATCTTGATGCGACCCGCGGTGGGTGGTGACCGGTACCGATAGCCTGCCTGTCAGCCCCGTTGCGTGGACGGGGGCGGTCAGGATCATCCGCAGCGCGTTTCCGCCCATCGACTTGTTCGAAGATATCGCCGACCCGGCCGACTGGCCGCTCCTGATCTCCGCCGAGCAGAAAACCAATCCGCGCGTCATGACTTCGGTCGGCAATCTCGACCTCGTCCCGGTCGAGCGCCGGGTGGGTGGGCCCGGCGCTTCGTGGCTGATGGCGCCGTTCACGCATGTCAGCCCGGATCGGCCAAGCCGCTTCACCGACGGCAGCTACGGCGTGCTCTATGTCGGCAAAGTCTTCGAAACGGCGCTGTTCGAGACGATCCACCACCATGCCCGCTTCATGGCCCGGACCGCCGAAGCACCGGGCTGGACCTCGCAGTTCCGGGAAATCGTCCTTTCGGTCAGCGCAGAGCTCCATGATCTGCGCGGTGGAGACGCAGCCAGGCACCCGGCGCTTGATCGCGAGGACTACGGGGCCTCTCAGGCTCTGGCGAGGACACTGAGGGCCGCTGGCGCCGACGGAGTGGCCTACCCAAGCGTCCGACACAGCGGCGGCGAATGCGCGGCGCTGTTCTATCCCGACCTCGCGGCGGATCCGATCCAGGGTAGGCATCTCGACTATCACTGGGACGGCGCGCGGGTCGATCTGGTGCGCGAGGCGGGCTCGGGAGCGGTCTTCCGTGTGGTGGAATTGCCCTGACCGAGCCCTTGGCGTCGATGACCACCGCAGCGCGCTGAATGACCGCTTCGCCCGTTCAATACACCTCGAACAGACCAGCGGAGCCCATCCCGCCGCCGACGCACATGGTCACGACCACGTACTTGGCCCCGCGGCGCTTGCCTTCAATCAGCGCGTGGCCGACCATGCGAGCGCCGCTCATGCCGTAGGGGTGGCCGATGGAAATTGCGCCGCCGTTGACGTTGAGCCTCTCCATGGGAATGCCGAGAGTATCAGCGCAGTAGAGCACTTGCACGGCAAAGGCCTCGTTGAGTTCCCATAGACCGATATCGTCGATCTTGAGGCCATTCGCTTTGAGCAGCTTCGGCACGGCAAAGACCGGCCCGATTCCCATCTCGTCGGGTTCGGTTCCGGCTGTCGCCATTCCGACATAACGTCCAAGCGGCGCCAGGCCCTTTCTGCTGGCGATCGACGCCTCCATGATGACGGAAGCCGAAGCGCCGTCGCTGAGCTGGGAGGCGTTGCCTGCAGTGACGGTCATGTCGGGGCCGAGGACGGGTTGCAGAGCCTGCAGTCCATCACGCGTGGTTTCGGGGCGGTTGGCGGCGGCGGCGCGCGCGACCAAGAGCGTGGCGGCAGCAGCATCACGCGCGGCTCGCGCGCCGTCATAGGTTGCAGGGGCGATCGCACCGGTGGCAACGAGCGGTCGCAAGCGGGCCTCGTCGGCGGCGGTGCGCGCGGCATCGGCCTCGGCGGCGCGGACCTTGTCGGCAGCAGCGGATGCGGCGAGGCCGAGATCGCGCGCATCGAGCCGGAACAGCGGCTGACCGGCGCGGACATGCGCGCCCGCGTCAACAAGGCGGGCGACGATCTTGCCGGGCACGCGAAAAGCAAGCGTGCTCTCAATGCGGGCGTGGACCGTGCCGGTATAGGCTTCGCCGATGCCGGCCCCTTCGCCTTGCGCCAGCGCGGTTGCCACAAGCGGCTCGGCCGGTAGGGTGGAGGAGTTGCCCGAGCAGGCGGCAAGGAATCCGATGGCCAGGAATACGGCAAAGGTCGGAATCCTGGCGGCTACTTCCATGCGAACCTCCGAGCCCCGGAGGGCACTGACGACTGCGGCTTGGTCGCAGCGCGCCTTTAAAAAAGATGAAAAAAATATAAAATAATCAGTTTTTTCTGAGCAGGGCCGCCAATAAAAGATTGACCAGCACGGTGGTTTCCTGCGCAAGATCAGCGACACCTGAGGCTTCGACCATGACCGGGTGCCAGACCTTGATCATGGCGCTCACCACTGCCCCGGACGTCTCTTCTAGCGGGAGATCTGCGCGCATCACGCCCTGGCGCTGGCCTTCGGCGATGACATGGCGAATGACGCCGTGGAGCGTGCCCATGAACTGCTGGACCGGGGGCCAGTTGCCACGCGTGGCGGCGAGGCACAAATCGCTTGCGCGGCCGCTGTGAAAGAGAAGGTCGCCCATTTTCAAAGCGATACTCACGCAAAGTCGCTCGAATGCGAGGGCTGGGTCAGCCGTTGCGGTACGCGCGACCTGCCATGCGGCATCCTCCACGGCGCCGAGCGAGCGCTTGGTCACGGCCTCGTCGATCGCCTGGCGGTTGGTAAAGCTGCGATAGAGATTGGCAGGCGACATGCCGAGCGCGCGCGCCACGTCGGTCACGGTCACTTTTTCGAACCCGATTGCCACGTAAAGCCGCTCGGCCGCGTCGAGAATCTCGTCGCGCCGGTCGACCGTCGGACGTCCGACCCTCCGCTTCTCTGAAACTGCAGAAGTCATTTGCATGAAAAGAGATATATAAATTCATCCTTCACCGGTCAAGGACCCTTCCTAGGCTGCGTATTTTCGCCGGACCCCGGGCCATTCCGCCGCAGGGGCACCCGCAGCGCTGTTACAACCGTTACAAAACTCCGCGCGGCGCGATATGTGTTGGTGACAATGCATCGCCATGATGGGCGCTGGGAGGCTTGTGGTTCGCATGAAGCGCAGTTTCAGGTCCAAGGGGGTGCGGCTCAGTGCCTGATATTGCAAGGTCGGCGGCTCCGCCTTCGGCGTTCACGCGCGGCACGCAGCGCATGCTGACGGTACTGCGGGTCACGGCCTATTCGATGGCGATCTGCTTCATGACTGTCATGGTGCTGCGCGGCGTCTGGACTACGCGCGACCAGTTGGAAGCAGAGGCAGAGCGTTCGATCCGCAGCGCCGATGCGGCGATCACGGGCATGTATGCAACGGGCGCCGCTGATACCGCGCAGGCCGGCCGCGTGCTGCGGGCACTCGCGCCGCCGCACGTCGATCTCAGACTGGCAACAGCGCCGGATGGAAAACCTGCGGCCCGCACAAACCCTAATGGCGAGACCGGGGGGCAGCGGATCGGCCAGCATCGGTTTGTCATTGCTTCGGTCGATCATCAGGGCATCTGGATCGAGGCGATCCGCATGAACGTGCCCTACATCCTGTTCGTTCTCGCGCTCGGCCTGCCGACAGTCGCGATCTTTCTGTACATGGGTTGGCTGGTGAACCGCCCGGCACTGCAATTGCTGGCCTTCGCACAGGCCAGCGGAGATGCGGTCCGCGTTCCGCCCGATCTGCCCAGGATCTGGCAATCGGTTCTCGCGCGGCTGCGGCAGCTTCGCGAGCAGCAAAGGCAAATGCAGGCGTTTCTGGACAACGCACCGTTCGGGATGATCTTTTTCAACGCGAATGGCCGCGTCGCCATGATGAACCACTCGGCGGCAGCTTCCTTTGATCAGTCGCCCGATACCATGCTTGGCAAGGACCTGAGGTTCTTTGCGCCGTTCTTTCCGAATGCAGGCGACCAGGGCAGCCAATTGTTCATGCGCACCCTGGCGCAAGGCGTACAAGAAACTCTGGAAACCAAATTTAACAGTGCGACCGGCGAAGTCCGCGACGTTCAGATCACCTCTTTCCCGGTTCAGGATCCTGACGGGAAGATGGAAATGGTTGGTGTGTTCGTTGTCGATGTCACCGAGGAAAAGCGCACCAAGTCGAAGCTGGAGGAGTCCCGCTCCCAGCTTATCGCATTCTTCGACAACCTGCCGACATCAATTTACCTGAAGCGGGTCGATCACGAGGTCGTGTTTGTAAGCCGGCATCTGGCTGAGCAATATGGCAAGCGGTCAGAAGACATGATCGGCCAGCATGAATACGATCTGCATGTCGAGGCGATGAAGCCCTATCTGCAGATGATGGACGCGCACATCCTCTCGACCGGCGAGGCTATTCTTCTCGAGGGCGACCATCTTCAGTTCAACCGGCGGGAACTTGTCAGCCGTTTTCCCGTGTTCAACGACGAGGGGCAGATCACCCATATCGGCGGCATGAATTTCGATATCGACGAGCGGGCCAAGGCCCAGGCCGCGTTGCAGGAATCGAAAGCCCTGGTTGAAGCCTTTATTCAGCACGCGCCCAATCCGATGGCCCTGATGGATCCAAAGGGGCGGTACGTCATGGTCAACGATAGCGCGGCAGGCTTCTATGGCGAAACGCCTGAATCCCTTATCGCGTTGGGCGCAGAAGCAATCAATGCCCGGTTTCCGCAGGCCAAAGAGGTCATCACTCCGATGTTTGCGCGGGTCTGCAAAAAGCGGGAGTTCGAACAAGTCTCGACGTACTTCGAACTGCCGAGCGGTGAACTGCGCGAATTCAGTTTTTCCCTGTTTCCCATACTCGATGCCGAGGGCAATCTTGCCTACATCGGCAACATCTCCCACGACATTACCGAGGAACGGCAGGCGCGTGCGGCGCTGATGGCCTCGCGTGATGCGCTGCACCAGTCGGAAAAACTGGCCGCATTGGGCTCGCTGCTTGCCGGCGTGAGCCATGAGCTCAACAACCCGCTCGCCGCCGTGATCGGCCAGGCCGCTCTGCTCAGCGAGGATCTCGAGGATACCGAGCACGCCGACCGCATCGCCAAGATCAAGCGCGCGGCGGACCGGTGTGCGCGGATCGTGCAGAGCTTCCTCGCCATGGCGCGCCAGAAGGCCCCTGAATACCGGTCCGTGGACATCAACGATCAGGTGCGGGCTGCGGCGGAACTGACCGAGTATCAGATGCGCGCAGCCAATGTTGCACTGGAACTCCATCTCGCGGGCGATTTGCCGCCGATCAAGGCTGATCCCGACCAACTCCACCAGGTCATCGTCAATCTTCTTACCAATGCGCGTCAGGCACTTGAGGACAAGCACGGTGACCGGGTCATTGCCATCACATCATCGGTTCGCGAGAATGAGATCAGGCTTTCGATTGCCGACAACGGCAAAGGCATTGATGCGGCCACCCGCGACCGCCTGTTCGATCCGTTCTTCACCACCAAGGCGGCGGGGCAGGGCACGGGCATCGGCCTGTCCTATTCGCTCGGGATCATTCAGGCGCATGGCGGCACGATCACAGTCGAGGATGCCGCCACACCTGCCGCTGTAGGCACGGTGTTCGTGATCACTCTGCCGATCGAGACCAGCACGGACAAATCCACGGCGCCCGCATCGGTGCAGACCGCCAAGGCCAAGGGCCGGGCCTTGATCATCGATGACGAGGAGGATGTGGCCGAGACTCTCGCCGATATGCTGGCGCGCATGGGGATGAGCACCACGATGGCAGTTGGCGGGATGGCCGGGCAAGCGGCGATGGCGGGTGGCGCAGCGTTTGATCTGGTCCTCTCCGATATCCGGATGCCGGATTGCGATGGCCCCACGCTCTATGCCTGGATGACCCGGAACCGGCCCGATCTGACCAGCCGGATCGCCTTCGTTACCGGCGATACCCTTAGCGGTATTGCGGCTGATTTCCTGGATGAGACCCGGTGCCCGGTGCTCGAGAAGCCGTTCACACCGGCCGCCTTGCGCGAACTGGTCGCGGCCATGTTGCCCGACCGGCTGTTACAATCGTGACGATGAAGCCCGTCCGGCGTGGCACCACCGTTACAATGCCCTGCCACAATGCCTTCTTGATCCATGCAAGATGAGCTGCCCCAACCTTATGCAAGCTGACCCGTCCCCCGCACCGCTCCTGTCGACCGAGGCACTGGTCGGGCCTGTGATCGACGCATCGCTCGATGCTGTCGTCATCGCAGACCTCGAAGGAACGATCCTGCGCGCGAACCCGGCAGCCGATGCGATCTTCGGGCATGCGCCGGGATCGATGATCGGCAAGCCGATCGGGGGCACGATCGTGCCCCCCCATCTGCGCGCGGCGCACAATCGCGGGATGGCGCACCATGCCCGACTGGCGAGCGCAAAGTCATCGGTCGGCGGCTCGAGCTGGAAGCGTTTCATGCCGAAGGCCGCACGTTTCCGGTCGAAATCCAGATCGAGGAGGTGCAGCAGGGCCAACAGCGGGTCTATGCCGCTTTCATCCGCGATCTGACCGAGCGGCGAGCGATGGAGGCCGAAGTCGCCCGCCAGCGTGAACTGATCCACCAGCAGGAGAAGCTCTCGGCGCTGGGCGCCCTGCTCGGCGGTGTGGCGCACGAGCTCAACAATCCGTTGTCGGTCGTCATCGGCCGCGCCGCGATCCTTCAGGATGTGCTCGTGGGCACCGACGAGGAACGTACCATCACCAAGCTTCGTGAAGCGGCGGACAGGTGCAGCCGGATCGTGCGGACTTTTCTGGCAATGGCCCGCGATGGCCGCCCGCGCCATGGCCAGGTCGATCTCAACGATCTGCTCGTCGGCGCACTGGAGTTCGCCGGATACGACCTGCGCAATGCCAATATCCTGGTGAACACCACCGTCGATCCCGAAGTTTCGGCGATCCCCGGCGATCATGATCAACTGGTGCAGGCCTTTGTCGGCCTGATCATCAATGCGCGCCAGGCGCTGGAACGGCAGGACGGCGTGCGTACTTTGCAAGTCCGCTCGCAGCGCATCGGCGCCAAGGTGCGCATCACGATCACGGACAATGGTCCCGGCATGCCGGCAGAAGTGCGCGCCCGCGCGTTCGAGCCGTTTTTCACCACCCGCGCGTTCGGCGAGGGTGGGGGCAGCGGCCTCGCCATTGCGCGCGGCATCTTTGAAAGCCACGGTGGCGCAATCACGATCGACGATACGGTCGCAGACGGCTGTTCGATCGTGGTGACATTACCGGTCGGCAAGGGAGAGGCTCGATGAACACGCGCGCGCGCATTGTCGTCTGCGATGATGATCAGGATGTCCGCGAACTGCTTTACGATCTGCTGCGCAAGGACGGGTACGATGTGGAGGCAGCCCAGGACGGCATTGCGCTGCGCCGACTGGTGCCCAAATTCCGCCCCGATCTGGTGGTGTGCGATCTGATGATGCCGGGCGAGGATGGGCTGTCGCTCACCCGCTGGCTGCGCGGGGAAGGCCATTCTGCCGTGCTTATGCTCACTGCAATGGGATCGACCACCGACCGCATAGTTGGGCTGGAAATGGGCGCGGACGATTATCTCGCCAAACCGTTCGAGCCCGCCGAACTGCGCGCGCGGGTCAAGGCCATATTGCGGCGGACGATGTCCGCCACGGTCGCTGCCGGGCGCCCGGCTGCGCGGGTCAAAGTTGGCCGATGCGTGGTGGATACCGAGATGAAGGCCATGTTCGACGAGAACGGCGAGAAGGTCGATCTCACTGCGATGGAGTATGATCTGCTCTACACCTTCATCACCCACGCGCGCCGCCCGCTGAACCGCGATCAGCTCCTAGAACTTGCGCACCACAAGAAGTGGGACCCCTACGACCGTTCGATCGACATGCGGATCGCGCGGCTGCGCAAGAAGATCGAGTTCGATCCGTCCAAACCGGCCGTGCTCAAGACCATGCGCGGCGAAGGCTACATGCTGGTGCCCGACGGGGAGTGACCCGGTGGAGGCGGTCTTCGACGGTACGGCGACGCCTTATGGCATTGAACCATTCAGCCTGCTCGGGCTGATCCCGCTGGGCATATGCCTGTTCGATCGCTTCGTGCGCGGGCGCGCGTGGTCGTGGATGCTGTTCGCCATCGGCATGATCGCGCTGGTGGCCATCAACGGCATCGTCAATTGGGATATCTACCGCATCCGCGCGATGGTGGCCTCCGGAGAGGGTCTGGAAATCACGCGCGGCGCGGTGACGCAGCACTGGAGCATCACGGAGCGAGTGCGCGACACCTCGAAATCCAGCGTGTCCTACAAGACTGTGATCAGCGAGGGCTTCGACATCGGCGCGCTGCGCTTTGCGTGGATGCGCGGCGAGAGTTTTTCGCCCGCGACCTTTTCCAATCTGGCCGAACCCCATCTGGCGCTGCGTAACGGCCAGCTCGTCGAAGTGACCTGGTTCACCGATCCGGCGGACAACGACGCCCGCCGCATCATCCGGCTGAAACTGGCGCGTTGAAGCGAGTGCGCCTCGCTTTCCAACTGGTGCCAATGCCCTGCCGTTACAATTGAGACTCATTTCCCCCCGACGCGTGATCATCCGGTGACCCGATTACCCGACAAGCGGTTCATCGGCATGGTGCTGAACACATTCAAGGGGATATGAAATGGCACTCAAGAAACTGGTTTACGGCGATGCATCCGACAATGTGAGCATCGGGTCCATCTCATTCGACGACAGCAACGACTTCAACATCTACACCAATGGCGGCGATGACAGCATCACGTTCTACGTTGACGGGGTCGTCTATGTTCACGCCGGGACCGGCAATGATACGATCTATGCCGGCGGGTCGGGCACCGGTTCTGTCTATGGCGACGAAGGCAATGACACCATCAGGCACATGCCCAATTCCTATGATGACGGTGTGCTGAAGATGTATGGCGGCGAAGGCGACGATTTCATCATCGGAGTCGGCGGGCAGGCCGACATGCTCTACGGCGAAGCCGGCAACGATCGGCTTGATGTGCGCTCGGGCAACACCGCTTATGGCGGGGTCGGCAACGATACCTACGACATTGTGGCAGGTGCCAAGATCGTTGAATATGCCGGCGGCGGCATCGACACTGTTCGGGCAAACTTTACCAGCTTCAACTTCGCGAACTACCAGAATATTGAACGCTTCCAATTCGTGGTGGATAATCAAAGCTTCCAGAATGTCACTGTCAAGGGCGATGCCAATGCCAACTGGGCTGCTACCGGCACGGGTGCCGACACCCTGTGGATGGGCGGCGGCAACGACACGGCCGATGGCAGCTATGGCAATGACAAGCTTTATGGCGAGGGCGGGAATGACTTGCTGAAAGGCGGGGATGGCAATGACTATCTGTCGGGCGGTGACGGAAACGACATTCTCGATGGCGGCACTGGCAGCAACACGCTCGTCGGTGGCAGCGGCAACGACCTCTATCGCTCAGCCGACGGTGTGGCGGTGGGCGGCATCGTCGAGGAGCTGGGCGGCGGCATCGACACGCTGGAAACCGCGGTTTCGGTGACGGCGCTGGCCGCCAACGTCGAGAACCTCAAGGTTGTTGGCGCGCTCGACAGCACTGCTGTGAATGCCAAGGGCAATGGCCTTGCGAACGTGATCACCGGGCACCAAGGGAACAACACGCTTTCAGGCCTGGACGGTGCCGATACGATCTATGGCAATGGCGGCAACGACGGTCTCTACGGCGATGCAGGCAATGATCGGCTCTTTGGCGGCGATGGCAACGACCTCTTGAATGGCGGCACCGGCGACGACGAACTCTCCGGCAATTCCGGCAACGACTTCATGAAGGGCGATGCCGGCAACGACAAGCTTTACGGCGGCGAGGGCACCGACACCATGCACGGCGGTGACGGCTATGACACGATTGCCGGCGAAAAGGGTGATGACTACCTTTATGGCGGCTCGCTCACCGACGTCCTCGACGGCGGCGATGGCAACGACTACCTCCGCGGTGACGGCGGCGATGACCGGCTCACTGGCGGGGCAGGCAACGACAAGTTCGTGTTCGTCACCACGGCCGACAGTATGATTGGCTCCGGTATCGACAAGATCATGGACTTTGCCCATGGGGCGGACCAGATCGACGTCAGTTCGCTCGATGCCAATGCGCTTGTCGCGGGCAATCAGATGTTCACATGGTCGGGCATGGAACTGCCGGAAGTGGCCAAGGCGGGCAACATGTGGGGCCAGCACTTCGATGCCAACACCTACGGCCCCGAGTTCGTGCGCGTCTACGGCGACACCAATGGTGACGGTACTGCCGATTTCTGTTTCGACGTGCTCAACATGACGTCGCTGTCGGCAGGCGACCTGGTGCTCTGATCGGAGCGCCAGACCAGACAAAATGCCCGGGTCGCCGATCAGCGGCCTGGGCATTTTTGCGTCTGAGATCCGCGCAAACGCCAAAATTACAATTGAGACGTTTTGCCCCGCGCCGCGTGATCGTGCGGTGACAGGCCGACCCCACAAGCTGGGCATCGGCATGGTGCCGGAAAGCATCAAGGGGACGTGACATGGCAAAGATTACCAAGACGTATGACGACGCCAGCAACACCATCAAGATCGGCAGTCTCGACGACTATATCTGGGATGATTACACGATCTACGCCAATGGCGGCAACGACGTGGTCACGACGTTCGTCGATGACCGCGTCACCATTTATGGCGGCGATGGCGACGACATCATCGAGGTGTGGGGCTGGGCATCCGGCTCGGTTTACGGCGGGAACAACGACGACACGATCTCGCACAGGTCCGAATCGCTTCATCCCAGCGATCCCCTGAAGCTCTATGGCGGCCAGGGCGATGACCATATCTACGGGCTTGACGGTGAAGCCGACCAGCTCTTCGGCGAGGCTGGCAACGACGAACTCAACGTCGCGGAAGGAAACACCGGCTATGGCGGCATAGGTGACGACCGCTACTACATGAAGTCGGGTGCTGGGAAGATCGTTGAACACGCCAACGAGGGCTTCGACACGCTGATTTCCGACTTCACCAACTTCAAGTTCAGCGATTACCAGAACATCGAGGCCTACGAGAAGTTCTACAACAGCGCGGGCTCAAACTACGCCATGACCCTGACCGGCGATGCCCGCGACAACAAGGCGATCGATACGGTAGGCGGCAATGATACCATGCGTATGGGGGGCGGCAACGACCTCGCCAATGGCGGCTCGGGCAACGACACGCTCTACGGCGAGGACGGCAACGACAAACTTCTCGGCGATGACGGCACGGACAAGCTCTATGGCGGGGCTGGCGACGACATTCTCACCGGCGATCGCGCCGGCGTGCCCGAGAAGGCCGGCAACGATACCCTCTACGGAGAAGCCGGCAACGACAAGCTCCAGGGCAATGCCGGCGACGACTTCCTCTCCGGTGGCTCCGGCGATGACGTGCTCACCGGCGACCTTAATGCCGATACGCTCTACGGCGGGGATGGCAACGACACCCTGTACGGCGATCAGGCGCCGGGCGACGGGACCTACTCCCAGCCTTCCGCGCAGGCCGACAAGCTCTATGGCGATGCCGGCAACGACAACCTCTATGGCGGCGATGGCAACGACTATCTCTCTGGCGGCACCGGCGATGACATTCTCGATGGCGGCACCGGCAGCGACACGCTGGTCGGCGGCGCGGGTAATGACACCTATCGCTCTGTGGACTTTGCGCAGGTGGGCACCATTGTCGAATTGGCTGGCGGCGGAACCGACACCCTGATGACGCACTACACGGTCACCGCGCTGACCGCCAATGTCGAGAATGTCGTAATCGACGCCCCCAACATGATGCTGGTCGATGCCACCGGCAACGAACTGAACAACGTTATGACCGGGCATGGCGGGATCAACATGCTGGCGGGGGGCGATGGCAACGACACCATTTCCGGCGCCGGCGGCAACGACAAACTCTATGGCGGCAACGGCAACGACACGGTGCACGGCGATGCCGGCGACGACACGGTGGTCGGCGGGGATGGCTACGACATCCTCTATGGCGACATCGGCAACGACAGCATCCAGGGCGGCGCGATGAGCGACTCACTCTATGGCGGCACCGGCGACGACTGGCTGGCAGGCGGCGCCGGCGATGACCGGCTTACTGGCGGAGCTGGCGCGGACAAGTTTGTGTTCCAGTCGCTGACCGACAGCCAGATCGGCCTTGGCATCGACAAGATCAACGACTTCACCAGCGGCCGCGGCGGCGACGTGATCAATGTTTCGGCAATCGATGCCAGCACCAAGCTGCTTGGCGATCAGGCATTCGCCTGGGGCGGCATGACGTATCCTGGCGCGGGCCATGCCGGTGCGCTCTGGGGCCAGCACTTCGATGCCAATGTTTACGGTCCCGAATTCGTCCGTGTCTATGGTGACACCAACGGCGACGGCACCGCCGACTTCTGCTTCGACGTGCTGAATGTGACGACGCTTTCAGCGAGTGACTTCGTGCTCTGATCGCAGCGCCGGATCTGGCGCGATGGTCAGCACAGACCTGGCGGAAGGGCCGGCGCAGTGATGCGTCCGGCCCTTTTCCTGTGCTCCGGGGCAGCATCTGCCAAGCCGTTACAATCGAAACAAAAAAAGTCTCGGTGCGGCATCATCGCGATACACGGAAGGTGCAAACCGTCTTCATCGAACAGCCCCGCCCAAGGCAGCGGGCAACCCAGGAGACGAACCATGAAGCAGCTCGCACAATCCCTGAAGTCCGCCATCCAATGGATCCATGCCGGCAGTGTCACCGCCCGGCCGATCCTTGGCCCGGCCGATCCGGCCAACGACAATATGGATGCGGGTGCCATGCGGCGCTATCTGCAACGCGCCCGCAGCGAAGCGGGCATGGACTACCAGCCTGCCGCGTCGAAGATGTGGTGGCTGCCATGAGCCGCTCGCACCTTGCCGAAGTTGTCGAGCAGGCGATGAGCGTGCTCAATCCGGGACGGGCCCCCATCAGGACAACGCCCCTTGGCAAAACCTCGCCCCCGGATCCCAAGCGCAGGCCGGATCCAGCGCGTTTATGCAGTGATTGTGCACGAGAATGATCCTTGCTCGCAGCCGGTAAGCGATTGACCGGGCTCGGCGGCGCATCACGGGCATCGCAACTTCCATCCGCGACCGGCGGCCGCATCTTGCGCCGTTCCCCTACCATTCTTGTGAGCCGCCGCTTTCCTGCTTCCGCCGCGCTCCGGCTGCGGGCACATGGGGGCTGGAATTTGATTCGGGGAGTGGAAGTTTCGATGTCGCTTGCCGCACACGAACGCGCACAGGCCACGCCGGATGATCTGGCGGTGACGGACGGGGCGCTGAGCCTGACCTGGGCCGAGCTTGATCCGGTGATGAACCGGGCGGCCAATGCCCTCCTTGCGATGGATCTCGGGGCCACACCGCGCGCGGCGATTTTCGCGCACAATTCCACCGAATGCGCGCTGGCTTACCTTGCCCTGCTGCATGCGGGCATTTCGGGCGTTCCGGCCAATTTCTACCTGACGGCCGAGGAACTGGCCTACATTCTGACCGACAGCGGCGCGCGGGCGGTGTTCACCGGGCCGGAGAACGCCGAAGTCGCGCTCGCTGCCTGCAAGCTCGCCGGGATCGACACGGTGATCGGCTGGCGCTGCGAGGGGATCGCCGGGATCACCGCGTGGGACGACTGGCTGGCCGCCGCCAGCGATGCCGAACCCCCGGTCACGATGCCGCCGCTGCCTTACATGCACTACACCTCGGGCACGACCGGGCGCCCCAAGGGCACCGAAACCCCGCCAAGCATGTTCCCGCGCGAGGCCGATGTCGCGGGGCTGTTCAAAGTTCTGGCGGAGCTGGCCGTGGTCGCACCGCCCGGGCCGGTGCTGCTGATCGGCCCAAATTACCACACCGGCCCGCTCGGCTCGGTGCGCCAGCTTGCAGGCGGAAGGCCGCTCGTGGTGCTTCGCAAGTTCGATGCCGAGCTGGTCCTCGCCCTGATCGAGACCTACCGCGTCGCGACGATCGTCATGGTGCCCACGCACTTCCAGCGCCTGCTCGCGCTGCCGGAAACGGTGCGCGCGAAGTACGATGTCTCGAGCCTCGGCTTCGTGCCTCACACCGGCGCAGCCTGCCCGGTCGAGGTCAAACGTGCGATGATCGAGTGGTGGGGCCCTGTCTTCGTCGATGCCTATGGCGCGACCGAGGCGGGCACGACGAACATGATCACCTCCGAGGAATGGCTCTTGAAGCCCGGCTCGGTGGGCAAGGCGGTGCCGCCGCTCGAAATGGTCGTGGTGGCCGAAGACGGCACGCGGCTCGGCCCGAATGAAGTCGGACAGCTCTATTTCCGCGACCCCACCGGGCGCGGCATCGTCTATCACAACGATCCGGAAAAGACGGCGGCGGCGCATATCGAGCCGGGCGTCTTCACGCTGGGCGAGATCGGCTATGTCGACGAGGACGGCTATGTCTTCATCACCGACCGCTCATCGGACATGATCGTCTCGGGCGGGGTAAACATCTATCCGGCCGAGATCGAACAGGCGCTGATCAATCACCCGGCAGTCGAGGACGTGGCCGTGATCGGCGTGCCCAATGCCGATATGGGCGAGGAAGTGAAGGCGCTCGTCGTGCTGCGTCCCGAGACCAAGGCCAGCGCCGAGGACCTCATGGACTATGCCCGCGAGCACCTCGCGCGCTACAAGCTTCCGCGCACCATCGACCTGGTCGAGACCGTGGGCCGCAATGCCATGGGCAAGGTCAACAAGCGGGAGCTGCGCAAGCCCTTCTGGCCCTCCGACCGCACGATAGGCGGATAGGCCCCGCAAAGAGCTGTCGAACGGGGCTCTCGATCTTCTCCAGACATGGGGCGGGCAATTCCGGCTTCAGTCAGGCCGACTACACGCCCCTGTTCGATGCGACCGAGGGCACGCCGATGGATGCGGCACCGCAGCGCCTTTGCAGCGCGGTTTGGCTCATTGGCGTGAAGTCCGTAAACCGGGTCGCTAGTCCGCGCCCGGCGTGATCTGCCCCGCCGCCACCAGCCCGGTCACTTGTGCGGTGGCAAAGCTGATGCCGTGGAGATTGCGCTGTTGGGGCACGCCTTCGATCGGGCGGGGATAGCCCGAGGCATAGTAGACGCCTTCGTCGCCGTGCCGGGCCGAGCCGCGCGGGACATCCCAGTCGAGCCCCACGGCAATGACACCGGGCAGCATGCCCGGCCAGCACGGCGTATCATCAGCGGCCATGCGCGGTGCGACAATGCGGGCGGTGATGCGGGCTGCGGCTGCGGCAAAATGGTCGGAATGCGCCGGGTTGGTCGTGCCAAGGCTGAGGTTGATGAGGTCGGCGCTCTGGGCATTGGCCCAGTCCAGCGCGGCAATCAGCGCGCGGGGCGAGGCGCGCAGGCCCTCGCGGAACACGCGGATCGGCAGGATCAGCGCTTGCGGGGCCAGTTCCTGTATGGCCGCGGTCACGGCAGTGCCATGACCCACCCGGTCGAGCGCGGCGTCATCTCCCTGTTCCAGCGTGCCGTCGGCCAGGATCGCCACGCCCGGGAGCAGGCGATCCGCGATGATGTGCGGATGGCCTGGGTGCACCCCGCTGTCGATCACCGCGATGCGTACAGGATCAGCCACGCAGGTTTGCCTTCCCGTTGGTCAGGGTCACCACCATGTCCGCGCCTTCGGTCAGCGCCGGACGGTGGGTGATGATGATCAGCGTGGCGTCGGGCAGAGCCTCGCGCAGTCCTTCGGCAACGCGCCGCTCGGTTGCGGCATCCAGCGCGGCAGTGGGCTCATCGAGCACCAGTACCGAAGGACGGCGCAGCAGCGCGCGGGCAATGGCGATGCGCTGGCGCTCGCCTGCGGAGAGTGAGAGACCGCGCTCGCCGACCGGGGTTCGCAATCCCTGTGGCAGGCGCTCCAGCAGCGGCCCGAGCCCTGCCGCTTCTGCCGCTGCCTGCACCTGCGGCGTGGTCGCGCTGTCCAGCGCGAAGGCGATGTTGGTGGCAATGGTGGCGTTGAACAGGAACGGGGCCTGATCGACCAACAGGACTTCGCGGCGCAGGTCGGCGATCGCGACATCGCGGATATCGACTCCGTCGATCGTGATCCGGCCGCTCTGCGGGTCCTGCAAACGCACCAGCAGATCGGCCAGGGTGGATTTGCCCGCACCGCTCTCGCCCAGCACAGCACACTGTGCGCCCGCCGGGATGGCGAGATCGACGCCGTCCAGCACGGCTTCCCGGTCGTGGCGGAAATGCACGCCTTCAAATCGGATCGCCCCGCGCACGGGGCCCATCGCCAACGGATCGGCGCTTTCGGTCACATCGGGCACCGTGTCGAACAGTTCAAAGATCCGGCCCAGCGAGACGCGGGTGGAGGCGAGCCCCGACGACAGCCCCAGCAAGGCCTGCACCGGGCCGAACAGGCGCGCGTGATAGGCCATGAACGCGACCAGCGTGCCGATGGTGAGCTCTCCGGAAAACACCAGCCAGCCGCCATAGAGCGTGACCGCGGCGGTCGAGATCGCCAGCAGCGCGCCGGGCAGGGCGCCGGTGAGGAACGAGGCGACCTGCATGCGCAGCATTGCTTCGACGAACCGGCCATTGGCCTCGGCAAAACGGGCCGCCTCGTGGCGCTCTGCCCTGAGCGCGGTGACGACGCGCATGCCCATCACCGTATCGACCAGCAGACTGCCAAGGTCTGCGCCGCGTTCGCGCATGTCGCGGGTGATCGCCACCAGCCGGCGCTGCAAACGCACGCAGGTCAGCACCGCGAAGGGCACGAGCACTGTGCCCACCACGAACAGGCGCCAATCGAGCCAGACCATCAGCACAACGCTGCCGACCAGGAACAGCACATTGCCCAGCGCCGCCAGCAGCGTATCGGCAGCAGCGCGCTGCACATCGCTGACGTCGCTGTTGATCCGGCTCATCAGGTCGCCCAGCCGGAAGCGGGCGTAGAAGCGCGGGCTCAGCGTTTGCAAATGGCGCAACAGATCGACGCGGATGTCGAACAGCATCGCCGCCGAGATTTTCACGTAGCGATAGCTGGAGACAATATTGAGCGCATAGCCGCCCAGCGTCACGCCGATGGTCGCCGCCGCGATCCACCACAGCGCCGTCAGATTGCGCCCGAGCAGCGCAGAATCGATCATCAGCTTGGAAAGATACGGCTGCGCCAGGTTGACCGCCGTCGCCATGAGGCTGAGCGCAAGCACCAGCGCGAGCCGGGCGCGATAGGGCCTGAGATAGGGCGTCAGCCGCCGATAGGTGCGCCACTGCGCGACTGGTGCCGCTTCCGGCAGACTCATGCAGTCACCGCCCGCGGAACTAGCCGGTTGCCCGCCAGCACAAAGCCCGGCTCGGGCTCATCTGCCAGTACTCCGGTGCACCACGCATGACCCGCCACCGTTGCCTCGGCCTGCTCTCGCCACCACGCGCTCGAACCGCCTCGCTGGTAGAAGGGCAAACAGGCGGCCAGATGGCGGCGCAGCGCTGCGATCAGCATGGCGCGGTAGTGGCGCAGCAAGGGGGTGGGGGCCGCGCCCTGGACAATCTCCGTCGCGGCTGCCCCCGCAAGAATGCCGCCGCGCGCCGCCGTCGCCGTACCGTCACCGCACAGGGGGTCAAACGCCAGCGCCGCGCTGCCCAGGGCCAGCCAGTCGTCTCCCGCAAGGTGCTCCAGCACTCGCGGCGCCGTCTCGAACCGCGCCTCGACCGCCCCGAGGGCGCCGATCGCCGGGGCAACGAGGCGGCTGCCTGCCAGCAAAGTGTCCGGCTCATCACCCACCGCGAGAAGCCAGCCGCTCTGCGCGCCCAGCGGAATCAGAAACAGCCACCCTTTCGCGACGGCCTCGACCAGCACGGCCCCTGCATCGGCTCCTGGTGCCAGCACAACGGGCGATGCTGCCGCCTCGCGCCGCCCAAACTGGATCAGGGCGGGCTCCGGCGGGCGCGCGTGAAGCACGATGCGCGGCGCTTCGGGCGCGGGACAGCTATCGGCAAGAGGCAGCGCGGCGAGCAGGTCCTTGCCCGAAACAGCGACGGCCTGGTGGGGAAGGGTCACCGCCTCGGCTTCGTTCCACAGCACCACCCGCCGGGCAATGCGGTGCGCTGCGCCAAGGCGGCCCACACCGAACAGCCCATCCAGTAAATGGAGCGCTTGCCCGCCCAGCATGACAACCGGCGCTGCGCCGCGCTCCGGGCCCGGGTCGGCTGAAAAGTCCACCTTGTTGTCTGCCAGCACGGCCTCTGCCGCCGCGATCCCGACCCCGCGCCCCGCCAAATGCACGGCCGACCGCCGCGCGGCGGTCATTCAGCAAGCCTCACTTGAGGACCAGCATTCCGGCCATGGTTGCGTCGGCACCGAGATCCCAGGTCTTTTCCAGCTTCATGGTCTGCGCGTCGTAAACCTCGATATCGTAGCTGGCGCCGTAGATATAGAGCTTGGAGCCGTCGCCCGACATGCCGAGCTGGAAGCGGGAGCGGCAGTGGAACTCGACCTTGTCCGTCAGCTTCAGGCTGGCCATGTCGAATTTCCAGAATTCGCAGCGCTTGTTGCCCGTCGTGCCATTGGTGACGACAGTGTAGCCGGTCTTGCCGTCTGGGGTGATTTCAAGGCCGGACATGCCGGTCGTGATCGGGCCCATCGGCGTGAACTTGAACTGTCGCGTGTTGAGATTGAACTTGCCGAGGCCGAACACCTTGTTGTGCACATAGGGATCAGCTGCGGTGAACAGCGAGACGAGTTCGCTGGCATTGGTCATCTGGAACGATTCGACGCCGCCGCCAAAGGCGACGTTTTCATATCCGGTCGACTCGGGCTTCTGCACATCGATGCGGTCCGCCACTTTCAGCGTGGCCGTATCAACCACCAGCACCTTGTCCTTGAACAGATAGAGCGACTTGCCATCGGGTGAGACCATCATCGGCGCGCGCCAGCCTCCGCTCAGCGCATCGTCCTCGGGCTCGAGATCGGCGGTGCGGACGACCTTCTTGAGCTTGATGTCGATAACCGCGTACATCTGCTTGCTGACCTTCCAGCGGTCGATCAGCTTGTCCATGCGCATCATGGTCGTGTAGAAATAGCGCCCGGTCGGATCGGGTGCGCCGCCGCCGAAGCGGTAGCGTTCGGTCGGTATGTTGAGATCGAACTGCGTCAGGATGGCGTGCGACTTGGCATCCATCACGATCACGCTGCTGTTTGTGATCGTGGTCGCAAAGATCCTCGACTGGTCAGGCGTGATCCGCAGCGAAACGGGCAGGCCGCCCGGCAGCTGGATCTTCTCGCCGATCTTGCCCGTGGCCTCATCCACCGTGAACAGCTTGTCCGGATAGGTCCCCAGCATCAAGGTGCCGGCCGATGCGGGCATGCCCAGGGTCAGGGCGAGGGCTGTGGCACCGAGGACGGCCTTGCGGACAAGCGTAATCATGCAAAAGTCCCTTATCAATCAGCAGTTCAGGCAGCGATCAAGGCAGGTAGCGCGATCACGGGAAGACGATGTCGAGGTTGCGCCAATCCTTCGTCGCCGCCGCGCAATTGCTCGCCCAGTCCGGCGAATAGTTGACATGGTCGGCCATCTGGACCGGCCAGAAGCACGTGACATAGCAGTCGTAGATGTCGCGCTCGGCCGGCTGGCACAGGCCTGCGGTGCCGCCCGTCGCGTCGACTTCCCAGCCGGGCGAGAACGAGAGCGAGCACCCTAGCGGCACATGCGGCCGCGGCGTCTGCTGCAGGGCGACGACATCCTCTTCCATCGAGGCCAGATCGGCCTCGATCTTGAAGGCCTTCGCGTTGATGGGTTTCAGGTGCTTCATGACAAGCCCTTTCGTTCGGCGAAACGGGTGAGAAACTCGGGATTGCGTTGGGCGAGTACGCCGTAGATCTGCAGGCAGCGGTCGGTCCACTGGCGGATCCAGTCGCAGTAATGCAGGTTGGCGTGGCCGGTGTCGCCATAGCGCACAAAAGCTTCGTGATGGCAGCCACCCGCGCACATCGGGCGCGCCCAACAGGTGCCGCATTCATACTTCGAAGCGACGTGGCCGCGCGTGAGGAAGTCCTCGCGCTTGGTCTGGTCGAGCCCGGTGTCGATATGGCCCAGCGTATGCGTATCGGCATCGGTGAAACGGTGGCACGGCGAAAGATCGCCCGAGGGGCTCACGCCCAGCAGCCCCAGCCCCGCGCCGCAAGGATGCGACTTGTTGGTGCCCGCGATCAGCTCGGATATCGTTTCGGACACGTTGGTGAAGCCGTGGACCTTGCCCTGCAGCGCGTATTCCAGCCACTCGTCGGCCAGCGCCTCGAAATCGGCGAGCACGCCGGTCATGGCATCGCCGTCCAGCGCATAGTCGCGCTCCTCGCCCGCCGTGGTGACGGGGGCGAAGCCGACTTCGTGGAAGCCGATATCATGCTTGAGGTGGTCAAAGATCCGCCGCACGTCGGTTACCCCGGCGCTCAGGGTGACGCGCGCGGTCACGGCGCGGGTCTTGTGCCCGGCGATCAGTTTGCGCAAGCGCGGCTCCATCACCGCATAGCTGCCCTTGCCGTTCTTGTAGACGCGGCGCGCGTCCTGCAGTTCGGGAGGCCCATCCATCGAAACGGTCACGCCGACCGCGTGGTCCGAAAGGAATGCGACGATCTCGTCCGTCAGCAGCGTGGCGTTGGTCGTCAGGCTATAGGTGATGCGCTTGCCCACCGCCGCCGCCGCCTCATCCGCATAAAGCACGACATCCCGCAGCAGGCGGAAGTTCATCAGCGTCTCGCCGCCGAAGAACGTGATATGCACCGCCTCGCGCTTGTCCGCGCTCTTCAGCAGGAAATCGACCGAGGACTTGGCGGTTTCCAGCGACATATACTTGGGCTTGCCCGCCGGGGTCGCGATCTTGTCCGCACCGAATTCATAGCAATAAGTGCAGGCAAGGTTGCACTGGTTGGTCACGTTGAGCACCAGCGCCTGCAGCGGATAGTCTGCCGGTGGGGCCGCAGGCATCAGCGAATGGACCACCTGAGTCGATTCGATGGCCCGCGCCAGCCGCAGCTCGCGCACCAGTTCTTCGGCATCGGTGGCAGAAACGCCATCGGCCACCAGCGCGCGGACCAGATCGACGTGGTTCAGTTCGCCATTCTCGGCCAGAAGGTCGAGCACCTTGCGCGTCAAAGCGTCCGCCGCAAAGATCGCGCCTGCGGTTACCAGATAGATGAAATCAGCGCCCTGCGCCTTGAACTCGTGAATCTCGCCGCTGCGATAGCGATGGGTGAGGGTCGTGGTCATTGCGACACCGCCGGGTTGTCCCAACGCTTGTAGGCCGGCACGGTCACGACCAGATAGGAGCGCGCGGTGAGCGGCTGGCCGGTCGCGTCCTTCTCCTCCTTTGCGGTCGCCACCACCCAGATATCGCCATAGTTGTTGCGATTGCCGCTGCGCTCGGGGTTTGGCCCGTCGCTCGCAGGGGTGAAGAAGCCCGCCGGGCTCAGCTTGCCGACAAAGTCCTTGTCGTCGTCGTAGTAGGTCGCCTGAAATTCCTCGACGCTGAAGTCGGCTGCTACTGTGCCGACCTTCACGTCGTCGGCAGTATGGGGCTTGCCATCGGCGCCGACGTCAAAGCCCCAGGCCTCGAATTGGGCATAGCCCGGCGTGCGCTTGCCCGAGCCAAGCCGCGACACGTTCGTTTCCGGTGTGACCTTGAGGTAGGTGATCTTCTGATAGACCGGCAGCGCGCCCGCCAGCACCGCCGATGCCACCGCAACGTCGTGCACCGCGGGCTTCACATCGGCCGCCGCATCGACGGTCACAACCACTTCGCCGGGCGCTGCGGACACCAGCTTGGTCACCGTTACCCCGGCGCCCAGATCGACATCCTTGGCCGTGAGACCCGCCGGGAAGGCATCGCCATAGATGTGGACCGTCTGCGCCTTGGCCCCGGCCTTGAGCGAAGCGGGCCAGACTGCGCCGATCACCGGGCTGCCATCGGCGCGGGTGAGCGTCACGTCATAGCCGAATTCCTGATAGTCGCCCCAGAACCAGCGCCCGGATGCACTCTTGCGGTCAGGATTGAACAGCATCGTGCTGCGCAGCGGCTGATTGAAGGCGCCCGGTGCCGCCGGTGTACCGGTTGGCACTGCGCGGCCGCGCCAGGCATAGCCGCCATAGACCAGCCCGCCGCCCGGTGCGCTCAACACATCGCCATCGGCCAGATTGCGCAGCGCTGTCTCGGTCTTGAATTCGCCTTCCGCGGCGCCCGGGGCGACGGTGAAGGTGCCGTAGAACAGGCCCTTGCCCGGCAGCCACGCGCTGGCGAGCCACTTGCCGGCCAGACGCGGCGATTGCTTGCGCGCTTCCCACGCGGTCCATTCCGCCGTCTTGAGCGGTGCCGTCTTGCGCAGATACTCGAGCGCGACCTGGCCCGACGTCACCGGAATGGTGCCGGGCTTGTTGACGATCGGCTCGGTCGTGCCGAACACCGCGCCGGGGCGGTCATTCGCCGGGCGGCGATACTGGGCATCGGCCTGCGAATAGAGGGCGACATGGAAGTCCTGCAGGTTCTTCCATTCCGCCGAAGACCGCCGCCAAGAGAGCGGCTGGGCAAAGGCGTGGCAGGCCCCGCAGCTCGTGCGCACCGATTCGCTCGGAATATTGGTTTCGTCGACCAGACGTTTCTCGACGAGATACTGGATCGGTTTGGCTTCTTCAGGCGCGAGCCCATGCGTATCGGCCAGATACCGCACGATATGGCGGGCCTCGTCCGGCGTCAGCACCGCGCCGTTCAGGCGGACCATGCGTTTGATCGCCGAATCCCACCCTTCGGGCGTCGTGCGCACCCACGAGATGCGCGAGAGGTTGCCCTTGGCGTCGGCGGTGTGGCAGGCCCCGCACTTTTCCTTGGTCAGCGTATCGGTGACCGGAATGCCGTCTTCTTTTTCAATGCCTTCATCGGCAGGGAGCAGACTGGCCTGTCCGATCACCGCCGAGGCCGAAAACAGGCTGGCAGCGCCAAACAGCAGCGCTTTGGTCAGGTGGCGGGCAATCTTGCCGGGGCGCGCATGAGTCGCGGACGGGTCGGCACCACTTTGGCCGAGCGCCGAGTTTGGTCTTGCTGCCGCGACTGGATCGTCCATCTGCGTTAAGCCCCCTGAAGATTTTCCCCGATGCGCCAACCGGCCATTTCCGAATTCTGTACAAGCGTTCAGTATTGGTCAATCGCTATCTTGCGATTTTTCGCTGCACTTGCGAAGATTCTTTCGCTCCCCCACGATTGCCGTTCAGGCCAGTTGCAGCGGCAGGCTTCTCAGTCGCTTGCCGGTAGCCGCGCGGATCGCGTTCGCGACTGCGGGAATGACGGGCGGCAGGGTCGGCTCGCCAAGGCCGGTGGGCGGATAGTCGTTTTTCACCCAGCTGATCGCGATCTCGGCGGGCTTGGCATCCATCCGCAGCAGCGGGAAGTCGCTGAACGTCACTGTCTGCACCGCGCCGCCTTCCTGCACCACCGGCTGCCACACCAGCGCCTGCGCGAGGCCATCGATCGCGGCGCCTTGGGCCTGGTGCTCGGCATTCAGCGGATTGATGATCTGCGAGCCGATGTCGCCCGCGATCCACACCTTGTCGACCTTCACCGCACCATCCGCCACGGTCACGTCGACCACTTCGGCAAAGTAGCCGCGGTGGCTGAAATAGAACCCGAAGCCGCGGCCCTTGCCCGGCACCCCCGAAGGCTTGCCCGTCCAGCCCGAGAACGCCACCACGCGCTCGATCACCCCGCGCGCGCGGGCCGTGCTGAACACCACGGTTGGGCGCTCGGTCGGCAGATCGCGCGGAGCCCCCAATGTGCGCAGCATCAGCGCGGGCAGGTCGGTCCCCGCCGCCTCCGCCACTTCGTCCATGAAGCTCTGCCAGACAAACGCCATGGCATTCGAGGTCGGCGCGCGCAGCCAGCCGGTCGTGAGATTGGTCGATAGGAAGGACTGCACGAGATGTGTATCGGGCACGACCGAGGCGGGGAACTCCGAAGTGGGCATTTCGGCCGCCCGGATCGGCTTGCCGCCCGCGCCAAAAGTCACGAAGTGGTCCTTGAACGCCACCAGCGCGCCGCTTGCATCGATGCCTGCGGTAAAGCGGTGCCAGCCGCCCGGCCGGTAGTAGTCGTTGCGCAGGTCGTCGGTCCGGTCGAACAGCAGTTTGACCGGGCGCCCGGGCACCGCTTTCGCCAGTTGGCCAGCCATCACCATATAATCGTTCATCAGCCGACGGCCGAAGCCGCCGCCGATGCGCGTCATGTGGATGGTGATCGCCTCGGGCGCGATGCCCATCATCGCTGCCACATCCTTGCGGCCATTGCCGGGGTTCTGCGAAGGCGCCCAAAACTCAAGCTTGCCGTCCGCATGCCAAAGCGCGGTGCAGTTCTGTGGCTCCAGCGTCGCGTGGGCAAGGAAGGGATAGCTGTAGTCGGCGGTCACCACCTTGGCGGCCTTGGCCAGAGCCGCATCGGCATCGCCCGCCTTGAACAGCGTGGCATCGGGCGCCTTGTCCAGCGCTTCAGCGGCCTGCTTGGCGTAGAGTTCGGTCGAAAAGCCCTGCTGCGCGGCAATATCCCACTTCACCACGAGCTTTTCGCGCAGCTTCTGCACCGCCCACCACGATGTGCCGACAATCGCCACCGCATCCTGCTTGCCCGCCGGGCACTGGCCGCTGCTGATCGGCACTACCGCCACCACCCCGCGCGCGGACTTCACCGCGCTATCGTCATAGCTCGCCAGCGTGCCGCCGATTGCCGGGCACTTGACCATGGCCGCATGGAGCAGACCCGGCAGCCGCGTATCGATGCCGAACAGCGGCTCGCCCCGCACGATCTTCGGTGTGTCCACCCCCTTGCGCGGCGTGCCGATGATGCGGAACTCGTTCGGCTTCTTGAGCGGCACCTTGGCCAGATCGGGCGCGGCCTGTGCCGCCGCCGCCTTTGCGAGCGAGGCATAAGTCGCGCTGCGGCCCCCGGCCTTGTCGACCACGCGCCCGCCGGCGGTCGTCAGGCTTGCAGCGTCCACCTTCCACTGCGCCGCCGCTGCGCTTACCAGCATGGCACGGGCCGCGGCCCCCGCTTGCCGCGCCGGAAGCCAGTTCATCGGCGTTGCAGTGCTGCCGCCGGCCACTTGCGGGCCATAGATCTTGTCATTCGCATCGGTCTGCTCGATGTGTACCTGCTCCCAGGTCACATCCAGTTCGTCGGCCAGCAGCATCGGCAGCATGGTCTTGATGCCCTGTCCGATCTCCGGGTTCTTCGCCCCGATGATCACGCTGTTGTCCGGCAGGATCCGGATGAAGGCGTTGAGCACAGTCGCATCGGGCACGCCCGGCCCCGCCGCCAGCGCGATCTGCGCCTCGAACGTGAGGGCGGCGCCGCCGGCCAGCGATGCCGCGATGAACGAGCGGCGGCTCATGGCTGTCGCCTGCGTGCTCATGCCTCGTTCTCCAGACCGGCGGCTTCGCGGATCGCGCGTTCGATGCGCACATATGTGGCGCAGCGGCAGATATTGCCGTTCATGCCCACCAGAATGTCCTCGGCGCTGGGTTTCGGAGTGGCAGTGAGCAGCGCGGTGGCCGACATGATCTGCCCCGCCTGGCAATAACCGCACTGCGGCACATCGATCTTCACCCAGGCATCGACCACTTTCTGCCCTGCCGGCAGCGCGGTCACTCCCTCGATCGTGGTGATCTGCTTGCCCGCCGCTTCCGCAATCGGCGTCTGGCAAGATCGCACCGCCTGCCCATCGAGAATGACCGTGCAGGCCCCGCACAGGCCCGCGCCGCAGCCGAACTTCGTGCCCGGCATGTCGAGATCCTCGCGCAGTACCCAGAGCAGCGGCTTGTCCGCATCGGCCTCCACGGTCCGTTTGCGGCGGTTGACGGTGAGTACGACGGACATGGGCAGTCTCCGCTTGGACGGAGCGTCCGGGGTATCGGGACGCGGGCCATGTCAAATCTGAACAGTCTTCAAGGATTGCGTCAAGCCATGACGGCGGGAAGAGCGCACGCCTAACGCAGCAGCACCGCCTGCCACGGCCGCAAACGCGCGCCGCCTCCACCGATCAGATCGGCACGGCGCGAGCCGGGGCCGCGGTAGGTCACGGTTCTGGCGGAGAGGTTCACGGCAAGGTACAGGCATTGTCCGGCACCGCAGCGGCGGACCACCAGCAGGTCCGCCGGGCTCTCCAGCACCTTCTGGTCACCCCGGCGCAGCGCAGGCAGGCTCCAGCGCAGTTTCGCCAGCTTGCGGTAATGCTCCAGCAGCGAGCCGGCGCGTCCGCTCTGTTCGGCTACCGAAACGCCGTCATGATCCCGCGCCTGTCGCTGGTCCCAGTAGCGTGCGCCGGGCCGCCGGTACCAGGTCGCTTGCCCCGGCGCGGCATCACTAGACGCCCACTTGAACGCCTCGCGCAGCGGGATTTCGGCCTCGTCGGTCTTGTAGGCGGTATCGCGCTGGCCTTTCATGCCCAGTTCCTGGCCCTGATAGACAATCGGCGTGCCCTTGAGGAAAAACACGAGGGCAGCTGCGGTGCGCAGCTTCTCGGCGGTCATGCCCGGATCGGAGGCGATGCGGTCGATGTCGTGGTTCTCCGGGAACAGCAGTTGGTGTTTGCCCGGCGGCGTCGCGCGCTCCAGCGCGGTGATCGCGGCGACGATCGCGGCCTTGTCGAACTGCCTGATCGCCTTTTCCAGCGTGAAGCCGAATACTGCCGAGGTGTCGGCCCGGGTCAGGTAACCCGCACCGGAATCGTTCCAGTCCGCCTGCTCGGCAATGAACGAAAGCCGGGGATTGGCTGCGCGCAGGTGGTCGAACGCCGGTTTCCAGAACTCGGTGAACAGATCGGTGAGGAGGCCGCGCGAATCGAGGTCGTCCATCATGTGATCGAGCCGGAACCCGTCGACCCCGTCATCAAAGCGGCCGTCATGATTGGGATCGACCCAGTCCATGAGATACTTGTCGAAATAGGCGCGCACTGCTGGCGCCTTGAGGTTGACCGTCGTCACGTTCTGGCGATCGCCGCCGAAATGATCGAATGCGCGCAAGCCGAACGGGCCATCGGCCAGCACGCCCCGTGCCCTGTCCTGCCACAGCAAACGGTCGCCTGCGGCCGAAGCCGGATCGGCCAGCGCCTCGCGCCACCAGGGGTGGCCATCGACCACATACTGGAACTCCATGTCGAGATAGAGCTTGATCCCGGCGTGGTGGAGCGCTGCCAGCAGGCGCCGGAAATCGGCCATAGAACCGTAGGCGGGCTCGATGCCTTCGAAGCTGGTGGCGAAGTAGTTGTGGTAGACCCGGCTCGGATAGAGCGGGGTGAGCAGCACCGCTGTCACGCCCAGCGACTTCAGATAGCCGATGCGGCTGGCAATCCCGTTGAGATCGCCGATGCGGTCGCCATTGCTGTCGCGCCAGCTGCGCACGAAGACGTGGTAGACGACATCGTCCGACAGGTTCGCCGACCGCGCCGTCACGGGCGCAGCGCTTGCTGGTGCGGTCCCGGCCGAGAAGGCGAGCGCCCCGGCCAATGCCGCTCCGGCCAGCCACCGCCAACCCTTGCGTGCACTCATCATGTGCGTCCCTCCATGGCAACAACCAGCGCTTCGTAGCCCACCCAGCGGCGATAGCTGCGCTGGTCCTCGTACTGCCGCTGCTCGCCGAGCACCGTGATGCTCCCGGTCCGCGCGGCCAGCTGGCGGATCAGGCAGCGCAGGATCGTGCGGGCCTGCGCTGCGCCGAGGCAGGTGTGGATGCCGCTGCCAAAGCCAAGATGCGGGTTGGGCGAGCGGTCCAGGCGTACCTCGCCGGGCCGGTCGAACACCGCCTCGTCGCGGTTGGCCGAGGCCCAGCACAATGAGACCCGCGCGTCTGCTGCAACGGTATGCCCGCCCACTTCGGTCGGCACCGGGCAGACCCGGCCGATATGCGTGAGCGGCGAGATCACCCGCACGAATTCCTCGACTGCGAAGGCGATGCGCTTGGCATCGCTGCCGATCGCGTCCAGCGCGGGCCGGTTTGCGGCGAAATAGGCGATGATCCGCGAAACCGCGTTGATCACCGTGTCGCGGCCGCCGGCAAACGTGAGATTGGCGATGCCGACCATTTCGTCGGTATTGAGGCGGCGGCCATCGAGTTCGGCGCGGTTCAGCACTGCGAAGAAATCGTCGCCATCCGAACCGGCCGCCTTGGCCAGCGCATTCCGGATATAGCGGTCGAGTACCGCACCCTTGGCGGCGCCGTCCTCGCCGTCGTGAAAGACGTGCGTGCCCCAGGATATCCACTCCTCGGCCTCCGCCTCGGGAAGGCCGAGAAGATGGGCGAGCGCGCGCGATTGCAGGGGCAAGGCAAATTCGCGCACGATCTCGATTTGCGGCCGCGCCGTGGCGGCATCGACCAGTTCGGCCACCAGCGCGTCGATCCGGGCGATATAGGCCGGCGCGACGGGCCGCAGGAACACGGGCTTGAGCATATCGCGCACCGCGCTGTGCAGCGGCGGGTCTGCCTCGATCGGCAACTGGCGCACAGAGCGCATCGCCTCTTCGGAGGGGATCGGCACGCGCATCGGTGCGTCCGATGAAAAGGTATGCCAATCCTTTGCCACGCGGCGCACCGCATCGTGGCGCAGGATCATCGGGATCGTCTCGCCGCCGAACCGGGCGACAAGCACACCGCTGCCTCGGCGGGCCTCGCTGAATGGATCGATTGCGGTTTCCTGCTCCATGCCCCGCAGCATCGCATTGCCGTGCGGGCGGGCGCCAGTCCCGCCAACCGCGCAAAAGCTATCGCGGTCTTGACCTCAGCGCGCCCCGGCGCGGTAGGCGCGCGGGGTCACGCCGAAGCGGCGGCGGAACTGCTCGGTCATGTGGGCCGGGCTGGCAAAGCCCGTCGCCCGCGCGATCTCGCTCACCCGCTCCCCACCCGAAAGCAGCCGCTGCGCCGCGAGCCGGAGCCGGTAGGCGCGCAGATAATCGGAAAACGTGCTGCCGAAGACCTGCTTGAACCGGCGCGAGAAATAGGCCTCGGACAAGTGGCAGACGCTTGCCGCCTCGCCCAGCGTGATCGGCTGCCCGGGATTGCGCGCGATGCGGTCGAGCGCGGGGCGCAGCCGATCGATCGCGCCGCTGGTGGCGCCGGGCTCGGGATCGGCGGCGGCGTCGGCCAGTATCATGGCTTTCAGGATCAGACCCGCAAGGCCGACCAAGATCTCGCGCGGCGAACCGTCCGCCGATGCTTCGGCCAGCCAATCGAACAGCAGCTCCATCCGCTGCCGCAGCGCGCCCGCGCAGCGGACCACGCGGCAGGCGGCGGCGGAGGGCGCGGGCGTTCGTTCCAGCAGGCTTGCGGTCAGGAACGGGTCGAGGTGCACCAGCACCCAGCGATGATCGCCGGGCGGGATGGCGAAGTCGTGCCTGTGCATCGGGGGCACGAACACCGCTGTGCCGCTCTCCAGCAAGAAGGCCCCGTCCTCGCAATCAAGGCTGCCGTCCACGGCGGAAAACCAGATCAGTTCCGCGGCATCGTGGAAATGGGGGAAGCGTTCGGGCGCCGGGTCCGCCCGCGTGATCGCGACCCGCTCGGCCCTGATCGCGGTGGCCGGATTGACCTCGACCGGTTCGCAGATGGATCCTCTCGCCATGGCGTCTGGTTAGCATTGCGGTGCGGGCGGCGCGACCCGGTTTGCAGCGCAGGTCGTGCCTTGCGGCTCAGGGCACCACCGGCGGCGCCAGCAGTTCACCGTTAGCGCCCACCACGGTTTCGAGCCATTCGGCAAAAGCGCGCGCGCGGCGGCTCGATTTCCGGCCTGCCGGGAACATCACCCAGACATCTACCGGGGAGAGCTCCCAGTCGGCGAGCACCGGGCGCACCGTACCTGCAGCCAGTTCGGGCGCAAACATCAGGCGTGAGCCCATGCCGATACCGAGCCCGGCCAGAATGCAACTGCGCATCCCTTCGCCCGCGCTCACCCGCACCACCGGCTGGATCGCGACCGACGTGTTCGTCGCGCCGTGGGTGAAGGACCAGGCGGTCGGCCCTTCAAACTGGCTGTAGGCGATCAGTCGGTGTGCAGGCAGTTCATCGGGTGTGGCCGGTTCGCCCATCTGATCAAGATAGGCACTGGTCGCAACCAGCAGGCGCTGTGAGCTACCCAGCCGCCGCGCGATGAGGCTGCTGTCCGAAGGTTTGCCAAGCCGCACGGCAACATCGACCCCCTGCTCGATCAGATCGACCCAGCGGTCATCAAGGATCAGGTCGACAGCAAGTTCGGGGTGCCGGTCGAGAAACTCGGCAAGGCGCGGCAGGATGTGGAGCGCGGCATAAGTCGGCGGCGCAGCCAGCCGTAATTGCCCGGCAAGCGAGGTGGCGGAGTCCCGGGCGGCAGCTTCCGCCTCGTCGGCCTCGTCGAGTACAACGCGCGCGCGTTCGTAAAAGCGCTGCCCGGCCTCGGTCAGGTGCTGCGCGCGGGTCGTGCGCGCCATCAGGCGCACGCCGAGGTACTCTTCGAGGTTGGCGATGGCCTTGGAAACCGCTGGCTGTCCCATGTTCAGACGGCGCGCTGCCGCCGAAAAACTGCCGGTTTCAACCACCGTGGCAAACTGGCGCATGGCAACGAGGCGGTCCATCCACATATTCCTCTCTGGAACATATCCTATCAGAACACCGGCTCTACTGGCTAGAGCAGGAATTGATCATTGTCTCTCCATCGCCGCCGACGGCGTGATCGCAGACTCAGGAGAACCGCCATGACCCGCTACAACGTACACACGATCGAGACCGCTCCCGAAGCTTCGCAACCGCTGCTCGCAGGTGTGAAGCGGGGCTGGGGCTTCATTCCCAAGCTGCAGGGCACGCTCGCCGAAAGCCCTCTGGCCCTCGAAGCCTATGACACGCTGTTCAATCTTGTCGCCGCCAAGGCCACGCTGACCCCGGCAGAACAGCAGGTCGTCTACCAGGCGATCAACGTATATCACGGCTGCGAATACTGCACTGCGGGCCACACTTTCCTCTCGCGCAAGGCAGGCGTCCCTGAAGACGTGATCCAGGCGATCCGGGACCGCGCCCCGATTGCCGATACCCGCCTCGAGGCGCTGCGCCGCTTCGCCGAAGTGGTTGCCGAAACCCGCGGGTTTGCCGGCGACTCGGCGGTCGATGCTTTCATCGCAGCCGGCTTTACCAAGGCCCAGGTGCTGGAGGTCGTGACGATCATCGCGACCAAGGTCATGTCGAACTACACCAACCACCTGACGCACACTCCGCTCGAGGACTTCATGGCCGATCCCGCGCTGCGCTGGATCGATCCGCTCGGCCGCACGGCGCGTGATCCTGCGCTCGTCGCCGCCTGATTTCCCCTCTCTCCGGACGCTCCTCCACCCGATTCTTCCCATCGTGCGCGGTTTATCCGGGATGCGCAAAAATCATGGGAAGCCCCGCGCGCAAATGGCTCTAGAGAGGCGCGCGCGGGGATAGCGGGGCAGAATTTTGACGCAGGCGTTCGACTATATCGTGATCGGGGCGGGGGCTGCGGGCAGCGTCGTGGCCAGCCGCCTCGCCGCGCGTCCGGGACTGCGTGTGCTGGTGCTGGAAGCCGGCGGCACTGACCGGCGCCTCTGGGTGCGCGTGCCGATCGGCTACGGGCGCACGTTCAATGATCCCACGCTCAACTGGTGCTACCGCAGCGCGCCAGTCGCCGGCCTTGGGGGCAGGGCGGTCTATCTGCCGCGCGGCAAAGTGATCGGCGGTTCAAGCTCGATCAACGCGATGGTCTATTGCCGGGGCGTGCCGGGCGATTTCGACGACTGGCGCGATGCGGGCAATTCCCGGTGGGGCTGGGCCGATGTGGTGCCCGCGTTCGAAGCCATCGAGCGGCGGATCGGCCCTGATGGTGCGTCCGAGGGCAGCGGCCCGCTCACGGTGGCGGACCGGTCTGCCGACTATCACCCCTTCGGCCGCCATTTCCTCGCCGCAGCGGGCGAAGCCGGCTTTGTGCGGATCGGCGATCTCAATGCCCCGCCGCATGAGGGCGTGGCGCCTTACCACCTCAATATTCAGGACGGCCGCCGCTTCTCCGCCGCCGATGCTTTCCTGCGCCCCGCGCTCGCCACGGGCCGCGTCGGGCTGGTCAAGGGGGCCGAGGTCGAGCGTATCGGCTTTGAAGGCCGCCGCGCGCGCACGGTGCGCTATCATCAGGGCGGCGCGGTGCACGAGGTGCGTGCCGAGGCCGAGATCATCCTCTGCGCCGGCGCCGTGGGCTCGCCCGCGCTCCTCCTGCGCTCAGGCGTGGGCACGGTCTCGGACCTCAAGGCGCTAGGCATCGCGCCGGTTGCCGAAAGCCCCCATGTCGGCGCGAACCTGCAGGACCACATCGGCATCGACTATTTCTACCGGACCAGCGAACCGACGCTCAACCGCGAGCTGGCTGCATGGCCCGCGCGGATCAGGGCAGGTCTGCGCTATGTCCTCAGCCGCAAGGGCCCGCTCAGCCTCAGCGTCAACCAGTATGGCGGCCTGGTGCGCAGCGATCCGGCGCTCGCCCGGCCCGATGTGCAGCTCTACTGCAACCCGCTGACCTATTCGAAAAGCGGCACCGACAAGCGCGAGATCCTCGAGCCCGACCGCTGGGATGCCTTCACGCTGGGCTTCAGCACCTGCCGCCCGCAAAGCCGGGGCCGTGTCACACTCGCCGGGCCCGATCCGCGCGCTGCGCCGGTGATCCAGCCCGACTATCTCGCCAGCGAGGCAGACCGCGCGGGGGTGCTTGCCTCCGCCCGTCTCATCGCACGCATTGCGGCGACCCCCGCGATGACGGCGGTGATCGAGCGGCCCTACGTGTTCGATCCGGCCGGCGCGGACGATGAAGCGCTGCTCGCCGATTTCCGCGCACGCAGCGGCACGGTCCATCACTTGTGCGGAACTTGCCGGATGGCCCCGGCGGATCGTGGCGGGGTCGTGGGCAGCGACCTTTCGGTCCATGGCACCGAAGGCCTGCGCGTGATCGACGCTTCGGCCTTCCCCAACATCACCTCTGCCAATACGCTTGCGCCGACAGTCATGCTCGCCTGGATCGCCGCCGGGCGCATGCTTGAACAGAACTTTGCGGGAACCCCATGATCCGAATCGTCAAGCTTGAGACTTTCGCCAATGAATTCCTCGCCTTCGTCCGCGCGACGATGGAGGATGGGAGCGTGGGTTGGGGCCAGACCTCGACTTACAACGCCGATATCACCGCGCAGATCTTCCACCGCCAGGTTGCGCCCTGGGTGCTGGGGCGCGATGCGAACGATATCGCGGGCGCGGTGCGGGTCGTCGAGGAGCGCGAACACAAGTACCCTGGAAGCTACCGCTGCCGCGCGCTCGCCGGGCTTGATACCGCGTTGTGGGACTGGCGCGGGCGGCAGGAGGGCAAGCCGGTCGCGGCGCTGCTCGGCGGCACCCGCACCAGCTTGCGCGCCTATGCCTCCTCGATGAAGCGCGACATCAGCCCCGAGGACGAGGCGGCGCGGCTGGTGCGCCTGCGCGACGAGCAGGGCTTTGATGCCTTCAAGTGGCGCGTCGCCTCAGAATGCGGTCGCGATGTGGATGAATGGCCGGGCCGGACCGAGGCGGTCGTCCCCACTGTGGCCCGCGCGCTGGGCGATGGGGTGGCAAAGATGGTCGATGCCAACAGCGGCTTTTCGCCCGCGCGCGCCATCGAAGTCGGCCGCTTGCTTGAACAGGAGGGGCTCTGCCATTTCGAAGAGCCGTGCCCCTACTGGGAGCTTGAACAGACCGCCGAAGTCACCGCCGCCCTCTCGCTCGACGTCACGGGCGGCGAGCAGGATTGGGATTTCAACGTGTGGCGGCAGATCATCGCGATGAAAGCGGTCGATGTGCTCCAGCCCGATGTCATGTACATGGGCGGCCTGACCCGTACCTTGCAGCTTGTGGACATGGCTCAGGCGGCGGGGATGACCATTACCCCGCACAGCGCCAACCTCTCGCTGGTGACGATCTGCACCGCGCACCTCCTTGCCGCGATCCCCAATGCCGGGCCCTATCTCGAATTCTCGATCGAGGGCGCCGATTACTACCCGTGGCAGCAGGGCCTGTTTCTCGGCGATCCGTTCCGCATCGAGGACGGCCGCATGAAGGTGCCCGAGGGGCCGGGCTGGGGGGTCGAGATCAATCCCGCCGTGCTCGAAGGCATGGCCTATGCGTCAAGCGCGCTGGAGCGCTGAGGCGATGGACAGGCGCATTGCGATCATCTCCGCCGCAGCCAGCGGCATCGGCCTTGCCATCGCCGAGGCGCTGCGCGGCGAAGGCTGGCGGGTCTATATCGGCGACCGCGACGAGGCCGCGCTCGCGGCATTGGGCGCGCCGGACGAGAGCTTTGCCGCAAGGCCGTGCGATGTCGCCGATGCCGCCTCGGTCGAGGCTTTTCTGGCCTGGGTGGAAAGCGATCTTGCCGCGCGGGGCCTTTCCGGCATCGACCTCCTTGTCAACAATGCCGGGATCGCCGGGCCCACCGCGCGGTTCGAGGACCAGCCGATTGATGGCTGGCGCGCCGCGATCGATGTCAATCTCAATGGCATGTTCTTCATGACGCGCGGCGCGATCCCGCTGCTGCGCCGCCGCGCGCCGGGTTCGGCGATCATCACCATGAGCTCGACCGCCGGGCTCTTCGGCTGCCCCTTGCGCGGGCCCTACGTCGCCAGCAAATGGGCGCTCATCGGCCTCACCAAGACGCTGGCGATGGAGCTTGGCCCCGAAGGCATCCGCGCCAATGCGATCTGCCCGGGCAGCGTCGAAGGCCCCCGGATCGACCGGGTAATCGCCGCCGATGCCGCCGAGCGCGGGCTCACGGTCGCCGAGGTCGAGCGCGAGTACAAACGCCAGACCTCGCTGCGCACTTTTGCGACAAGCGAGGATGTGACTGCCATGGTCCGCTATCTGATGTCGCCCGCGGGTGCGCGGATATCCGGCCAGGCCATCGCCATCGATGGCCATACCGAATCGTTGTCACTTGATATGGAGGCCTGATGCGCGCTGTCTGGTACGAGGAAACCGGGCCCGCGCCCCGTGTCCTGCAACTTGGCGAGATGGACGATCCGCAGCCGGGCCCTGGCGAGGTCCGCGTTCGCTTGCACGCCTCCGGGGTCAACCCGTCGGACGTCAAGACCCGCGCAGGTCTGCGCAGCCCCATCGCCTTCCCGCGCGTGATCCCCCATTCGGACGGCGCGGGCGAGATCGATGCGGTGGGCGAAGGCGTGCCGCTTTCGCGCATCGGGACGCGGGTCTGGGTGTGGAATGCGGCCTGGCGGCGGCCGTTCGGCACGTGCGCCGAGATGATCTGCCTGCCCGAGGCGCAGGCTGTGGCCCTGCCTGATGGCACCAGCTTCGAGGCCGGCGCCTGCCTCGGCATTCCGGCTTCGACTGCATGCCACGCCGTGTTCGCCGACGGCGATGTTACCGGGCAGACGGTGCTGGTTACCGGCGGAGCGGGCGCGGTCGGCCACTATGCGATCCAGCTCGCCCGCTGGGGCGGGGCGCGCGTGATTGCCACGGTGAGCGGGCCTCAAAAGGCTGCTGCGGCCGAAGCGGCGGGCGCGCATGCGGTGGTGAACTACCGCGAAGGCGATGTCGCTAACGCGATCCTTTCTGCCAACTCCGGCCAGCCCGTCGACCGCGTGGTCGAAGTGGAGTTCGGCGGCAACCTGCCCGTGACCATGGCCGTGCTGGGCGAGGGTGGGGTTATCGCCTCTTATGGCTCAATGGCCGATGGCGAGCCCAAGCTGCCGTTCTATCCGCTGATGTTCCGCCACACCACGCTGCGCATGCTCCTGGTCTACCTGCTTACGGCGCAGGAGCGCGCGCAGATGATCACCCGGCTTACCGCCGCGCTGGAAGAAGGCGCGCTCAGCCACGCGATTGCGGCGCGTTTCGATCTAGCGGACAGCGCAAGGGCCCATGAGGCGGTCGAATCCGGCCATATGATCGGCAATGCCGTGATCATGATTGATTGAGTTTCGCAATTGAGTTTGGTGATTGACTGGGGGCGGGCCTTTCGCCCATCCCTCGACATGCCGCGCGCGTGAACCGATGCGCGCGGGAAAGGGGTGGGTCCAAGTGATGGCGGCCGAAGAGCAGCAGTTCGAACAATTCGCCGGCCATCCCAAGGGGCTCTACTATCTTGCCTTCACCGAGATGTGGGAGCGCTTCTCGTTCTACGGGATGTCGGCGCTGCTCTCGCTCTATATGGTGAAGGAGCTTCTGCCCCAGCATTCCGCGCAGGTGTTCGGGCTTGTGCCGCTTCGCCACGGGCTCGAATTCAACGGCGCGATGAGCGATCTGGCCTTCGCCTCGATTATCTATGGCTGGTATGCGGGCCTCGTCTATTTCACCCCGCTCATCGGCGGCTGGGTGGCAGACCGGCTGCTCGGCGCCAAGCGCACTGTGCTGATCGGCGTGGTGCTGATGAGTGCGGGCCATGCGGCGATGTCGTTCTACTCGACTTTCGTGCTCGCGCTGGTGCTGCTGATCATGGGGTCGGGCTTCCTCAAGGGCAATATCTCCGCGCAGGTTGGCGCGCTCTATCCGCGCGAGGATGAATCGCGCCGCTCGCGCGGCTACACGATCTTTTCAACGGGCATCTGCATCGGCGCCGCCTTCGGTCCGGTGGTGTCGGGCCTTGTCGCCGCGATCTGGGGCTGGCACGCGGGCTTTGCCGTTTCCGCCGTGCTCATGCTGGTGGCGATGGCGGGCTACATTCTCGGCCAGAAGCACCTCGCCGACGTCAAGCCCGTGGCCGCCCAGCGCGAAAAGGCGCCGCCGCTCACCCCGGCCGAACGCCGCCGCGTCGCGGTGCTGCTGCTGGTCATCGCGCTCACCTTCCCGGCCGAGATCACGTATCCGATGGTGTGGAGCATCGGCATCCTGTGGGTCGACCAATGGGTCAACCTCGCGACGCCGCTGGGAACCGTGCCTTCCAGCTGGTTTGCCGGGATGGACTCGCTGGGTTCGGTGCTCTTCGCACCCGTCCTGGTAGCGCTGTGGGGATGGCAGGCGCGGCGCGGGAGCGAGCCGAGCAACGTGACCAAGCAGGGGCTCGGTACCGCGATCGTGTCCGCTGCGGCTCTGCTCTTCGCCTTTTCCAACCTTGGTGTCACGACCGAGCACAGCATCGGTGCGGTCTGGGCCATCGCCGGCTGGCTGATCATGGGGCTCGGCTGGATGTACTATTGGCCGACGACGATGGCGATCGTCAGCAAGGCCGCGCCGCCGCGCGTTGCATCGACGCTGATGGGCGTGGCGTTCCTCTCGCCTTTCGCCGCGCATGTCACGGCGGGGTGGGTCGGCAGCTACTTCGACGCGATGACACCCACGATGTTCTGGACCATGGACGCGGCCATCGGCGCGGTCGGTGCCACCGTGATCCTGCTGCTGCGCAAGGTGCTGAGCGCAGAGCTTGACGGGAAGCCGGAGGTCAAGGCTTGACCACGCCGCAGACTTGCAGTGCGGCCGAGTGGCAGGCGCGCGTCGATCTTGCCGCCGCGCACCGCCTTGCGGTCCATTACGGCTACCACGAAGGTATCGACAACCACTTCACCCTCCTGCTCCCCGGCCATACAGACCGCTTTCTCCTTGCGCCCTTCGGCCTCCACTGGTCCGAAATCCGCGCGCGCGATTTCCTCGTGGTCGATTTTGCCGGCGCCAAGCTGGCAGGGGAGGGGCCGGTCGAGGACACTGCTTTCCACATCCACGCTCCCTTGCATGCCGCGCGCCCCGATGCGCGCTGCGTGATGCACACGCACATGCCCTATGCCACCGCGCTCAGCCTGCTCGAGGAACCCGAGCTTCTCATGGCAAGCCAGAACGCCATCGGCTTTGCCGGCCTTGTGGCACTCTGCGACTATGCGGGCTTTGCGCTCGACAGCAACGAAGGCCGCCGCATGGCCGCCGCGCTGGGCGAGAAGACCGTGCTCCTTCTGCGCAACCACGGCGTCGCGGTGACCGGCAAGAGCGTCGCCGAAGCCTTCAACACACTGTATTTCTTCGAACGGGCGGCGATGGTGCAGATCCTTGCGCAGTCCACCGGGTACCCTTTGCGCAGTGTGCCCGAACCTGTCCTCAGCCATACGGTCGAGCAATACACCACCTCCGCCGAAGTCGAGGGGCTCGATCGCATCGAACTCCATTTCGCCGCGCTCAAACGCATGCTTGATCGCCGGGAGCCCGACTATGCCGAATGAAGCCCGCACGATCCGGACGACGGCACCGCTCGTCCTCGTCGGCCTCATGGCGCTCAGCCTCTTCATCAACTACATCGACCGCGGCAATCTCGCGACCGGGGCCACCCAGATCCGCGCCGATCTCCACCTTTCGGCCACTGCCTATGGTGCGCTCGCGGCGGGCTTCTACTTCGCCTATGCTTTCTGTCAGCTGCCTGCCGGCGCCTTGTCGGACCGGATCGGTGGCAAGATGGTGCTCGCGCTGGGCGCGCTGCTCTGGTCGGTATCGACCCTGCTGACCGGCTTTGTCGAAGGTTTTTACGGCCTTTTCGTGCTGCGCATGATGCTCGGCGTGGGGGAAAGCGTGGCCTTTACCACCACCTCGAAGATCATCGCCAGCAATGTGCCCAAGGCGCAGATGGGCCTGGCCAACGGCGTGATCGGCTTCGGCTATCTCGTCGGCCCGGCGGCGGGTACGCTGATCGGCGGCATGCTGATGGCGCACTGGGGCTGGCGGCCGACGTTCATCCTGTTCGGTGCGGTATCGATGCTTTGGCTCCTGCCGTGGAGCCGGGTACGCATCCAGGAAGCAAAGCCCGCCGAAAACTACGCCCGCAAGGCTGTCACCATGCGCCAGATACTTGGGCGGCGAGCCTTGTGGGGCGCCTCGCTCGGCCACTTCGCGGGCAACTGGAACTGGTACTTCATCCTCGGCTACCTGCCGATGTACCTCGAAATGCAGCGCGGCTTTTCGAAGGAGCACATGGCGACGGTCGTCTCCAGCGCCTACCTCGTCAACGCGCTCGCCGCGCTTTTTGCCGGCTGGGCTTTCGACAAGGCGATCCAGCGCGGCTGGTCCCCCTCGATAACGCTCAAGGCCCCTCTGGCCGCCGCGCATCTGGCGGGGCTGGGCTGCATGCTGGCGATGCCGTTCATGCCGATCGGGGCGTGCATCGCGCTGCTGTTTGTCTACGAGATTTTCCTAGGCTTCTCCTCGCCGGCCTACTTCATGATCCCGCAGATCATGGGCGGCCCATCCGCCGCTGCGCGCTGGGTGGGGGTGCAGAACATGATGGGCAACATGCCGGGTATCATCGGCGTGTTCTTTGCAGGTGTGCTGATCGATGCGGGGGGAGGGTCCTATGGCGCCGCGTTCCTGCTGGCGGGGCTTGTCAATGTGCTCGGCCTGATCGGGTGGGTCGCCATCCTGCCCAAGGTCGAGCCGGTGGATTGGGAGGCGGCCTAGCGCCCCTTCCATTCCGGCGAACGCCCCTCGGCAAAGGCGCGCGGGCCTTCCAGCGCATCGTCTGAATCCAGCATTGCGCGGTACGAAGGGATCGCTCCGCCGCGCATCACCTTGTACCCTTGCTCGACCTCGATCCCCTCGGTCGCCCTCAGAATATCCCGCGCCGCCGCAATCGCCAGCGGTGCCGAGCGCGCGATGGTTTCGGCGAGTTCCAGCGCGGCGTCCAGCAGCGCCTCCGGCTCCACCACGCGGCTGACAAGGCGCAGCGCCGCCGCTTCCGCCGCATCGATGCGCCGCCCGGTGAGGATCATCTCGCGCGCCAGTCGCGCCGGAATGGCCTTCGGAAGCCGCAGCAGCCCGCCCGAATCCGGGAGCATGCCGAGCTGCGCCTCGGGCAGCCAGAACTTCGCGGCGGTGCTCGCAACGATCAGGTCCGCCGCCAGCGCCAGCTCGAAGCCGCCGCCCACCGCAAGGCCGTTCACCGCCGCGATGACCGGCTTGGTCAGGCTGAAAAACTCGGTCAGCCCGGCAAAGCCACCCGGCCCATGATCGGCATCGACCGCCTCGCCGTCATTCGCAGCGCCCAAGTCCCACCCGGCCGAGAAGAACCGCCCGGTGCCCGTGATGATCCCCACTCTCAGCGCGGGCTCCTCGTCCAACGCCTTGAACGCGGCGTAGAGCTCATTGCTGGTCGCCACATCGATGGCATTGGCCTTGGGCCGGTTGAGGGTGATGATCAGCACCCCGGCGCGGCGTTCAAGCGTGACGGCACTCATGGCAAAGTCTCCCTCATCCGGATCAGCGCATCGACTGCCATGGCCCCTTGCGGCAGGGCGAGCAGCGGATTGACGTCCAGCTCTTCGAGCCGGTCGCCGTGCGCCATGGCAAAGGCCGCTACGCCGGCGATGGCATCGATCAGCGCGCCTATGTCGCAGCCTGCGCGGCCCCGGTATCCCGCAAGCACGCGGTAAAGCGGCAGCCGCCCCAGCGCCGCCGCGATATCCTCGCGGCTCGCTGGCAGCAGGACCTGTTCGGTCTGGCGCAGCAGTTCGACGAAGATACCGCCCGCGCCGATCGTCATGAACAGCCCGAACTGCGGATCGCGCGCGATGCCCACGATCAATTCGGCAACCGCCCCCCGCGCCATTTCCTCGATCAGGAATGTATCACTGAGCTCCGCCATGCCTTGCGCGGCGCCGATCAAGGCATCGCGGCTGGCAAGGCCAAGCGCCACGCCGCCCACCTCGGTCTTGTGCGCCAGCTCAGCGCCTACGGCCTTCAGCACAAGCGGAAACGGCGCAGGCAGCGCGCAGGCTTCATCACCGAGCTCGGCCAGCGTGACCAGCCGCCCGCGCGGCACCGGCACGCCAAACCCGGCAAGCGCCGCCTTGCTGCGTACCTCGTCCCAGGTCACGGGCTCGCTCGCCACGGCGGGGACCGGCTCGGGCAGGGCAGGGGAAGCTGGCTGAGCCCAGACCTCGCCAATGCTCGCAGCGGCGGCCACCGCGCGCAGCGCCTCGGCAAGCCCTCCTGCCGGTACGATCCCTTGCGCGATCAGGCTGGCGGCAGTCGCCTCGGGCATGTTCTCGGCCAAGGCGCTCGCCACGATCCGGACCGTGCCCGATGCCGCCGGAACGGCCCGCGCCGCCGCAAGAAACGCGGCAATCGTCACGTCCCAGTCCGCCCCGGTACAGCGGTCTGATCGCGGAAAGTCGAGGATCAGCAGCGAGGCTTCGAAATCCGCACCCAGCATCCCGGCAAAGCACGCCGTCTGCGCCGCCTCGTCGCCCCAGATATAGGTGTGGTAATCAAGCGGATTGGCGACATTGACACGCGGGCCCAGCACCGCCTCAAGCTCGGCCTGAACCGCTGGCGGAAAGTCTGGCGTCTCCAGCCCGACCCGCTCCGCGAGATCGGCGGTGAGCGAGGCCTCGCCCCCCGAACAGCTCGCGCTCGTGATCCGCCGCCCGCGCAAGGGGCCCGCCACGTGCAGCAGCTTCAAGGTCTCGATAAAGCTTGCCGGATCATGCGCCCGCGCTACGCCGTAGCGCGCGAACAGCGCGTCGGTCAGCGCGTCCGCCCCCGCGAGCGAACTTGTGTGCGAGAGCGTCAGCGCCGCGCCCTTGGCCGAAGCCCCCGTCTTGAGCGCGACCAGCGGCACCCCCGCCGCACGCGCGGCCAGGCAGGCTTCGGAAAACCGCGCGACCGAGCCCAGCCCTTCCAGATGCAGGCCAATGGCGCTCACCCGCTTGTCCGCAATCAGCGCCTCGATCAGGTCCGCCGGCGTCACATCCGCGCAGTTGCCGACCGAGATCACGTAGCCAATCGGCAACCCGCGCGTCTGCATCGTGAAGTTGAGCGCCAGATTGCCGCTCTGGCTGATGATCGCAACGCCCCGGCCTGCGTCTATCGGCAGGCAGCCGTGCTGATCCGGCCACAGCGCCACCCGGTCGAACAGATTGAGCATGCCGTAGCAATTGGGGCCGATCAGCGGCACGCCCCCGGCGGCGGCCAGCAGTTCGGCTTGCCGCTCGCGCCCCTCGTCGCCGCTCTCGGCAAAATCCGCCGCATAGCAGATCGCCCCGCCCGCGCCGGCCAACTCTCCCGCCAGCGCGATGGTTGCAGGGCCCGGCGCGGCGAGGAACACCGCGTCGGGAGCCTCGGGCAGGGCGGCCATTTCGGCAAAGCAGGGCAGGCCGCCCATCGTCTCGCGTCTGGGGTTCACCGGCCAGATCGGCCCGGGAAAGCCCAGCGCGACGCACTGACGCACCGCTTCCTCGGCCGCCTTGCCGCCCACAATCGCCAGGCTGCGCGGGCGCAGCAGGCGGGCCAGGCGGCCACCAGCAAGCGTTTCCGGGCTCATGCCTCCAGCGGACGCAGCAGCGCGCGGCTGATGATATGGCGCTGGATCTCGCTCGTCCCGTCCCAGATCCGCTCGACCCGCGCGTCGCGCCAGAAGCGCTCGATGGGGAGTTCGTCCATCAGCCCCATCCCGCCGAAGATCTGCAGCGCATTGTCGGTCACCCGCGCCAGCGCTTCGGAGGCAAACAGCTTGGCCATGGCCGCATCGGTATCGGTCATCGTGCCCTGATCGTCCTTCCACGCGGCGCGGAAGGTGAGGAGTTCGGCCGCTTCCAGCTCGGTCTTCATGTCTGCAAGCTTGAAGCCGGTGCCCTGAAACTTGCCGATGGCCTGCCCGAACTGCTTGCGCGTCGCGGCCCACTGCGTCGCCATTTCCAGCACGCGCTGTCCGCGCCCGACCGAAGTGGTCGCCACCTGCAAGCGCGTTGAACCCAGCCACTGCCCCATCAGCTCGAAGCCCTTGTCGAGCTCGCCCAGGAGGCTGGAGGCCGGCACGCGGCAATCCTCGAAGATCAGCTCGCACTGGTGATAGCCCCGGTGCGACACGCATTTGGGCCCCCGCCGCCGCGTCAGGCCGGGGGTGTCGAAATCGACCAGGAAGCAGCTGATCGTTTTCTTGCCGCCCGCCTCACCGGTCGCGGCGCACAGGATCACGAAATCCGCCACATCGGCATGGCTGATGAAATGCTTGGTCCCGTTGATCACGAAATCATCGCCTTCGCGGCGCGCGAACGTGCGCATCGAGCGGACATCCGATCCCGCGTCGGGCTCGGTCATGGCGAGGCAATCGTGCCGCTCGCCGCGGATCGTCGGGAGCAGGTATTCCTCGATCTGGGTTCCCTCGCATCCGCGCAGGATATTGCTCGGCCGCGCGATCATCATTTGCAGGCCGTAGCTGGCGCGGCCCAGTTCGCGCTCCATGAGCGTGGTGTCGAACGTACCCAGCCCGCCGCCGCCCAGTTCGGCGGGCATGTTGACGGCATAGAGCCCCAGCGCCTTGGACTTGGCGCGGATTTCCTCGGCCAGCTCTGCGGGCACGCTGTCGGTATCCTCGACCAGTTTCTCATGCGGATAGAGTTCGGTCTCGACAAAGCGGCGGACCGTCTCGACCAGCATCTGCTGTTCGGATGAGAGTTCGAAATGCATCACTTGGGTTCCCGTCTGATTCCGATGGAGCGGCCGACCTGGCTCGGGCGATCGAGCCCGGCGTGAGCGGCAAGCACGGCGTGCACGCGCGCGTGCAGTTCGGGCGGCATGGGTGCGGAGCGGCCCGCGGTCATGTCGACATGCACCAGCATCTGCTCGCCCGTCGCCAGCAGTACGCCGGTATCGGCGTTGTGCATGGCGTGGAAGATATGCAGCCGCTTCTCGTCCGCATCGATCAGCTGGATCGACAAGTCGAGCGGATCGCCCAGATGCGCCTCGGCCAGGTTGAAGATCATCGTCTGCACGGTGAACAGCGAATGCCCCCCGGCGCGGTAGGCCTCGTCGATGCCGATCTTGCGGAAGAATGCGTCCGATTGATCGCCGAACACGAGCAGATAGCACGATTCGCTCATGTGCCCGTTGTAGTCGACCCACTCACGCGGCACGGTCGGACGGATCAGCCGCAGCGGCGCGGCAATCGTCTCGCCGGGCTGAAAGGGTTCGGCCGCCATGCCCTCGAGCGGTGTACGCAGGCCATGTCCGGCCTCTTCGAAACTGTTGTCCGCCGTCATGTCCGATCCTCGCCTTGGCCTACCGGTGAGACGGCAAAGCCTCTCCCTTGGCAAGCGGCCCCCGCGCGGCCATCCGAAAATCTAATCCCCGGCATTACCACGCTTTGGGCTGCCCGCCTGCCAGGCGCAAATGCCCAAGGTCTGCCCTGCCGCCAGCCGCGCCGGAGCGATCACCCCCGGCACCTGCCGCGCCCGCCCGTGCGAGCAGACCAGCGTCTCCCCGCCATGCCCCGCGACATCGAGCAGCAGCTGGTCCCAGTGCCGGTACTGCACATCGTGCCCCTCGCCGGGATAGCGCCGGAAGGTGACCTTGCCCGCCACCTTTCCGGCCCAGAACTCGCCTTGCGCGGGCGGCACGAGCGGATCTGCCTCGCCGTAATAGAAGAACGCCGGCGCGGGAAAGGCCGAGACCGCCGCCGGCGCATCGCAGAACCGCCGGTATTCGCGCGCCACGCCCCGCGCATCCCCGTGTTGTCCAGCGATAAAGAACGCGTGCGCGCCTTCGTCCGCGGTCCGGTCGGTAAAGCCTGGCACCCTGGCCGATACGCCGTCCGCCGGCATGTCCCAGAACACGCGCGGCGTGCCGACCTGCTTCGCCAGCCCCGCCTCCAGCGCGGCCGGATCGGCGGTGCAGACGGGATTGCCCGCTGGGGCCGAGGCAATCGCCGCCAGCATGTGCCACGAGGTCACCCGCTCCGGCATGGCCGCCGCGACATGACCGGCATAGGCCCCGCCGCCGGAAATCGCGACCAGCGCAAAGCGCCCGATGCCAAGGTGCTCCAGCACTTGCCGCACTTCGCTGGTGTAGTCGGCAAAGGTCCACGCCGGATCGTAAGCCGTATCGCCCAGACCGTTGCGCTCCACCGCCACGATCCGCACCTTGAGCCGCCGGCGCAAGGTATCGAGGAATGCCACAAGCTCCGGCGCCCGCGCGCTTGTGCCGACCCCGCCGATGAACAGCATCGGAGTCCAGCCCGCCTCGCCGGTATCGGTGAAATGCACCGTGCGGCCCTCGCGGGTCTTGAGGCTCTGCAGCGGCGTGCCGATGGAATCGAAATGGTCCGGAAAGGCGATGGGTTCGGCGCCGGTCGGCGCCGCAATTGTCAGCAAGGCCGCCGCGAGCCCGCGCCGCATCATCGCACCGGCTCCGTTTCAAGATCGCGGTCGAGTTCAGGAATCCTTGCAAACTCCGCCGCAAGATCAAGATTGCGGCACAGCGCAAGGTAAGTCAGCGCCGAAACCGGCAGCCCCACCAGCATCGAGATGTCCGCTCCGCCGAGCGCCTGCGCCACTGGCCCCACATAAAGCTCGGTCTTGAAGAAGGGGATCATCGCGGCAAAACCCACCACATAGGCGGTCAGTCCGCGCCCGTTCCACCGGCCATAGATGCCGTCCGCCATGAACATTGCACGGATCGAATAGCGCCCCTTCCGCACGAAGAAGAAGTCGGCAAGGTTGATCGCGGTCCACGGTGTAAAGAGGTAGACCAGCACGCCGAGGAAAGCCTCGAAGCTGTGGAGCACGTTTCCGCTCATCGCCAGCGAGAGCGACAGCGAGGCGGCAAATACCACCGCCAGCGCCGCCATGCGCGGGGCCACGCCCAGCCGGATCGGCCGCAGGCTGTCGATCACGCTCAGCAGCGTGAGCGAGGAGCCGTAGAGATTGAGCGAAGTGATCGTGATCAGCCCGCCAAAGCTGCTCACCAGCATGAGCCAGCCAAAACCGCCAAACATGGCATCCGCACTGCGCCGCAGCGCCACCACGATATCGGGATCGGCAAAGGCCGCGCCCGCAAAGGCCCCCACCAGCATCATCCATGCCCCGCCGATGAACGCTCCGCAGAACGTCCAGAGGAACGAGGCGCGGATCCCCACTTCGCGCGGCAGATAGCGCGAGTAATCGGAGACGTAGATCGACCAGCTGAGCTGATAGCCTGCGGCCGCGAAGAACTGGACGAGGAACAGGGTCGGCTTGAATTCCCCGGGCCGGAGCATCGCGCCCAGATCGACCGTCAGGAAAAAGCCCAGCGTATAGACCGCCAGCGCCGCTATCATCACATAGGCGAGCACCCGCTGCGCCTTGTGGATCAGGTCATAGCCCACCCCTGCGACAAAGGCCGCCAGCACAGCAAAGCCCACAATGGCAGGCACTTCCGGCAGCCCGACAAGCTCCTTCAATGTGCTCGCCGCGAGCGACTGGTTGAGCGCGTTGAAACCGATGTAGGTAAAGAGCGCCACGATCCACACGAGCAGCGCGCCGATGTAACCGAACTGGGGCCGGGACTGGATCATCTGCGGCAGGCCCAGATGCGGCCCTTGCGTGCAGTGCAGCGCCATCAGCACCGTGCCGAGCACACAGCCGCCGATCACTGCCAGGCTCGACCAGAAGAGATCCAGCCCGCCCGCCACGCTGATCGCGCCGGTTGCGAGCGTCGCCAGATGCGCGTCGCCCATGAACCACACCGGCCAGAGGTCGCGCACCTTGCCCTTGCGCTCGGCCAGCGGGATGTAGTCGATCGAGCGCGTTTCAACCAAGGCCATGCGGCGTCACTCTCCCTTGGTGGTTCACCCCGGCATCCGGATCTGGCGGCCCATGCCCTCGGGCGCGGGCAAATGTGCCTGGCCTTTGGCCAGCGCCTGCGCCGCGTCCTGCATAACCTGCGGCGCCGGTACCGATTTCTCCGCCGCGGCATCGACATGGACCAGCATGTGCTCTGCCGTCGCGATCGCGGCGTCCTGCTCGTTGCTCACCATTTCGTGGAACAAGTGCAGCCGCTTGGCATCGGCCGCCAGCACGCGCGTGCGCACCTCGATGGGCTCGCCCAGCCGCGACTGGCCGAGATGGCGGATATGCGTCTCGACCGTGTACCAGGAATGGCCCGCCGCCACGTAGTCCGCACCCGCGCCGATCGCGCCCAGCACCACATCGGTCGCATCGCCGAACAGCTTGAGATAGCAGTATTCGGTCATGTGTTCGTTATAGTCGATCCACTCGGGCTGGACCGGGGTCGAGATCGTCAGCATCCGCCCGTCGGCGAGGATCGAACCGATCGCAGGGGCATCGCCCGTGCCCGCCGCCACCAGCCGCGCCCGGTGCGCCCGGGCGACCTGGCCCGAGGCAAAGTCGTTGCGTTCCAGCGCGTGCGTCAGGTCTACTAGGCAATCGTCACGCAGCTTTTCGTAAGTGCGCAGGTCGATGCCGCCCGCCTGCTCGTCGCTCTGGCGGGCGATCGTCTCGATCAGCTCGTCGGTCAGCTTTGGGCCGATCAGCTTGGTCCAGGGCCATTCCATCGAGGGGCCGAACTGGTGGAGGAAATGGCGCATGCCCTCCTCGCCGCCGGCAAGCCGGTAGACCAGGAACGTGCCCATGAAAGACCAGCGCATGCCGGCACCGAACCGCACTGCATCGTCGATTTCGGAAGCCGTGGCCACGCCGTCATTGATCAGCCAGAGCGCCTCGCGCCACACTGCTTCGAGCAGACGGTCGGCGATGAACCCGTCGATCTCCTTGCGGACATGCAGAACCTTCATGCCGATCCGCTCGTAAACGGCAGCGGCGATGTCCTTGGTCAGCTGGCTGGTCTGGTCGCCGCCGCAGATCTCGACGAGCGGCAGCAGGTACACCGGGTTGAAGGGGTGGCCGACCACCAGCCGGTCGGGCCGCGCCATGCCGGACTGGAGCTTGGTCGGCAGCAGGCCTGAAGTGGACGAGCCGATCACGGCATGGGCAGGCATTGCCGCGTCCATTTCCGCGAGCAAGCGGATCTTGAGATCCTCGCGTTCGGGCAGGCTTTCCTGAATGAAATCAGCCTCGCGTACCGCATCCGCCAGGCTGGCGGCGAAGGACACGGTCCCTTCGGCGGGCAGGGCATTGCCGAACAGGCGGGTCAGCGCGCGCCGGGCATTGGCGATCACCGCCGCCGTCTTGCGCTCGATTTCGGGGTCGGGGTCGTAGATCGAAACGTCGATGCCGTTGAGCACAAAACGCGCCGCCCAGCCTGCGCCAATCACGCCGCCGCCGACAATGCCGACCTTGCTGATATCATGGGTCATCTGGTCGGGGTCCTCAGCGCTTGATCAGCTTGAGCTTGGCGCGCACTTCGGCGGGGCTCAGAATGCGTGCGCCCATGCCGGTAAGGATCTGCACCGCGCGCTCGACCAGCTGGCCGTTGCTCGCAAACTCTCCGCGTCCGAGATAGAGGTTGTCCTCCAGTCCCACGCGCACATTCCCGCCGGCAAGCGCCGCCATGGCGACGAACGGCAGCTGGTTGCGCCCGATCGAAAAGCCGCTGAACACCGCGCCCGGCGGTAGCTGGTGGACCATCGCCATCGTGGTCAGCGGATCGTCCGGCGCGCCATATGGGATTCCCATGCACAGCTGGATCATCACAGGATCATCAAGCAGCCCGTCGCGGATCATTTCCTTCACGAACACGAGGTGCCCGGTATCGAACACTTCCAGCTCGGGCCGCACGCCGAGGCGCTGCACTTCCGCTGCCATGGTGCGCAGCATGCCGGGCGTATTGGTCATCACGTAATCGGCTTCGGCGAAGTTCATCGTGCCGCAGTCGAGCGTGCAGATTTCCGGCAGCAGTTCCTGCACATGCAACAGCCGCTCCATCGGGCCGACCATGTCGGTGCCGGCAGGATCAAGCGGGAAGGGGTTCTCGCCGGGGCCGAACACGATATCGCCGCCCATCCCGGCGGTGAGGTTGATCACCACATCGGTGTCGCTTGCACGCACCCGCTCGACCACTTCGCGGTAGAGCGCGACATCGCGGCTGCCTTTGCCGGTTTCCGGGTCACGCACATGGATATGCGCAATCGCCGCCCCAGCGCGTGCAGCCTCGATCGCGGCATCGGCGATCTGCGCGGGCGTGATCGGCAGCGCGGGATGCTTGTCCTGGGTGCTGCCCGATCCGGTGACCGCGCAAGTGATGAAGGTCTCGAAATTCATGGCATTCTCTCCCGGCCTTGCGCCCGAGCTTTAGCCGCGTCGCCGCCGATTTGAATTGCCAAATGAGCATGGGCGCCCAATTGGCGGGGATAACCGGTGCCTGAACATCGGCCGCCTAGCGAACATTCTCCATCGCAGCCCGCGCCAGCGCGGCCAGCCGGGGCAGGGACTCAGCCCGCTCGCGCGCCTGCGCGTTGGATGCGGTGCCGCGCAGCACGCGGCCCTTGATCCCGTGCATGATCGCCGCCAGCCGGAAGAAGTTGAATGCGAGGTAGTAGTCCCAGCCCGGGATGCCGCTGCGGCCCGTACGCGCGCAGTAGGCGGCGATGTATTCGGCCTCGGTGGGCAGACCCAGCGGCACCGGGTCCGCGCCGCCAAGCCCTGCCACGATATCGCCTGGCATGCGGTACATCATCGCGTGGTAGGAAAAATCCGCCAGCGGATGGCCCAGCGTCGAAAGCTCCCAATCGAGCACCGCGAGCACGCGCGGCTCGGTAGGATGGAAGATCATGTTGTCGCAGCGGAAATCGCCGTGGACGATGGTTGTCTCGTCGCCTTCGGGGATTGCGGTCGGCAGCCATTCGACCAGCGCGTCCATGTCAGGCAGACGGCCGGCAAGTTCGTCCTCGAGGTACTGCTTGCTCCAGCGCCCGATCTGCCGCGCGAAGTAGTTGCCCGGCCGGCCATAATCGCCCAGCCCAACCGCCTCGATATCCACCGCATGGAGCGCTGCGATCACGCGGTTCATCTCGCCGAAGTAGGCCGCGCGCTCGCCCAAGGGCACATCACCGAACGAGGCGTCCCAGAAGATCCGGCCCTCGACCATGTCCATCACGTAGAACGGACTGCCGATCACGCTCTCGTCCGCGCAGACCGCAAAGATGCGCGCCGCGGGCACGTCGGTCCCGGCCAGAGCCTGCTGCACCCGCGCCTCGCGCAGCACGTCATGGGCGCCTTTCAGCAGCGGCCCCGGTGGCTTGCGGCGCAGCACATAACGCTGCCCTGGAGTTGTCAGCCGATAGGTCGGGTTGGACTGCCCGCCATTGAACTGGTGGGCAGTCAGCGGCCCGGCAAAGCCCTCGACATTAGCCGCCATCCAGCCGGCAAGCGCCGCTTGATCAAACGCGACACGGACCTCGCCCGCGCCGCTGTTCGCAGCCGCCAGATCCGTAGCCGAACCGCTCATTGCGCGGCCTTCCAGTCACGGCGCAGCTTCTTGGCGAGGCTCCACTTGTGCACCTCGGTCGGGCCATCATAAATCCGGAACGCGCGCACTTCGCGGAACATGGTCTCGACAATCGTCTTGTCGGTCACGCCCAGCCCGCCCATCACCTGCACGCACTTGTCGGCAATGCGCATCAGCGCTTCCGAAACCGCGACCTTGGTCATCGAGCTTTCGACCGTGCCGAGCGATCCGGTATCGAGCACCGAGGCGCACCAGTCGATCATCAGTTCACACTGCTTGATGTCGATCATGTTCTCCGCGAGCATGAAGCCCACGCCTTCATGGTCGATCAGCGTCTTGCCGAAGGCCATGCGCCGGTTGGCATAGTCGGTCGCGATTTCCTGCGCCCGCATGCACCCGCCGAGCCAGCGCATGCAGTGCGAGAGCCGCGCAGGGGAGAGGCGGATCTGCGCATACTTGAAGCCTTCGCCAGCATCGCCCAGCATCTGGTCTGCGGGCACGCGCAGGTTGTCGATGGTGATTTCGGCGTGGCTGCCAGGCATCGAGCTGTCGATCGTGTTGGGCACGCCGGTGATCTGGATCGCCGGGTCGGGCAGATCGACCAGGAACATGCAGGCGCCGCCCTTGCTATCCGGGTCTTCGGACTTGGCCATCACGATGCCGACCTTGGCCCCCTCGGCCCCGGTGATGAAGCACTTCTTGCCGTTCACCACCCAGTGGTTGCCGTCCTTGCGGCAAGTCGTCAGCATCATCGAGGGGTCAGCGCCCGCCCCGTTCAGTTCAGCAGGCTCGGTCATCAGAAAGGCGGAACGCGAGCGGCCTTCCACCAGCTGCTTGAGGAACCGCTCCTTGAGTTCCGGGCTCCCGACATGGCCGATGAGGTACATGTTGCCCTCGTCCGGCGCCTGCGTGTTGCAGGCCAGCATGCCGAGCGGCGTGAGGCCCGACTTGATCAGGATCACCGCCGTCTCGCGCTGGTTGTAATGGCTGCCATCGGGCCGGATATGCGGGGTGAGCACGCCGGCTTCGCGCGCCAGTTCGCGCATTTCCATGACGAGTTCGTCGGTCGGCGCGCCGTGGTGGTCGCGGCGTGGGTCTTGCTCGTAGGGGAAGATCTTCTCCCGCACGAAAGCCTCTACCTTCGCCGCCATCTCGAGCGCTTCGCTGCTGATCGTCATGTGCGGAACAACCTTCTTCTGGACTGGCGCGCGTCGGGGTGCGCGCGACTCGCGCACCGCTTCCCGCAAAAATTTTACGCATGAGTAGATTGCCTGCGGCCGAGTTTTCCGTCAACCTCGCCGGCGCCATGGACGCTGCCCAATCCCCCTTTCCCTCGGCAGAGGAAAAGCGCTCCCAACGCGAGGCAAAGCGCGCTGCGGTGCTGCGCGCGGCAGTTCAGATGTTCAACGAACGCGGCTTCCACCAGACCTCGCTCGACGACGTCGCCGCGCGGCTGGGCATCTCCAAGCCCACGATCTACCACTACCTCGGCAACAAGGATCAGGTCCTGCTCGAATGCGTCTCGATCGGCCTTGGCCAGCTGATCGAGGCGGCAGAGCAATCACGTGCGCGCGAAGGCACGGGGATGGACCGGCTGGTCGCTTTCCTGGTGCGCCTCGCCGAGGTCAACATGGACGATTTCGGCCGCTGTGTGATCCGCACCGGTGATGAGGCGCTGGTCCCTGAAAGCCGCAAGCGCTTCCGCGCGCTCAAGCGTCAGATCGATACGGATCTGCGCGGCCTGATAGAAGCGGCAGTGGCCGATGGCTCGATCGCCCCTTGCGATGTGAAGCTCACCGCCTTTACGCTCGCCGGGGCGCTCAACTGGCCCGCGCGCTGGCACGAACCCGGCGGCGCGCTCGCGCCCGAAGCCATTGCCCGCCAGATGGTCGATGTGCTCGCGCGGGGGTTCCTGCCGCGTTAGGCGTTGGGGTCCTTGTGCAGCCACTCGGCATGGCGGGGCGCACGCTTGGTGCGGCTCCATTCTTCCAGCATGACCGGGGCCAGCGCCAGAAGCTCCTCGCGCTGCGCTGCCGTGCCGATATTGCAGGCCAGCTCCAGGCGGTGGCCGTTGGGATCGAAGAAATAGATCGAGCGGAAGATGCCGTGATAGGTCGGCCCCAGCACATCAACGCCCTCGGCCTCGAGATGCGCCTTGGCCGCATGAAGCGCCGCCTCGTCCGCCACTTCGAACGCCAGATGCTGCACCCAGGCCGGCGTGTTCAGGTCGCGGCCCATCTCCGGCTGGTTAGGCAGTTCGAAGAACGCCAGCACATTGCCCCCGCCGCAATCGAGGAACACGTGCATGTAGGGATCATGCTCGCCCGTCGAAGGCACCGTGTCCTCGGCAAAGGCGGTGGTATAGCGCATGCCCATCACGCGCTCATACCATGCCACGGTCTCCTTGGCGTCGCGGCAGCGGTAGGCGACATGGTGGATGCGCTGCAGGGCGGGGATCATGCCGCCGCTCCTTCCACGTTCAGAACCCCGCGCCGCATCTGGTCGCGCTCCATCGACTGGAACAGCGCGGTGAAATTGCCCTCGCCGAAACCCTCGTCTTTCTTGCGCTGGATAAATTCGAAGAACACCGGCCCGATCTGTGTCTCCGAAAAGATCTGCAGGAGGAGCCGCGGATCACCCGCTTCGGTCGAGCCGTCGAGCAGGATGCCGCGCTGCATCAGCTCCGCCACCGGCTCGCCATGCCCCGGCAGCCGTTCGTCCAGCATCTCGTAGTATGTCGCCGGCGGCGCGGTCATGAACGGCGTACCGAGTGACTTCAGGCGGTCCCACGCGCCCAGCAGGTCATCGCAGGCAAACGCGATATGCTGGATGCCCTCGCCATTGTAGGCGCGCAGGAACTCCTCGATCTGCCCGCCACCGGCTTTTGCCTCCTCGTTCAGCGGAATGCGGATCTTGCCGTCGGGCGCGGTCATCGCCCGGCTGGTGAGGCCGGTATATTCGCCCTTGATGTCGAAGTAGCGGATCTCGCGGAAGTTGAAGATACGCTCATAGAACGCCGCCCAGTGCGCCATGCGCCCGCCATAGACGTTGTGTGTCAGGTGATCGATCGTGTGGAACCCCGCGCCCTTGGGCTGTTGGTCCACTCCCGGCAAATAGACGAAGTCGATGTCGTAGATCGAAAGGTCGCCCATGGGCGATCCTTCATAGCGGTCGATCAGGTAGATGATCGCCCCGCCGATCCCCCGGATCGCGGGCAGGCGCAGCTCCATCGGCCCGGTGCGCACCTCGACCGGCTCGGCCCCGCGTTCAAGCGCCACGCGGTAGGCTTCGGCCGCATTGCGCACGCGCCAGCCCATGCCGCAGGCCGAAGGGCCATGCTCGGCGGCAAACCATGCTGCCGGGCTCTTCGGCTCATAATTGGCGATGAGGTTGATGCCTCCCTGCCGCCACAGCTGCACTGCTTTCGAGCGGTGGTTGGCGATATGCGCAAAGCCCATTGCCGCGAACACCGGCTCCAGCAGGCCCGGTTCGCCTGCGGAGAACTCGATGAATTCGAACCCGTCGAGCCCCAGTGGGTTTTCGAACAGATCGGTCGTCTTGGTCTCGGCGTTCACCGCATTTCTCCCGCAATTCCGGTTGTCCGCTGCATGATAGCCGATAAGCCTTGCACTGTCCGCGCAAAGTGCGCAGGAAAAATGCCACTAAGTGCGTCAATCGCGCGCCAGAAGTGAGATAAAGGCCAATTCAACGCATGGACAAGCTTGATCGCCAGCTTCTCGCGCAGCTCCAGTCCGATGCCGCGCGCAGCCATGCGGACCTTGCCAAGCTCGTCAACCTCTCCCCCAGCCAGGTCTCGCGCCGCGTGGCCCGGCTCGAGGCCGAGGGCTACATCCGCGGCACCGTCGCCCTGCTCGATGAAGCCGCGCTCGGCCTGCAGGTCGAAGCCTTCGTCGCCGTTGCCATGGCGAGCTATGCCCCCGAAGTGGTGCGCAGCTTTCACGAGCGCATCTCGGCCTTGGACGAAGTGCTCGATTGCCGCGCCACCACGGGCGATTCCGACTATCTCCTGCGCATCGTCGCCCGCGACCTCTCGGCCTATTCACGCCTGATGAACGAACAGCTTCTCGGCCACGGCGATGTCGCCAGCGTCCGTTCCAGCGTGGTGCTCGACCGGATCAAGCGCACCACCAGCCTGCCGCTCCCGCCGCCTGAAGGGTGAAGCGCTTGTCCGCCCGGCAAAGGCGGGCAATAAGCCGGCCTCAAGAACATATCCGGGAGACATCGCCGCATGCCGACAATTGCCGATACCCTCGTCCTGCCTTGCGGCGCCGTCCTGCCCAATCGCCTCGCCAAGGCGGCGATGACCGAGGGCCTTGCCGATCCGCAAGGCCGCGCCACGCCTGAACTCGCGCGGCTATACGGCCTCTGGGGCGAAGGCGGCTCGGGTCTGCTCATTACCGGCAATGTCCAGATCGACCGCGACCATCTCGAACGCCCGGGCAATGTCATCATTCAGGGACCTCAGGATGAAGCCGCGCTCGCGGGCCTTCGCGCCATGGCCAGCGCCAGCAGGAGCGGCGGCGCGCATGTCTGGATGCAGATCAGCCACGCCGGCCGCCAGACGCAGGTCACCGTCAACCCGCACCCCAAGGCGCCCTCTGCCGTAGCAGTCGGCCTGCCCGGCAAGCAGTTCGGCTTGCCCGAAGCGCTGACCGAGCCGGAGATCCTCGACCTCATCGAGCGTTTCGGCCATGCCGCCGAAGTCGCGCAGCAGACTGGCTACACCGGCGTGCAGATCCATGCAGCGCACGGCTACCTCCTCTCCCAGTTCCTCAGCCCACGCGCCAACTTGCGCACCGATCAGTGGGGCGGCAGCCTCGAAAACCGGGCGCGCATGCTCATGGCCGTGGTCGCGCGGGTGCGGGCAGGGGTCGGCCCCGCGTTCCCCATCGGCGTGAAGCTCAATTCCGCCGATTTCCAGAAGGGCGGATTTGCTTTCGAAGACAGCATGATCGTCGCGCGCTGGCTGCAGGATGCGGGCGTCGACCTGCTCGAAATCTCGGGCGGCTCCTACGAGCAGCCCGCGATGATGGACATCCCCGGCATGGAAGCCCCCGACGCGCCGCCGCAAAAGGCGTCGACCGCCGCTCGCGAGGCCTATTTCGTCGATTTCGCCAAGACCATGCGCGCTGCGCTCACCATGCCGCTCATGGTCACCGGGGGCTTTCGCACCCGCCGTGCGATGAACACTGCGCTGGAAACCGCCGGGGCGGACGTGATCGGCCTCGGCCGCCCGCTCTGCGTCGATACCGCAGGCCCGGCCAAGCTGCTCGCCGGAGCCGAAGAACTCGACCGCTGGGAAACCAAGCTGAAGCTCCTGCCCCCCTGGCTCTCCTTCCTCGGCGGCCTCAAGATGCTGCGCGCGGTCGAGGGCTTTGCCGTCACCTACTGGTACTATGCCCAGATCGACGCGCTCGCCCGCACCGGCAGGGCCAATATCGGCATCTCCCCCTTCTCGGCGCTGCTCGCCATCCAGAAGGCCGGCAAGGCCTGGCTCAAGGCGCGCACGGGGTGACGCCAGCCTGCCGCGTGATTGCCGATGTTCACGGCCAGGCCGATTGGCTCGCCCACGCGCTCGATTCGACAGCGCTGCCGGTCGTCCTGCTTGGCGATCTCATCGATCGCGGGCCGGATAGTCCCGGGGCGCTGCGCGTGGCTTTAGCGGCGATCGAGGCCGGGCGGGCCACGCTTCTGCGGTCCAATCACGACGACAAGCTTTACCGCCTGCTGTGCGGGCGCCAGCCGCAGATCGGGCCTGATCTTGCAGCCACGCTCGAGGCGCTCTCCGCAGCGCCCGATGGTGCCGATATCAAGACGCGGTTCGTACGCGCCTATGCCGCTGCGCCCTATTGGCTCGTCCATGGGCGCCACATCCTGCTCCACGGCGCCTTTGCGCCGGAAATGCTGGAGCTTGCCGAGCCCGCAGAAGCCGCCTCGAAGCCCCTGCGCAGCAAGCTGAGCTACCTTGCCCTCTATGCCGAGGGGCGAATGGTGGCCGGCGAGGCGCTACCCATCCGCACCTACCAGTGGGTGGAGACAATTCCTGCTGCCTGGACAGTCATCGCGGGCCACGATGTGCGCTCGCGCGAGACGCCGCTGGTCATGACCAATCGCGCCGGCGGACGGGCCATTTTCCTCGATACCGGTGCCGGCGCGGGCGGGCGGCTCAGCTGGATTGATTTGCCGGAGGAGACGGTCGGCCAGATTGGCTGAAGTCCTTGCCTTTTGGGATGATTGGGCGTGCAATCGCGGCGGGAGAACACGATCATGATCAAGCTCACCTTCTGCCTTCACCGCCTGCCGCATCTCAGCCGCGCCCAGTTTCAGGACTACTGGTTCAACAATCACGCGCCGCTCGTCGCCAGCGTGCGCGAGGCGCTGAAGATCCGGCGCTATGTCCAGCTTCACTCGCTGCCGGATGCTGAAGATGCCCCCTTCGCCCGCGTGCGCGGCGCGCCCGGGCCCTACGACGGCGTGGCGCAGCTGTGGTGGGACAGCCTTGAAGACCTCGCCACCGACACGCCCGAAGCCCGCGCCGCCGGTGCGCTTCTGCTGGAAGACGAGCGCAAGTTCATCGATCTTGCCCGCTCTCCGCTCTGGCTCGGCGAGGAGCGCGTGATTTTCTAGGGCGTGTACGTCAGAGTCACGGTCGATTCCCGCCCTGCCGCGATGGCCTCGGGGGCAAGGTCGATCCGCTTGAAGCGGTTCTGCGCGTGCATCTGCACCTGGTCGGTCAGATGGACCGTCCCGCGCCCTGCCGGATCGATGAACTGGTTCTGCCCGCCCACCTCGGTGATCGTGTAGATCGCCGGTGCGCCGGGGGTCAGCTCCATCATCCCCACCCAGCCTTCGCCGCCGTTCAGCGGGATCATCTTGGGCCCAAGCCCCAGTTCGCCCCACAGCGCCTTGCCGCGCTCGTCATCATCGGGAAGCGGCGGCCGCGCCGGGTCCTCGGCTTCATCGGTGAAGTATTTCCAGAAGATCGGCCGCTTCCACTCTGCCATGGGCGCCGCGCCGAACTGCGGCCGCACCGCCGCAATCGTCTGCCGGATCGTCTCGGCCACCACTGCCTCGCGGCTGTGCCCCGCAAAGTAATCAAACTCCACCGGCAGCCCCGCCGCCCGCCCCTGCAGCGCGCGGTAGAGCAGTGCGGTGCGGTACTTCTGATAGCGCTTCGCGTCGATGTCCTTCCACCACGTCCCCATCACCGGGCCGAACAGCACCATGGGCGCCGTCTCCAGCCACGCGCGAAACAGGGTCAGCCCGGCCTTGTCATAGCGCTCGTCGCCATCGCGGTCCTCATGGCGCCCGTTCCACGCGATAATGAGTTCGACCGCCTGCGCCACTTCAGGGTCGTTCGCGCTTGCCGCTGCTGCACGCAAGTAAGGGGCGAACATGAAGGGCGGCGCATTGGCCCGGTCGCGCGCACCAAAGCCGTTCCAGATCTGCCGGTTGTAGCCCGCCATGTCGAGCAGTGTTGCGCCCTTCGATCCTGCCGCCAGCTGGCTGCCCAGCCAGGTGCGGAACGTCGCCCCCATGCGCGCGTCATCGCCCTCGCGGCTCCATGAAGTCGCCTTGCTGTTCCACGCATGGATCCAGCCCTGCTTCGGGTTCACCATATGCGGCCGCTCGGCGGGCGAGAGGAAGCCCTGCCATTCGTATTCGCCGGTACCGGGGGTGGGGAGGCGCGGGTCGGTGCCGGGCGCGCGGCGCGGCATCATCCCCGTTTCCCAGAAGCCGATCTGCCCGCTCTCGTCGCCGTAGCAAATGCCGAAATTGATCGCGACCTTGGCCATGGCCGCATCGAACTCGGCCATCGACCGTGCCCGCTGCATGTCGACAAATGCGGCCCAGTTCTCCAGCTCATGCCCCCGAATGGCGAAGCGCTGGCTATAGGCAATCGCGCCCGGCCGGTCCTCGCTCACCACCGGGCCATGCACCGTCCAGCGGAACTCTCGCAGCACCGGCGCCGCGCCCTTCACGAGGATTGTCTGCGTCTGGCGTTCCATTTCCCGCCACCGGCCCTGAAACCAGTAGCGATTGGGGGCCTTGGGATCGAGCTTCTCGGCAAAGGTGTCGGTCGTATCGCCATGGCCGGACGTCACCAGCCAGCCATGATGGGCCCCGCGCCCCATGATCGGCACGCCCCACGCCGGAGTGGTGAAGCCGGCGCTGTCAAAACCGCCGCCGTGCAGATGGATTTCCGGCCCGTCCGCCGTCGCCTCCATCATGATCACCTTGCCGCTCGCGGTGCGCTGCGGCCCCAGCACGAGGCAGCGGCTGTGATCCTTGCCGGGCGCCGGGATCGGCTCGGCGGGTTTGCCCAGCGGCGCCAAGGTCAGGAAAGTCGCCTGCGGCATGGGCTGGACCGGTGCAAGATCCTCGCCCGCCGGAATAACCGTGGGCGTATCGGGATCGCTGACCGGCACCAGATCATTGAACAGTTGCCGCCCCTTGCCCTCGCCATGTCGTGCGATCATCGCTTGCAGGAAAGCCAGGTTGGTCACTTCCGATCCGCCGCGACCGCGCGGGAAACTGGCGATCATCGCGAGGAAATCGGTCAGCACCCAGCGTTCGGGTTTCACGCCCCACTTGGTGAACTCATAGGGCGTCTTGTGCCCCGGGTCGGCCTCGATCTCCGCAATCGCGCGGTTCACCCCCGCGACATAGGCCGCGATCATCCGCTGATACTCGCCACCCAGCGTGCCATACATCCGCATCAGCTCGGCCTTGTCCGGCAGCCGCTGGCGCGAGACGATGTCGGACGGAACGGCTGTTTGACCCAGCACTTCGGCCAGCCGCCCCAGCGCCCGCCGCCGGCCGAGCTCCATATCCGCCAGCCGGTCCCGCGCCTCGGCATAGCCCGCGCCAAAGAGCACCGCCTCTGCCGTCTCGCCAAACACATGCGGCACGCCGAAGCCATCCCGGTCGATCCGTACGGAAAGGGCCGGGGAGGGCGCTGCCTCCCCTGCCTGCGCCGCCCCCGGCATCAGCGCCGCCAGCAGGAGCGGCAGGATCAGCGAGCGCTCCTTCAAGGCAAGCCTCACTTGCGTTCGAAGACGACCTTGCCGCCAAAAAGCGTCATCATGCAGCGCATGTTCTTCAGCGCCGCCGTTTCCACTGCATAAGGGTTGCGGTCCCATACCGCGACGTCGGCCAGCTTGCCCACTTCCAGCGAGCCGGTCTGCTTCTCGAGAAACAGCTGCCGCGCCGCCCAGATCGTGTGGCTCTTCATCGCGGTGTGAATGTCCACTGCCTCTACCGTCCCGAACGGCGCCTTGCCGAAGCGGTCGCCATCGGGTTCGCGCGCCACCGAGGACCACAGGCCATAGCGCGGCGCATAGGGCGTGACCGGATAGTCCGATCCGTCACTGTAGATGATGCCGCGCTTCACATAGGTCGCATAAGGCATCATGCGTACGCTGCGCTCAGGCCCCCATCCCGCCGCGAGCGCATCACCGAGGAACCAGAGGAACTCCGCCTGTGCCTCGGGATAGCCGGAATCGTACTTCCTCTGCAGGTCCGCCATCACATCGATGGCATGTTCCGTCGGCAAGTTGGCGTGGATCAGGCTGTGGCGCAGACCCTGCTTCGGCCACTTCTTCAGCGCGTCGGCATAGGCATCGACCACCGTATCGATCGCGCGGTCCCCGATGGCGTGGGTGCCGATCGGCATGCCTTCCTTGGTGAAGAGGTCCACCATCTGGCGGTAGACATCTGCCCCCATCATTGGAAAGCCCGTGCCCGGATTGGCATGCGATGCGTCCGTTTCGAACGGCTTGTAGACCCACGCCGTGCGCCCCGCGCCCGATCCGTCGAGGAAGATCTTCACCCCGCACACATCGAGATTCCGATCCTTCATCGCGGCCAGTTCCCGCTTGCGCTGGCGATAGTCGTCCACCGCCGCACGCGCCGCCGTCATGTCGGTCTGGGCAAACGTCAGCGTGCAGACATGCATCGTGAGCGGCGCCTTCTTCGCCGCCGCGGCATAGACGTCCCACTGCAAGCGCCCGGTGCGCGGGTCCTTGAAGCCCGTCAGCCCCTCCGAAAGCGCACCCTCGATCACATGTGTCAGCCCCTTGGCCCGGGTCGCCGCATCCACCGGCGGCACCAGCTTGTCGAGCACGTCCTGCGCGCTGTCATAGATCACGCCGTTGAGCGCGCCGCTCGCATCCTTGTCAAAGCGCCCGCCCGCCGGATCCGGCGTCGTCGCGGTAACCCCGGCCAGCTTGAGGACTGCACTGTTCACCAGCGTGTAGTGCCCGGTCGTGTTCCCCAGCGCGACCGGATGTCCGTCCGATCCGGCATCAAGCTCGGCCAGGCTTGGCGGCCGATGCTCGGCAATGCGCGATTCGTTCCAGCCCGATCCCGTCACCCAGGCCCCCGGCGGCAATTCCGCCGCGCGCGCCTTTACCCGCGCGAGAAAGTCGGCGACGCTCGATGCCTCGCCCAGCTGCAGGTTCGCGACTTCATCGATCCCACCTTCCAGCGCATGGGCATGAGCATCGATCATTCCCGGCGTCGCGGTGCGTCCGGCGAGATCGATCACCTTGGTGCGCTTGCCGATAAAGGCCTTGATCGCCGCGTCGCTGCCCAGCGCGACAATCCGCCCGCCCCGGATCGCCATGGCCTGAACCACGCGGTCCTTGGCATCCACCGTCAGGATCGTCCCGTGATGCAGCACCGTATCGGCGGGCAAGGTTTTCGCCCCCGCCGCCCCCGCCGCCAGAACCAGCGCCAGCGCGCATGAAATCGTGATTTTCCGCATAGCAAAGCCCCCGAGCCACCTGTAAGACCAAGGGGTAAGCGCAGGCCTGTTGCTGTCAAGTCGAAGCACATCGATCCCGATCAGCACCGCTTCTTGCCAAGCTCAGCCACGATCGCAGTCCCGACAGGTCGTAACTGTCATTGGCTGACCTGGCGCCCACCAATCCTGCCGAGGAGACCGCCATGAATTCCGATCTCGTTCTCGTCCTCGATGCCGCGGCTTTTGCCGCCGACAAGCATCGCCGCCAGCGCCGCAAGGATGCCGAAGCAACGCCCTATATCAACCATCCGCTCAGCCTTGCGACGATCCTCGCCCGCGAAGGCGGGGTTGACGATGCGCGCGTGATCGCCGCCGCGCTGCTCCACGATACGGTCGAGGATACCGAAACCACGCCCGATGAACTCGAAGCGCGTTTCGGCGCCGAAGTCGCCGGCATTGTCGCCGAAGTGACTGATGACAAGTCGCTTTCCAAGGCGGAGCGCAAGCAGCTCCAGGTTGCCCGCGCCGCGCACAAGTCGACCGGCGCCAAGCTGGTCAAGCTTGCGGACAAGATCGCCAACTTGCGCGATATTGCTGCCTCGCCGCCCGCCGATTGGGATCAGGCGCGCAAGGCCGAATATGTCCACTGGGCCGACAAGGTCGTTGCCGGTCTGCGCGGCGCAAACCCGGCGCTCGAAGCCGCCTTCGATGCTGCTGCGGCGGCGATCGTCTAGTGCCTTACGGCATCATGCGCTGGATCTCTTTTTCACCATCCATGAACTGGTGCTTGAACGCCGCGCCGACATGGAGCGCCCAAAGCGCCCACAGCGCATAGCCCAGAATCTCGTGCGCTGCGCCAAAGGCCCCGTGCCAGGCTTCCTTGGTTACCGGATCCAGCGTCATCACCATGCCGATACGCGGCCATTCAAACAGGCCGAACCACGACATCGGATGGGTTGCGGCGTCCTTCCATGCCGAATCCATGATCCACCCGGTCAGCGGCATCGCGAACATGAACGCATAAAGCGCCCAGTGCGCCGCATGGCTCGTTTTCACTTCCCACGGCTTGTAGCTGGCGGGAAGGGCAGGGGGGGTGTGCGTCAGACGCCACAGCAGCCGCATCACGGCAAGGCCAAGCACCGTCACCCCGATCGACTTGTGCGTGTTGATCAGGGGCCGCACGTTCTCGTCGCCCATCGCTTCCCAGATATTGGGGAGCACAAGGTTCGTGAAAACGCCCACCGCGATAATCCAGTGAAGGGCAATAGCTACGCCGCTGTATTTCTTGACCATGATGCTCTGTGCTCCGTTCGGATCATTGCCGAATGTTCACGTGCTTGCCCGCAAACGCAATAGCCGGTTCAGCTTGGGCTGGCTATGGGCCCGGGCATGCCGTCGCTCAACACCGTCCTGCTCGCCGAGTCCCCGCGCTTCACTCCGCGCGCCGTGCCGCTCGTCAGCCGCCTGATCGGCCTCGCTGCGCCGCTGCTCTTCGTGGTGCTCACGTTCCAGGCATTCCAGCGCCAGGACCTTGGCATGTGGTCCGTTGGTGTTGCCTATATCCTCTACGATACCGCCTTGCTCCTGTTCACCGCATGGCAGATCCGCAAGCTGGTCGCTGATGCTGCGCGCCCGGCACCGCCTGCTGCCGATGCGCCCACCTTGGGCGTCATCGTCGCCGCGCACAATGAGGCCGGTGTCATCCGCCTCACCATCAATCGCCTCCTCGCGCAGGCCCAGCCGCCCGAGGCGATCCTGATCGCCGACGATGGTTCGACCGACGCGACGCCGGCTGCCATGCTCGAAGCCTATGGCCTTGCCGCCCCTTGTGTCGGCGGCATGGCCGAAACCGTGATCGGCGCCACCCGCCTGCAATGGCTGCGCCTGCCCCATGGCGGCAAGGCTCGCGCGCTCAACCAGGCGCTGGTCCACGCGCGCACCGATGTCGTGCTCACCGTCGATGCCGATACCCTGCTGGAACCCTGCGCGATCGCCGCGATGCGCGCTGCCTTCGTGCGCGATCCGGCGCTGGTTGCCGCCACCGGCGTGCTCCAGCCGATCTGCGGCCCCTCGCTTTCGGGCCGCCTGTTCGAATGGTTCCAGTCCTACGAATACGTGCGCAATTTCCTCTCTCGGCACGCATGGATGCAATTGAACGGCCTGCTGCTTATCTCGGGCGCATTCGCCGCCTTTCGGCGCGAGGCGGTGATTGCCGTCGGCGGGTTCGATTCCGATTGCATGGTGGAGGATTACGAGCTCATCCACCGCCTCTACCGCCATAGCCACGATCATGGTCTCGGCTGGAACGTCGGCGTCGTCGGCGGCGCGCTCGCCCGCACCGATGCCCCCGCCACGATCCGAGGCTTTCTCAAGCAGCGCCAGCGCTGGTTCGGCGGCTTCCTCCAGACGCAGTACTGGAACCGCGACATGGTCGGCAACGCCCGTTACGGCCTCCTCGGCACGCGCATGCTGCCGGTAAAGGCGCTTGATACGCTCCAGCCGATCTATGGGCTTGCCGCTTTCGCTATCCTCATCTGGCTGGTTGCGACCGGGCGGTTCTATCTCGCCTTCCCGATCCTGCTGGTGATGATCGCCAAGATCGCAATCGATCTCACCTTCCACCTCTGGTCGCTCGGCATCTACAAGCGCTGGACCGGCCAGCATGAGGGCCTGCGCTTCGGCCCCGCGCTGATCGCCGCGCTGGCCGAACCGTTCAGTTTTCAATTGCTGCGCCACACTGGCGCGCTGCTCGGCTGGTACGCATTTCTCACCGGCAGCCAGACCTGGACCCGCGCCACCCGCAGCGCGCTGGAGCATCAGGCTTGAGAGGCCTTGCCAAGCGGCTTTAAGGCCAGCACCATGCCCTTCGCACAAAGGGGAGGGCAGGACATGGCATCGCTGGCAATCACACGGCGCGGGCTTCTGGGATCGGGCGGCGCGCTCACGCTCGCCAGCCTTACGTCCCGCGCGTGGGCCGCGATCCTCGATCCCGCACCCACCCTGATCTACAAGGGCGCGCGCATCCAAACGCTCGATCCGGCGATCCCGTCCGCCGATGCGATCGCCATCGCGGGCAGCCGCATCGTCGGCGTCGGCACCTGGGCTGAACTCAGGACGCTTGCCACGTCCCGCACGCAGGTCGTTGATCTTGGCGGTCAAACCATTGTCCCCGGCTTCAACGATGCACATTGCCACGCCGTCGGCGAAATGCTGCTCAATTCGGTCCTCGTCGGCAATCCGTTCGAGGTCGAGTTCTTCACCATCGACCGGATTGTCGGCCTGCTCAAGGAACGTGCGGCGCAGACTCCGCCTGGCCGTCTGGTCAGCGGTGATTTCTACGATGATACCAAGATCAAGGACGGTCGCCCTATCGTCATGGCCGATCTTGACCGTGTCTCGACCACGCACCCCGTCATGATCACCCACCGCGGCGGCCATACCTATGTGGTAAACAGCGTCGCGCTGAAGCTCGCCGGGATCACCCGCGATACGCCCGATCCCTTCGGCGGCACCTATGATCGCGACGCCAATGGCAATCTCACGGGCCGTATCACCGATTTCGCGATCGAGCCGATCAAGGCAAAGACCAAGGAACCCGATCTCACCCCGGCGCAGCTCCATGCGCGCGCCATTGCCGGGGCGACCAGGATCAGTGCCGAATTCGTCCGCTACGGTCTCACCAGCGTTTGCCACACCGCGCCCGGCCTCGTCGCTGCCGGCACCTCCACTGCCGACGATTTCGGCGCGCTCCAGCAGATCCGCCGCGAGGGCAAGCTGCTCCACCGCGTCACCTATGAAACCTCGGGCGCCACGCTAGATGCGATGATCGCCAACGGCGTGCGCACCGGCTTCGGTGATGAATGGATCCGCCTCGGTGCCACGGCGGAGCAGTTCTCTGATGGCTCCTTCTCCGAACGCACCATGTCGCGCGCCACGCCTTATCCCGGCCGTACGCCGCCCTATTACGGCAATCTCACGCAGACGCAGGAAGGCCTCGACGCGCTCGTCGAAAAGCAGATGCGCGCCGGCATCCAGCCCAATTTCCACGCCAATGGCGATGTCGCTATCGGCATGGTGCTCTCGGCTTACGAACGCGGCGTGAAACTGCTCGGCCCCGCCGACCGCCGACCCAAGATCACCCATTGCACCAATGTCTCGCCCGAGCTTGTCGGGCGGATCAAGGCCTTGGGCGCGGTCCCGGCGCTGTTCACCAGCTACGCCTACTACAACGCCGACAAGTTCCATTTCTACGGCGCCGAGATGATGGAACACATGATGGCATACCGCATGCTGATCGACGCAGGCGTCTCCGTCTGCGCCGGCTCCGATTTCCCGCCTGGGCCCTTCGCCCCACTGATGGGCCTCCAGGGCATGGTCACGCGCAAGGGCTGGAACGGGGAGATCTGGGGCCCGAGCCAGAAGATCACCGTGATGGAAGGCCTCAAGGTCCTTACGTCCAACGGCGCCCACGCTTCCTTCGAGGAAGACATCAAGGGCACCCTCAGCCCCGGCAAGCTGGCGGACATGGTCATCCTCGACGCCGACCCCGCCGCGATCGACCCCGAAAAGATCAAGGACATCCGCATCCAGCAAACCCTCGTCGGCGGCGAAGTCCGCTACAAGGCATGAGCAGCACCATGACCTACCGCGTCGAATTCGTCGAACGCACCGGCCTTGAACTACTCGAAAGCGGCCGCGGCCACGCGCGCTACCGCATGCCGCTCGCCGGTAACGAGAACCACGTCGGCGTGCTCTACATGGGCGCCTTCACCGTTCTGGCCGAGGCGACCGCCGCCATCCCGGGCATCTCGATCCTCGATACCGCGCGCTACTATCCGATCATCAAGGACATCGCGGTTTCGTTTCACAAGATGGCCGCAACCGATGTCTTCGCCGAATTCAGCCTCGATAAAACCGCGCTCGAGGGCCTCCTCGCCGATCTCGAGCGCAAGGGCAGCGCCACCTACTTTGCCGAATTCCCCATGTTGGACGCCAATGACATCGTCGTCGCCACCGGCAAGGTTACAGTGAAGCTACTCTCTCACGGCTGGACCAAGGCCTGACCTGCAGACCCACAAGGAACACCCCATGATCATCCTGCCCGTCACCGCTCTCGTCACTGCCATTTGCGCGATCATGCTGCTGATCACCGCATTCGATACCGTGCGCCAGCGCATGCGGCTCGGTGCCGCGTTCGGCGACAAGGGCGATGCCAAGCTGATCAGCGCCAGCCGCTCGCATGCCAATCTGGCCGAACACGCGCCGATCGTGATCCTCATGCTCGGCATTCTCGAAATGGCGCACGCCTCGCCGCTCGGGCTCAAGGTCGTTGCAGGGCTGTTTCTCGCGGCCCGCGCTGCGCATATCGTCGGCCTCTATGCCCCCGTTGATACCAAGCCGCCGCTGCCCCGCTCGCTCGGCGTCATCGGCACCTGGCTCACCATGCTGGTGCTGGCCGGCTGGTGTCTGGTGCTGGCGGCGCAGGCCTGACCTGCTCTTGAAGCTGCTCCCGGAGACCATGATGCCGTTTCGATACAGCCTTCGCCTTGTTGCCGGCGCCGCGCTTGCTGCGCTCGCGGTACCGGCCTTCAGCGCCGATCCTGCCCCCTTCGATGCGGTTCGTGGCGACCGTGCCGGCGGTTGGACCGCGCAGAGCCGCTCTGAGGTCATGGCGATGAACGGCATGGTCGCCACCAGCCAGCCGCTCGCCGCCGAGGCCGGGCTTGAAGTGCTCCACGCCGGCGGCAATGCTTTCGATGCCGCCATAGCCGCCGCCGCCGCGATCAACGTGGTGGAGCCCGAGGCGACCGGCATCGGCGGCGACATGTTCGTCATCGCCTGGGTCGCCAAGGAAAAGCGCCTCGTCGCGCTCGATGCCGCCGGCCGCGCGCCGGGCGGGGCCACGCTCGAGGCCTATCGCAAGATGTTCGGGAGCCGCATGCCGCGTGATGGCATCCATACCGCGCTCGTGCCCGGTGCAGTCGATGGCTGGTCGGTGCTGCTGGAGCGCTATGGCAAGCTTGGCCTCGGCTCCGCGCTGCAGCCTGCCATCCGCATCGCCGAACAAGGCTTCCCGCTCACCGAACGCATCGGCGGCGAATGGCAGGCGGCCTCAGCCGCACTGGCGAAAGACCCGGACACTGCGCGCGTCTATCTGCCCGGCGGCAAGACGCCCGGCTGGGGCGACCTGTTCCGCAATCCCGATCTTGCCGGCGCACTGCGGCTGATCGCCAAGGATGGTCGCGATGCCTTCTACAAGGGCCCTATCGCACAGGCGATCCTTGCCAAGTCGCAGGCACTGGGCGGTTCCTTCCAACCGGGCGATTTCGACAAGATCCACGCGCGCTGGGTCGATCCGATCAGCACGAGCTTCGGCGGCTACACCGTCCACGCCATGCCGCCGAGCACGCAAGGGCTCGCCGTGCTTGAAATGATGAACATGCTCGAGGTCTGCCCCGCGAAGCTCGGCCTCGATCCTGCCAGGCTCGGCCCTCGCTCTGCAGATTACTGGCACCTGATGGTTGAGGCGAAGAAGCTGGCCTACGCAGATCTCGAGCGCTTCGACGGCGATCCAGACTATTCCGCTGTTCCCGTCGCGCGGCTGATCTCGAAGGACTACGCCGCACAGCAGTGTGCCCGGATCGACATTAAGAAGGCCGCCGCCACCGGCCCCGCGGCGCCAGCGCTCGGCGGCACGGCCTATATCACCACGGCCGACAAGGACGGCAACGTCGTCTCGCTGATCTATTCGGTCTACAGCATCTTCGGCTCGCGCGTCACCGTGCCGGGTTACGGCTTCGTGCTCAGCAATCGCGGCAATGCCTTCTCGCTCGATCCCGCCAGCCCCAACGCGCTCGCCCCCGGCAAGCGCCCGTTCTACACCATCATCCCCGGCTTCGTGACGAAGGACGGCAAGCCCTACTTCTCGTTCGGCGTGATGCAGGGCGAACAGCAGGCACAGGGCCAGGCGCAGGTCCTCGCCAATCTCCTCGCCTTCGGGGGCAACGTGCAGAGCGCCAGCGATGCGGCGCGTTTCAACCATCAGCAGGCGCCCAACGAGCTGCGCCTCGAAAGCGGGCTCTATGATCTCGTCGGCGCAGACCTTGCCGCGCGCGGCCACAAGGTGATCCGCACCGATGGTTCGGAGATGGGCGGCTATCAGGGCATCATGATAGACCCGAAAACCGGCGCCTATCGGGCCGGGTCGGACCACCGCAAGGATGGCATGGCGGTGGGGTACTAGGGGCGCGGCCCCCAAACCCACCTCCAAACCTCACCCCAAAACCTCGTCATTGCGAGGATCGAAGCGACGAAGCGATCCAGAGCGGTCGTGCGTGACGCTCTGGATTGCTTCGCTACGCTCGCAATGACGAGACCGGGGTATTCGTTGTCGGGGCCGACTTACGCCGCGTCCAGCGCCGCGCCCAGATCGGCGAGGATATCGTCGATATGCTCGATCCCGATCGAGAGGCGCACATAGCCCGGCGTCACCCCGCTCGCCGCCTGCTCGTCAACCGAAAGCTGCGAGTGCGTGGTCGAGGCCGGATGGATCGCAAGGCTGCGCGCGTCGCCGATGTTCGCCACATGGTAGAACAGCTGCAGCGCATCGATGAAGCGCTTGCCCGCTTCCCCGCCGTCCTTGAGCTCGAAGCCGACGAGCCCGCCATGGCCGCCGTTGAGGTACTTCGCGGCCAGATCTGCCGCGCGCCCCGTCGCCAGCGAGGGATGGATCACGGACGCGACCTTGGGATGCGTGGCAAGGTAAGCGGCCACCTTCGCGGCGTTCGCGCAGTGCCGTTCCATCCTCAGCGGCATCGTCTCCAGCCCCTGGATCAGCTGGAACGCGCTCATCGGCGAAAGCGCATTGCCCAGATCACGCAGCAAGACCACCCGCGCGCGGATGATATAGGCAATCGGCCCCAAGGGCTTGATATCGCGCGCCCAGACCGCGCCGTGATAGCTCGCATCCGGCGTGTTGAGGTGCGGCTGGCGCTCGGGGAAGGCTTCCCAATCAAAATTGCCGCCATCGATGATCAGCCCGCCGATCGAAGTGCCGTGTCCGCCGATATACTTGGTGGCGGAATAGACCACCACCGCCGCGCCATGCTCGAACGGCTTGATCAGCAGCGGCGCCGCCGTGTTGTCCATGATCAGCGGGATGCCATAATCGCGCCCGATCGCCGCGACTTCGGCGATGGGGAACACCTCCAGCTTCGGGTTCGGCAGCGATTCGGCATAGTAGGCGCGCGTCTTGTCATCGGTCGCGCGGCGGAAGCCCTCGACGTCCGCCGGATCGACAAAGCGCGTCTCGATCCCAAGATCGCGCAGCGTATTGGCAAAGAGGTTCCAGGTGCCGCCGTAAAGGTTCGTCGAGGCAACGATATTGTCGCCCGACTTGGCAAGGTTGAGGATGGCGAGCGTGGTCGCCGACTGGCCCGAGGATACCGCCAGCGCCGCAACGCCGCCCTCGATCGCCGCCATACGCTGCTCGAGCACGTCGGTCGTCGGGTTCATCAGGCGGGTGTAGATGTTGCCGAGTTCCTTGAGCGCGAAGAGGTTCGCCGCATGCTCGGTCGAATGGAACTGGTACGAGGTCGTCTGATGGATCGGCACTGCGACCGAACCGGTCGTCGCATCGGCGCGCCAGCCGGCGTGCAGGGCAAGGGTTTCAGGCTTCGCTTTGCTGAGGTCGGTCATGGTGGGCATCCTGCTCTGGAAGTTTATGGTTATAGTCTATCAATCAAGTTGAGTTGGCAAGCGACGGTAGAGCACGCTGTCGGCCGTCTTTCGCAGCGGCTCCCAGCCGGGCAGCGCCGTGCGGGTATCGACGCGGATTACCCAGAGGTAGCGCGCCGCGCGCGGGATCGCCGCCACGGTTGCGGCAAGTCCGGGCGATTCGCCACAGGGTTCCAGGAATGTGATCGTCGAAGGGTCGCGGTCGAACGGCGCGAGGCGCGGGTTGTGGATCGCGATCAGCTGGCCGCTCGGCAATTGCCATTGCCCGTTGTCGAACAAGTGCCGCCGCACCAGGCCATAGCCCATGATGTGGCGGCGCCGGTCGGTGCTCCAGCCCTTGCATTCGTCGACGTAGAGCGAGACGAGGTTGGCCCCGCGCGGCGCTGCCTCGATCGCAGTCAGCGTTTCGGCATACTGGTTTCCGGCCATCGCCATGCTGGCGGTGTTGGTCGCCAGCCGTGCGCCGCCGAACACAAGGCCCCCGATCAGCAGCCAGCGCGTGAGGCGTGGATCGACCAGCGGGCCCGGTGCGCTTGCCAGCACGAACAGCGCGAGAATCACCGGCCCCAGCCGCATATCGGCAAAGCGCGAGCCCATGATCGTGTCGGGCATGAGGAGGAAGAGCCCGAGCAGCGCGAGCGCGGCTAGCATCAGCCCGGCCTGTACCACGAAGCCGCGCGTGCGCAGGCTGATGTAGACCACGAACGCGATGACCGCCGCGCCCGCCGCGTCCCATACCAGCCAGTGGTCGGCCATCGCCATGATCAGCCAGACGATCTTGCGCGGCGCGTCGTTGTTGGCGAGCAGCGCCACCGCTTCCGCGCCCTCCTTGGGCTGGAGCGCACCGATCAGCGGGCCCAGCAGCAGCGGCGCGGTCATCAGGCCGGTGGTGAGCACCATGCGCACCACGCCCTTGGCGCCCTGGCCTTTTCCGCTTCGCCAGCCCGCCGCCGGCGCGGTCATGCCGGCAACCAGGCTGAAGACCGCCCAGCCGACGAGGTGGCACAGCCACAGCAGGAAGCCGATCGGCACGAACAGCGCGGTGCGCAGCACCGGGCGGCGCTCCAGCGCGATCCACAGCGCCATGGCGTGGAAGGCGAGCGCAATCGACAGGGCGAAGTTGGCAAAGCCGTAGAGGTAGGGCAACGAGATCGCCAAAGGCAGCGCATAAAGCGCATTCACGCCGATGCGCCCGTGCGCCGCGCGCGAGAGCAGCAGCATGCCAGAAACGGTGAGCGGCGGGATCGACCCCACGATCAGATGGACCGCCGGCTCCAGTCCGATGATCGGCCCGAGCAGCTGAACCAGCAGATCGACACCGAGGTTGGGAAGCAGCCCCCATTCGAAGCTGTACCAATTGGCCAGCACCGGCGAGCGGCCCGCATCGAGCTGCACCGCGTAGCGCGCGATATGGCCGCCAAGGTCGATCAGCGGCAGGATCGGCGCGGCGATTGCGGGTAGCGCCGCGAGCGCACTCAGCAGTAGGATCAGCGTCAGCTCGCCAAGCGGGTCCGCGCGCGCGGGCCCTCCACGCGCATCATCGACCAATACCGAGAACAGCCATACCCTCATCCCGCCTGCCTTTACGGGCGCTGCCGCGCTGCTGTCAAAGGGCGCCGTGATGGCGCGCAAAACCGCGACGCGATGGCAGATCGGCGCACCGATAGCGACATGCCCTTGTGGACAATTGCCTGCACGCCCGGCTGCGTGAAGATTAAATGTGTGTAAGGAACACGATCATAGGCTGCCGCGTCGACATTGCCCGTTGCCGGTCTCCAATTTTCGTCATAATCGTTCGGCAGTCTGCAACAGCCCCAATTCGTGAAGGAGTGGCCATGAGCAATTTGAGAGGATACCTCGGTCTGATCGCCCTTTCCGCCGCCCTGGCGGCGTGCGGTGGCAAGAAGGAAGAAGCTGCGGCCCCCGCCGAAGCGCCTGCTGCGGCTTCGGCTGCTGCCCCCGTTGCTGACGCCGGCGCTGCCGGTGCTGCGACCACCAAGGTTGCCGCCGATGCGACCGACACTGTCGATGGCACCAAGTTCGCCGACATGACGGGCGACGCTGCCGCCGGTGAGAAGATCTTCACCCAGTGCAAGACCTGCCATGTGATCGATCCGGGCGTGAACCGCATCGGGCCCTCGCTCCACGGCATCATCGGCCGCAAGGCCGGCCAGATCGCCGGCTTCTCCTATTCCTCGGCGAACAAGGAAAGCGGCATCACCTGGACGGCTGAAAAGCTCTACCAGTACCTCGAAAAGCCCGCCCGCGTCGTCCCCGGCACCAAGATGTCCTTCGCCGGCCTCGCCAAGGGCCAGGACCGCGCCGACGTGATCGCCTATCTGACCAGCGCGACGAAGTAAGCGTCCGCACCAGTCAGTGCAAAAACAGCGCCGCTCCCGGAAGGGGGCGGCGTTTTTTTGTGGTTGATCGAGAAGGCTGCAGATCGAAACCGCAACAAGCAATCGCTGCGGTTGCACCATGTGTGCTAGAGTTTGCGCAGCATGTTTCCCGTTGGCAGGGGGGCCAGTATGCGGTTCTTGAGTAGGATTGCAGCGCTTGCGATGTTCGCGAGTTCCTCTCACGCGCAACCAGCCTTGCAGCGCGCTGTCGTCCTTTCCCGGGCCGAGAACGCAGCTGACTGGCAGTTATCCCACCTCACTGACATGTCCCAGATTCGCAAGGTCGCGCGCGACACGCGCGATACCCGCGGGTGGCAGCAGGCCACGTTCTACGTCGCGCTGACTATGCTCGCCGATCGCAGCCGCAAGAGGCGCTACCGCGACGCCGTCATCGATCTCGGTCGCTCCACTGGTTGGCGGCTGGGGGATCGCCCTTTCCACGCTGATGATCATCTGGTGGGCTCTTCCTACATCTGGGCAGCCCGGAACGGCGGCGGCCGTGCTGCCCTCGCTGGAGTTGTCGCCGGTCTCGATCACGTTGTCCGTCATCCTTCTCCGGCGGGGCTTGCGATGAGCGACAACCCTGCCGACCCCGATCCCGACGACCGATGGTCGTGGGCGGACGCCTTGTTCATGGCCCCGCCAACCTATTTCGAGTTGACCCGCGCCACGGGCGATCCTCGGTATGCCCGCTTTGCTGATGGCGAGTTCAAGGCAACGACGATCTTTCTACTGGATCCAGCGGAAAGCCTCTACTTTCGCGACAGCCGATTCCTTGAGCTGCGCAACTCTGCTGGTGAAAAGATATTCTGGGCGCGCGGCAATGGCTGGGTGCTCGCGGGCGTTGCGCGGATACTACAAGCCCTTCCTGCCAGGGATTCCCGACGGCCTTACTACGAAAATCTTGTGCGCAGCATGGCGTCGCGCCTCAAGCAGCTTCAGCGCCCTGATGGGTTCTGGTCGCCCTCGCTACTGGCGGATGCAGGAGTTTCTCCCCCTGAATCAAGCGGGACCGGATTCATAGTCTATGGCATCGCTTATGGTGTCAAAGCAGGCCTTCTTTCCCGAAAGGACTTTGAACCGGTGATTCGGTCCGGCTGGTCGGCGCTGAGCGGGGCCATGTCGCGTGACGGCAAAGTCGGATGGGTACAGCAAGTTGGCGACCGTCCGGACAATGTCCTTTCAACGGACACGCAGTTTTACGGCTCGGCAGCGTTCATCATGGCGGCCTGTGCGGTGTCCGACCTGGATTGGCGCTGAATTCGGAGCGAGCGCGCGCTTTGGCAGCATCGCAATCGAGCGCAAATGAAGTATCCCATTCGCCAAAGAAAAACCCGGCCCCCCGCCATCGCAGGGAGCCGGGCCTGTGGATCGGCGTGCAAAAAGGACCCCGTTAGCGGGGTGATCGGCGTCTAAAAGGGACCCCTCATTTCGATGGTTTAAGCAGCTGGCTGGATTTTCAGGCGGCGAGATCGGGATGTTGGTTTTGGAGACAGTGGTTCGGATCCGGCGCGAGTATGCCGGAGGCAAGGCGATCAAGGCGATCGCGCGGGATCTGCATGTGTCGCGGAAGGTCATCCGCAAAGCAGTCCGAGCGCCGGAGGGCGCCTTTGATTATCAGCGCAAGGTTCAGCCGCTGCCCAGGATCGGTCCGTTTCAGGATCGCCTGAACACGCTGCTGGAAGAGAACGAGGTGCGCGGCAGGCGTGACCGGCTGCGGATGACGCGGATCCATGACCTGCTGGTGCGAGAAGGCTTTGAGGGTTCTTACGATGCGGTGCGGCGCTATGCGACGCGCTGGAAGATCGAACGGCGCAAGGATGTAAGGTTGACGATCTAGCGGGACATCTGGTGCGTGAGATTATAGGCGTTCGCG
>NZ_JBAXOI010000013.1:0-140916 GCF_037133355.1 Novosphingobium sp. | reverse complement strand
AACGCCGTCGGTGAGCTGATGCCTTGGACCGCCGTGGCCTGAGCACACCGCTTACAACTCATCCACTCTCTGCGTCATTGCGAGCGCAGCGAAGCAATCCAGAGCGATTGTGCGCGGCGCTCTGGATTGCTTCGCTGCGCTCGCAATGACGAGGTTTTTGTGATGATCAGTGCAGCTTCAGCCGCGGCCGCACGATCTGGTTCACATGTCCGATCACGATCAGCATGATCCCCCGCCACCAGCCGTGAATGGCAATAAGATGCATGCGGTAGAGCGACATGTAGACCATCCGCGCGATCCGCCCCTCGACGAACATGCGCCCGCCGACGAGGTTGCCCATCAGGCTGCCCACGGTCGAGAACCGGCTCAGCGAGACGAGCGAGCCGTGATCGGCATAGGCAAAGTCCTTGAGCGGTTGCCCGGCCTGCGCGCGGACAAGATTGGTGAACACGAGGCTCGCCATCTGGTGCGCGGATTGCGCACGCGGCGGCACCGGGCGCTCCTTGCCGGGGAGCAGGCACGAGGCGCAATCGCCCAACGCGAAGATGCGGTCATCGGTCTCGCTCTGCAACGTCGGGCGAACCACGATCTGGTTGCCGCGCGTGAGCGCCAGATCGCTCATCGTCTTGATTTCCTCGGCACCCTTCACGCCGGCTGCCCAGACAATGAGGTCAGCGGGGATCACATTGCCGTCACCGGTATGCACCGCGCGGTCTTCCAGCCGCACCACCTGCGTGCGCTCCAGCACCCGCACGCCCAGCTTCTCCAGCTCCTCGCGCGCGGTCTTGGCCAGCGCCTCGTCGAGCGCGGGCAGAATGCGCGGTCCCGCCTCGATCAGCGAGACTTCGAGCTTGGTCTCGTCGAACACCTCGAGGCCGTAATGCCTGAGCGAGCCCGCCGCATTGTAAAGCTCGGCCGCGAGCTCCACGCCGGTCGCGCCGCCGCCGACAATGCTCACCCGCACCCGCGCATCGGGATTGCCGGTGTGGTGCGCATGGTTGGTGCGCAGGCAGGCATTCAGGAGCTTCTGGCGGAACTTGTCCGCCTGCGGCCGGTCCTCGAGGAACATGGCGTGCTCGCGCACCCCCGGCACGCCGAAATCATTGGAAATCCCGCCGACCGCCATGACCAGATAGTCATAGCGCACGGTGTGCCGCCCGATCACTTCCTCGCCGCGTTCATCGAGCAGCGGCGAGGTGGTGATGGTGCGATGTTCGCGGTCAATGCTCTCGATGCTGCCCTGGAAGAAGCGGTAACCCCAGCGCACCGCGTGGCCGCCATAGCCCACCTCGTCGAGATTGGCGTCGAGCGAGCCCGCCGCCACTTCATGCAGCAGGGGCTTCCAGATATGCGTCAGGTTGCGGTCAATCAGGATGATGTCGTGCTTTTTGCGCCCATACTTCGAGCCCAGCTTGCGCACGAGTTCCAGCCCGCCGGCGCCGCCGCCCACGACAACGATCTGGGTCTTCTGATCCGGCACGCGCATTTCCCCCGCGCACGATCCTTGGCGCAAGTGTGCTTTGCCAGAAACAAACTGCCAAGATCAAGGCAAAGCGCCCTGCCTCTTGGTGAACGCGCGCGTTACGCCTTGGTATGTCCGCCCAGCGTGTCGGCAAACCAGTCGGCAATATAGTCGTTGCCGAAGCTCATGTTATCGGCGCCGACATGCTCCACCCCGCCCTCGCGTGCGGTGAAGATCTTGAGCTCGCGCCGAGGCGAATTGACCAGTTGGGCGTAACTCTGGTGCGCATAATCGACGCTGATTTGCCGGTCGGTCGCCCCGTGGGTCACCAGAAACGGCACCTTGATCCGGTCCAGATGGCCATTGAGGTTCATGTCGTTGCTCTTGGCGAGGAAGTCCTCGTGGTCCTTCGCGCCGAACACCCAATAGACATGGCCCCAGTAGTGCGGAACCGGATTCTCGCCCTCGCGCGCCATGCGCTTGTCCTGCACCTCGCGCCAGTTGTGGTTCGCGCCCCAGGCCGCGCCGCTGGCAAAGCGCGGCTCATAGGCCACCGCACGCGGGGCGAAGTGGCCGCCCAGGGAGATGCCCGTCATGCCGATGCGCTTGGGGTCAACCTCAGGCCGGGTTTCCAGCCAGTCGACCCACTTCGACGCCCACCGTTCGGAATAAGGCGTCGCGTTCAAGCCCTGCAACCGCAGCGCCTCGCCCGTGCCCGGCTGATCGACGCAGAGCGTGTGAATGCCGCGCTTGGCGAGCGCTTCGGGAAAGCCGCCCAGCCACAGCATTTCCTTCATGCTGTCGAGCCCGTTGCAATAGACCACACAGGGTGCGGGCCCTTCGACCGGCGCGCGGTGGAAATAGGCGGCGATCGTCTTGCCCTCGTAGGGGATTTCCACCCGCTCCAGCGGATCGGCGGAAAACTTCGTGCCGCGCTGGAAGCTGTCGAGCGCCTTGGCATAAGTCTGTTCGCGCCCAGCCGATCCATGCGCCTGCATGCGTTCGCCCGTCAGGTAGTAGATCGTCGCGCGCTTGAGCTTGGTTCCGGCGGAAAACTCGCGGCCGAGCGCGAGGTCTTCCTCGGCAAGGCCCACCAGCTTGTCGCCCATCTTGACCCATTCGGCCATGAAATCGGCGGTGCCGGCATCCGCGCCGCTTTGCGCCTTGGCGCGTAGCGGCTCGATCATGTCGACGATTTCGCCGATCCGCCCGCCGTTCTCCATCGCGATGGCGACCGAGAGGTTCCAGATGTAGTTGGGAAAAGGCTCGAACAACGCCATGGATCAGACCCCTGCCGGCTGGAACAGCGCCGCATCGGGCGCAGGGTGCGGCATGGTCTGCGGACCGCCGACGCCGATACCCCACTGGTCCATGATTTCGGGCGCGGGCGCAATCACCTGGGCCACGTGGTTCTCGAAATCGACCTTCTCGAGCTCGGCGGTATATTCCACCGCAAAGCCGCCCGGCGTGGTGAAGTAGCTGAACGTGTTGTTGCCCGCTGTGTGACGACCGGGGCCCCAGCGGATGTCGATCTTCTGCCGCTTCAGCCGCGCAACGCCGCGCATCATCTCGTCGACGTTGGCCATGTCGTAGGCCACGTGGTTGAGGCAAGCCGGCCCGGGGAGGAAGGCGATACGGTGGTGCGCCTCGTTGCAGCGCAGGAAGCACATGAAGTCGCCCAGCCAGTCGCTCAGCTTGAAGCCCAGCACGTCGATGAAGAACGCGAGTTCCTCGTGGTGGCGCGGCGAATGCATCACGATATGGCTGATCCGCTCGGGGATCGCCTCGCGCGGGGCGAGCGTGCGCGCCGTGCCGCGCGCGACACCGGCGGAGATTTCGTAGGGCAGCCCGTCCTTCGAGAAGAAGCGGAAGCCGTAGCCGCCGCCGAACTGGTCCAGTTCCTTCGGCTCCCACACGATCTGGCAGCCATAGTCGCGGACCTTGGCGAAGAGCGCATCGACATCGGCTGGCGTATCCGCCGCCAGCGCGATCACGTCGATCCGTTGCACCGCATCGGGCCGCAGCCGCACGACATAAAGTTCGTCATGCCCTTCGGCGGCGAAATAGACCATGCCATCGGCCTCATGGACCTCCTTCAGGCGCCAGTTTTCGGCATAGAAGGCGCGCTCGGCGGCAAGATCGGTGACGGCATAGCCAACATAGCGGATTTCAGTGACGCGGCTCATGGGGAGGCTCTCTCTAGTGGCGCTTGTGGAAGGTGCCGCCCTTCATGATGGCGGCGAGATTGTTCTTGTCCTGCAGGATACGGATATCGGCGGTGGGATCACCCTCGACCAGTAGCAGATCGGCGAGATAACCCGACTTCACCTCGCCGACTTCCCAGTCGACCAGCTCACCCCCGTGCTTCGTCGCGGCGACCAGCGCCTCGACGGGTGAGAATCCGAACAGATTGACGAAGTGCTCCAAGTCGCGCGCATTGCGGCCGTGCGGATTATAAGGAAAGCCATAATCACCGCCGGGCAGCACGCGGATGCCGCGCTTGCGCATCGCGGGAATGACCTTCTGGCCAAGCTCGATCCCGCGCAAGGCGCCGAGTTCCGCCGCCTCGGCAGGCCCGATCCCGAAGTCCTGCGCCTCATAGGCCCGTGCCCAGAGCAGGCCGACTGCTGGCGCGGTGAAAGTGGTGTCCTTGCGCGCCTCGAACATGTCGAGCGCCTCCTCATCTGCATAAGTGCAGTGATAGATCGCCCGGAAACCTGCCCGCAGCGCGCGCTTCACCGCATCGGCCCCTTGCGCATGGCACGCCAGCCAGATCCCCGCCTCGCGCGCTGCCTCGCCGATCGCCTGCGCTTCCTCTTCGGAATACATCAGGGTCTGCGAACCGCCGGGCTGGAAGGCATCGTCGCTCGACATCAGGAACTTGATCGTGTCGCAGCCGTCCGCCTTCTTCTGTGCGATGTATTCGCGAAGGTGCGGGATATCGCGCTGGTGCGTGGGATCATGCCCCGCCGGCACGCCGAGCACGCCTTCCGCGCCTTTCTCCAGCGCCGAGGCACGCAGGCGCGGGCCCGGAATGAACCCGGCGTCGATCATGTCGCGCAGCGCCGGCTCGATCCGCTCGCCGAGCGAGCCAGCCGAATAGACGCTGGTGAACCCGTGATCGAGCGTGATCCGCGCGTTCTGCGCGGTTACGAGCACATGCTGCTCGATCGGCAGCGGCTTCATCGTGTTGATCACGCGCTCGACAGAGGTCGGCCAGGTTAGGTGGCCATGCGCCTCGACCATCCCGGGCATCAGCGTGCGGCCCCGCCCCTCGACCACGGCCACGCCCTCTCGCGGCAGCCGTTCATCACCGTGCGCAACGGCTGCGATATGCTCACCGCGAACCAGAACCTCGCCCGGGAACAGCGGTGCGCCGCTCCCGTCGAAAATCATCACATCGGCAAACAGCGTGCCTGTCATGCGCCCGTATCCGCGACAAGCCCCGCTGCGGCTATTCCCGCCAGCGCGCACAGCTCGTCGTTGTCAGAAGTATCGCCCGTCACGCCCACCGCGCCAAGCAGGTCGCCTTCGCCGTCGCGGATCAGCACCCCGCCCGGCACCGGCAGCATCCCGCTCGGAAAAGCCGCCTGCAAGCCATTGAAAAACATCGGCATCGCCGCCGCGCGCTTGGCCAGTTCCCGCCCGCCAAAGCCCATGCCCAGGCAACCCGCTGCTTTGCCCATGGCAATCTCGGGCCGGTAGATCGAGGCCTGCTCGTCGCGCAGCAGCGCCAGCATGTGCCCGCCGCGATCCAGCACCACGCAGCAAAGCGGCGCCAGCGACAGACGCCGCCCTTCGGCCAGCGTCTCCGCCGCAATGATCTGTGCTTTCTCGAGCGTCAGCATGTCCCGGCCTCTCTCCCGACGCTCTTCTGCGGATGCCCGATCAATCTGTAAAAATGCTTGTTTGGATCAATGGGCATAAATCTTTTCTATGATCCCGCCAGTGCGATCGCCTCGATGCGGGTCCTGAGCCAGGTCAGCCCGGCATCGTCCTTGCGCCCGGGATGATAGCTCAGCATCTGCTTCATCGCAGGAATCTCGAACGGCACCGGCGCGCTGGCGATGGCGAACCGCCCCTTGAGCTGCGCGGCGAGGCGCGAATGCATCACCGAGAGGCGGTTCGTGCCCTCGATCAGCCAGGGCACCGCCGTAAAGATCGCCACCGTCGCTTCGATATTGCGGCTGCGCCCCATGAGATCGAGCTGCCGGTCAGCGTAGGAAAGCGTCTGCCCGCCGCCAAGCACCACCGCGATATGGCCCGCCGCGAAGAACGCTTCCTCGGTAATCGTGCCGCCTGCGATGGCGGGATTGCCGCTCCAGCCCGCCACCACCTGCGGCTCGTGATAGAGCACATAGGAGAGGTGATTGCCGCCGATCACATATTCGGGGGTGATGGTGATATCGATCTTGCCTTCCTCCAGCTCCTGCACCGTGCCCGGCTGCGGCAGCCCGCAATCGATCCGGATGCCGGGCGCTTCCTCGGCCAATTGCGCCACCAGCGGCACGATCAGCGAGGCGAAGACATAGTCCGATGTCACCACCTTGAAGCTGCGCTGCGAAGTCACCGGATCGAAATGGGGCGAGCGCGAAAGCATGACCTCGAGCCCGAGCAGGCTCTCGCGCACTTGCGGCATCAGTTCGTCGGCAAACGGCGTCGGATGCATGCGCTTGCCTTGCAGCTGGAGCAGCTCGTCGCCGAAATACTCGCGCAGCCGCGAAAGCGCAGCGCTCATGGCCGGTTGGCTGAGGTTGAGCCGCTCCGCCGAACGGCTCACGCTGCGGGTCGCCATCAGCGCATCGAACGCGACGAGAAGGTTGAGATCGAGACCCTTGAAGCGCATCCTGACAATGCTCCTGCGGGGCCCTTGCTGCCCCATGTATCCACACGGGTTATATGATTTTATGCATCATGACAATTTTACTTGATTGATGATTTCGCCCAGACCAGCATCAAACAGATGGGAGAAGGTGAAATGGCAATCGACCGGCGCACATTCGTGGCCGCCACAGCGGCGGGCCTTGCGTTGGGCGCGGCCCCGCTCGCAGCAGCCAAGGCGGTGAAAGCCGCAGCGGCGCCCGGCCCCTTCCCGGCAGATTTCATCTGGGGCGCCGCAACGGCAGGGCACCAGGTTGAGGGCAACAACGTCAACGCCGATTGCTGGCTGCTCGAAAACATCAAGCCCACCGCATTCACGGAACCCTCGGGCGATGCGGCCAACAGCTTCGAACTGTGGCGCACCGATCTCGGGCTCGCGAAGAACCTTGGCCTCAATGCCTATCGCTTCAGCCTCGAATGGGCGCGGATCGAGCCCGAGCCGGGGCAGTTCTCGATCGCCATACTCGATCACTACAAGGCGATGATCGAGGGCGCACGCGCCATCGGCCTCAAACCGATTGTCACCTTCAACCACTTCACCACGCCGATCTGGTTCGCCGCGCGCGGGGGGTGGATGAACGACGAGGCGCCGCAGCTGTTCGCGCGCTTCTGCGATCGCGCGGCGCGCCATCTCGCCGGTGGAATCGATCACGCGACAACGCTCAACGAGCCCAATCTGGCCGGTGTGCTCCAATATCTGCTGCCGCCGGGCCTGCTCGATCAGGACAAGGCCATGGTCGAGGCCGCCGCGAAGAAACTCGGCGTGCCGCTGTTCCTCGCCGGCAACGCGCTTTACCAGCCTGATCCCGCCAAGGTTCAGGCGCACTTGCAGGCCGCCCACACCCAGGGCAAGGCCGCGATCAAGGCGGTGCGCGGCGATCTCCCCGTCGGCGTCAGCCTCGCGATGATCGATGATCAGGAAGCGGAGAAGGGCTCGGTGCGCGATGCCATGCGCGAGAAGTTCTACAACTCGTGGCTGCGCCTCGCCCGGGCCGATGATTTCCTCGGCGTGCAGAACTACGAGCGCGCGCTCTGGGGCAAGACGGGCAAGCTCCCCGGCCCTGCCGATACCCGCCGCAACTATATCGGCGCGGAAGTCTATCCCGCCTCGCTCGCGGGCGCGGTGCGGTATGCCCACGAAGTCGCGCAGGTGCCGATCATGGTCACCGAACACGGCGTGGGCACCAGCGACGATACCGTGCGCGCCTGGATGATCCCCGAGGCGCTCGACCACCTCAAGGCCGCGATGGCCGATGGAGTGCCGGTCAAGGGCTATTGCCACTGGTCGCTGATCGACAACTTCGAATGGGTTTTCGGCTATCGGCCCCAGTTCGGCCTCCACAGCTTCGACCGCCAGACGTTCGTGCGCACCCCAAAGCCCAGCGCCTTGGTCTTCCGCGACTATATCAAGAGCCACACGGCAGGAGCCTGATCCCATGCGCAAGACTTTCGCCCTGCTTCTCGCCTGCCTGACGGCCCTCGCAGCCGCTCCGGCGCTGGCACAGATGCCTGCGCTACCGCCCGCCGACACGGTCCCGCCCATCCCCGGCGAGCAGATCGTGCTCAATGATGTGCCCTCAGGCGGTGAGACCTGGACCCGCGTGTTCGGGCAGGTCTGGGCGCGCAATGTCCAGCGCTCGACGCTCTATGTCGTGCGCCCCATGAACGGGCGCGGCAATGGCAAGTCGGTGATCGTGATTCCGGGCGGCGGCTACATGTTCGTCTCGATCGACAGCGAGGGCTTCCGCGTCGCCGACCGGCTCGCCGCGCAAGGCTACACCGCCTTCGTGCTCAAGTACCGGGTCAACCCCACCCCGCCGACAGCCGAAGGCTTCATGGCCGAGATGGCGTCGAAGTTCGGCTCGCTCGGCAAGGGGGAATTGCCGGACTTGCCACCCGCAGTCGACGATCTCGCCGCCTCCATCGCGGTGGTCTCGGCGCGTGCGGCGGAATGGAAGCTCGATCCGAAACAGATCGGCGCGATCGGCTTTTCGGCCGGCTCGCGCACCCTGATCCGCCTTCTCGAACAGAAGAAGGAAGCCGCGCTGCTGCACCACGTCGGCCTCATCTACCCGCCGATGACCCAGACCGTCACCGGTGGCCCCCGCCCGCCGCTGTTCCTCGCCATCGCCGCGCACGATCCACTGTTCAAGCAGGGGGGGCTGAAGCTCGTCGATAGCTGGCTCAAGGAAAGCGACGCGCTCGAATTCCACCTGTACTACGCAGGCGAGCACGGTTTCGGCATGATGCCCAAGGGCACGACAAGCGACCGCTGGATCGACCAGTACATCGACTGGCTGGCGGTCCAGTGACGGCCTTGCGGCGCCTTCTCGCCTGCGTTCTCCTCGCGGCGGCCAGCCCGGCGCTTGCCGGGGAGCCGGTGCGCGATTGCCCGCTTGCGACGGCGTCGCTCGGCATCGAGTCGCCGCTTTCGGATGTGCTGATGCACCCCCAAGGCCGCACCGCGCTGGAGGCCGTCGCATCCGATCTGGTCAGCGGCTTCACCCGCAATTTCGGCGGCGGTGATCTTCCGCCCGGCTTTGCCAATATCCTGAGCGTGGGCTCGCTGCTCGAAGTGCGCGCCGATGGCGAGGCGCTGAAAGGCCCATTGGCCGCAAGGCTCGCCGCGCTGCCCGTCGATGATGCCTTCACCCTCGCCCGCTGCGCCCGCTATGACAACGACCGCCCCGCCCTGCCCCCGGCGGACGGGCGCCCACAGCTCCTCGTCTTCGAGAAGATAAACGGCTTCCGGGACAATCCTTCCGTCGATGCCGCTCGTACCCGTCTAACCGCCATCGCCAAGGCGCGCGGCTGGCAGATCGTGTTCACCGACCGCGGCGGCGTAATGAACGAGACAGACCTTGCGCGCTTCGCTGTCGTCGTGTGGAACAATGTCAGCGGCGATGCGCTCACAGTGCCACAACGCGCCGCCTTCCGCGCCTATATCGAGCAGGGCGGCGGCTTTGTCGGCATTCACGGTTCGGGCGGCGACCCCAAGTGGTTCTGGGACTGGTACGCCGACACGCTGATCGGCGCGCGCTTCATCGGGCACCCCGGTCGGCCGCAATTCCAGACCGCCACTGTCCACATGGTCGATGCCCGCAGCGGCATCGGCAAGGGGGTGGCCGAGGCATGGCCGCTGCTTGAGGAATGGTACTCCTTCGATCGCAACCCCGTAGACGGCGGCGCGGTCGCCGTCGCGACGATCGACGAAAAGGACTATCAGCAAATCGGCTATCGCGGCGAGAGCCTCTCGATGGGCTACCACCCCATTGCCTGGCGCAAGGCCGTCGGGACGGGCCGCGCATTCTACACCGCCATCGGGCACCGCCCGGAAAACTACGATGCGCCGCAAGCTGCGGCGCTGCTGGCCAATGGCATTGTCTGGGCAATGGAAGCAAAGGGAACCAAACCGCATGACTGAGACAGCGCCCATCACCGCCATCGGCAACGCCCTTATCGTCGGCGGCGGCATCGGCGGCATGGCCGCCGCGCTGGCGCTCGCCGCGCGCGGGGTAACGGCCGAACTGATCGATATCGATCCGGACTGGCGCGTCTATGGCGCGGGCATCACCATCACCGGCCCCACGCTGCGCGCCTACCAGCGGCTCGGCATGGTCGAGGATATCGCGCGCGAGGGTGCCATCGTCTCGGGCTCACGCATGTTCCTGTTCAACGGCATGCATATGCGCGATCTTGACGAGCCCCCGATCGAGGAAGGCCTCCCCGCAACCGGCGGGATCATGCGCCCCGTGCTCCACCACCTGATGCAGCAGCGGATCGAGGCCGCCAGCATCCCCGTCCGCCTTGGCGTGACCGTCGAGACCCTCGCCAACCGCGACGGCGGCGTCGACGTGACCTTCTCTGATGGCACCGCCGGGCGCTATGACCTCGTCATCGGCGCCGACAGCGTACGCTCACGCGTTCGCGAACTGGCCTTTCCGCACATGGGCGATGCCGTGCGCACCGGACAGGGCTGCTGGCGCGTCGCCATGGCCAAGCCCCCCAGCCTCGAACGCGGCGAGATGTTCTTCGGCCACCGCTACATGGTCGGCATCACCCGCTGCGGCGTGGACCGCATCTACATGTGGCTGCTAACCCCGCACGAGGACCGCGAGGAGCGCCTCGAAGGCGAGGCGCTGGTTGACCAGATGAAAACCCACCTCGCCGATTTCGCAGGAAATGCCGGCTGGGTGCGCGATACCATGTCCGCGCAGGACTGGGTCAACTACCGCCCGCTCGAGGCAAAGATCCAGCCGCGCCCATGGTCCGACGGGCGGATCGTGCTGCTCGGCGATGCGGTCCACGCGACCACCCCGCACCTCGCCTCTGGTGCTGGCATGGCGGTCGAAAGCGCGCTTGTGCTGGCCGAGGAACTCGCACGCGCTGGGACCGCCGAGGACGCACTCATGGCCTATGAGGAACGCCGCTACGAACGCTGCCGCGATGTGGTCGAGACCAGCGTGGCAATCGGCGCGGCGCAGCTGGCCGGACGGCCGGGTGAAGAAATCGGCGGCATCATGGGCGCGGCCCTGCACCGACTGGCGGGGCCGTTCTGACGGGAAAGCATAATCACCAACCATTCGTCATTGCGAGCGCAGCGAAGCAATCCAGAGCATCCAGGCACAACCGCTCTGGATTGCTGCGTCGCTGCGCTCCTCGCAATGACGAGGGTGAATGACAGCCAAAGCGAACGCCCCCGCCCTCAATCCGCGTGGCGCAAGTAAGCCAGCGCCATTTTGGCGAGTTCGTCCTTGATCACGCCCCACAAGTGCGGGTCGCTTGATTCCGGGGTCGAGCCAAGGCCGAACTGGCGCGCGATGGTGGCGAACACGATCTGGAACACCGTCAGCGCCTTGGCCTCGGCGTCGGCGGCCTTGATCTCGTCGCGGTAGGACAGGATCGCTGCGACCGATTGCTCGGACGAGCGCCGCGCGGTTTCCTTGCCCGGTTCGGACACGGCCGGGTCGACCGCCGCGCGGTTCATGATCGTGCCGAGCAAGGGCGCATGCTCCTGCAGGAATGCGCTATAGCGCGTGATGTAGCGTGGCAGGAAATCGGCAAGCGTCGGCGATTCAGCGCGGGTCGCCTCGATCATCGCGCTTTCCTTGGTGATGATCGCCTGCAGTTCCTCGGCGATCACGGCGTGGAGCAGCCGGTCCTTGCTTTCGAAGCGCAAGTAGATCGAACCGATCGAAACCTGCCCGCGCTCGCTTACGTCCTGCAGGGTGAAGCTGTCGCCACCCGTCTCGATCATCAGCGCCTTGGTCGCCTCGATCATGCGTTCGAACGAGGCGAGACTGCGCCCCTGGCGCGGCTTGCGGCTAAGCGCGTGGAGCGCAAGCGCTTCGGTGTGTCGGGTCGCTGTTGACATTGCCTTGCTAGACCCTACTAAAACAGGAACGTCAATTCTAATTTGATTCGCCTGATCCATATCAGAATGCTCCGTACCATTTGACCGGTGCGGCACGGACAGGCGCACGGGAGATGGTCTGCACATGCGCTTCTCGGTGTTCCTCAACGCGCGCACGATGCGCCCGGAAGATGACCGGCAGCTGATGAAGGATCTGGAAGCGCACGCCTTGCGCGCCGGCAATCTGGGCTTTTCGGCGATCTTCATGCCAGATCACCATTTCAACGGCTACATGCCGGTGGCGAGCGACAGCTTCATCTTCGCCGCATACCTCGCCGCGAAAATGCCGCAGATGCATTTCGGCTTTTCGGTGGTTTCAGTGCCGCTCCACCACCCGGTGCGCTTTGCCGAGCGGATCAACATTCTCGACCAGCTTACGGACGGCAAGCTGCTTGTCGGCATCGGCAGCGGCACGACCCCAGAGGAAATGATCGGTTTCGGCGTCAACTACAAGGACGCGGGCGCCATCTCCGACCGCAACCTCGAACTCGCCGAAGCGCTCTGGGCCAAGGCCATGGAAGACCCGGCGGTCGAGATCGACAACGGGCCGCATCAGGGCCGCGTGCTGCAACGGATCGCGCCTGCCGCCTATTCGCCCCGCCACGCCCGCCTCATGCCGGTCGCGATGAAGGAAACCAGCGCGCGGCGGGCGGCGGTCAACGGCTGGCCCGCCTTTATCCCCGCCTTCACGCCTCCGAAGATCGGCGGCACCGAGCCTTTCGTCCACGTGAAGAAGTATTTCGATGCCTATCACGCGATGCTGACCGAGGCCGGTCATCCGGGCGACACCGTCGCTGCCGCGCTCGACTGGACCACCCACACCTACCAATGCGTCCACGTGGCTGAAAGCGACGACCAGGCGCGCGAAGAACTCGAAGTCATTCTGCGCGGCTATCAGGCCGCCTTGGAGCGCGAGGCCGAATTCAATGCGCGCGCCGAGAGCAATTCCGAGAACAAGAAGACCGACCGCACTCCAAATGCGCTCACCGAGGACTGGATTGGTACCTGGTGCCTCTATGGATCGCCCGAAACCGTGATCGGGCACCTGCAGCCCTACAAGGACCTCGGCATCGGCAACGTGTTGTGCGGTACGACGACCGGCCCGCTCACCGAAGAGCGGCTGCGGCTCGGCAACCAGACGCTCGATCTGCTCGCACGCCATGTCATGCCGGCGCTGGGTTGATCGAGCGCATGGATGAACAATCAATCCATTCCATGGATGATAAACGATGAAAACATACTATTTCACTTAATAGACAGGATCGGGCAGGAGACAGGAAATTCCGCCATTCCGGATGGGTTCTGCCACTGCGGCAGACCCGTCACGATCGGTCGAAGCGTTCACTTACAACACATTTGGATTTGTTTTCCGGCTTTAACCAGATGCCCCAAGCTCAAGCGGGGTGCACATTGGGAGGGATCATGCGCAACTTCATCCACGGAACCAGCCTGCTTGCCGGCTGCGCCATCATCGCCGTCGCCGCGCCTGCACACGCCCAGCAGGCCGCGCCGGCCGAAGCAGAGGCTTCGGCCCCTGAAATCGTCGTCACTGCGCAGAACCGCTCGCAGAACGTCAATGACGTGCCGATCGCGATCAACGTGATCAGCGGCGACCAGCTCAAAAAGGTCGGCTTTTCCGATCTCAACGACATCGACAAGATCGCACCTGTCGTCCAGCTCAATCAGGATCAGGGCACGGTCAAGATCACAGTGCGCGGTGTCGGCACAACCTCGAATGACGAAGCGCAGGACACTTCGGTCGTCATCAACATCGACGGCGAGTACCTCAATCGCCCCAACGTGATGGGCATGTCGCTGTTCGACATGGACCGCGTCGAAGTGCTGCGCGGGCCGCAGGGCACGCTCTATGGCCGCAACTCGACCGGAGGCGCGATCAACTTCATCACGCGCAAGCCGGGCAAGGAGTTCGGTGTGGACGCGACCGTAAGCTACGGAAATTACAACGCTGTGCGCGCTGACGGCGGTATCGACCTGCCGCTCGGCAGCATCGCAGCGGTGCGCATTTCGGGCTTTTATGAGGACCGCGACGGTTACAACAAGCACCCCGCAGGCGGTGGCTTCTTTGTGTTCCCGGCCTATGCCGCAGGCCGCTCGGACGACAACAACGCCTACGGCATCCGCGGTTCGCTGCGGCTTGACCCGACGTCGTCGCTCTCGATCAATCTCGCCGGTGAATATGCCAAGCGCAGCTTCAGCCCGGGCATATTTGCCGCAGGCGATCTCAATGCGCCCGGTAATGGCCCCAGCGGCGGCGTGTGCAACAACGGCTTCACCCGCGTCGCTCCGGCCTATGCGCAGGTCCTTTGCGCACCAACCAACACCACCCTGCTTTCGAAGATCGACCGCAACAACTACGCCGCGCCGCTTTTCGGCATTGGCCATGTCAGCCAGGACACCTGGGCCATTCGCGGGCGGGTAGCCTACGAGATCAGCGATGCTGCGACGCTGACCTACGTCGGCGGCTATCGCAAATACACCGGTGATCCGAATGGCCGCCTGACCCTTCCGATCATCTACCAGTCATACACCTATGCGGACGAGGCCGACACGCAGAGCCATGAACTGCGCGTCAACGGCAAGATCGGCGGAATCATTTATCAGGTCGGTGGTTTCTACTTCAAGGAGAAGCTGAACCGCGAGAACGGCTTCCTGCTGCCCAGTTTCATCTTCGGCCTACCGCCGTTCGGCCCCAACGGCCCCACCCCGGGCACCTTCCTCAGCTACTTCGTGCGCAAGGTGAACAGCGACAGCAAGTCTGTGTTCGGCCAGGTCGAAGTGCCGCTGGGCGAGACGCTGACAGCCGTTGGCGGTCTGCGCTACACCGACAACAAGCGCAGCGCGACTTACGTCAATGCCAGCCCCTTCGGCCCAGGCATTCCCGACTTTGCCGGCCTGATCGGCCAAGGTCCGGGACGCAAGGACCTGACCAAGCTGAAGTTCGTCTCGACCCTGCCGCTCGGCAGCAAGGACAGCAAGGTGACCTGGCTCGCCGGGCTCAACTTCAAGCCCAATTCGAACACCCTAGTCTATCTGAAGGCCTCAACCGGCTTCAAGGGCGGCGGCTTCGACTCGGTGGGCACCTACAAGCCCGAAACGAACACCGCCTTCGAAGGCGGCTGGAAGCAGACCTTCGGCGATCACCGCCAACACCAGTTCAACCTTGGCGCGTTCTACTACGACTACAAGGATCTGCAGGTGTCGGTGCTCCTCGACACCACCGTCGGCGGCCAGACCTTCAACGCGGGCAAGGCAAAGATCTGGGGTATCGAAGCGTCGGGCAGCATCCAGCTCGATGACAACACTAACTTCCACACTTCGATCAATTACCTCAACGCCCAGTACAAGGAGCTGCTCGCGCAGTTCAACGTGTTCGACACCACAGGCGCGCTCAACGGTATCGGCGATCTCGATCCGACCACCCCTGGCATCCAGCAACCCAACTTCGCGGGCAACCGCCCGGCGTTCTCGCCCAAGTTCATCATCACCGCCGGGATCGACCACACCTTCGAGTTGGGCGGCATGGGCAGCCTGACCGCGCGGGCGGACACCACGTTCAAGTCGTCGTACTTCACCGACTTCTACAACTACCGCGACGGCACGCAGGGCGCGTTCACCCAGAGTGACCTCAGCCTCGAGTACCAGTCGGCCAACAAGATGTACTCCATCATCGGCTTCGTGAAGAACCTCGAAAACAACCGCCCGCTGACCTATGGCAGCTTCGTCTCGGCCGGTCCGGACGATATCTTCAACTGGCAGTTCGGCGCCCCGCGCACGTACGGCGTGCGGCTCGGCGTGAAGTTCTAAGACAAGACCCATGAGGGGGCGGTTGGCGACCGCCCCCGACAACCGGCAGCCAGCCGATCGAAAAAGGAGACCGGACATGCAATTGTCCGCCTGCATCGAATGGCAGTTCGCCGAAGGTAACGATACACTGGCAGACCGGGTCCGCGCCGCGAAAGCGGCCGGGCTTGAACACGCCGAATTCCACCTCTGGCGCGACAAGGACATGGCAGGCCTTGCCACCGCACTTGCCGAAACCGGCGTCTCGCTCACCGGCTTCTGCGTCGATCCGCGCCGTTCGATCGTCGATCCTGCGCAGCATGAGGAAATGCTGCAGGCGGTTGCAGATACCCTGGCAGCGGCAAAAATCGTCGGTTCACCTCCGCTGATCGTCGCTTCCGGGTTCACCCGCGAAGGCGTCTCGCCGGAAGAGCACAAGGTCGAGGCGATCTCGGTGCTGCGCCGCGCCGCGACCCTTGCCGAAGCCGCCGAGGTTACGCTCGTGCTCGAGCCGCTCAACGACCGCGTCGAGCATCCCGGCATGTACCTCGTCGATACCGCCCTCGCGCTCGACATCATCGAAGCGGTCGGCAGCCCGCGCCTCAAGCTGCTCTACGATGTTTACCACAGCCACGTGATGGGTGAGGACATGCGCGCCGTGCTCTCGGGCCGGATGCACCTCGTGGAGCATGTGCAGGTAGCGGACAGTCCCGGCCGAAATGAGCCTGGCACCGGCACGATCGACTGGCCGGCCGCCATCGCCATCTTGCGTGAGCTTGGCTACACCGGCGCGCTCGGTCTGGAATACCGGCCGACGCTGGATGCCGCCGCCTCGCTTGCCGCCAGCCGCCAAGCGCTCGGTGTCTAGCCCCCGGCTCTCGCTGGCCGAGCGGGCGAGCTACGGCTTCGGCGATTTCGGCTACAGCCTTGCCTACAACATGGCAGGCGCGTTCCTGCTCTACTACTACACCAACGTGGTCGGCCTGCCGGCCGCGGCGGTTGGCACGATCTTCCTCGTCGCGCGCCTGCTCGATGCGGTGATCGATCCGCTGGTGGGCATAGCGGTTGACAAGACCCGCACCCGCTGGGGCCGGACCCGACCTTATTTCCTATTCACTGCAATGCCTTACGTCGCAGTATTCATCGCGACTTTCAGCGTGCCGCACTGGAGCCAGAGCGCGCAGCTGGTTTATGCCTTCCTCACCTTCAAGGCGCTGGGGATCATCATGAGCCTCGGCTCGATCCCCTACACCGCGCTGATGCCGATGATGACCGCCAATCCGGCCGACCGGCTGCGGCTCGGCGGCTGGCGTTCGATCGGCACATCGGTCGGGGTCATCATCGGCACGGCGGCGACGATGCCGCTGGTCGGCGCGCTGGGCGGCGGGAACGAGGCGCGCGGCTTCTTCGCCACCACGCTGGTGTTCGGCGCGCTCTCGCTCTTCGCGTTGACCATGCTGTTCCGCAATTGCCGCGAACGGATCGAGGACGACGCCGCACCCTCGGCCTTCCGCGTTCTGCCCGCAGTGGGTCAGATGCTGCGCAACCGGGCGTGGGCGGTGTGCTTCGCTTTCTGCCTGCTCTACTTCATCCGCTTCGGTGCGATGCTGGGCCTGACGATCTTCTACGCCAAGGACGTGCTGCAAAAGCCGTGGCTGATCCCGATCATGCTGCCGATGGTCTCTGGCGGTCTCCTCATCGCCGCCTTCATCGCCCCGCCGATCCTCAGCCGCACCGGCATCCGCAAGGGATGCATCGGCGCCATCGTGCTCGCGCTCGCGCTGTTCGGCGCGATGGCAGCGCTCGATCATGGGCCGGACTGGCGCATCGGCGGGCTCAGCGTGCCGCCGTTGCTGCTACCCTACTTCGCCTTCTCGATCGTCACCTCGGTCACGATCACCGGCATCTTCTCGATGGCCGCCGCCTCGGTAGACTATCACCAATGGCTCCACGGCGTGCGTTACGAGGGCCTGCTGTCCTCGGGCATCAGCACCTCGACCAAAGTCGGCATGGCGGTGGGCAGCGCACTGGGTGCCTTTGTGCTCTCATGGGCCGGCTACGTGCCCGACGCGGTAACCGACGCTGCCCGTTCCGATATCCGCAGCGCCTATTTCCTGGTCGCGGGCGGCCTGCTCGCGCTGCAGGCGGTGGCGGTCTGGTTCTGGCCGATGGATGACGATTGGCGTGGGAGCACAATCCGCACTTGACGCGGCCCCCACAATTATAGAATGAGCATTCTAATTAAAGAACAAGGAATCGCAGGCAGCCATGCGGTTCCGATTCAACGGCAAAGCGGCGCTTTGGCAGCCGCCCATGGGGAGATAACCACATGCCGATCAAGCGCGGCGTAAGCCTCTACAGTTTCCAGAACGAGACCTTCCAGGGCAAGATGACCCTTGAAGACTGCATCCGCACCTGCGCCGAAATGGGCGCAAACGGCATCGAGGTGATCGGCGAGCAGACCTTCTGGGGCTGGCCCGAGCAGGAGGTCGATCCGGCCGAGATCGACACCTGGCACCAGCTTATCGCCAAGTACGATTGCGTCCCCGTCAGCCACGACTTCATGCTCGACTACAAGCGCTACAAGGGCCGCGAGATGCCCTTCGACGAGCAGGTCGCGAGCGTGCGCAAGGACATCGATTTCGGCGCCCGTCTCGGCATGAAGTACATCCGCGCGCTCGTCTCGATCGCGCCGGAAGTGCTCGTCGCCGCCGCACCTTATGCCGAGGAAAAGGGCATCAAGATCCTCATCGAAGTCCACGCGCCCCTGCACTTCGATCACCCGTGGATCATCCGCCATGCCGAGTGCTTCGAAAAGTCGGGCTCCGATGCGCTCGGCTTTCTCCCGGATATGGGCATGTTCCTCCATGCCTTCCCGCCAGTGTGGAAGGAGAAGTTCCTGCGCATCGGCGTGCCGCAGAACATCGCCGACTACATCGAGAAGGCCTATGCCGACCGCGTCCTCTCCGAATACGTCATCCTCAACGTCCAGCAGATGGGCGGCGTCGGCCCCGCACTCGGCATGGCCGAAACGCTGCGCCACAACGCCGCGTTCGAGCCCAAGCGCATGCTCGACTACATGCCGCGTATCCACAACATCCATGGCAAGTTCTATGAAATGACGGCCGACTACGTGGAGCCGTCGATCCCCTACGATGAAATCGTCGCGGTGCTGCAGCAGGGTGGCTACGACGGCTACATCTGCTCCGAATACGAAGGCAACCGCTGGATCGAGGACGCGATGGAGCCCGACAGCGTCGAACAGGTCCGCCGTCAGCAAGTCATGCTCGCCACTTTGCTCGGCGAACCCGCCCCCCAGCTTCGCGCCGCGGCCTGAAAGGATCACATGCCATGATGGACAACAAGATGATCGTCGAGGGCAGCCTCGAGACAAGCGACCTCGGCTTCGCCTTCTACGGCCGCCTCCCCTACTACCGCGGCCTCGGCCTCTCGATGATCGAGGACATCCAGATCACCGTGGACGGCGACCTTATCCCGCGTGCCGACGTGCGCTTCCACGTACGCGGCAAGACCTACACGCTCGACCAGATGGAAACGGTCTACGACGACCGCTGGAACTTCGGCGAAAAGGCCAAGATCATCGCGATGAAGCCCGGCGGCCTTCCCGCAGGCGATCACAAGGTAGAGTTCGCCGTGCGCATGCGCGTGTCCTACCTGCCCTTCGTGCCCACCACGAAGGACACCAAGGTCCTCGCCCTCGCCGCCTGACATGACTGCGCTTTCCCTCGATCAGGCCGCCTCGCTCACGGCGGGCGCAGCGATGTGGTCTTCGGTCGCGATCCCCGAAGCGGGCATCCCCGCCTTCACCATGAGCGACGGTCCGATGGGCATCGCCAGCGGCAAGGTCGATGAACGCGACGTCGCGCGGCTCTCCCCTTGCGCAACAGCGCTCGGGGCGAGCTGGGACGTCGATCTAGCAAGGCGCATTGGCACACTGGTCGGGCAGGAGGCGGTGGGGCGCGGCATCGATATGGTGCTGGCCCCCAATATCAACCTTGCCCGCAGCCCGCTGGCTGGCCGTGCTTTCGAGTATTTCTCCGAAGATCCATTGCTGGCCGGAATCCTGGGCGCGGCCTGGATTAGCGGCCTGCAATCCACCGGCACCGGCTCCTGCGCCAAGCACCTCGTGTGCAACGACAGCGAAACCGCGCGCGACAGCGTCAATGCCGTGGTTGACGAACGCACCTTGCGCGAGGTCTACCTGATCCCCTTCGAATTCGCCGCGACTGCGGGCTGCGCGGGAATGCTGGCGGCCTACAACCGCGTCAACGGCGACTACTGCGCCGAGCAGCACCATGTCCTCACCGAAGTGGTGAAGGGGGAGTGGGGCTATCAAGGCGTGATCATGTCCGACTGGTTCGGCACCCATAGCACCGCGCCCACGCTGGCGGCCGGGCTTGATCTCGAAATGCCCGGCCCCGCCCGCTTTCTTGGCGCCAAGGCTGCCGCTGCGGTTGCCGATAGCGCGCTCGTCGAAGCTCGCGTGCAGGATGCAGCAGCCCGCGTCGCCGCCACTGCCCGCCGAGTAACTGGTTCCAAGTCACTGCCGCTGGCCCAAACAGAAGCAACCGCGTTGCTAGAGGAAGCCGCCGCCGCCGGCATGGTCCTCCTCAAGAACGAAGGCGCGCTCCTCCCACTCGATCCCACCATGATCGGCACGCTCGCGGTTGTCGGCCCGAATGCCGCTGCCCCCTGCTTCCAGGGGGGCACTTTCGCCAAGATCTCGGTGCGCCCGGACCTCGCCTCGCCCATCGAGGCGATCCGCGCCCGCTTTGCGCCGCATTGCAAGGTGCTCTTCGAACCCGGGGTCGATCCCGCCCCGCGCCTGCCGCTCATGCCGGTCAAACCGGCGCACGAAATTGGCGATGGCTGCACGCGCGGCATGACGCTCGAATACTTCGCCAACACCGATTGCAGCGGCGAGCCCCTCACTCGCGAAACGCGCGATACCAATTCGCTCGTCTGGTTCGCGGGCATGCATGATCAGGCCCCGTTTGCCAAAGGCGGCTCGATCCGCGCTTCGGGCCGCTTCACCGCCGCAAAGGCCGGCACCCACCGCTTCCACCTCGGCGCCACCGGCGTCTCGCAGATGCTGGTGGATGGCCGCGAGATCCTGACCACTACCGAATGCCCTCCGGGCGATACCATGGGCGTGCTCAAGGCCGGTGACAGCGAAAGCGCGCCCGTGGAGCTCGCCGCAGGCCAGACGGTAGACGTCACTGCCGAATTCACCTTCACCGGCGCCCGCGTCCACGGCCTGTGGTATGGCATCCGCGCGCCCGGCAGCGGCGAGGAGCTGCTCGCCGCCGCCGAAGCCGCGGCCCGAAGCGCCGATGCCGTGCTGCTGATCGTCGGCGAAACGTCCGACAGCTCCGTCGAAAGCAAGGACCGGCCCGATACGCGCCTCGCTCCCGGCCAGCTCGAACTTATTGCCCGCGTCACCGCCGTGAGCCCGCGCGTTGCGATCATCACCAATGTCGGCCACGCCTACGATGCCACGTGGGAAGACCAGGCCGCCGCCCATCTCGCCACATGGTACCCCGGCGAAGGCTTCGCCGCCGCGCTCGCTGCCGTTCTGGCGGGAGACCGCGAACCGGGCGGCCGCATGCCCGTCACCATCGCGCGCCATGAAGCCGACTATCCCGGCTATGCGCTCCAGCCCGCACCGGACGGCTCGCTTCCCTACAGCGAAGGCACTCGCATCGGCTATCGCGGCATAATCGCCGCAGAGAAGACCGCGCGGCACACCCTCGGCGCGGGCCAAGGCTACGCTCGCTTTAGCTGGACCGATGCCGACGCTGTGCCCGGCGGCATCGCCGTGACTGTGTCGAACCTGTCAGACCGCCCCGGTGCAGATGTCGTGCAGGTCTATCGTGACGAACCCGAACCCACGCTGATCGGCTTCGCAAAGGTCCACCTCGCCCCCAGTGAGAGCCGGCGCGTGGAGATAACCCTCCCATGCCGCCGCTTCATGATCTGGGGCGAAACCGGCTGGCAGCTCCTGCCCGCACCGCACCACGTGCGCGTGGCGCGCCATGCCGAGGATGCGGGCCTGGCGCTCGTCATCGACCCGGCCTCCCTTGGCCAGACCGGTCCCTAAAGCGCCCTGTAGCGGAAATCGCGGAACACGGCCTGCCCCTTGCCCGCTGCAAACAGCGCCGGGCGCAGGCTCGCCAGATCGTCGGCGGTATTGGCGTTGTAGCCCGAGACTTCGGAGCGCACCGCGTGCCGGGTCCAGTTCGCGCCGTCGGTGCTATAGAAGAAGGTCACGATCTGGTCTTGGTTGACGATCCGCAGGTGCATCTGCCGGGCTGGCGGCGCCGGCTCGCGCCAGTACATCGGCTGTCCGCCGCGGTAGCTCTTCATCCCAGCGCCATCGATGCCCATGCCCAGAAACAGCCGCCGGTTGTAGAATAGCAGCAGCCCCGCCTCGGCCGCGCCTTCCACTCCCACCGAGACGGTGATTTCATAGGCCCGGTCACCCACTTGCTGGGTCAGCACCGCGCCATCCGCCGGCCCGCCGCCCTTGCCCGGCAACACCAGTCGGCCGCCGCCCATGGCAATGGAAGCAGCCTCATCGGGGCTTACGCCATAGGCCGTCCAGCGCGTGCCCAGCGAGGATGATGCAAAGGCATCGGAGCGCGCCATGCCATGCGGCCCGCCGGATTTGCCACCCGGCATCGGCAGTGCCCACGAAAGGTCCCCGCCCAGCGCGCGCGGCCAGCCATCCGCTGTCCACACGAAGGGCTCGAGCAAGGTCTGCCGCCCCAGCGTGCGGTAGCCATTCTCGTAGCCGTGGTAGACGAAGTACCACTGCCCGCCCGGCCCCTCGACCGCCGTCGCATGCCCGCGCGACCACCAGGCCTCGCCCGGGTCCTGTGTTCGGATGATCGGATTGTGCGGGCAATTTTCCCAAGGCCCGTTCACTGAACGCGAACGCGCGGCTGTCACCATATGCCCTGTCGGCGGCCCGCTCGTGCCGCCCACCGCCGTGATGATGTAGAACCACTCGCCCCGCCGCAACAGCTTGGGGCCTTCCAGCGCATAGGCCTCGGTGATCCAGTCGTCGGGATACTTCCACCCGTCATAGGCATGCGTGACTGGCCCCGTCACCGATAGGCCATCATCCGCAAGCTGCACCCGTTCGATCCCGGAAAGGAACAAGTAGCGCTTGCCATCCTCGCCCACGACATGCCCCGGATCAATGAAGCCCCGGATGCCGAGATCGACCGGCTCGCTCCACGGCCCGGCAATGTTGTCGGCATGGATCGCCCAGATTTGCGGCGCGTCCTTCACCTTGGTCGACCACGTCGCCGGGATGAAGGGGATGTAGATGAAGTAGCGCCCGCCATGCTTCACCAGATCGACCGCAAAGCCGATCGCTGCCGGATGCGCTAGCGCTGGTCCCACCGGCACCCAGTTCACCAGATCGCGCGAGTGCCAGATCAGAAGGCCTGGCGCCGCATCGAAGCTTGAATGCGTGAGGTAATAGTCGTCCCCGTCCTTGAGGACCGAGGGATCGGGATAGTCCCCGGCGAGCACAGGATTGCGGAACGTACCATTGCCAAGATCGGCCTTGCGCTGGCCCTCGATGCCCTTGCCCCACAGGGGCGCTGGGGCGGATACTGCTGCCCGCACCGTTCCTGGCAGCGCCGCGCCCGAAAGCGCAGCCCCGCCGAGCGTAAAAAGCGACCGGCGGTCGAGATCAAAGTCAGCCACGGCAAGTCCTTTCAGGGCTCAGGCCCGGTTGACCAGGTTCTCGCACCATTCCTGACGGCCCGATTTGCGCACTGGCTGAAGGCCACGAGCCACCGCGTGGTCGGCAATCCCGCCCAGGGTCGTGCCCTCGGCATGGATCATCTGCCCGAGCGGCCCCTGCCATCCAGCGTAGCGTTCGGCGCGGAAGTGCTCCAGCGCGCCATCCTCGATCAGCGCTGCGGCGCGCAGGAGGGCGCGGGCGATCGTGTCGATCCCGCCGATGTGACCGTGGAACAAGTCTGCCGCGTCCACCGACTGGCGCCGCACCTTGGCATCGAAATTGAACCCCCCGGTGGAGAATCCGCCAGCGCGCAGCCATTCAAGCATGGCCAACGTCCATTCCTCGACTGAAGCCGGGAACTGGTCGGTATCCCAGCCGTTCTGCGGATCGCCGCGATTGGCATCGATCGAGCCCAGAATGCCCAGCGCCCGCGCCATGGCGATCTCGTGCTCGAAGCTGTGCCCGGCCAGCGTCGCGTGGTTGGCCTCGATATTGACCTTGACCTCGCCCTCCAGCCCATAGCGCTTGAGGAAGCCGTAAACCGTCTGCACATCGAAATCGTACTGGTGCTTGGTGGGCTCGTGCGGCTTGGGCTCGATCAGGATCGTGCCCGTGAAGCCGATGCGGTGCTTATGCTCGACGACAAGGCTGAGGAACCGCCCGAAGTTGTCGAGCTCCACGCCGATCTCGGTGTTGAGCGGCGTGTCATAGCCCTCGCGCCCACCCCACAGCACATAGTTTGCCCCGCCCAGCCGGTGCGTCGCCTCGAGGCAATCGCGCACTTGCACTGCCGCCCAGGCAAAGACCTCGGGATCGGGATTGGTCGCCGCACCCGCCATGTAGCGCGGATGACCAAACAGGTTCGCCGTGCCCCACAGAAGCTTGCGCCCATGCGCCGCCTGCAACGCCTCGAGATGATCGACCGCCTCGGCCAGACTGCTGCGATAGGCCGCGATGGTTTCGGCCTCCGCCATCACGTCGACATCGTGGAAGCAGTAGTAGGGCACATCGAGCTTCTCGATGAAGGCCAGAGCCGCCGCACGCTTGGCCCGCGCCGCCGCCGCATCGTTTGCCCCGCCCAGCCACGGACGGCTGAACGTGCCCGCACCGAACACGTCGCTGCCCGGCCAGCAGAACGTGTGCCAAAAGCACACCGCAAAGCGCAGGTGGTCTTCCATGCGCTTGCCCATCACGATCCGGTCCTTGTCGTACCAGCGATAGGCAAGATCATTCGTGCTTTCAGGGCCTTCGTAGCGGACCTTGTCGAACGGCGCGAAGTAGTCGGCAGACATCGGGGTTCCTTTCAGAGCGTTCTGAGCGCGGGATAGGCAGCGCGGAAGCGCGCCAGCTTCGGCGCCAGCCGGGCGGCCAGCGCGGGATCGGGCAGCAGCGTCTCGCGCACCGGCGGCCGCATGCAGACCGCGGCCGCGTCCTCGCCCGTCACCGCCATGCGCGCGAGCCGGGCCGCACCGAGCGCCGGGCCGACTTCTCCGCCCGCGAGATAATCGAGCGGCAAACCCAGCGCGGCGGCAATGATTTCGCCCCACAGGCGAGAGCGCGCACCGCCGCCGATCACGGCGAGGCGCTTGGGCCCGGCGCCCGCGCCTTCCAGCGCGGCAAGCCCGTCCGCAAAGGCAAAGGCCACGCCCTCCAGCACTGCCCGCGCCAGCCGCGCCGGCGTGGTCAGGTGGCCAAGCCCGAGCCAGGCGGCGCGGATTGCGGGATCGTTGTGCGGCGTGCGCTCACCGCCAAGGTAGGGAAGGAACAGTTCCTCGCCGGCCTCGGCGCCAGCGCTCGCGGCCAGCTCGAACAGCGTGCCCGGCCCGTCCAGACCGAGCTGGCCCGCCGCCCAATCCGCGCATGAAGCTGCCGAAAGGTGCACCGCCATCTGGTGCCACAGGCCCGGCAGGCAATGGCAGAAGGCATGGACCGCGCCCGCCGGATTGGGCCGGAAACTGTCGGTGGCGACGAAAAGCACGCCCGAGGTGCCGAGCGAAAGCAGCGCGTCTCCCTCCCCGATAACGCCCACCCCGATCGCCCCGGCGGCATTGTCCCCCGCCCCTGCCGCGACGGGAACCCGCGCCATGCCCCAGCGCTGGGCCACATCGGCGCGCAGAACTCCGGTCGCCTCCGAGCCTTCGAAAAGCGCTGGCATGTGCGCCTCACTCAGTCCCGTTGCCGCTAGCATGGCCTCGGACCAGTGCCGCCCGCCCGTATCAAGCCACAAAGTGCCCGCCGCGTCCGACATGTCGGTGGCCTTGTCGCCGGTGAGGCACAGGCGCAGGTAATCCTTGGGCAGCAGCACCGTTGCTGTGCGTGCAAAAACATCGGGCTCGTGCCCGGCGACCCAGAGCAGCTTGGGCGCGGTGAAGCCGGGCATGGCCAGGTTGCCGGTGATGGCGCGGGCACGCGGCTCGCGCCGTTCGAGTTCAGCGCATTCGGCTTCGCTGCGGCCATCGTTCCACAGGATCGCAGGGCGCAAGGGGCGATCCGCCGCATCGAGCAGCACAGCTCCGTGCATCTGCCCGGCAAGGCCGACCCCGCGCACCCGTGCACGGATATCAGCCGGGATGGCTCCCACGGCAAGGTCAGCCCCGCGCAACCAATCCGCCGGGTCTTGCTCCGACCAGCCGGGCCGCGGCCTCGACACCGCGAGCGGCGCAGCGCCCTGCGCCGCAACCGTACCGTCCGGCGCAATCACCACCGCTTTCACGCCCGAGGTGCCAAGATCGATCCCGAGGAACACCGCTTCGATTCTCCCGCGCGGCACGTCAACGCGTGCTTGAAACCGGCGATCTAACAAATTAGAACCTAAATTACAAATAGACGGGGAGATGCTGTTTTGAGTCGGCTGCGGATGGCCATGATCGGTGGTGGGCCGGGCGCTTTCATTGGCCCCGTGCACCGCATTGCGGCAGAACTAGACCGGGAAATCGAACTGGTGGCGGGCGTATTCTCGTCCGATCCGGCGCGCAGCCGGGCGGCGGGCGAAACCTACGGCATCGATCCCGCACGCGCCTATGGCGATCTTGCCGCGCTGCTCTCGAGCGAGCGCGAACGAGACGACGGCGCGGATTTCGTCGTGATTGTCACGCCGAACCACGATCACCTGCCCTCCGCAAAAGCGGCGCTCGCTGCGGGCTTTCCCGTGATCAGCGACAAGCCGATGACCGCGACGCTCGAAGAAGCCCGGGCACTCGCCGATGCGGTCTCCGCCTCCGGCCTCCCCTACGCCCTCACCTACACCTATTCCGGCTACCCGCTGGTACGCGAGGCCCGCGCGCGGATCGCCGCCGGGGCGCTTGGCGCTGTGCGAAAAGTTGTTGTCGAATATCCGCAAGGTTGGCTCGCGGGGCCAGCGGAAGGCAAACAGGCCGAATGGCGCGTCGATCCGGCCCGCGCCGGGGCGGGCGGCTGCATCGGCGATATCGGCGTCCACGCCTTCCACCTCGCCGAATTCGTCACGGGCCTGAAGGTTAGCGAACTGCTTGCCGATCTCGGCGCGGTGGTTCCGGGCCGCCTGCTCGACGATGATTGCAGCGTCCTGCTCCGCTTCGAAAACGGGGCGCGCGGCGTATTGCTGGCCAGCCAGATCGAAGTTGGCGAACTCAATGGCCTGCGCATCCGCATCTATGGCGAGAACGGCGGCCTCGTGTGGAAGCAGGAGGAACCCAACACGCTCACACTCCACGGCCTCGACGGCCGCAGCGAAGTGATCCGCGCTGGCACCGGCCTCCTCGGCCCCGATGCCGCGCGCCGCACCCGCACCCCCGGCGGCCATCCCGAAGGCTATCTCGAAGCCTTCGCCAACCTCTACCGCGATTTCGCGGAAGTGCTGCGCGGCGGTGAAGCCCCGCTGCTTCCCGGCGCCGGCGATGGCCTGCGCTCCATGGCATTCATCGACACCGCCGTCCGCGCCAGCGCCGCCCGCGCCGGCTGGACGCCCCTGACGCTCTGACCAGACGAGAAGCCCCATGAAGACACTCAAAGGTCCCGGCATTTTCCTCGCGCAGTTTGCGGGCGATACCGCCCCGTTCAACAGCCTCGAAAGCATCGCCGCATGGGCCTCCGGGCTCGGCTACAAGGGCATCCAGATCCCCTCGTGGGATGCGCGCCTGTTCGATCTGACCAAGGCGGCGGAAAGCCAGAACTACTGTGACGAGGTCAAGGGCATGCTGGCCGAAAAAGGGCTGGAGATCACCGAGCTTTCGACCCACCTTCAGGGCCAGCTCGTCGCCGTGCATCCGGCCTTCGATGCGCAGTTCGACGGGTTTGCTCCGCCCGAACTCCATGGCAAACCGGCCGCGCGGCAGGAATGGGCGGTCTGCCAAGTCAAGAACGCCGCCATCGCCAGCCGCCGCCTTGGCCTTGCCGCCCACGCGACCTTCTCCGGCGCGCTCGCCTGGCCCTATTTCTACCCTTGGCCGGCGCGTCCGGCAGGGCTTGTCGAGGATGCCTTCGCCGAACTCGCCCGGCGCTGGAAACCGATCCTGGACGTGTTCGAGGACAACGGCGTCGATGCCGCCTACGAAATCCACCCCGGCGAGGACCTGCATGACGGCGTCACCTTCGAGCGCTTCCTCGAGGCCGTCGGCAATCATCCCCGTGCCAACATTCTCTATGATCCCAGCCACTTCGTGCTGCAACAGCTCGATTATCTCGCATTCATCGATATCTACCACGAGCGCATCAAGTGCTTCCACGTCAAGGATGCCGAGTTCCGACCCAATGGCCGCAGCGGCGTTTATGGCGGCTACCAGTCGTGGGTAGATCGCCCTGGCCGCTTCCGCTCGCTGGGCGATGGGCAAGTCGATTTCGGCGGCATCTTCAGCAAGATGGCGGCCAATGATTTCGCCGGTTGGGCCGTGCTCGAATGGGAATGCGCGCTGAAGCACCCCGAAGTCGGCGCGGCCGAGGGCGCGCCCTTTATCGCGAAGCACATCATCAAGATTACCGAACACGCATTTGACGATTTTGCCGCCGGCGGTGCAGACCGCGCGCTCAACCGCCGGATCATGGGCATCGCCGAATGAGCGGCTGGAGCAGACGCAGCTTCCTGGGCGCTGCCGCGCTGGTGGCGGTTCAGGCTGCAGTGCCCGGCGGCGCGGCCGTCCTCGCCAAGCTGGACCCCAAGGACGCCCCCTCCCCCCGCCGCCGCAAGCTGATGCGCACGGTGGCCGATCACGTAATCCCGGCGACCGATACCCCCGGCGCGGGCGCAGTCGGCGCGGGCGATTTCGTGCTCGTCGCGCTCGCCCATGGCCTCGAAGGCACGCGCCGCCCGCCCGCCGCCGATCCCTCCTTCGCGCCCTACCTGCGCGCCGATGGCAGTCTCGATCATGCCGCATGGCTCGAGGCCAGGCTCGGCCCCAAGTGGCTCACCCTGCCTTCCGCGCGCCGCCATGAAGCGCTGGCCGCGCTCGATGCCACCGCCTTCAAGAACGATCCCGCCGCAGCCCCGTGGCGCGCAATCAAGGGCCTGATCCTCACCGGCTACTACACCAGCGAGATCGGCGGATCGAAGGAACTGAACTACGAACTGGTCCCCGGCCGGTTCGATCCCAAGGTGCCGGTCACGCCAGAAACCCGCGCCTATTCCAGCGACTGGACAGCGGTGGACTTCGGCTGATGGACGAGACCATGAACTTCGATGCCATCGTCGTCGGCTCGGGCATTACCGGCGGCTGGGCGGCCAAGGAATTGACCGAGGCCGGCCTCAAGGTTCTCCTCCTCGAACGCGGCCGCAAGATCGAGCATCAGGTCGATTACGACACCGAAGTGAAGGCCCCTTGGGACATGCCCTTCCGGGGCGACGGCGATGCCGAGATCTATGCCCGCGAATATGCGGTGCAGAGCCTCAATCGCCACTTCACCGAGTTCACGCAGGGCCACTTCGTGAACGACGCCGAGAACCCCTACCAGACCGGCGCGGATACCGCTTTCACATGGTTCCGCAGCTACCAGCTCGGCGGCCGCTCGCTCACCTGGGGCCGGCAATGCTACCGCTGGTCCGACTATGATTTCGGCGCCAACAAGCGTGATGGGCACGGCACTGACTGGCCCATCCGCTACGCCGATCTCGCGCCGTGGTACGACAAGGTCGAGGACTTCATCGGCGTGGCCGGGGCGGCGGAAGGCCTGCCCCAGCTGCCCGACGGCAGGTTCCTGCCCCCCTTCGCGCTCAATGTGGTCGAGCAGGCCGCGCGCGAGCGGATCATGGCGAACTGGCCCGAACGCCGCCTCACCATCGGCCGCACTGCCAACCTGACGGCGGAAAAGGACGGTCGGGGCCTGTGCCAAAGCCGCTCGATCTGCGCGCGTGGTTGCTCCTACGGCGCCTATTTCTCCACCCAATCGAGCACGCTTCCGGCGGCGCAAGCCACCGGCAACCTCACCTTGATCACCGACGCTGCGGTCGAACACGTCGACTACGATCCCAAGACCCGCCGCGTCACCGGCGTGCGCTGGATCGACAGCAAGACCAAGGTCCGCTCATCGGCGACCGCGCGCATGGTCTTCCTCAATGCGGGTGCATTCAATTCGGTCCACCTCCTGCTGAACTCCGCAAGCGAGGCCATGCCCGGCGGCCTTGCCAACAGCAGCGGCGTCCTCGGCACGCACATCATGGACCACGCCAACACGCTTTCCGCCGCCGCGATCATGCCCGGCTTCGAGCAGTGGACCAGCTTCGGCAACCGCCCGACCGGCGTCGTCATCCCGCGCTACCGCAACATGGAAACGATGGACGGCACCGGCCACGCCCGCGGCTTCTCGTTCCAGGGCGGCGCGCTGCAATCGACCTGGACTGCCGGCAAGCGCGAGGCCGGCATCGGCGCGGATTACAAGGCGAAGCTGCGCAGGCCCGGACCATGGCGCATGGTCCTTGTCGCCTTCGCCGATTGCGTGCCACGCGCCAGCAACCGCCTCACGCTCGACCGTACCAAGGTCGATGCCAACGGGATCCCGCAGCTCCACATCGATTTCGCCTTCGGCGCGGAGGAAAACGCCGCGCTCGCGCAGGCCAAGGCCGATGCGACCGAAATGCTGACCAAAGCGGGCGGCCACGTGATGTTCGGCTTCGATCACCCTGGCCCCGGCGGAACCGCGATCCACGAAATGGGCGGCGCGCGCATGGGGCTCGATCCCGCTACCTCCGTGCTCAACAAGTGGAGCCAGGCCCACGACGTCGCCAATCTCTTCGTGACCGACGGCGCGCAAATGGCCTCGTCCGCCTGCCAGAACCCCTCGCTCACCTACATGGCGCTGACCGCGCGGGCCGCGAACCATGCGGCGGCGCTGCTCAAATCGGGGGCGATCTGATGCTGCGAGGGTGACACAGGGTTACACCGTGTCACCCTCAAATTCGCGCCTTTTTTGCCCTGATTTCAAAAGTCTAACGGATCGGCGGTGACAGTGACACCGCTTCCGCCAATCACCTGCAAACGGACAATGTCAATGAGCGGCGCAGCCAGCATGACAAATTCCGGCCGTGTAGGAAAGCGCGCCGCAGCAGCGGCGAAACCTCGGAAGGAGCGCGACACAATGACCGCCTATGTCCGCAATCTCTGGTACATGGCTGCCTGGGTCGATGAGATCGCAGGCGAGGCGCTGTTCTCGCGCACCCTTCTCGGCAAGCCGTGGCTGATCTGGCGCAAGGCCGATGGCAGCTATGCGATGATCGCCGACCGCTGCCCGCACCGCTTCGTACCGCTTTCGATGGGCAAGCGCGTGGGCGACACCGTCCAGTGCCGCTACCACGGGCTCGGCTTCGATGGCACGGGCGCCTGTGTCCACTCGCCCTTCCCCAGCGATCCCCCGGCGCACGTGGCCGCCGCCTCCATGCCGATCGTGGCGAAGCATCGCGGCCTGTGGTTCTGGCCGGGCGATCCGGCGCTCGCCGATCCCGCGAAGATCCCCGATTTCAGCTTCCTCGATGAAGATCGCGGCATGCACCGCGGTGTCTTGCGGATCGCGGGCAATTACGAGCTCATCACCGACAACCTGATGGACCTCACCCACGCCGAGTTCCTCCATGTCGAAACTTTCGGCGTCAACGGTTCGATCTTCCACGGAGCGCAGACCGTGCGCCAGGACGGTGATGGCGCCATCTGGAACAACTGGGACATGACGGATGCCGAGCCGCCGGAATGGTCCAAGCCGATGCTCCAGCCCGGCGCGAAGATCGACCAGTGGCTCCACATGCGCTGGCATGCCCCCGCCGCGATGGCACTCACCGTCGGCCTCGCCAAGGCCGGCACGCAGCGCGCCGCGCTGATCGTCCCGCCGATGGTGAACCCGCACATCATCACGCCCGAGACCGGGACTTCGTCGCACTACTTCTACGATCACGAAGACAACCCGCAGGCCGCCGAAATGGCCCGGAAGGTCTTCGTCGAAGAAGATGAACCGATGATCGAGGCCGCCCAGCGCGCGCTTGGCGATCAGGACTTCTGGGACGCCCGCCCCGCGATCCTCAAAACCGACGCCGGCGCCATCCGCGCGCGCCGGGCGTTGATGCTATTGCGCAAGGCGGAGGAGGCGCCTTTAGCCTAGACCGCCGCTTTCCGTGCAGAACCTGACAGCACCACGAGCAGCAGCATAGCCCCGATCGCACTGACGATCCCCGCCACCAGAAACGCACCCTGCATCGTCCCCAGCGCGCCGCGCAGCAGCCCCACGAGCAGCGGCGAGGAGAACTGGCCGAAGAAGAACGTCGCGGTCCAGATGCCCATGCCGCGCCCCCGGTGCTGGAAGGGCAGTTGGCTCTGCGCCCATGCGATCAGCGTGGGGATCGCCATGCCAGCGCCCGTCTGCTGCAGCGCCATGCCGAGGATCATGCCCTGCCAGCCGCGCGTCAGCCCCATCACGGCAAGGCCCGCGCCCAGAAATCCGAGGAAGATCGCGATCAGTACCGGCGAGGCGACGCCCCGGCTGCCGAGCAACCAGAACAGGCTTGCGCCCGCCAGAATGAACAGCGTCGGCAGCGCGGTGATCTGGCCGATGCTCTGCGGATCGGAGATGCCCAGCTCCTGCCAGACGGTCGCCCCATTGACGATGAACACATAGTAGATCGCCGAGGAAAACAGCGTGAGCCCCGCGATCCCCAGCATTGCGCTCCACGGGAAGTTGCCATCATCCTTTTCGTCGATCCCCAGCATGGCCCGCGCCGTGGCATCGCTTGCCGGCTCGAACATCCAGCGCAGCATGGCGAGCCAGATCGGCAAGGCGAGCAGATAAAGCAGGAAGATCCCGTTCCAGCGCCACGCGGTCATCGTGCCGGCAAAGAAGATCATCAGCGACGAGAGGGCGGGGCCCACCAGACCCTGCAGCGCCAGCCACTTGCGGCGGCCTTCCTCGGGCCAATAGTCGGCAATGAGCGTGTTGACCGTGGTCAGGATCACCGCCTCGCACAGGCCGAGCAGCAGGCGCGAGGCATAGATGGCGTCGAGATTGTCGAGAAAGAATGGCGCGGTGCCGACAATTCCGTAGAAGAAGGTGGAAATCAGCAGCAGCGAGCGCCGCCCGAAACGGTCAACCATCAGGCCGGCAAACATCGCGACGAGCGCAATCGTCAGCCCAGGCGCGGTGACCATCGAGGGGACCTTCAAGCCCGCCGCCGGATCGCTCGGTGCAAAGTGGCCGATGATCGCCGGGATTGCCGGAAACATCGAGACAATCGCCAGAATCGGCAGGAATCCGGCGATGATCACCGTCAGCCCCTGGGCGAGGCCGGCCTTGCGGTCAGCCATCGATATGCTTGCCAAGATTTTCTCCCCAAACGGTTTTTTCGTCGCGGCCACGCGGCTTCGGCCTTGCATGCCGACGCCCGGTGCTTGACCATAGGAGACATCCGGTCATAATAGAAGCATGATTTTAGTTTGATCAGGCACTTGTGGGCTTCACCTCCGGGCCGCCAAGATGGATAGACGGGGAGATCGGGGGCAACGTGACGGCGGGATTGGCACCGGGCAGCAGGCTGCCGCACGAACTCGATGACCGGCAGCGCGCGCTCGCCTTCTTCACCGTGCTTACCGCCGTGGTGCTCGAGGTTGCGGATTCGACCATCGTCAACACCGCTCTCCCCGCGATCCGCACCGGGCTCGATGCCTCGCCCGCCGCCATGCAATGGATCGTCGCGGGCTATCTGCTCACTTTGGGTTCGCTGCTGCTGCTGGGCGGGCGGCTGGGCGATGCCTTCGGCCATCGCCGCATGTTCCTTGGCGGCGTTGCCGGCTTCGTGCTCGCCTCGATGCTCTGCGGCCTTGCGCCGACGCCGCTGGTCCTCGTCGTCGCCCGCGTGCTGCAAGGTGCGGCCGGAGCAATGATGGGTCCGCAGACCATGGCCATCGTCCAACTGCTCTACACCCCGCTCGAACGCGTGAAGCGCCTGGCTTTCTTCGGCATGATCATCGGACTTGCCGCGATTGTCGGCCCGATCATCGGCGGCATGCTCATCGCGCTCGATCTATTTGGGCTGGGTTGGCGGCTGATCTTCCTGATCAACCTGCCGGTCGGCCTCTTCGCCCTTGCCATGGGCCGCATTACCCTCCCCAGAACGGGCGAGGAGCACCGCGGCCTTGCGATCGACCTTGGCGGCGCTGCGCTGTTTGCCGCCGGCTTCGGCTTGATCCTCCTTGCGCTGATTCAGGCACACGACGATCTTGACCCCACAACCGCCGCCGCGATCCTTGTCGGCGGGATCGGCGCCGTGAGCCTCGGCTGGCGGCGCTCGGTCGCCCGGCGCGCGGACGGGCTGCCGGCGATGATCGAGCCCTCGCTCTTCGCGCTGCCGACGTTCCGCTGGGGCGTCATTGCCGCGATGGCCTTCAACAGCGGTTCGGTGGGCTTCCTGATGATCTTTGCCGTCGCGCTCCAGCAGGGCCTTGCGCTTACTCCCCTGAAGACGGCGCTGATCCACATTCCCTTCGGCCTCGGTGTCATGATCGCGGTGGGTCTCATCGTCCCGCGCCTGCTCCCCCGGCTCGGGCGCTTGCTGCCGATGGCGGGCGGCGTGCTGATGGGCACGGGCATCGTCAGCACCCTTTCGCTTATACATGCTGCGGTCGATGGCGGTCCGGCGCTGGTCGTTACGCTGGCGCTTGCGGGGATCGGCTTCGGCACGCTGTCCGGACCGCTTGGACCCATCGTTGTCTCCGAAGTCCCGCGCACCCATGCCGGAACCGCCAGCGCCACGATGCGTACCGCGCAGCAACTTGGTGGCGCGCTTGGCATCGCGCTGGTGGGTTCGGCCTATTTTTCGGTGCCTGGCCACGACGCTGCTGCGCGCCTCGCCGGTCTTCTGCCCGGAGCGATCATGGTGGCCGTGCTGCTCACCGTGGCCGTGCTCGCCGTATCGCGCCTTCCGGCAACGCTGTTTGCCGCAGAGCGAGGCCCAAGGACGGATTGACGTTCCAGGTGATCATCGGCATTGTTAATTGCAATCAGATTAAATCTATCTGTAAAACAGATAGATAACTATCGCGGGAGATTATATGGACTTCAAACCAGTGCGCCGCGTGGTCACGGGCCACGATGCTGCAGGGCGCGCCATCATTCAGGATGACAGCGCCACGCCCCGCGTCCAGCGCGTCGGCGGCGAGATCGGGCCGCTGTTCCATGAAGTCTGGAACACGCAGGCCACCCCCGTGCCCATCGACGCCGCTTCGGGCGAACCCCATGAGGCAGGCGTAGTCCTCGCCCCGCCGAAGAACGGCACCCGCATCCGCGTGCTCGATATTCCGCCAGAGGGCGATGGCATCCGCACCATGACGCCCGAAGAAGCCGCCGCGCACTTCGCCGAAATCGGCGCGGGCCACGCCTCCAACGCCGCCAAGGAAGGTGCGCGCCACGCGCTGATGCACCGCACCGAAACGATCGACTACGGCATCGTCATCGAAGGCGAACTCGTGCTGATCATGGATGAGGGCGAAACCACCGTTTATCCCGGCGATATCGTGATCCAGCGCGGCACCAACCACGGCTGGGCCAACCGTTCGGACAAGAACTGCCGGATCGTCTTCGTTCTGATCGACGGTGAATTCGCGCCCGAGTTGAAGGCATGAGACTCGCCACCCTGCGCGATGGCTCGCCCGACGGCGCGCTGGCGCTTGTCTCGGCGGACGGCACCCGCGTGCTGCGTGTCGGCGGCAATCTTCTCTCCGCCATGGAGGACTGGCCGGCCACTGAGGCTCAGCTCAAAGCCGCCGAAGCCCGCCTCGCCGCCGGTGAAGGCGAACCGGTGGATCCTGGCACCTTCGCCGCCCCGCTCCCGCGCACGTGGCAGTGGCTTGATGGCTCGGCCTTCACCACCCATGGCGATCTCATGGCGATCGCCTTCAAGCACGATCCCCACGAAGGGGACCGCCCGCTGATGTACCAGGGCCTGTCCGACCGTTTCTACGGGCCCACCGATCCCGTCCCCTTCCCCGCGATGGAGAACGGCATCGATTTCGAGGGCGAATTCGGCGTGATCGTCGATGCCGTTCCCATGGGCACCAGCGCGGCCGATGCACTCAACCACATCCGCCTCATCGTGCAGATCAACGACTGGTCGCTGCGCGCTATCGCACCGATCGAGATGAAGACCGGTTTCGGCTGGGTACAGGCCAAGCCCGCCTGTTCCATGGCCCCCTTCGCCGTTACGCCCGACGAGCTCGGCGAGGCGTGGCGGGACGGCCGTGTGTGCCTCGATCTCCACATCGACTGGAACGGCAAGCACGTCGGCCATGCGAACGGCGCGGCGATGGCGTTCGGCTTCCACGAACTCGTCGCCCACGCCGCGCTGACCCGCGATCTGGTCGCGGGCACGGTGATCGGCTCGGGCACCGTCTCCAATGCCAACTACGCCGAAGTGGGCTCAAGCTGCATCTCGGAGATCCGCGCCATCGAGATCATTGCGCACGGCAGCGCCCAGACTGCCTTCATGGCCTTTGGCGACACCATCCGCATGACGGGCCGCGATGCGGCGGGCGGTGCGCCCTTCGGTACGATCGCGCAGCAGGTTGTGCGCGCGGGCTGAGCAGCTACGCTTTGCAATTGGCGGCAGCCTCGGTGTAGGACCGGAAGGAACGTTCCCACCAAGCGGCGAGGCTGCCTGATACCCATGCGCAAGGCGAAGCGGTCCACGATTGTCGATGTCGCGCGGCTGGCGCAAGTCTCGGCCAAGACCGTGAGCCGCGTCGTCAACAACGAGCCGCATGTGACCGACGCGGTCAAGACCCGCGTGCACGAGGCGATGCGCGAACTGCGCTATCATCCCAATGTCGCGGCGCAGGGCCTCGTGCGTAGCCGCTCCTACCTCATCGGCCTCGTCTACGAAAAGCCGAGCCCGAGCTACGTCGTCGAACTCCAGAAAGGCGCGCTGGAGCGGCTTCACGGCGAACGCTTCCGCCTCGTTGTGCTCCCGGTCGAATCCGTCACCGAGCGCGAGGAGGAGATCATCGCCCTGCTCCGTTCGGCTGCGCTCGATGCCGTGCTGCTCGCCCCGCCCGCATCGGACAACGCGGCCCTGATGCGCGAGCTGCGCGAAGGCGGCATGCCGTTCGCGCGAATCTCGCCCACGCGTCTGCTCGGCCAGGGCCCGTCGGTCGCAATGGACGATGTCGCCGCCGCGCAGGAAGCCGCCGAACATCTCATCGCGCTTGGCCACAAGCGTATCGGCGTGATCAAGGGCGATCCCAGCCATGCCGCCTCCGACGCGCGGCTCGTGGGCTATATGCAGGCGCTCGCCAAGGCGAACATTCCCCTGCGCACCGAGATGATCGAATCCGGGCTGTTCACCTTCGACTCCGGCCTTGCCGCCGCGCGGCGCCTCCTTGCGCTCGATCCGCCGCCCACCGCGATCCTCGCGCAGAACGACGACATGGCCGCAGCAACAGTGGCCGCAGCACGCGAATGCGGATTGCACGTGCCCGAGGACCTCTCGGTCGTCGGCTTCGACGATTCCGACATTTCCCGCGTCGTCTGGCCCCCGCTCACCACGATCCGCCAGCCGGTCGAGGACATGGCCTACCGCGCGATGGACATGCTGCTCCAAGTCCTCAAAGGCGAACCTGCGGGCGGCGACATCCACCTCGCCCACGAACTCCTCATCCGCCGCAGCACCGCGCCGCCAAAGGCAGGCTAGAGCGACCGCAATCATCCCCATTCGTCACCCCCGCGAAGGCGGGGGGGCTAGAGCCACACACACGGCGCAGGCCTCTCTGGATTCCCGCCTTCGCGGGAATGACGAGAAGTTTGCGGGTTTGCGCAGCACCAAGCCGCCGCGGGTTTGCTCAGCCCCCCTCGCCGGCCAGCGCGAGATCATCGAACGAGAGCAGTGCGGCCCCCACCGCCGAAGCGTCCTCCGCCAGCGCTGCGGGCATGACCGGGGCAATCGCCGGGGCATCGCGGCCGCCGCTGCGCAGCAGGAGATTGGCGCGCTGGGTCAGCCGCTCGAGTAGCGGCATCGGCAGCCGACCGCCCACCAGCACCACGCCCGGGTTGATCAGCAGGTTCACCGCCACCAGCGGCTGCACCAGCGCGCGAGCGCATTCCTCGATCCAGTCGTCAAGAATACGTTGCAGGGCACTGTCGCCAACGAGCGCCTCGCCGTGCGCAAGCGGCGGGCGGCCCGCCAGTGCCAGACGGCGGTTAAGCCCGGCAATCGAGACAATCGACTGGAGCGGCACCATGCCGCCGGAATCGCACATCACCGGCATGAAACCGATCTCGCCGCTGCGCCCGTCAGCGCCGCGATTGTACTGCCCGCCCACCACCAGCCCGCCGCCGAGGCCGTAGCTGACGAGCACGTAGAAAAAGCTCGGCTCCTTCTGCCCCCGCCCGAACTGCATCTCGCCGATCGCGGCGGCGGCGGCATCGTTCTCGATGAAGATCGGCTTGCCCAGCGGATCGGCAAACAGCGCCTCGAGATTGGTGGCGGACCACTGCGCATAATCGCCCGGCATGCCCGGCAGGTCGATCACGCCAAGGCCATCAGGCAGCGCGAGCCCGATCCCGGTGATCGCCTCCGCGCCCACACCCGCCATCGCCAGCAGCCGGTCGAGATTGCGGCGGTAGAAGCTGCGCACTTGCTCGGGCAGCGCGAATGCGATTTCCTGATCGAGCCTTGCCTTCACCGTCCCTGCGAAATCGGCGAGCACCATGGTGATGTGGTCGCGGTCGACATTGAGGCCGATGGCATGCGCCCCTTCGGCATTGATCACCAGCCGTGTCGCCGGCTGCCCGCGCCCGCCGCGCTGCATGCCCGCCGTGCGCAGCAATCCCCGGTCGATCAGCCGCCGCGTGATATTGGTGACGGTGGGATGGGCAAGGCCCGTCTGCCGCGCAAGATCGGCCTTGGTCAGCGTGCCATGCGCACGGATCGCGCGCAGCACGATGCGCGTGTTGTGGGCACCCGCATCCTCGATCGTTGCGCCGCGATAGCTGCTGTACGTCAGCCCCAGATTCACGCCGCCCCCGCTTCCAACCGGCCCAGGGCCAGCGCCAGTGCGCCGAGCGGCCCGGCCTGGTCGCCCAGCAGCGGTGGGCCCACGGTGAAGGGCACTTGTGCATAGCCGGCAAGGCCATCGCGCACCGCCGCATCGACGCGCGCCACCAGCCCGGGCCGCGTTGCCAGCACTCCGCCCCCCAGCGCAACGCGTTCAGGTGCTGCGGTCAGCACAATGGTATGGACGAGCCGTGCAAGAACATGGACGAATTGATTCCATATCGGATGCATTTCGTCCAGCGCTTCTCCTGCCAGCCCCGTTCGGGCCGCAAGCGCGGGTCCGGAGATCAATCCCTCCACGCAAGCCCCGTGAAACGGGCAGTTTCCGGGCCCTTCGTCACCCGCCGCGCGGTCCACAAAAATGTGCCCCATTTCACTGTGTGCGCGCCCGGCCAAAGTGCGCCCACCCACGACCAGCCCCACGCCGACCCCGGTGCCGACAGTCACATAGGCATGGTTCGCCATGCCCGCGGCCCCGCCCCAGCGCCCTTCGGCCAGCGCCGCGCCGTTGACATCGCTGTCGAGCCCCACCGGCAGCCCATAACGGGCCTCGAGGTGTGCCGCGAGCGCGAAGCCCTGCCAGCCGGGCTTGGGCGTGGCGAGGAACGTGCCGAAATCCGGTGCGCTGCGGTCGGTGCGGATCGGGCCGAAAGCGGCGACGCCGATCGCCTCGACCCGGTGCGCCATGACCCATTCGTCAAGGATCGCGGTCAGCTCGCCCACTGTTGCAGCGGCATCGCGCGTCGGCACCCGGCGCTGCTCCACCACCTCGCGCCCCTCGGCCAACGTGGCGACGCACTTGGTGCCGCCCAGTTCCAGCCCGGCAATCACCGGGCGCCCCAGGTCTGCGAAAACGAAGGCCGCCCTTTCAGTGCGGGATCGAGCAGCCGCGCCAGAACGTCATTGTGGATCGGCGCCGCCGCGCGATAACGGCCCATCACTTCGCTGATCTGCCCGATCACGCTGCGAACCTCGTCAAAAGGCGCCGCATCGGCCAGCGGATCGAGCGCTTCGGGCACAATCCCCATGCCCGCCGCCACGAAGAACCAACTGACATCGGCGAACAACTCCCGCCGCCGCGAGACGATCCGGCCCGTGCGGCGAAACAGCTCGAGCTTGGCAGCCAGCGATTCCGGCAAGGGGTTTGCCCTGATCTCATCCCAGAACGGTTCGCCATGCCGCCGGTTGTGCACATAATGGAGCAGCAGGAAATCCCGGATATGCGCGTATTCGTCCGCAGCCTCGCGGTTGTAGGCGGCGGCCAGTACGGGATCGCAGGTGCGGTCCGGGAAGTAGTCGAGCAGCCGGTTGAGCGCGGTGTGAATGAGGTGGATCGAGGTCGATTCCAGCGGCTCCAGAAACCCGCTCGAAAGCCCCACCGCGAGGCAGTTCTTCACCCACATCGCCTTGCGGTGCCCGGCGGTGAAACGCAGGAACCGGGGTTCCGCCAACGCCTCGCCCGCTACCGCCCCCCGCAAAGTCTCGGCAGCACGCTCGTCGCTGATATGGCGGCTGGAATAGACGTAGCCGTTGCCCACCCGCGATTGCAGCGGAATGCGCCAGCGCCAGCCCGCCTCGTGCGCGGCGGAGATCGTATAGGGCGCTGCCGGGCCGATGGTCGCGGTGGGCATGGCAACCGCGCGGTCGCAGGGCAGCCACTTCGTCCAGTCCTCGTACCCTGCGTGGAGCGCCTCCTCGATGAGGAGCCCGCGAAAGCCCGAGCAGTCGATAAAGAAATCCGCCGCAATCCGCCGCCCATCCTGCAGCATAACCGCAGCAATGGAGCCATCCTCGGCAAGTTCGGTGCCCGAAATGCGCGCGTCGATATGCGCGGTGCCCTTGGCCTCGGCATGGCGGCGCAGATACTTCGCGACCAGCCCCGCATCGAAATGCAGCGCATAATTGAGTGCACCGCCCGGGAAACTGCCGTCCGGCGGCGGGAAGGCGAACTTGCCGTCTTCGGCCAGCGCTATCGCCGGGCAGAGATCGGCGAACGTCTCGCTGTGACCCGCCGCCTTGTTCTTCCACCAGTAGTGATGAAACGGGCGCTGGTTGATGGTGACGCCGATGTTGCCGAAGGGATGCCAGTAGCGGTGCCCCGGCTCCAGCCAGTCGTCAAAGCGGATCGCCAGCTTGAAGGTCGCCTGACAATGGCGAATGAAATCAATCTCGTCGATCCCGCAATTGGCGAGAAACTCGAACACCGGCGGGATCGTTGCCTCACCCACGCCGACGGTTGGCACGTCGCTCGATTCAATCAGTGTGATGCGGCAGCCGGAAGGCGCAACCACCGCCGCAAGCAGCGCCGCTGCCGACCACCCGGCCGTGCCGCCGCCGACAATGCAGATAGAGCGCAGGGGTTCAGGTTTATGCATGCAGCTGGCCCGTTGCTGGCGTTGTTGCGGCCCGATAGCACGGCCGCGCCCGCTTGGCGGACAAGAAAGGGGGGAGAACCTTGCGGCCTCCCCCCCAAAGCGGCTCCGAGGGAGTGGAGCAAGCCGTCAGAAGTTGAACTTCACGCCCGCGAAGATACGGCGCGAACCCGATTCATACCGGAAGGGCAGTTCGGGGAACTGCAGGTAGGTCTTCGTGTTTTCCTTGTTGAGGTTGATGCCCTCGACAAACACGTTGAACTGCGGCGTCACCTGATACGAGATCTGCCCGTCGAGCTGGCCATAGGGCTTCTGATAGATGCCAAGCGTGCGCGTCACGCCGCCATCGCCGAAGCCGAAGTTGCCGAGGTAGGACTTCGAGCGCCAGGAGTACGAGGCACGCGCCGCGAACCCGCTCTTCTCGAAGTAGACCTGCCCGTTGAACGAGTGCTTCGAAACGCCCGGCAGCGGCAGACCCGTCTCGAAGTCGTTGCTGAACTCGGTGCTGGTGTCGGAGAAGGTGTAGTTCGCCGTGAAGCCGAGGCCGAACGGGAAGGCATATTGCGCCGCCAGTTCGAAGCCCTTGACCCGGCCGCCCGAACCGTTGACCGGCTGCGAGACCGGACCGACACGCCCACCCGCCTGGTCGTTGACGAAGACCGGCACGGTCTGCGTTACGACGAAGCTGTCCACTTCCTTCCAGAACACGCCCGCCGAGAGCAGGCCCTGGCGACCGAAGTAGTATTCGACACCGATGTCGAACTGGTAGGCGCGGAACGGATCGAGGCCGGCGTTGCCGCGGCTGCCGCTGGTGAAGAGGAACTTGTCGGTGGCGGCGTCGCGGGTGAAGTCGGTGGCGAAACCGCGGCCCAGATCGAACAGCGGCTGACGCGAGGTGACGCGCGCGGCCGAGGCACGCACCTTGATGTCCTGCGAGGCATCCACGACCACGTTCACGCTCGGCAGGAAGTCGGTGTACGAGCGCTGCACGCTCGTCGTGTCGAAGTCCTTGACCACGCCGTTCCAGCTGTCCGTGCCCCAGAAGGTCGGGTTCGCGGTGCCCTGGTTCTGGTCGACCTTCAGCTTGGTGTCGACAATGCGCAGGCCGACGTTGACGTGGAAGCCGTCATCCTTGCCGCCGATATCGGCCATGATGTAGCCGGTCTTGGTCTCTTCCTTGACGTTGAAGGTCTGCAGCGGATCCTGGAAGAAGCTGAACGGGGTCGAAGGATAGAGGTTCTGGATCCACTTCAGCGCATTCACCATCTGCGCGCGGTTCTGGATCAGCAGCTTGCCGCCCGGAACATTGGGGTTGACCAGCGTTTCCACCCGGCCCGCATTGCTGGTGAACGTGTCATAGGGCGTGATCAGCGCGGGCGAATTGCCGAAGCGGCTGCAACCGGCAAAGGCGGCGGGCTTGTTCGCTTCGGGCAGGTCGCAGATCTTGTAGCCGATCGCGCCGTCCTGGAAGTAGCCATAGGGCGTGTAGTTGTAGTTGAAGGTGGGGTCACGCTCGGCGAGCGGGATCTTGGTCGCGTCGATCTCGCCCTTGCCGGAATAGTCGGCCAGATAGCGGCCCGAGGTGAAGTCCACCGTGCGCTGGCCATAGCGGAAGCCTGCGCTCAGCGTGATCTTGCCCTTTTCCGCAGGATCGACATCCCAGGCAAAATCGGTGCGGATCGAGTGGCCCTTGATCTTCGAGCGGTCCCCGAAGGCCCAGTGCGACTTGAAGAAGCCGTAGGCCGGGTTGCTGAACAGGTCCTGCGGGCTGTTCTGCGCAATGCCGAAGCTTGGCAGCTCGCCATTGCTGTAGGTGAAATCGAAGGTTGCCGGCGCGGCGCTGTTGAGCGCGGTGCCGCCCACCAATGGCCCGCCCGCCGTGCCCTGACGCACGGTGTACTTGGTGAAGCGAACGTCGTTGTTGGCCACGTCGCGGAAGAGCTTGCCGTTCGAGTAGGTCGCCTCGACCGTCGCGCGGAAATTGCTGCCGTTGTCGTACTTGGTGTTGAACTGCACGTTGTCCGATTTGATCGTGCTAACGTCCACCACCGAGATCGCCTCGGCCGACTGTGCACGCACCGTGCCCTTCACCAGCACGCCGTTGCTGTCGATCTCATAGCCCGGCAGCAGGCCGAGCGATTCGCCCTGGCCGAACGGGAATTTCACCGAGCCCTCGCGCGTGTCCACCTTGAGATCGGAGTGGAAATAGTTGAGGTCCATGCTCAGCGTATCGGTCGGGCGGAAGGCGAGGCCTGCCGAAACGCCCCAGCGCGTGCGGTACTGGTCGCGGTCGGTGAGGTAGCGGTATTCGGGCGCGTAGTAGTTGGTCGGCACCGTCGCGGTATCGCGGCGCCCTGCGCCGAAGGCCCAGTTGCCGCGGTTTTCGCCGCCCAGAATGTCGTAGTGGCCGTTGGTCTTGCTGTAGCTGCCCGAGAGGATGATCCCGATCTTGTCGTTGAAGTTGTAGCTCGCCACCAGCGCGCCGGTCGGCTTCCAACCGTCGATGCCCTTGGCCTTGTTGAGCCGCGCGTTGCCCGCCACGGTCAGGCCGTTCTTGAGATCAAGCGGATTGCGCGTCTTGAGGTTGACGATACCGCCAAGGCCGCCCTCGAGCAGCGAGGCGTTGGGCGACTTGAACACCTCGACACCGCCGATCAATTCCGAGGGCACGCTTTCGAGGCTGTCGGTGCGGGTGAAGTTGCCTTCGCCCACTTTGAACACCTCCTGGCCCGTGACGAAGAGCTCGCCGTTCAGCACGGTCACGTTCTGCTCGAGGCCGCGGATGCGCACTTTGGTGCCCTGGCCGTTTTCGCGGTCGATCTGGATGCCGGGCAGGCGCTGCAGCGATTCGGTGATGTTCTGATCGGGGAACTTGCCGATGTCCTCGGCGCTCACCGATTCGATGATGAGGTTCGAGTTGCGCTTGGCATCGAGCGCGGCGGCGAGTGACTGGCGGAAACCGGTGACGACGATCGCCGGTGCGCCGCTATCGTCGGCGGCGGCATTGGCTGACCCCGCGGTCTGCTGCGGTGCCGTTTGCGCGGCGGCATGGCCGGCGACGAACAGCGCCAGCGTCGATGCGGCGCCGAGCAGGACGGTCCTCGCCCGTGCATTACCCTGAGACATGAACTCTCCCCTCCGTGTTGGGCGGCAGCCCCCGGTTCGGAGGTATGCTGCCGCTTTCTGGTACTCCGGCCCCCGCTTCAGGGTCATGCCGGATGCGTGTGGCATGGTTGAAATACGATCATCACCGCCGTATTGTCAACGTTGTCATTGAAATTATCTCATCATAGTTCATTATTAAATCAGCTCGGGTCGCCTGCGAGCCCGCGAAGCGGAGAGGAAAGCCTAGGAATGAAGCGGATTTCGCCCATTGCTGCGATTGCATGGACCATGGCCCTCGCGGCCGGGCTTGTGCCCGCGGGCCTGCTTGCGACTCCAGCCGCTAGCCCCGAATCGGCTGCCCTACCCGCCTCCGCCGCTGTTCATCCGGGCAATTGGGCGCGAATCGCCTGGCCCAAGGTCAACACCGCCGTGGATGAAGCCCGGATTTCCACGCTTCTTGGCCAGATGGACGCCGCCTGCAAAGTCGGTCAGGTGATCCAGGGCGATATCGCCAGCCTCACGCCGGAGGATGTCGCGCGCTATAATCTCGGCTCGGTGCTCAATGGCGGCAACTCGGGTCCGGGCGGCAACGACCTCGCGCCCGCGCCTGAATGGTTGAAGCTTGCCGATGCCTTCCACGCCGCCTCGATTCGTGGCCGCCCCGGCTGCCCGGCGATCCCGGTGATCTGGGGCACCGATGCAGTCCACGGCCATTCCAACATCATCGGCGCCACTCTGTTCCCCCACAATGTCGGCCTCGGCGCCGCGCGCGATCCCGATCTCATCGAAAGGATCGGCGCCGCCACCGCCGCCGAGATCCGCGTCACCGGGCAGGAATGGACGTTCGCCCCCACCGTCACCGTCCCGCAGGATTACCGCTGGGGCCGCGCCTATGAAGGCTACTCGTCCGATCCCGGGCTTGTTGCCAGCTACGTCGGCCGCATGGTCCGCGGCCTGCAGGGTCCGCCGACCACCGCGCGCGTGCTCGCCGGCCCCCACGTGATCGCCAGCACCAAGCACTTCCTCGCCGATGGCGCGACCGAAGGCGGCCACGATCAGGGCGACGCGAAGATCGACGAGACCACGCTGCGCCTCGTCCACGGGGCGCCCTATCTCCCCGCGATCGAGAACGGCGTCGCCACGGTCATGACCAGCTTCTCCAGCTGGAACGGCGTCAAGATCGCCGGCAACAAGGGCCTCGTCACCGATGTGCTCAAGGACCGCCTCGGCTTCGGCGGCTTCGTCGTCACCGACTGGAACGCCCACGGCCAGATCCCCGGCTGCACCAACGCAAGCTGCCCGCAAGCGCTGCTCGCCGGGGTCGACATGTACATGGCGCCCGACAGCTGGAAGCCGCTTTACCAGAGCCTGCTGGCGCAAGTCCGGGACGGAACCGTCCCCATGGCCCGGCTCGACGATGCCGTGAGCCGCATCCTGCGCGTCAAACTCCGCCTCGGCCTGTTCGAAATGGGCGCGCCTTCCAGCCGTCCACTGGCGGGCCAATGGAACCTCCTCGGCAGCCCCGAACACCGCGCCGTGGCGCGCGAGGCGGTGCGCAAGTCGCTGGTCCTGCTGAAAAACACCGGCCCTCTCCCGTTGCGAAAGGGCACGCGCCTGCTTGTCGCGGGCGACGGGGCAGACGATGTCGCGCGCCAGTCCGGCGGATGGACGATCAGCTGGCAGGGCACCGGCCTCTCGAACAAGCTCTTCCCCGGCGCCACAACGCTTTGGCAGGGCCTGAAGGCGGCAGCCGAGGCGGGCGGCGGGAGCGCGGAACTCGCACCCGATGGCCACTTCACGCAGAAACCCGATGCCGCTGTGGTCGTCTTCGGCGAACAGCCCTACGCCGAATTCCAGGGTGATCTCCACTCGCTCCAATTGCGTGCCGATCTCACCGGCCCGCTCGCCACGATGAAGGCATTGACTGCACAAGGCATTCCCGTAGTCGCGGTAATGGTCACCGGCCGCCCGCTCTTCGTGAACCGCGAACTCAATGCGGCCGATGCCTTCGTCGTCGCCTGGCTCCCCGGCTCCGAAGGCGGCGGTCTTGCCGATGTGCTCTTTGCCAAGGACGGCGCGGACTTTACCGGCCGCCTGCCCATGGCCTGGCCAAGGAGTGCGCGCACCGATGATGATGCCCTGTTCGCCTTCGGCTACGGCCTTTCCATGGCCGATGGCGTCGCGCCTTGGACAACGCTCTTGGAGGACCCCGGCGTGCCTGCCGAAGCAATCCCCGGTGTCTTCCTCCAGCGCGGACAGGCCGCCGCCGGCTGGCAGCTCGTCCTGACCGACCCCGGCGCCGCGCCCCACGTGGTCGGCCCCGTGCCCGCCGCTACGCCCGGCGGACGCATCGCGATCACCGCGATCGACAAAGACGTGCAGGAAGGCGCGCGCCGGACCATAATCAGCGCCGGTCCCCAATCCGCCGCGATCGCGCTCGAAACCGATACGCCTCAGGACCTTTCGCGCGAGACCAACGGCGATGTCATGCTGCTGATCACCTTGCGCCTCGATACCAGGCCCGGTGCACCCGTCATGCTCTCCGCGCGCTGCGGCGCTCAGGCCTGCGCCGCGCCGGTCGCATTGCCCGAGCTCGCGGCGTTGCCGCCGGGCTCATGGCAGACGCTCGCGGTGCCGCTCAAGTGCCTGCTTCCCGCCGGCGCCAACCGCAGCGCCGTTACCAGCCCGCTTGTGCTCGCGACCAGAGGGCCACTGTCGCTCGGCCTTGCCAGCGTGACGCTCGGCACGCATGGCGATGTGGTGGCAAGGTGCATGGCAGTGCCGAAATAATGCATTTATTATGCATTTAAATATGGCTATGAGACGATCAATTGATTGCGTTGTCATATGTGCAGTGGCCGAGCAAGGTTCGCGCGCCAGGGGAGAGAGCTGAGATGACCCGATTCCAGCACCGCATAACCCCTGCGTTGCTTGCGGCCAGCGCGCTTCTCGCGTTCCCGCTCCGCGCCGAAGTGCCGGACAATGGAGGCCCCTGGAACGTACGCGTCCTCGAAGGCGGGATCGGCGCCGAACGCCCGCTGCCCGAGGCAAGCCCTCTGCTCAAAGCAGGCGCGCGCTTCGGCATGGCCGCATGGATCCGCGCGGACCGGATCCAGTCCGGCGAGGCTGCGCTGATCGTGATCGGTGATGATGCCTGCGCTCAGTGCCGCGCGCTCGTCCTTGTCGATGACCGCCCTGCCCTGCGGATCGGCCCGGCGCGCGTCCTCGCTCCGCAGGTGCTCAATGCCGGGCAGTGGACCCACGTCGCCGCGGTGTTTGATGGCACCACCGTGCGCCTCCTGATCGATGGCAAGCTCGCGGCTCAACAAGCACTAGCCGCCCCTGCCGCGCTCCCGCGCATCGCCATTGCGCCGCCCATCGTGGGCCGCCCGCACTTCGCAGGCGCGCTCGCTTCGGCAACCGTCAACGATGGCGCGCCTGATCCGGCGATGCTCTTCGCCGCGCGCCCCGATTTCGCCGCCGTGCAGTTCCGCGAACTCGGCGTCGGCTGGCCGTTTCAGCGCAAGGCCAATATCGGCCTCACCGAACAGCAGGACCCCTGGCTGCTCCCGCACGCCGCCACCCCGCCCAGCGCCCCGCGCGCCATGTCTGTGCCGCAGCAGCCCGCGCTTGCCCCCACAGCGCACGGCCAGTGGCAGGTAAACGGCTGGAAGCTGACCCCCGCGCCAGAACTTGCGCAGGCCGACGGCGCCGCGCTTTCCCGCCCCGGCGTCAATACCGCCAAATGGCTCGCCGCCCGCGTCCCCGGCACCGTACTCGCCACGATGGTCGATCGCGGCGTCTATCCCGATCCTTATTACGGCCTCAACAACCTCGCGATCCCCGAAAGCCTCGCGCGGCAGGATTACTGGTACCGCACCAGCTTCACTCTGCCCCCCGAAGCCGCCGGCAAGGCGCTGGCGCTGCGCTTCGACGGGATCAACTACGCCGCCGAAGTCTGGATCAACGGCGTGGCAGTTGGCACCATGAAAGGCGCCTTCACCCGCGGCCGTTTTGCCTTCATGCCGCAAGCGGGCGAGAACGTCGTCGCGCTTCGCGTCAGCCCCCCGCCCCACCCCGGTATCCCGCACGAACAGTCGGTCAAAGGCGGCGTCGGCGAAAACGGCGGCCAACTCGCCATCGACGGCCCGACCTTTGTTGCCACCGAAGGCTGGGACTGGATCCCCGGCATCCGCGACCGCAACACTGGTCTCTGGCAAGGCGTCACCCTCGAAGCCACCGGCCCTGTCCGTATCGGCGACCCGCACGTCGTCACCGACCTGCCCTTGCCGCGCACCGACAGCGCGGATGTCACGATCACCGTTCCCATCATCAATGCCGCCAGCCAGCCCGCATCGCTCACCGTCACCGCGAAGATCGGCGAAATCACTCTCACCCGCAGCGTAACCGCCGCTCCCGGTGAAACCACAGTCACCTTCTCCCCGCTAACCGACCCCGCGCTCCGCATTGCCAATCCGCGCTTGTGGTGGCCCAACGGCTCCGGCGATCCCGCGCTCTACACGCTCACACTCACTGCCGCCGCAGACGGCCAGCCTTCGGACACCCGTACCCTGCTCTTCGGCATCCGCGAGGTCAGCTACGAACTCTCGCTGTTCGACCATGAAGGCCGCCTCAATCGCGTCGAAGTCGATCCCACCGACGCAAAGCCCGGTGAACTCCCCCTAGTCGACGTGCGCCACGCCGCCATCAAGCAGACCCCGCTCGGCTGGGTGCAAAGCCTGACCGCCTCTGGCGAGAAATCTCCCGCCGTCCGCCCGGTCCCGCCCTCCATCGCGCTCCCCCATCTCACCTTGCGAGTCAATGGCGTGCGGATCGCCGCGCGCGGCGGCAGCTGGGGCATGGACGATGCAATGCAGCGCTTCGGCAGCGCCGAGCTCGAACCCTATTTCCGCCTCGAGCGCGAAGCGCACATGAACGTGATCCGCAATTGGATGGGCAACAGCACTGAGCCCGCGTTCTACGACCTTGCCGACGAGAACGGCATGATGATCCTCAACGACTTCTGGCAATCGACGCAGGATTTCCAGATCGAGCCCGAAGACCCGCAGCTGTTCCTCGCCAACGCGGCAGACACCATCGCGCGCTACCGCAACCATCCCAGCATTGTCGTCTGGTTCGGCCGCAACGAGGGCGTCCCCTACCCTGCGCTCAACGAAGGCCTCGATGCGCTGGTCACGAAGCTTGACGGCACGCGCTGGTATACCGGCTCGTCCAACGTGGTGAACCTGCAAGGCTCCGGTCCCTACAACTACCGGCCACCCGAAGGCTATTTCACCGATCTCGCCTCGGGCTTCTCGGTCGAGACCGGCACGCCTTCGCTCGCCACGCGCGAGGCGATCGAGGCCAGCGTGCCTCCCGCGGACCGCTGGCCGCTCGGCGATACCATGGCCTATCACGACTGGCATTTCAGCGGGAACGGCGACACCCGCACCTTCATGGACACGCTGAACACCATGTTCGGGCCCTCCACCAGCCTCGCCGATTTCGAGCGCAAGGCGCAGATGATGAACCTCGAAACGCACAAGGCGATGATGGAGGGTTTCGTCGGCCATCTCTGGACAAAGAACTCCGGCCGCCTGTTCTGGATGACCCACCCCTCGTGGCCGTCGAACGCCTGGCAGCTTTACAGCTCGGACATGGACGCCCACGCCGCCTACTACGGCGCGCGCGCGGGGGCCGAACCGGTCCATGTGCAGCTCAACTTGCCGGGCAATGAGCCCATGGTGATCAACACGACCCGCAGCGAGCTGCCCGGCCTCACCGCCAAGGTCCGCGTGACTGATCTCGCAGGCCGGACACTGCTTCAGCGCGAGAACACCCTGTCCGCCCCCGCCAACGCCGCCACCCCGCTGCCCCCGGTCGATCTTGCTCCGCTTCTGGCAGACGGCGGCATGGTCCTTGTCGCGCTGGACCTCGTCGATGAGTCAGGCGCGGTCCTCAGCCGCAACCTCTACTGGCGCGGCCGCGACCCCGCCGCTTACCGCGCGCTGGGCGCGATGCCCGCCGCCACGATCAGCCTCAAGGCGCAAGCGGGCCAGCCGCAAGGCAGCGACCGCCCGCTCACCCTGATACTTGCCAACACCGGCAAAACCCCCGCGCTCGCGATCAAGCTCACAGTGCTCGACAAGGCCGGCGCGCGCGTGCTTCCGGCCTACTTCGAGGACAACTACGTCTCGCTGATGCCCGGTGAGGAGCGCACGCTCACCGTGCGTGTGCCCGCCAGCGCCAAGCCGGCCAGCATTGCGATCCGGGGCTGGAATATTGCGGAAGGTGCTGCGAAAATCGCGCCGTAAAGCACAACCTCTCGCCACCCTCGTCGTTCCCGCGAAGTCGGGAATCCAGAGCGGCAGAACACGGCGCTTGCGGCCCTGGATTCCCGCCTTCGCGGGAATGACGAACGAAAGGAAAGAACACCCCGGGTGCGCCCCGGGGTCCCGTTTACGCGCGCCTCAAGCTTTCGCCTGATCCTTGATCGGCAGCGCCCGCACCCGCTTGCCGGTCAGCGCGAACAGCGCGTTCGCCAAGGCAGGCGTCGCTGGCGGCAGGCCCGGCTCGCCAATCCCGCCCATCTCCCCGCCGCTGTTGATGAAGTGGACATCGACCGTCGGTGCATTCGCCAGCTTGAGCACTTCGTAATCGCTGAAGTTGCTCTGCTGCACCGCGCCCTTGTCGAGCGTGATCGCCTCGCCGATGCCGGAGGAGAGACCCATGACAAGCCCTCCGAGGATCTGCCCCTCGGCCGCAGTCGGGTTCACCGCCATGCCGCAATCGACCACCGCAAAAGCCTTGTGGACCTTGGGGCTCCCGTCCTCCGCGAGCGAAGCCTCGATCACCTGGCCGACAATCGTGTTGAAGCATTCGACCACGGCGACGCCCCGTGCATGGCCCGGCTCGAGCGGCGAGCCCCAGCCGCTGCGCTTCGCGACTTCCTCGAGCACCGTGCGGTGCCGCCCGGGCTTCAGGTGCTTCAGGCGGAACTCGACCGGATCGACGCCCGCCAGATGGGCCATCTCGTCCATGAAGCTCTCGGTGGTAAAGCCGTGCTGCGTCGCGTTGACCGAGCGCCAAGCGCCCACAGTCTGGTTGGACACCTGCTTGAAATGCCGCCGCGCCACCGCCGGCACGTCATAGAAGAACGGCACTTCGCGCAGACCGTCTTCCGGCTGGGCGAAATCGTTGCGCCATGCGGTGATCTTGCCGTCCGGCCCGAGCGCTGCAGTCAGCTTCGCCGAGCTCTGCGGACGATATGCGCCTTGCGACACTTCCTCCTCGCGCGACCAGATCAGCTTGACCGGGAATGGCACCTGCATGGCAACGCGCGCCACCTGATCGACGATCTCCATGTACATTGGCAGGCGCCGGCCAAAGCTGCCGCCGATGAGCATCGGATGGAACGTCACCTTGTCCGCGCTCAGGCCCGCCGCGCTGACGGCTGCCGCCTTGGCGCCGAGCGGATCCTGCATCCCGCCCCAGAGATCGAGGTGCCCATCCTTGTAATGGGCGGTCAGCGCGAACGGCTCCATCATTGCGTGGTGGAGGAAGGGCATCTTGTAGTCCGCCACCAGCACCTTCGCGCCATCGGCCTTGAGCGCGGCATCGACGTCGCCCTCTCCCACAGTCTTTGTCGGCTTGCCCTCGGCGCGCAGCTTGTCCTGCTCGGCAAAGATCGTCGCGGTAGACATCGCGCCATGGCCGCCGTCGCTGAACTTGGGCGCCAGCGCGCGGGCGCCTTTCAGCGCCTGCCAGTAGCCCTTGGCCACCACGACCACCGCGCCTTCGAGGCTGATGACCTTCTCGACACCGGAAACCGCCATGGCCGGCGCGGGATCGACGGAAAGCAGCTTGCCCCCACGCACCGGCGCCGCGATCACGGTCGCAACACGCATGCCGGGCTTCACCACGTCCATGCCGTACTGCGCCGTGCCGTTGACCTTGGCGGGAATGTCAAAGCGCGGGATCGACTTGCCCATGTGCTTGAAGTCTTTGGGATCCTTCAGCGCGACCTTGGTCGAAAGGCTGCGCGTCGCTGCCTCGGCAGCGAGCTCGCCATAGCGCAGCGACTTGCCGCTCTTGGCATGGACAACCTTGCCGTCCGCCGTCGTCAGCTCGCCAGCCGGTACGCCCAGCCGACCCGCCGCCGTTTCGATCAGCGCGGCCCGCGTGCCCGCACCCAGCACGCGCAAGCCCTGCTGGCCGGTAAAGCGCAGCGCCGAAGATCCGCCGGTGATTTGCAGATTGATCTGGCGCGCGACCATGCCAAGCAGCGACATCGGCATCGCTCCGATGATGCCCGGATAGCCGCTCATTTCCGAAAGGAAGCCCTTGCCCAGCACGGCATTGGCGAAGGCCGATTCCGCCGGGGCCGAAACGACCGAGAGCTTGCTCCAGTCGGCATCGAGTTCCTCGGCCAGCATCTGCGCAAGGCCGGTGTTCGAGCCCTGCCCGATATCGGTATGCGGCGAATATATCGTGACGGTGTCGTCCTCGCCGATGCGCAGCCAGGTGCCGAAATTGTGCCCGTCCTTGCCGTCAGTCAGCTTGGCTGCCTGGGACTTGGCCGAGCTGTCGCCATACTGGACTGCGAAGATGCCGCCGCCCACCAATGCCGCGCCGCCAATCAGGAATGTTCTGCGGATCATGCCCATGTGCTTGCTCCTCAGGCCGGATTGGTTGCGGGCGCGGCGGCAGTGCCGGCCACGTCGTGGATCGCCGCACGGATGCGGGGATAAGTCCCGCAGCGGCAGATATTGGTCATTGCCGCGTCGATATCGGCATCGGTCGGCTTCGGCGTTTTCGCCAGAAGCGCGGCGGCGGCCATGATCTGGCCCGACTGGCAATAGCCGCATTGCGGCACCTGATGCGCAATCCATGCCTGCTGCAGCGCGGTCAGCGCGCCATCCACGCCGCCAAGTCCCTCGATCGTGGTGATCGACTTGCCCGCCACATCGCCGACGGGCACGCTGCACGAGCGGGTGATCTCGCCGTCGATATGCACGCTGCAAGCCCCGCAGGCGGCAATGCCGCAGCCGAACTTGGTGCCGGTCATGCCCAGCTCCTCGCGGATCGCCCAGAGCAATGGGGTATCAGGTTCGACCGCGAAGCTCACCGGCTTGCCATTGACCTTTGCCTCGATTGCCACGCTGTCCTCTCCCCTAGATCCCGTGCGATTGCGTTGCTTGTAGCAACTTATATCGCCCCGCGCCACAGCCAAGGTACTGGCAAACCCCCGCCACCGCAGACCCCAAGGGGTAATCCTTAAGGAACCACGCAGGCTTGATTGCCATTGCAGCCTGCGCACCCTACCAAGGTCAAGAATGCGCCGCTTGATTCCCTTAGCCCCTGCGGCACTTGCCGCCTGCTCGCCCTCGGCCCCGCCGCCACCGCCGCCGCCCCATGTTTCCGCTGCCTTGCCGCTGCAACGTCAGGTGGTCGACTGGGACGACTATGTCGGTCGGTTCGAGGCGGTGGAGGATGTCGAGATCCGGCCCCGCGTTTCGGGTACGGTGGATAGCGTCAATTTCCGCGAAGGGGTCGAAGTCGCCAAGGGCCAGGTGCTCTTCACCATCGATCCGCGCCCCTATCGGGCCGCTGCCGCGCAGGCCCGCGCCGATCTCGCCAAAGCCGAAGCGCTCGTTACCAATGCCCGCACCGAGCTTGCCCGCGCGCAGAAGCTGGTCGAAGCACAGGCGATCAGCCGCGAGGAGTTCGAGACCAAGGAAGCCAACTTGCGCAGCGCGCTGGCCACGGCCGGTGCCGCCCGGGCCACACTCGATGCCCGTGCGCTCGATCTCTCCTTCACCGTGATCCGCTCACCGATCAGCGGCCGCATTTCCGACAAGCGCGTTTCGATCGGCACTTATGTCGCCGCCGGGCAGACGCCGCTGACCCGTGTCGTCACGATCAACCCGATCCGTTTTGCCTTCGAAGGCGCGGAAAGCTTCTACCTCAAATACGTCCGCCAGGCGCAGGCCGGCGAGCGCGAGTCATCGCGCTACGCCCCCAATCCCGTCGACATCAAGCTGGCGGACGAGACGAGCTACCGCTGGCACGGTCTGATGAAGTTCGTCGACAATGCGATCGACCGCAATTCGGGCACGATCCGCGCCTATGCGCAAGTCGGCAACCCGAACGGTTTCCTCGTCCCCGGCATGTTCGGCCGCGCCCGCCTGCTGGGGTCGGGCACGTACGGCGCGCTGCTCGTCCCGGATGAGGCGATCGTCACCGACCAGACCCGCCGCTTCGTTTATGTCATCGGCAAGGACGGCAAGACCGTGCAGCGCCCGGTCGAGACCGGCCCGCTGGTCGAGGGGCTGCGGGTCATCAAGACCGGACTCGCCCCGACCGAGAAAGTCGTGCTCGACGGGCTCGCCAGGCTTCAGCCGGGCATGGCCGTCGATGTGCGGATCATCCCGCTCAAGCCCCGGGCCGCGGCGGATTTGCCCGCCTCCTCGGCGCTGAGGGCCCCGGCGGCAGCCGAAGCCACAGCCAAGTAATGCGCGTGCCGCATTTCTTCATTGACCGGCCGATCTTCGCGGCGGTCCTGTCCATTCTCATCGTGATCATCGGTGCGATCGCCTATCCCTCGCTACCGGTTGGGCAATATCCCGAGATCGCCCCGCCCACCGTGGTCGTCTCGGCAAGTTACCCGGGCGCCAACGCCGAAACGCTGGCCGAGACCATTGCCGCCCCGCTCGAGGTGGCGATCAACGGCGTCGAGAACATGATCTACATGCAGTCGTCCTCCACCGGCGACGGCAATGTCTCGATCACGGTCACCTTCAAGGCCGGCACCAATATCGATCAGGCGCAGGTGCTGGTGCAGAACCGCGTCGCGACGGCCGAACCGCGCCTGCCCGAGACCGTGCGCCAGATCGGCGTCACGGTGCGCAAGAACTCGCCCGACCTGCTCATGGTCATCAACCTCTACTCGCCCGACCAGTCGCTCAGCCACCAGTACGTGGCGAACTACGCGACCTTGCAGGTGGTCGACCGGCTGAGCCGCGTGCCGGGCGTGGGCGGGGTCCGCATCATCGGTGCGCGCGATTACAACATGCGCGTGTGGATCGATCCCGATGCCGCCGCCAGCCGCAACCTCACTGTCGAGGAGATCGTCGCCGCGATCCGCGCGCAGAACGCGCAGGTCGCCGCAGGCTCGGTCGGCCAGCCGCCGTTCAACCAGGGTGGCACCGCCTTCCAGCTCGGCATCCAGACAGAAGGGCGCCTCACCTCAACCGAGGAGTTTGGCAACATCATCCTGAAGCGCGCCGACGATGGCCGCCTCACCCGCCTGCGCGACATTGCCCGCCTCGAGCTCGGCGCGCAGGACTACGGCACCAACGCCTATCGCGATTCTTTCCCTTCGATCGGCATCGGCGTCTCGCAGCTCCCGGGCTCGAACGCGCTCAAGACCGCAGCGGCGGTAGACGGCGAAATGGAGGCGCTGTCCAAGTCGTTCCCGCCGGGCATGATCTATTCAATCCCCTACCACCCGACTGAATACATAAGCGCCTCGATTGCCGCGGTGGAAGAGACGCTGTTCGAGGCGATCGTGCTCGTCGCGCTCGTCGTTCTCGTGTTTCTGCAAAGCTGGCGTGCCGCGATCATTCCGATCATCGCGATCCCGGTCTCGCTGATCGGCAGCTTCGCCGCGATGGCCGCCTTCGGCTTTTCGCTCAACAACCTTTCGCTGTTCGGGCTCGTGCTCGCCATCGGTATCGTCGTCGACGATGCGATCGTGGTGGTCGAGAACATTGAGCGACTGATGGATGAGCAAGGCCTCAGCCCCCGCGCAGCCGCGCATAAGACGATGGACGAGGTTTCCGGCGCACTGATCGCCATCGCGTTGGTGCTGTGCGGCGTGTTCATTCCCACCGCCTTCATCCCGGGCATCTCGGGCGCGTTCTACAAGCAGTTCGCGCTCACCATCGTCAGCGCCACCGCCATTTCCGCGTTCGTCTCGCTCACGCTCTCGCCTGCACTGGCAGCCTTGATCCTCAAGCCGCGCGGGGCAGAGGAAGCGGCACCCCAGCCCGGCTGGCGGGGGCTGCCCACGCGCCTCGCGCGCGGGTTCAACCGGCGGTTCGAGGCGCTGTCGCAGCGCTATGGCCGCCTGACCGCGCGGCTGGTGCGCTCGCTCGGGCTGATCGCCATTGCCTATGTCCTGCTGCTGGGCATTGCCGGCTGGCGCTTCTGGGCCACGCCCACCGGCTTCATCCCGGCGCAGGACCAGAACTACCTCATCGGCGTGGTTCAGCTGCCCCCGGGCGCGTCGCTCCAGCGCACCGACGAGATCGTGCAGGCGGCCGCGAAAATCGCGCGCGACAACCCCAATGTGAAAACCACCATCGCTTTCGCCGGGTTCGACGGCGCCTCTTTCACCTCTGCGCCCAATGCCGGCGCGATCTTCATCACGCTCAAGGATTTCAAAACCCGCCCTTCTGCCGACGAGGTCGCGAACCAGCTGCGCAAGGCCGAAGGCTCGATCACGGCGGGCGCGGTGCTCATCGTCCCGCCGCCACCCGTGCGCGGTATCGGGACCGGCGGCGGTTTCAAGATGATGATCGAGGACCGCAGCGGCGCAGGCTATGCCGCGCTTGAAGGCGCGGCCTTCAAGATGATGATGGCCGCGAACCAGCAGCCGGGGCTCAATTCGGTCTTCACCCAGTTCAACACCAAGACCCCGCGCCTCAAGGCCGAGATCGACCGCGAGCGCGCCGAGCAGATGGGCGTGCCGGTAGAGCGCGTGTTCTCGACACTCGGCACTTACCTTGGCAGTACATATGTCAATGATTTCAATTTTCTAGGCCGCACCTTTCGCGTGACAGCGCAGGCCGACGCCCCCTACCGTGACGATATCGGCGATATCCTCAGGCTCAAGACCCGCTCGGCTTCGGGCACCATGGTCCCGCTCGCTGCGGTGATGACACTGAAGAACGACAGTGGCCCCTACCGCGTCGTGCGCTTCAACCTCTATCCGGCAGCCGAACTGCAAGGCGATACCAAGCGCGGCTTCTCCTCGGGCCAGTCGCTGATCACGATGGACCAGCTTGCCAAGGCGAACCTGCCCGCCGGCTTCACCTATGAATGGACCGAGCTTGCCTACCAGCAGCAGCAGGCGGGCAATACGGGCATTCTCGTTTTCGGGCTCGCGGTGGTCTTCGTGTTCCTGCTGCTTGCCGCGCAATACGAAAGCCTCGTCCTCCCGCTCGCCGTCATCCTGATCGTGCCGATGTGCCTGCTCGCCGCGATCCTCGGGGTCGATGCGATGGGGCGCGACAACAATATCCTGACGCAGATCGGCCTTGTCGTGCTGATCGGGCTGGCTGCCAAGAACGCGATCCTGATCGTCGAGTTCGCGCGGGCGGGCGAGGACGGCGGGCTGGAAGCGCGTGCTGCCGCCGAGCGCGCCGCGCACCAGCGCCTGCGGCCGATCCTGATGACCTCGATCGCTTTCATTCTCGGCACCCTGCCGCTGGTCATTGCCACCGGACCCGGCGCTGAAATGCGCCAGGCGCTGGGCATTGCCGTGTTCTTCGGGATGCTCGGGGTGACGGTGTTCGGCCTGCTCTTCACGCCTTCGTTCTACATCATCAGCCGGGGCTTCGGGGACCGCGTGGGGCGCTGGTTGCGGTGTGGCCGGGCAGTGCCGCCGCCTGCGGAGAGCGAGGGATGAAGCGCCTTGCCGCCCTCTTGCCCCTGTTCCTTGCCGCCTGCGCGGTCGGGCCTGATTACCAGCGCCCTGCCCCGCTTCCGCCCGAGCAGGCGCGGCTTGGCGAAGCGCTCGAAAGCGGCGCGGTCACCCCATCGCCGCTGCCGGAGCAATGGTGGCGCCTGTTCAAGGACCCGGAGCTTGACCGGCTGATCACCCAGGCCCTCGCGAAAAACACCGACCTGCGCGCCGCCGCGGCCAACCTGCAGCGCGCCCGGGCCGTGCTCTCCGAAGTCGGCGCCGCGCGCCTCCCCACCACCAGCGCCGATGCGCAGTTCAGCCACAGCCGCCAGGTCATCCCCGCCTTTGGCCGCGCTGTGACCAACGATTTCTTCTCGGTGGGCTTCGATGCCTCCTACGAAGTCGACCTGTTCGGCGGCGTCAGCCGCACGATCGAGGCCGCGCGCGCCGATGCGGCCGCCGCGCAGGCTGCGATCGATGCCGCGCGCGTCGCGGTCGCCGCCGAGACCGCGCGCGCCTACGCCTCGGCCTGCGGTTTTGGCGCACAGGCCGACGTCGCGCGCGAGACTGAAGCGCTCCAGGCCCGTACGCTCGATCTCACCGAGCGCCGCCTCACCGCCGGGCGCGGCACGCGCAGCGAAGTCGATTCCGCGACCGTCCTTGTCGAGCAAGCCCGCGCACAAGTCCCGGTGTTCGAGGCCGAGCGCCGCGCCGCGATCTATGCGCTTGCGGTCCTGACCGGCGATCCACCTGCCGCGATCCTCGATACCCCCGCCGCGAAGTGCCGCTCTGTCCCCATGGCAAGCGAGCCGCTCCCCGTGGGCGATGGCCAGACCCTCCTCGCCCGCCGTCCCGACGTGCGCCAGGCCGAGCGCGCCCTTGCCGCCGACACGGCCCGGATCGGCATCGCCACTGCCGCACTATACCCTTCGATCACACTGCTCGGCAGTGTTTCGCTCGGTGCCACACGCTTCAGCAATCTCGGCAATTCGGGTTCGGTGGGTTATTCGGTCGGCCCGCTGATCAGCTGGAACTTCCCGCTGAACGGCGCCGCCCGCGCCCGCGTAAAGCAGAACGAGGCGATCGCAACCGGCTCGCTCGCCCGGTTCGATGGCACGGTGCTGAACGCGCTCAAGGAAGCCGAACAGGCCCTCGCCCGTGCCGGCGGCGCTGCCACTCGCGAAGCGGCGCTGCGCCGCGCAATGGACGCCAGCACCGATGCGGCGCGCCTTTCACGAACCCGTTTCGACTTCGGCGCGGACAGCTTCCTCCAGTTGCTCGATGCCGAACGCCAGCGCGCGCAGGCCCGCGCCGCCCTCGCCCAGGCCGAGGCAGACCGCGCAGCAGCGCAGATCAGCGTGTTCAAGGCGCTGGGCGGCGGCTGGGAAAGCCCGTCTCGGCCCTAACCAAGCTCTCGCTCAAGCATACGCCGCGCCGAGCGCTGCACATGCTCGGCAATCACGCGGAAAGCAGCTTCCATGCTTGTCCCGCGCCGCCACGCCAGCGCCACCGAGCGGTGCGCCCGCCAGCCTTCGACATCGACCACCGCGAGGCCAGCAAGGCCGCCCACATCGCTCTGCAGATAGAGCCGCGGCAGGACCGTGAGCCCAAGGCCGGACGCCGCCATCATGTGCAAGCTGTCGAGGCTGGTGCCCTCATAGTCGGGGCTCAATTCCATCCGGTGCGCCTCGGCGATATCGCGCGTTTCGCGGTGCAGGTGGTGCCGCGTATCAAGCGATAGCAGCACTTGCCCCGCCAGCGCCGAAGGCGCCACCGGCCCGCGCGCCAGCTCGCTGTCCACCGCCGCGACCAGATCCAACGGCTCGCGGAACAGCGGCTCCACCTCAAGGTCGTCACCCCGGATCGGCAGCGGCCCCAGCATCACATCTAGGTCCCCGCGCGAAAGCGCCCGCGCCTGCTCGTCCGGAATCCCCTCGCGCACATAGAGCCTGAGCCCCGGCGCGGCGCGGTGCAGTTCGGCGATGATCGGCGAGAGCAGATAGGGCCCCAGTGTGGGCGTCGTCCCCATTCTGAGCGTGCCCGTCAGCCCGGTCGCGGCGGAGCGGGCCAGTTCCTCGATTCCGTGCACTTCGGCCAGAATGCCGCGCGCCTTGGACACGATGCTCCGCCCGATCGGCGTCAGGATCGCGCCGGTGGTCGAGCGATCAAGCAAGCGCACTCCCAGCCGCTCTTCCAGCGCTTTCACCTGCTGGCTCAGCGCCGGCTGCGAGACGTGGCTGATCCGCGCCGCTTCGGCAAACGAGCCGGTATCGGCCAGCGCGACAAGGTACTGGAGTTGGCGGACCGTCGGCATACGGGGGATATAATCACAGCCTATAGCGCCTTCGCAAGACTTCTGATTGGCGCAATCGGCCGCCAACGCCTAGATGGTTCGTCACCGGTAATCGAATTCAAGGACGTTCAGGGAACTTCATGGCAGGACCAACGCGTGTCGAGCTGCGCGATGCAGTGCGCTGGCTGGCCGAGATCATCGGGCCGGATTCAGGTTACCTGCGTCTTGCGGCGGTCTATGGCATTGCCATCGGCCTGCTTTCGCTCGCCACACCAATCTCGGTCCAGCTTCTGATCAACAGCGTGGCCTATACCGCGCTGCCCGCACCCTTGTGGACACTGTCGGGCCTGCTCTTCGCGCTCCTTTTCATGGTCGCGCTGCTTTCAACGCTGCGGGTCTACATCATGACCCTGTTCGAGCGCCGCCTCTTCGCCCGAGTTGTAGCTGAAATCACCATCCGCGCCGTGCACGCGCGCGATCCCTTCTTCGGCGATGCGCGCCGGGCGGACCTGTTCAACCGCTTCTTCGACCTTGCGGTCGTGCAGAAATCAGTGCCCAGCCTCATCATCGGCGGCTTCACGATCATGCTGCAATCGGCCGTCGGCCTGATCGTCACCAGCTTCTATCACCCGTTCTTCCTAGCCTTCAATGTCGTCCTGCTGCTCGCGTTGCTGGTGATCTGGCTGATGTGGTCGCGCGGCTCGATGACGACCGCTGTCGCACTGTCCCACGCCAAGCACGATACCGCGCGCTGGCTGGAAAGCGTCGGCAGCTCGAACGGCTTCTACAAGTCGAGCCGCCATGTCGGGTTTGCGATGGACCGCTCGGAGGCCGTGACCGCGAACTACATCGCCAAGCACAAGCACTACTTCCGCTACAGCTTCGCCCAGACGCTGGCCTTCTTCATGCTCTACGCCACGGCCTCGGCCACGCTCCTCGCGCTCGGCGGCAATCTCATTCTTGCGGGCGAGCTCACCATCGGTCAGCTCGTCGGTGCCGAGCTTATTCTTTCGAGCGTGTTCTACGGCGTCGGCCAGCTCGGCTGGTATCTCGACACGTTCTACGATCTTGTCGCCAGCTGCGAGGAACTCTCGCTGCTTTACGGCATCACGCAGGAAAAGCTCCCCATCCCGAGCACCCAGGGACCGCGCGATGGCGCCATCGCGCTGCGCGACGTCCAGCTTGGCGGCACCCGGCTCAACTTCTCGCTGACTGCCGGCGAACGCCTTGTCACCGTTCCCGAGCCGGGGGTCGAGCGCACGCTTTCCTTGCTCCTCAAGCGCCACGTCGCGCCCGAACACGGCCTCGTCACCGTCGGCGGCTCCGACCTTGGCGGGCTCAACATGTATCTGCTGCGCTCCGAAGTGATCGTGCTCGACCGGCCGACGATCGTCGAGGTGACGATCCGCGAGTACCTCAACCTCGCCGTATCCGATGCGACCGCCGAGAGCATTCTCGATGCGCTCGATGCGGTCGGCCTCGGCGAGCGCATCGCCATGCTGCCCGATGGGCTCGATACGCCGCTTGCCTCCTCGGGCTGGCCGCTCACCGTCGGCGAAGTCATGGAACTCAAGCTTGCCAACGCACTGCTCGCCCGGCCCAAGGTGCTGGTGCTCGCCCCCGTGTTCGATGTCATGCCCCCGGCGCAGCTGTTCGGCGTGCTCGAACGGCTGAAAGCGGTCGGCACCACCGTGCTCATGTGCACCGCGCGCCCGGGCTCCTTCGCGCTCGATGGCTGGCTGTGGCTTGGCCGCCAGGAGCAGATCCGCTTCGCCTCGGCCGCCGAGCTTCAGGCCCACGTCAAGGATCGGGAGGCGGCACGTGCCCTATCGGCTTGAACATATCGAGCATTTCCCCACGCTTGCCGCGATGCGGACGCCGCGGGTCACGGTCATCACCGCCTGGCTGGTCATTATCGGCATCGTCGCGGCCGCGCTGGTCATGGCCTTCGTGCCCTGGGTCCAGACCGCGAATGGCGACGGGCAGGTTGTCGCGCTCAATCCCGATGACCGCACCGCCGACGTCTCGGCGCTGGTCAGCGGCCGGATAGCCGAATGGTACGTCTCCGACGGCCAGCAGGTCACCGCCGGCCAGCCGATTGCCCGTGTGGTCGATCTCGATCCCGATTACCTCGTCCGCCTCGGCGCCGAACGCGCCCAGATCGAAGCGGAGATCGCCTCGGTCACCCAGTCGCGCGCCACGGCGATGCTCGACGTCAACCGCACCCAGCAGCTCTGGCGCGAGGGGTTGATCGCCCGGCGCGATTATGAACTGGCGCAGATCAAGGTCGCCGAAGGCGGCGCCAAGCTCGCCGAATCGCGCGCCAAGCTCCAGCGCATCGACGTGCAGCTCGCGCGCCAGTCGACGCAAGTTGTCCGCGCGCCGCGCCCAGGCCGCATCCAGACGGTCAACGCCGGGCTCAGTGGCGGTGTCGTCTCGCCCGGCACGGTCCTTGCCACCGTCGCGCCGGAAACAGCCGAACGCGCGGTTGCGCTCTATGTCGATGGCCGCGATATCGCGCTGGTGCGCGTCGGCCAGCACGTCCGCCTCGAATTCGAAGGCTGGCCCGCGATCCAGTTCAGCGGATGGCCATCGGTGGCACAGGGCATCTTCGATGGCCGCGTACGCGGGCTCGATCCCACGTCCATCAGCAACGGTCTGTTTCGCGTGCTGATCGAACCTGCGCCGGGCAAGCGCCCCTGGCCGGACCTTCGCTTCACCAAGCTCGGCGCAAAGGTGCGCGGATGGATTCAGATGGAGACTGTCTCGGTCGGCTATGAACTCTGGCGCCAACTCAACGACTTCCCGCTCGAATTTGGCAAGGATATTAAGGCCTCGATGAGCGGCAAGGATGCGAAGGCCGGCGTGCCCAAGGACGACGATGCCACCGTGCTCAAGGCCGGCAAGCCGAAGTGACGCGCCCATGATCCGCCATCTCCTGCTGGCGCTGGCGCTGCTGTGGGCGGGTCCGCTGGCGGCGCAGACCGCGGCCCCGCTTACGCTTGCGGAAATCCTCGGCAGCTCGGCTGCGCAGGCCCCCCAGATCGTCGAGGCCATGGCGCGCGTCCGCCAGGCTGAAGGCCGCGCGCTTTCGGCCGAAGGGGCGTTCGACACCGTGTTCGACGTCGATGCCCAAAGCCGAGTGCTCGGATACTACAGCGGCACTTATCTCGAAGGAAAAGCCACCCGCCCGCTGACTGAAAACGGCGGCCAGATCTACGGCGGTTACCGCGTTTCGACGGGCTCTTTCCCGATCTACGAGGACAAGGCCTATACCGACCGCCTCGGCGAACTGAAGATCGGCGGCCTCTTCTCGCTCCTGCGCGACCGCGCGATCGACGAGCGGCGGGGCCGCATTGCCATGGCCGCGCGCGATATCGACGCTATCCGGCTGGAGCGCGAGATGATCGCCATCGGCGTGCAGGCGCGGGCAGCCGCCGCTTATCAGAACTGGGTCGCCGCCGGCCTCCGGCTCAAGACCTATCAGGCCCTGCTGGATCTTGCCGAGCAGCGCCGTGCCGGCATTGCCCGGCAGGTCCAGCTCGGTGCCCGGCCCACTATCCTGCTCACCGAAGCCGACACCAATATCGTCCGCCGCCGCGCGCTGGTCGTACGCTCCGAACAGGAACTCGGCGCCGCCGCCAACGCGCTCTCGTTCTTCTACCGCGATGACAATGGCGAGCGCATCGTGCCCGGGCCCGAGCGGCTGCCGGCCGCGATCCCTCCGTTTCAGCCGAAGAAGCTTGCAGGCGCCGCCGACCGTCCCGACCTGCAGTCGCTCGGCGCCCGCCTTGCCCAGTCCGAGCTCAAGCTCGCGCTTGCCGAGAACGAACTGAAGCCGCGCCTCGATCTTCGCGGCGAGCTTGCCTACGACGTCGGCCCGAACGGGCGCGGCGGCAAATCGCGCAGCGGCGAGGAAGCCATTGTCGGCCTGCGGCTCACGGTCCCGCTCCAGCGCCGCGCCGCCAAGGGCAAGATCGCCGAGGCCCAGGCCGAGATCGACGGCGTGCGCACCCGCCAGCAGCTGATCCGCGAACAGATCGCGGTCGAGGTCAAGGGCATCACCATCGCAGTCGACGGCGCCGCCAAGACCGCGCGGCTCGCCGCCGAGGAAGCCAAGCTCGCCGACGACCTCGCCGCCGCCGAACGCCGCCGCTTCGAACTTGGCGCGAGCGACTTCTTCCTCCTCAACATGCGCGAGGAAGCCGCCACCGATGCGCGCGTCCGCCTGCTCGACGCGCAGGCCCGCGCGGCCCTTGCCGGTGTGGACCTGGCCGGCGCCAGCGCAGACCGCGCCGCGCTGGGCCTTCCCGAAGGCCCGCTACCTTAATTAAAAAGAAGCCCCTCCCGCATGCGGGAGGGGTTTGGGGTGGGCCTGCGCAACAAAGCCTAGTTTGCCGGCTTCTTCTGCTGCGCCTCGTACCCTGCGCGCTGGACATTGATCAGATAGGCGTGGATCGCCTTGACGTCATACGCGCTGACCATATCGTTCAGCGGCGCCATGCCCGACCCTGCCAGCGCGCCTTTCAGCACTATGTCGCCAAAAATGCGGTGAATGTCGCGCGGCATGCGTGACAGATCGGGCGTGACGCCCGGGCCAAGCATGTGGCATCGCGAACAGAATTCGGTGAACTTGGCCTCACCGTGGGCAATCAGGGCCTTGGTGGCCCGAAGCGGCGGCGGTGCCGGATAGGTCAGCGGATCGGGCCGAAGCTCGGGCTGCGGCACCGGCCCGCCGCCCAGCTTGAACACCAGAATGCGGTTGGTGTTCCGGTTGCGATAGGCAATGTCCACCGGCGTCAGCGGATAGCTGATGCCGACCCCGCCGTAGCCCACTTGTACCGCGATATACTGCACCCCGCCGATCTTGTAGGTCATGGGCGCTGCCATGATATGCGATCCGGTCTGGATCGAGGCAAACTGCGCTCCGGTTTTCGCGTTGTAGACCCGCAGCGTGCCATCGCCGCGCCCCTGCACCACGATATTGCCTGCGGTGGAAAGCACGCCGCCATCATAGCCGCGATTGCCCTCGGACGTGACTTGCTCCCACAAGACCTTGCGCGCCACCGGGTCCCATGCCTTGAGCACTTCGCGCACCAGACTGGTCTTGCCGCGTTCCTTCTGCAGTTCGGCCTTGGTGGGCAACGGACCAAACAGCCGCGTCAGCGTCGGCTCGTCATAGGTGTCATCGGGAATGATGCCGTTGGCGTTGAAGAAGCCCTCCAGATGGTCGAGCTTGCCCTTGTTGGCCGGCAGGTTGACCATCACGTTCGGCACGTCGAGCGTCGGGATATAGACAAGGCCCGTTTGCGGGCTGAACGACATCGGGTTCCACGTATGCGCCCCGGCCCAGGAGGGGTAGACGTTCTTGGGCTTTGCCGAATAGTCGGCCACTTCGGTGAACTGCGGGCGCCCCGTCGCAAGGTCCACGCCCTTGGCCCAGTTGACATAAGTGAAGGGATCGGCCGCCAGCAATTTGCCGGTCTTCAGGTCGAGCGTGTAATAGAACCCGTTCTTCGAGGCCTGCATCACCACCCGGCGCGTCTCGCCGCCCACCGGCAGATTGGCGAAGGTGAACTTCTGCGTCGCGTCATAGTCCCAGGCATCGCCCGGCGTTTCCTGATAGAACCAGTTCATCCGCCCCGACTTCGCGTTCACCGCGATGATCGAGGCGTTGAACAAGTCGTCGCGCCGCTCGTCCGCGCTCTTCACCCGCGAATAGGGCGAGGCATTGGCCGTGCCGAACACGATCTGGTCCGTCTCGGCATCATAGGACAGCCCATCCCACACCGTGCCGCCGTTCTGATAGCGGCCATCATGGTTCGGACCCCATGACTTGGCCGCCATTTCCAGCTCAGGATGCTCGAACGGCTGCCCCGGCGCGGGCGGCACCGTGAAGAAGCGCCACTTGAACGCACCGGTCTTGATGTCCCACGCCGAGATATACCCGCGCGTCGAACCATCGCCCAGATCGGCGCCCGAATTGCCGATCACCACGGAATCGCTGGTCAGCAGCACCGCCCCGGTCGAGGCGTAGGTGTAGTTGCTGTTGCCCCGGCCGATGATCGTGTCGGCGGTCCATTTCTCCGCGCCGGTCTTGGCATCGAGCGCATGGAGCCGCCCGTCCTCGCTGGCGACAAACACCACCCCGTCGCGCACCGCGACCCCGCGGTTGACCGTATCGCAGCAGGCATTCCTCGCCGAGGCCGGATCGATGCCGGGATGGAACGTCCACAGCAGTTCACCCGTCACGGCATTGAGCGCATAGACAATGCCCCACACGCCGGAGGTGTACATGACCCCGTCAATCACCAGCGGCGTGGCTTCCTGTCCACGCTCGGTGCCCATGTCATAAGCCCAGGCAAAGCCGAGCTGCCCGGCATTGCTGTCGTTGATATCCGCGAGCGAAGAAAACCACGTCCCTGCCGGATCCCCGCCGACATAAGGCCATTCGTCACCCGCAACCGGATGCGTCGCCGCCGGAAAATCGGGAAGGCCGGCCTGAAGCGACGAAGCGGTGAGGCCAAGTGCACAGAGCAGGCCGATAAGGGGCCTGCGCAGATTGATCGATACCATAGGCCGAGTGTCAGCCGAAACCTCCGCCTTCGCAAGATGGTTTTGAAAGGCGAGCAAAGCTCCTCCCCTTTGGGGCAATGTCGGAGAGCGGCAACCATACGACAGCGACCCGCCTACGGTTTCAGACCGGAGCTGACACTTCCAGAACCTCGATCAATACGAAGCGCTCGCACCACAGCATCATATCAGGTGCAAAACCGCCGTTCCTGGTGAAATAGCGGCGATGCGCATCGCGCCAGTAAGCAAGACTGCGATCGCCTTCGCCTTCCGCAGCGGCAAAGTCGGCGTCAACATCGTCAAAGCGCCGTTCCCTCAGTTCGACCGTCTCCACCACGGCGCGCGGGTGTCCTTTGCTATCTTCAACAACCCAGCGGCCGCCGACGCTTGCGCCAAGCAGGCCGTCGGCCGCGCTCCAGCAGGTCGCTCGCTTGTGGCCTGCCAAAACCAGCGCAAGCAATTCGTCCGCCAGCTCCGGTCCGTCACCAAACGCAACGCGGGAAAGGTCGTGCCAATCGGAAACCTTGGTCATGCCAAAAGCATAAGTGATCATGGTCCGCGTTCAAGCAGGACATGCCGCTTGCCTCTGTCCTACATGCCTCGCCTCGGTTACACTCCGTGCATGGTCCCTGAACCTCGCAAATCTGCCCCCCGCAAGGCCTATCGCCCCGCCAGCGCGCCGGCCGAGGCGGCCCCCGCGAGTTTTCGCTCAGGACTGTGTCAACTGTGTCAACCTGACCTAGATTCAAAGCGAGTGCGCCGCCCATGAAAGCCCTGATCGCCACCGCCCTCGCGGCTGTCCTCGCCCTTCCTGCGGCGGCAAGCGCCGAGCCGCAGCGCACCCTCCTGCGCCCGGAGCAAGTGTTCGACGGCACCGATCCCGCACCGCATCCCGGCTGGCAGGTGCTGGTGGAGGATGAACGCATCGCCGCCGTCGGCCCGAACCTTGTCGTCCCGCCCGGCACGACCACCATCGACCTTCCCGGCCAGACGCTCATGCCCGGCATGATCGAGGGCCACGGCCACTTGTTTCTCCACCCCTACAACGAAACGCCGTGGGACGGTCAAGTCCTTCACGAACCCCTCGCGCTGCGCACCATCCGCGCGGCGAAGGCTGCCGAGATCACGCTCAAGGCCGGTTTCACCACCGAGCGCGATCTTGGCACCGAAGGCGCAGGGTACGCCGATGTCGGCCTCAAGAAGGCGATCGACAGCGGCCTGACGCAAGGCCCCCGCCTCCTCGTCGCCACCCGCGCCATCGTCGCGCAGGGCGCCTATGGGCCCAAGGGCTTCGAACCCGGAGTGGCCGTGCCGCAAGGCGCCGAGGAAGCGAGCGGCGTCGAGGGCATTGTCCGTGCGGTGCGAAACCAGATCGCCGCGGGGGCCGATGTCGTGAAACTCTATGCCGACTACCACTACCGCCCGGGCGAACCGAGCCTGCCGACCTTCAGCCAGGCCGAAATGGACGCCGCCACCGCCGCCGCGCACGATGCCGGGCGCACCGTCGCGGTCCACGCGATCACCGCCGAGGGCATGCGCCGCGCCATCGCGGCCGGGGTCGATACGATCGAGCACGGCGATGAAGGCACGCCGGCCGTGTTCAAGGCCATGGCCGCCAAGCGCATCGCCTTCTGCCCCACGCTCGCCGCCGGGGAAGCCATCTCGCGCTACAGCGGCTGGAACGACCCCGAGCATCCGCCTGCGCGCGTCGCGGAAAGCCGCACCGCTTTGCGCGCCGCGCTTGCGGCGGGCGTGCCGATCTGCATGGGCGGCGACGTCGGCGTGTTCGCTCACGGCGAGAACGTGCGCGAGATCAATGCCATGGCCGCCGCAGGAATGACATCGGCTGCCGTTCTCATTGCCGCGACTTCAGGCAACGCGCAGGCTTTCCACCTGCCGGATCGCGGTGCGGTCAAGCCGGGCCTCCTTGCCGATCTCATCGCTGTCGATGGCGACCCGACGCGCGACCTCACGGCCCTCACCCGCATCAGGCTGGTGATGAAGGGAGGCAAGGCGGTCCGCTAGCTTTCCGCCTGCCCTGCCAACCCAACCTCGTCCTTCCCGCGCAGGCGGCAATCCAGAGCCGCAACCACCGCGCATGCCGCTCTGGCCCCCCGGCTGCGCGGGGGTGACGAAGAGCGGTCTAATCAGGCGAGGTTGTTGCGCGCCAAGGTCGTCCCCGCGCGCCACGAAACGCCGACTTCGTGCCAGTACCCGGCGATCTTCTCCTGCGGCGCGATATCGAGGAGTTCCTCGACCGGGGAATCGAAGTACGTCAGGTCGAAATCGCCCTTGAAACAGCGCCCGAAGTCGACGTCGTAGCTCGACATGGTGACGACCTCGTCGAGGCTCTGGGTGCCGTCGGTTTCGATTGCCGGCATCCAGCGGTTGTGCACCATCGGCAGGCCATTGACGAAACCGGGCTTTTCGGCCGTCTCGGTGATCGTGAAGCGCCCTTCCGCCAGCCGCCGGTCAAAGGCCGCCAGCGTCACGCCAAAGGTGCCACCGGGCTGCAGGCGGGGGCCGGCCTTGCCGACGTAGACCGGGCGGCTCATCTGGATCGAGCCGAGCTTCTTGGGGTACCCTTGGTGCTGCCCGCGCAGCATCGCGAATTCCTTGTCCACCCAGATGTAGACGCAGCGCGACCAGGTCTTGCCCTGGAACTGGCACCGCACCACGATGAACATTTCCTTGTACTGCACCCGCACCGGATCGAGAATCTGCGCCGGATCGTCCGAAGTCGATTGCCAGTCCGCCCAGATCGCCGCGACCGCGCCGGGGTCTTCCTCGGCCAGCGTGAAGCCCACGGGCAGCAGCGCCGCGATCTTCGCGGGGTCCGTGCGGTACTCCAGCGTGATGAGCTCGCCCGAATAGTGCCACGGCACCGGCGGCACGATGCTCGCCTTGCCGCTCGGTGTGCGCGGATAGAACAGGCCCTTCAGGTCGCTCATGGGTACCTCGTGTGAATGCTTGTCCCTGCTTCTAGCGCCGCTTCCTCCACAAGCTTGGCCGCAGCGGCCAATGCCTGTGGCGCTCAGCGCCGCTAAGGCATACCGTGATTGGAAACGAGGGCCAGACGATGACCACCGAATACCGCCGCATCCTGCTTGACGGCTACCCCATCCTGACCACGCGCCACGGTGACGAGCTCGTCACGAAAGACGGCCGCAGCATCGGCGTCGACGAAGCGGTGCACCTTGCGCCCTGCAACCCGAGCAAGATCATCTGCGTGCATCTGAACTACGAGAGCCGGGTCAAGGAGTTCATCACCAAGCTGCCGCCCGCGCCCACCTACTTCCAGAAGCCGGTGACTGCGCTCAACACCCACAAGGGTGCGATCGTGCGGCCCGAGCGTTGCAAGTACCTCAACTACGAGGGCGAGATCGCCATCGTCATCGGCCGCAGCTGCCGCAATGTCTCGCCCGAGGAAGCGGCGGACTACATCCTAGGCTACTCGGTCGCCAACGATTACGGCCTCCACGATTTCCGCGATACCGATGCGGGCTCGATGCTGCGGGTGAAGGGTTCGGACACGCTGTGCCCGATTGGTCCCGGCCTCGTGACGGGGTGGGATTTCCGCAACAAGCAGATCCGCACCATCGTAAACGGCGAGGTCCGGCAGGACGGCAATACCACCGAGATGGAGTGGGACATGCACTACCTCGTCGCCGATATTGCCCGCACGATCACGCTTGAGCCCGGTGACGTGCTGCTTTCGGGCACGCCTGCAAACAGCCGCCCGGTGCAGCCCGGCGATGTCGTCGAGGTCGAGGTCGAGGGCCTCGGCAAGCTCACCAACACCATCGTCCACGGCCCCACCCCGATCCGCGACGATTGCGGCGCGCAGCCGACCGAGTCCGAGGAAGTGATCTCAACGGCCATGGGCGGCGACTGGGAATTTCGCGGCATCCGCGCCGCAGGCGGCCAGGGCGCGGCGTTTTACGAGTCCGCGCTCGAGACCAAGTGATTGGCCGACCGGGCGGCTTGTCCGCGTTCCCGCGCCTGCTAGGCTGGGCCAATGGCAGAGCCCACCATCTCGGCCCAGTTCCTGCGGCATGTAGCCAATTGCGTCGAGCTGACGGGCCATTCGGCTGCCGGCCTGCTGGAGAGCATCTCGGTCACGCGCGAGATGCTGGAGGATCCCGACGGCCTGATCCCGCTGGCCCATTTCGTCTCGTTCTTCGAGGCGGCGGCGGCGCTGGTGCGCAATCCGCATTTCGGCCTTCACGCCGGCCGCCTTGCCGGTTCAGACAGCATCGGCCCCTTGAGCTTCCTGTTCCTCAGCGCGCCTGATCTCAGAACCGCCTTCGCCAGCTTCGCGCGCTATCTTTCGACCTTCCAGCAGGCCAGCCGCCACCAGTTCACCGATGAAGGCAAACGGGCCACCTTTGCCTATGGTCTGGCCGATCAGTCGCTCACGCGGCGCCGTCAGGACGCGGAGTACTCGATCGGCGCCATGGTCAGCCTCGCCCGGCAATTCACCGGCGGCGAAATCGAGTTCAGCGAAGTGCGCTTCGAACACGAGCGCGTGGGCGACTATGCCCGCTACCGCGATTATTTCGGCTGCGACGTGTTCTTCGAGCAGGACTGCAACGCGCTGACCATCGACGGGCGCTTCCTCGCGCTGCGCGGCCGGGTGCTCAGCCCCAGCCTCCATCCGATCCTCGATGAGCACCTGCGCCGTCTCGCAGGGCGCGATGCCGGACATTCATTTGCCGCGCGGCTCAAGGCGCTGATCGAGGCCGCACCGCTCGACGCGCCGCCCACTCTGGCCGAAGCGGCGCAGCGTCTGGACGTCTCGGTGCCCACGCTCAATCGCCGCCTCGCCGCCGAAGGCACCGGCTGGCGCAAGCTGCTGGATGAGCATCGCATGGACGCCGCCGCACGATTGCTGCGCACCAGCCGCCGCAACGTCAGCGCCATCGCGCTCGATCTGGGCTTTGCCGAAAGCGCGAGCTTTACCCGCGCCTTCGCCCGGCACTTCGGCGTGACGCCCGGGCGCTACCGAACGCGGGAGAAGGAACGCTAACCCCAACGCCTTCGTCATTCCCGCGAAGGGGACAGAAAAGGGGACAGTCCCTATTTCCTATTTGGTTAACCGGCCACGCGCCGCATCACCTTGGTCAGCCGCTCCATCGCTTCGTCCAGCAAGTCATCGGGCATGGTCAGCGCGGGCAGGAAGCGCACGACATTGCCGCGCATCCCGCAGGAGAGCAGCAGCAGCCCTTCTTCGGCGCCTTCCTGCACCACTGCCTTGGTGAGTTCGGGGTTCGGCCGGTCGGGATCGCCTTCGTGGACCAGTTCCATCGCGACCATCGCGCCGGGCCCGCGCACGTCACCGATCACGCGCATCCCGCCCTGCTGCAGCGCGCGCAGGGTGCCCTTGATAGTGTTGCCGATGGTGACCGCGCGCTCGCAAAGATTGTCCTCGGCGATGATCTTGAGCACCTCGAGACCCGCCACGCAGCCCAGCGGCGAGCCGCCATAAGTGCCGCCGAGCCCGCCCGGCCCCGGCGCGTCCATCAGATCGGCGCGGCCCATCACGCCCGAGATCGGGAAGCCGCCCGCCATGGCCTTGGCGATGGTCATGATGTCGGGCGTCACGCCAGTCGCCTCGCGCACCCAGTCCATCGCGAAGAGGCGCCCGGTGCGCGCGAAGCCGGACTGAACCTCGTCGACGATCAGGAGAATGCCATGGCGGTCGCAGATGTCGCGAAGCGCGCGGAAGAAGGCATAGCTTGCGGTGTAGAAGCCGCCTTCACCAAGCACCGGCTCGAGCACGATGGCCGCGACGGCGCTGGGCTCGATGGTCGAGGCAAACAGTGCCTCCAGCCCCGCCACCGCCTGCGTTTCGTCGAAGCCATGATAGGGGATGGGAAACCGCGTGTGGTGCACATCACCCGGCAGCGGGCCGAAGCCGGCCTTGTAGGGGAGCACCTTGCCGGTCATGGCGAGGGTGAGCAGCGTGCGGCCATGGTAGCCGCCCTGGAACGTCACGATCCCGCGCCGCCCCGTGGCCATGCGCGCGATCTTCACCGCGTTTTCCAGCGCCTCGGCACCGGTCGTGAGGAAGATCGTCTTGACCGGGCCCTCGATAGGCGCTGCCGCATTGAGCTGTTCGGCGAGCGAAATGTAGCTCTCGTACGGCGTCACCTGGAACGAGCAGTGCGAGAACTGGTCAAGCTGCCGCTTCACCGCGTCGACAATGCGCGGGTCCGAATGGCCGGTGTTGCACACTGCGATGCCGGTCGCGAAATCGATGTAGCGATTGCCTTCCTCGTCGAAGGCCTCTGCATTGGCGCCGCGCGCGAAGAAGCGCGAGTGGATCGAGCTGACCCCGCGCGGCACGGCGGCATCGCGGCGAGCCATGAGTTCCTGATTGCTGGTCATCGGCCAATTCCCCCCATGAGGCAGTATTTGAGTTCGAGATATTCATCGAGGCCGTGGCGCGACCCTTCGCGGCCAAGACCGGATTGCTTGATCCCGCCAAATGGCGCGACTTCGGTCGACAGGATGCCGTCGTTCACCCCGACCATGCCATATTCAAGCGCTTCCATCACGCGCCACACGCGGCCCAGATCGCGCGCGTAGAAATAAGCGGCAAGGCCATAGGGCGTGTCGTTGGCAAGGCGCACCGCTTCGTCTTCCTCGGCAAAGCGGATGACCGGCACCACTGGACCGAAGATTTCGGACGTGGCGATAGCCATGTCGGCACGCACGCCCGTGAGGACAGTCGGTTCATAGAAGCCCTGCCCGGCATCCGACCGATTGCCGCCCATCAGCGCCGCCGCGCCGCCCGCGAGCGCATCGGCGACCAGCGCCTCGACCTTGTCCACCGCCGCGGCATTGATCAGCGGGCCGATCGTGGTGCCCGGAGCGGCCCCATCGCCCACCACCAGCGCCGCCACTTTGTCGCGCACCTTTGCCAGGAACGCATCGTAAACCCCGTCCTGCACCAGCACGCGGTTGGCGCAGACGCAGGTCTGCCCGGCATTGCGAAACTTGGAAGCCATCAGGCCATCGGCCGCGGCATCGAGATCGGCATCGTCGAACACGATGAAGGGCGCATTGCCGCCGAGTTCGAGGCTGAGCCGGGTGACGTTCTGCGCCGCCTGCGCCATCAGGATCTTGCCCACGCGGGTCGAGCCGGTGAAGCTCAGCTTGCGCACCTTGGGGTGGCTGCAGAACAGGCTGCCGACGGCCGCAGGATTGCTCGAAGGCGTGACCCGGAAGATATCTGCCGGCACCCCGGCCTCACGCGCCAGCGTTTCCAGCGCAAGCGCCGAAAGCGGCGTAGCCTCGGCAGGCTTGACGACGATCGAACAACCCGCCGCCAGTGCCGGGCCAACTTTGCGGGTGATCATGGCGATCGGGAAGTTCCACGGCGTGATCGCGGCGCAAGTGCCGACCGGCTGCTTGATCGTGAGCACGCGCTTGCCCTGCGCAAAAGTCGGCACCGTCTCGCCATAGGCGCGCTTGGCCTCTTCGGCGAACCATTCGATAAACGCGGCGCCATAGGCGACCTCGCCGCGCGCTTCAGTCAGCGGCTTCCCGCATTCGGCCGTGATCAGCGCGGCAAGCTCCTCCTGCCGCTCCATGATCAGGCCATACCAGCGCCGCAGCACGACCGCACGGGCTTTGGCCGTTTCGGCTGCCCAGGCCGGGCGCGCGGCATCGGCGGCGTCGATCAGGGCGGCGATCTCATCGGGCGCATAATCCCGCACAGTGGCGACCAGCGCACCGGTGGCGGGGTTCAGGACAGCAAGGCCGGTGCCGGCTGGCACGGTTTCAAACACGGACGCTCCTTTCGAAGGACTTCAGATCGCAGGCACCGCCGATAGCGCCTGATGCTTGCGAATGGGAATGAGCAGCAGAGCATAGCTGACGATGAACAGCGCCACGCAGAGCAGCTCGGCCGAGCGGTAGCCCGAACCATCGAGCAGTTGCCCCGCGATCAGCGGGCCGCCACCTAGCCCGATCATTTGCATCATGATCGCGAACGACATCATCCGCCCGCTTTCGTCGAAATCGCAGACGCGGCCAAGAATGAAGGGCAGCACGAAGTTCCACAGCACATTGAAGCCGCAGACGCCGACGACGAACAGCGTGAGGCTGGGCTTGCCGATCAGCAGCGCGATGCTTGCCGCGCCCGCCAGGATGCCGAACGCGATCGCGCCGTTGCGGCTGATGCGGCCGGCGAGGAAGACCGAGGCCAGCGCGCCGCCCACGGCAAGGATCTGCGAGAGAAACAGCGCATCGGCCACTTGCTGTTCGCCGAGCCCCGCTCCGATGCCGACAAGGAACAGCACCGCCCAGGCGATCCCTTGCGCGATGTTGTAGGCCAGCACCCCGGCAAGCGCGATGACGAGCAGCGCAGTCGGCAACTGGCGCGCTTCGGGGTTGACCATTTCGTCCGCCGAATAGGCATGCGGCAGGAACGGCAGCGTGCCAAGCGAGGCGAGCGAGAGCACCGCAAAGGCGCCGAACATCGCATCAAGGCCATGGGTGTCGAGAAATGCGGGCAGATACCACAGCCCGAACGCGCCATACGTCAACAGCAGGGTGAGGTAGAGCGCGAGATTGCGCTCGGCGCGGATGGTGACGCCGACAAAGGTGAAGCTGATCGAGGTGATCGCGCCTTCGCCCAGCCCGGCGACAAAGCGCGCCAGTTCGAACCGGCCGCCCAGCGGTGCGCCGATCGATGCGATATCTCCCAGCGCTGCAATCACCAGCCCGCAAGCGACGACCCAGCGCCAGTTGATGCGCGTGCCCCAGACCGCCATGAACACGGTCGCCAGCGCAACGCCGAGCATTTCGACGCCTGCCAGATTGACCGCCACCCCCTCGCTCACCTGCAGCTTGGTGACATAGCCCTGGACGATGCCCGGCTGGATGATGAACGAGAGCACGCCGATCGTGCCCAGAATCACCGCACAGAGGATCGCCGGCCAGCCGTTGACATCGATATCGCGACTTGTCGCTTTTGGTGCCTCAAAACGAACGTCGTTGTGAGGAATGCGATAATACGTTCGCTTCGCTTCTTTGTCCCAGAGCCGCCCGCTGACGATTGGACCAAGGACGCTCCCGATGACTACAGAGCTGAAGCTTTCGCCTAGCAGGGCTACCGAAATGACACCGTCCGCGTACCATAGACCCGCACCAATCATGCCAATGAGGAGTGTGGTCGTCGAAAGCGCCTGCCATGTTGAGCGACTCATCCCAAATGGCTGCTTATCCATGACCGCACTGACTCCCCGAACGTCACGGCGTGCCCTTGCACGCTGCAGGCGCCCCCGCTTGGCAGGATCGGACATTCCGCCCGCCACGTCCATGGCGAAGTGAACGTGAATTGCGATCAATTTCTGATATAATCGATCAATATCATCGCGGCCCGAATCGCTTAGCCTGCACGGGCACAGCGAAAAGACCTCGCGTGTCTGGGGAGACAGCATGACGCAAGCGACAGTGCGCGCCGCAGCCATGAACGGCTGGGACATCTACCTCGAAGGCCGAACGGCAGCGCCAGCTCCAGGCGAGCGCCCCTTGCCTGAGGTCGCGGCGACTTCGCCCGATTCGATGCCGCTCGCCGAATTCGTGCGCTTTTCCGAGGACGTCGTCGCGCGCACACGCGATGTCGCGATTCCCTGGCTTGCGGGGGGCAATTACGATCTCGCCGCGCTGGGGCCGCTGGGCGATGCGATCAATGCGGCGGGCCGCGTCGGTTCGGCGCTGCGGCGGCTGGTCGATTACTTCTCGCTGCTGCAGGACTGCACCCATATCCGCCTTGCCCTCGAGGATGACATGGCCTCGGTCAGCTACCGCATTCTCGATCCCGATATCTGGCCGCGCCATCACGATGCGATGTTTACGCTGGGGATTGTCGGCCAGATCCTGCGCAGAGGCTTCATGGGCGGGCTGCGGGGCGGCTGGGACAAGGTCGAGTTCGCGTTCGAAGCCGAAGCGCACGAGATGCGCGGCGATATCGGCAAGGTGGTCTGCGCGCCCTGCACGTTCGGCGCCGATACCAACCAGATCCGCTTTCCTGCCGCGATGCTCGATCTGGCGCTCCCCGCCCCGGCCGAGCCCGCCACAGCGGACGTGCGTCAGCTGACCCGCTCGATCGTGACCAAGCGGCGCGAAACGCCGCTGGTCGACCGCTTGAGCCAGATGGTGCTGCGCGATCTCAATTCCTGCGCCATCGAGCAGGAGCGCTTTGCCCGCGAGATGGGCATGTCGAGCCGCACCATGCGCCGCAAGCTGACCGAGCAGGGCAGTTCCTTCCAGCAAGTGCTGGATGAATGCCGGATGCGCCAGGCCGTATTCGAATTTCGCGTGCGGCCCGATTTGTCGATCGCGCAGATCGCGCTAAGGCTGGGCTATGCCGAACACAGCAACTTCACCCGTGCTTTCCACCGCTGGAGCGGCGTATCGCCGCAGGCCTACCGCGCGAAGCTGGCAGGCACCGCGCACTGATCTTCAGGACCACATATGACCCGACTGCTGCTGATGGAAGGCAACACCGCCGCCAAGTGCTCGCTGATGCATGAACTTGGTGCGCGCACCTCGAGCGAGATTTATATCGAGGCGATTGCCGCGCACTACCCCGACATCGTGCTCGAGTTGTTGCACGGGGCCGATGAAGGCGCGGCCATTCCGAACGGGCGGACGTGGGGCGACTATGCCGGGTTCGTGATTACCGGCTCGGCGCTTCACGCCTATGATCCCGAATTCGCAGTGACCAACCAGATCGCACTGCTGACCGAAGCCGCCGAGGCCGGTTTGCCAATCTTCGGCTCCTGCTGGGGCCTGCAGATCGCCGCGATGGCCGCCGGCGGCGAGGTCGCGTTCAACAGCAAGGGCCGCGAGGTTGGCTTTGCGCGCAAGATCCTGCTGAACGAAGCTGGCCGCGCGCATCCAATGTTCAAGGGCAAGGCCCCGGTCTTCGATGCGGCCTGCATCCACTATGACGAAGTGATCCGCATGCCCGAAGGCGCCACGCTGCTCGCTTCCAACGCGCACAGCGAGATTCAGGCGGCGGTGATCCCGCTGGCGAACAGCGAAGTCTGGGCGGTGCAATACCACCCCGAGTTCGATCTGCGGCAGCTGGTCCAGCTCTACACGCTCTATGCCGAGGATATGATCCGCCAAGGCTTCTTTGCCGATATGGCAGAGCTGGTGTCCTATCGCGAGAAGCTCGAAGCGCTGGCGGCTGACCCTGCGAACGCGGGTCTCGCGTGGCAGCTGGGCGTGGACGAGGACGTGCTGGACGACCGCACTCGGCGGGCCGAGATTCTGGCGTGGATCGAGGCGAAGGTTCTTTAGCTAGAAGCAAGGATCCGGCTCCACCCTTCGTCATTCCCGCGAAGGCGGGAATCCAGAGCGGCAAGCGCGGCGTTCGTGGCTCTGGATTCCCGCCTTCGCGGGAATGACGAAGGTTAGGGGCTGAGCTAAGCCTCCATTACATATCAAACCACACATGCACCTGGCTGGTCCCGGTCGCGTTCTCGTAGTCCGAGAACTGCCGCCCCTTGGCCTTCCAGTCGCGCCCGCCGCAGGCCGCCGCCATCATCAGGTAATGGCCGAAGCGCGCTTCGGGCGCATGGCGCAGATAGTCCGGCATCGTATTAATCACCGCCGCGTGGTTGCCTTCGGCGAACCAGCGCAGGCGCTCCAGATCCGCCTCGCGCGCTTCGGCGCTTGAAATGTGGATCGGGTCCGAAGCCTCATGCTGCGCGATCTGGTCGAAGGGCCAGAAACGGTGGCTCATCGAACCGCTGGCGATCAGCACAACGCGCTTGTCGGATTCGAGGATGGCTTGCCCGATCCCCGCGCCGACACCGAGGAAATTGTGCGGCTCGGCCGAATAGGCGTGGCTCACCGAAATCCATTTCTCTTCGCCTTGCAGGAAGGTCGAAAGGTTCACAGTGGGATAGTGCATCGGAAGGTAGGGATCGTCATTCGCTGTCGTGCGCACCCCGTGCTCGGTCGCGCGCTCGGCCATGGCGAAGGCGAGTTCGGGGCAGCCGGGGATATCATAGGGGATCTGCTTCATCCCGCGCGGCAACTCGTCCGAGGTGTAGCGCCCGGTGCGCCGCGCGTGGGCGGCGATGCAGAATTCCACGATGGTGAACCAGTGCGTATCGAACAGCACGATCACATCGGGTTTCAGCACATCGAGCACTTCGCGTTTCAGGCGATGAAGCCCCGGTACGAGGCTGATTTCCTTGCCTTCGTTGAGCTCGTAGCGATCCGCCTCAGACATCATGATGGTCGGCGCGTGCGCGACCAGACCGGCTCCGATGATCTCACCCATGCTGCGGCTCCTTTTGCTGCGATGACGCCTCAATAGGCCCGTCGCACGCCCACAAGAAGGCCCCGAACGCACTCTGTCCGGTTATGCCAAGTCCCCCCTGCCCCCATGCGACTAGCACGGCAATCGAACTGGAGGTTCCCATGCCCTTTGCCTTCTCGCGCCAGACCGATCCCCGCGTCGATCTGTCCTCGCTCGATGCCTTCAACGACGGCGCGCCCTTCGCAACCTTCGAGCGCATGCGCCGCGAGGAGCCGATGGTGTGGTCCGAAATGGCGAGCGGGGAGACGGGCTACTGGTCCGTTACCCGCCATGCCGATCTGCTCGAGCTCAATCGGCAGGCCGATCTCCTCTCCTCCGCGCGCGGCATCCGCATGGAGGACCAGTCCATGGCGGAAGTCGAGGCCCGCAAGACTTTCCAGGAAACCGACGCCCCGCACCACCGGGGCTTTCGCGCGCTGGTCTCCAAGGCGTTCTCCAAAAGCACGGTCGCGCAGTTCGAGGACCAGATCCGCGCCATCGTGACGAACCTGCTCGATGTCGCGCTGGAGGAAGGCGAGTTCGACGCGGTCGACCGTATCGCGCGGCGCCTGCCCATGCAGATGCTCGCGCAGATCATGGGCGTGCCGCAGGAAGACGGGCCGTGGCTCGTCGAAAAAGGCGATGCGCTGATTTCCAACGCGGACCCGGACTACACCGATTTCGTGGTCGATCAGCTCGACAGCGATGCCTACCGCATGCTCCCCTTCCGCTCGCCCGCCGCGATCGAGCTGTTCGACTATGCCAACAAGCTGCTCGACCGGATGGACGCGGGCGAGCAGATCGGCGTGCTCAACTTGTGCCGTGAGCCGACCAACAGCGGCGCGCAGATGTCGCGCGACGAGTTTCGCAATTTCTTCTGCCTGCTGGTCGCGGCGGGCAACGACACCACGCGCTATTCGATCTCCGCCACGATCCATGCGCTGGCGAACGATCCGACGCTGCTCGGCCAATTGCAACGCGGCGAATTTGCCAGCTGGGAAGGCGCGGCGGACGAGATGATCCGCTACGCCTCCCCCACCACCCATTTCCGCCGCACCGCGACGCGCGACTTTGCTTTCCATGACAAGCAGGTGCGCGAGGGCGACAAGGTGCTGCTGTGGTTCATCGCCGGCAACCGCGACGAAACCGCAATTGCCGATCCCTATCGCATTGACCTGACCCGGGAGCGCAATCCGTTCCTCTCGTTCGGTCAGGGCGGCCCGCATATCTGCCTCGGCATGTGGCTGGCGAAGCTCGAGGTCGCGATTGTCATACAGGAACTGGCGAAGCGACTCACCGCAATCGAACAGGTCAGCGACCACGCCTTTTTGCGCAGCAACTTCATTCACGGCATAAAGCATCTGCCGGTGCGCGTGCGCGCGCGCTGAAGGGGAGAGAGATGAACCGCATGTCCAGAATCGAACCGGGCGAGGTGCGCGCCGAAAGCTTCGAACGCTGCCGCATCCTCCTTGCCGACCAGCTCAATCTCGCGCGCGGCAAGTATGTGCCGATGAGCGAGGCGCACAAGGGCCACGCCCGCATGTGTGTCGGCACATATGCCGTGACCTATGACCGCCAGCTTGTTGCGGCACCCGGCGGCGGACTGCTCACCGGGCTGCCGGACATGGAAGTGACGTTCGATCCTGCAGCCTTGCGCCCCTCATGGGAGCCGAACACACAGATCGCGCTCGGCGCGCTGCGCTTTAAGGGCGAGCCTTTCGCGCTGTGCGGCCGCTCTGCTCTGCAGCGCGCGATCGAGGCATGGCGCGCACGGGGGCTCGATCCGATGATCGGCATCGAGATGGAGGCCTACATTTTCCAGCGCGGGCCCGATGGCAGCTGGGTACCCTATGATACCCCCGGCGCTTTCGTTTATGGCACCGGTCCCTTCACCGATCCCGCCGGCCTGATCGACGATATCTGGGCGACGGCGGCGGCCTGCGGCATCCCCATCGAATCGATCAACGCCGAGTACGACGCGCCGCAGTTCGAGCTCACCTTGCGCTATGCCGACGCGATGAAGGCGGCGGACGATGCTTTCCTCTTCCGCCAGATGGCGCGCGAGGTGCTCTACAAGCGCGGCTACCTGCTCTCGTTCCTGCCCAAGCCCTTTGCGGACAAGAGCGGTAGCGGGCTCCATTTCAACCTGAGCTTCACGGCAGAAGATGGCGGCAATGCCTTCGCGAACGATGTCGCCAGCGGCACGCTGTCCGACACCATGAAGGGCTGCATCGCCGGGATGCTTCAGCACCATGAAGCGCTCGCCGCGATCATGGCGCCGATAACGCAGAGCTACGCCCGGCTCCAGCCCGCCAGCCTCTCGGGCTACTGGGCCAACTGGGGCATCGACCACCGCAGCGTGACCGTGCGGGTCTCGGCCGAAACCGGCCCCGCCGCGCGGATCGAGCACCGGATGGCCGATTGTGCTGCCAGCCCCTACTTTGCGATGGCGGCGCTGTTGCAAGCGGGCTTGCTCGGCCTCGAAAACGGCTATGAACTGCCGCCCGAGGAAGTGAACGACGGGCTCGAAACTATCAATACAGATCGCCACACACCGCACGATCTCACCGCCGCACTCGATGCGCTGGAGGCCGACACCGCGCTTTCCGCTGCAGTCGGGCAGGAGCTGATCAACAACTTCATCGCCATCAAGCGCGAGGAAGTCCGCATCGTCTCCGAAAAGAGCGAAGACGAACAGCTCGCCTACTACCTGCACTATATCTGAGAGCCCAAATGCGCGACCGCATCGATATCGACGGCATTTCCGTCTCGCCCGACCATTTCATCGGCGGCGCGCGGGTCACCTCGCCAGAAACGTTCGAAACGCGCTGCCCGTTCGATTGGGACCGCAAGCTCGCCGATGTGGCGCGCGGCGATGCGGCAACCGCCGCGCTTGCCGCAGAGGCGGCGAGCGCAGCATTCCCGGCCTGGGCCGCGCTGACGGCGGCGGAGCGCGGGGCCTATCTGCACAGGCTGGCCGACCTGATCGAGGCCAATGTCGAAAAGCTCTCGATGGTCGAATGCCTCGACATGGGCATGCTGCTCGAAAGCCTGCGCCTGCGCGTGGTCCTGCGAGGGGCGGCCAATTTCCGCAACTATGCGGACCTCGCGGCGAACCATGAGGAGCGCGTCTGGTCCTCGCGAGGGACGCTCAACCGCGTGATCCGCATGCCCGCCGGCCCTGCGCTCATCATCACGCCTTGGAATGCGCCGTTCATGCTTTCCACGTGGAAGTGTGCACCTGCGCTCGCGGCGGGAAACACGGTGATCCTCAAGCCAGCCGACTGGTCGCCGCTCTCCGCGTCAGTTCTGGCCGACCTGATCGCGGAAGCCGGCTTTCCCGCAGGCGTGTTCAACATCGTCCAGGGCCTTGGCGCGGAATTGGGCAATGCGCTCACCTCCGATCCCCGGATCAAGCGCATCAGCTTTACCGGCAGCGTGCCGACCGCGCGGGTGATCGGCAAGGCGGCGGCGGAAAACATCGTGCCTTTCACCGCCGAGCTTGGCGGCAAATCGCCGCTCCTCGTCTTCGCCGAAGCCGATATCGATGCGGCGGCGAAGAAGGCCGCCGGCCAGTTCGACGACAGCGGCCAAGTCTGCATGGCGGGCACGCGGATCATTGTCGAGGAGAGCGTCAAGGACGACTTCCTCGACAAGTTCCACACCTATACCGACACGCATGTCATGGGCGACAGCCGCGATCCGGCCACCACGATGTCCGCGCTCATCCACCCCGTCCACGCGGAGCGTGTGCTCGGCTTCATCGATCGGGCCCGCGCGGCGGGTGACACGATCGTGCGCGGCGGAAAGCGCTTCAAGGAAGGCGCCAACTGGATCGAACCCACGCTGATCATGCCAAAGAGCAACCAGAGCGAAGTCGTCCAGAGCGAAGTCTTTGGCCCGGTCCTCACCTTCCAGACCTTCAAGGACGAAGCCGAAGGCATCAGCCTTGCCAACTCCACCGCCTATGGCCTTTCCGGTATCGTCTACACTGGCAGCGAGGACCGTGCGAACCGCGTCGGCCGGGCGGTGCGTGGCGGCACGGTCTGGGTCAACACCTTCCTCGTGCGCGATCTCACCGCGCCGTTCGGCGGTATCGGCATCTCGGGCATCGGGCGCGAAGGCGGCGATTATGCGCTCGATTTCCATTCCGATCTCAAGACCTTGCAGATCCTCGAAGGCAGTGTGGGCTGATTGCCGCAAGAATAGCGCGATCCCGCCGAAATCGCACGTTCCGGCTTGTCCCGATTGGCGCAGCCTTGTTAGGATCAGCCACCGCGCCTGACAGTTTCGCCGTGCGGCAGAGCCCTGAGGAGGCCCCGTGCCTGCACCGACCATTTATGGCACCAGCGGTCCGGACACGATAACCGGAACCGCAGGTGACGACACCATCCTTGGCGAGGGCGCCAATGACGTGATCCACGGCGGCGACGGGAACGATTACCTCAACGGCGGATACGATTCCGACAAGCTCTATGGCGATTCCGGAGACGATTTTCTCGACAACGACCGCGATTCGTTCGCGCGTCTGGAAACTTTCGACGGCGGCGTGGGCAACGACACGCTGCGCCTGAAGTATCAGAACTACTCCAACGTCAAATATGTGATCGATCTCGGCGCCAACACCTTCACCGATGATCGCCTCAAGCCGGTGGCCCGCATCGCGAGCATCGAAAACCTGCAATACATGGGCGTTGACCTGACGCTCACCGGTTCGGCAGCCGACAACCAGCTTCACGTATTTGCCAGCGCCGCCAATATCGACGGGCAAGGCGGGAACGATGTGATCTCGGTCGGTTCCTCCGATGCGGTGATCAATGGCGGCGAGGGCAACGACTGGCTACTGCTGGTGCGGCCGTCCTATGTCGAGCCCGTCAATTTTCGAGGCTTCACCGTCTCGCTGGCGCGGCCCGGCGTCGCGCAGGCGACCGGCTACAGCGCGCAAGGGCGGATGACCGTCAGCAACATCGAGAATCTGGCCGGGACCGAACTCGACGACAAGCTTATCGGAAATGCGCAAGCAAACGTGATTGCCGGGCTCGAAGGGAATGACTGGCTGATCGGCGGGGCGGGCAATGATACCCTGCTGGGCGAAACCCGCAGCAGCGTGCCCACCGTGCCCTGGACCCAGGAGGAAATCGGCTATCTGTTCCAGTACCGGTCTGGCCCCACCAACAACGACCTGCTTGAGGGCGGGCTTGGGGATGACCGGCTGTTCGGCGGTATAGGCTACGACACGATCACCTATGCCAACGCGGGCGGCTCGGTGACAGTCGACCTTGCCGCGGGCAAAGCAAGCGGTGCGGACGGTAACGACGAGATTTCCGGGGTCGAGGCGGTCATCGGATCGGCATACGCCGACACGTTGACGGGCAATGCCGAGGCCAACCTGCTTGATGGCGCCGCCGGGGCTGACACCCTTGCCGGCGGCGGCGGCGACGATACCTACGGGGTCGACAGCGCCGACGACCGGATCACCGAGCAGGCGGACGGCGGCGATGATACCGTGCGCAGCAGCGTTTCGTGGGTGCTGGCGGACGAGCTTGAGAACATCACGCTGATCGGCAGCGCCGATATCGACGCCACGGGCAATGCCGCAGCCAATGTGCTCACAGGCAATGCCGGCCGCAATCGTCTGGTGGGCGGGGCAGGTGATGATATCTACGTGATCACCAATCCGGGATCGCAGGCGATCGAGGCGGCAGGCGGCGGGCACGACACCGTGCGCAGCGCGATCAATATGACGCTCGGCGCCGAGCTCGAAGATCTCGAGCTCATCGGCAACAAGTCCATCAGCGGCACCGGAAACGCGCTCGACAACACGATCACCGGAAACCGCGCCGGAAACCGCATCGACGGCGGCCTTGGCGCCGACACCATGGCCGGGGGCGTTGGCAACGACACCTATTACATCGACAACCCCGGTGACCGGATCATCGAGGTCCCAAACGAAATCGGCGTTCCGAACCGGGATCAGGTTTTCTCCTCGATCACCACCACGCTCAGCGAGTTTGTCGAGAACCTGACGCTAACCGGCACCCGGGCGATCAACGCCTACGGCAACGCCACCGACAACGTCATCATCGGCAACGACGCCGCCAATATCCTGAGCGGAGGCGGTTCGGACTACAAGGGCAACACGCTCATCGGCAACGGCGGGAACGACACGCTGATTTCAGGCGGGCTGGATACGCTGAGGGGCGGCACGGGCAACGATACCTACATCATCGAGCTCGGCGCCCGCGCCGTCGTGGAAAAGCCGGACGAGGGCATCGATACGATCAAGTCGAAGGACAATTTCGGCATTCCCGACAATATCGAGAACGCGGTGTTCACAGGCACCGGCAACGGCGCAATCCGGGGCAACGCGCTCGACAACCGGCTCACCACCGGCAGCGGCTCGGACTATCTCGACGGCAAGGTAGGCGCCGATATCATGGTCGGCGGGGCTGGACGGGACACCTACATTGTCGACAACATCGGCGACCGCATCATCGAGTCAGCGATCCCCGGCGACATCGACACGGTCTATGCCTCGGTCGACTATACGATGCCCGCCAATGTCGAGGTGCTCTACCTGTCGCTCGCGGTGCGGGCCACTGGCAACACCGGCGCCAACGAGATCCACTGCGACGGTGCCGACAACATAATCGACGGCGGCCGCGGGGCGGACAGGATGTATGGCGCGGAAGGGAACGACACCTACTACGTCGACAACGTGGGCGACGTCGTCGTTGAAGACCCGGTCGGCAACGCGGGCGACAAGGTGATCAGTACGGTCGATTATTCGATTACCGGCACCGGCGTCGAAAACCTTACGCTGACCGGCAAGGCCCTTCGCGCCGAAGGCAGTTCCCAGATCAACGTACTCGTCGGAAATGCCCGGAACAACGAGATCATCGGCAATGGCGGGGCCGACACCATGATCGGCGGCGCGGGCAACGACCACTATGTCGTGAGCGATACAGGCACCCGGATCGAGGAGAAGGGCGGCGAGGGCCTCGACACGGTGACAAGCTCGGTGTCCTACACGCTTTCTGACAATATCGAGAACCTCGAACTGACCGGGGGCGCGAGCGATGCCACCGGCAACGCGCTCGGCAACCGCATCACCGGCAATGCCGGAAACAACCGGATCGATGGCCGCGGCGGCGCCGACACGATGATCGGCGGTGGCGGCTCCGATGTCTTCATCGTCGACAATGCCGGCGACACGATCAGCGGCACTGGCCGAGTGGAGGCATCGACCAGCTTCGCGCTCAGCAATGGGCTGTCCGACCTCAAACTGACCGGCACGCAGGCGATCGACGGTACCGGCAATGATGGCAACAATGTGCTGACCGGAAACAGCGCCGCCAACCAGCTCAGCGGTCTGGGCGGAAACGACCGGCTCGACGGCGGCGCGGGTGCCGATATCATGGACGGGGGCCTGGGCGACGACACCTATTTCGCCGACACCTCAGCCGACAAGATCAGCGAAGCCGGCGGTGGGGGGCTCGACCGGGTCATCACCACGGCAGGCGCGGTGCTGGGTGAAGGGATCGAGGCCGCCGTGACTACCGGCAGCAAGGCCAGCACGATCACCGGCAACGCGGGCGACAACCTGCTGGGCAGCGGTGCGGCGAGCGATACGCTGAATGGCGGCGACGGGAACGACACGCTCGTTGCCCAGGGCATCGGCGACATCCTGCTTGGCGGCGCTGGAGACGACACGCTGATCGGCGCCGGAACCGACAGCAAACAGACCGGCGGCACCGGTGCGGACGCCTTCGTCGGTTCCTACGACGGCAGCATTGCGCCGGTGATCATGATCACCGACTTTGTCTCGGGCGTCGATCGTCTCGTGCTGGTGAACCCGTCCCTGTCCGGGCAATTGCTGGCCGAGGGATTTACCGAGGGCACCGCAGCCAAGGACCTGAACGATATCGCGATCTACGACAAGGCAAGCGGCGCGCTCTATGTCGATCTTGATGCCAACGGGCCGGACGAGAAGTTCCTTGTCGCCAGATTTACCCCCGGGACCAGCCTTGCCGCCAACGACATCCAGCTGATTTCGACCGGCGACTTTACCGCCGAGGTCGGCGATACGATCACCTGGCTCTACAGCGACATCACACTCTAGAACGCGTGGCTGATGGTGGCGAAGACGCGGGCCCTGCCGGTTTCGCTGTAGACAGGATAGTTGGTGCCGTTCACGCCCACCGAAACAAACACCGGGCCCAGCGAGCGCGTTACCTGTACACGCCAGTCGCGATAGCGCCTTAGGCCCCCATGGCGGTCTCCCTCCTCATAAGGGATAAGCGAGAGCCCGGCATGGCCCTCGAGCAAGCGGTCATGCGGGCCGGTCAGCGACAGGCTCTCGGGCGGGCTTGGCGATGACAGCGTCTCTGGCGGCGCAGGCAAGGACCTGCTCACGGGCGGCCTCGGTGCCGACCACTTCGTGTTCGACGATGGCGACCTGTCCGGCACCACGCTGAAGACCGCCGACCGCATCGCCGACTTCAACCATGCGCAGGGCGACGTTGTCGACCTCTCCGGCATCGATGCCGATACCGGCACCGCCGGCGACCAGGCGTTCACGTTCCTCGGTACCGGCGCTTTCACGCACACCGCGGGCGAACTGCATCTGGATCTGGGCAGCAAGGCCATGCTGCTCTCTGGCGATACCAACGGTGACGGAGTGGCCGACTTTGCCATCCGCATCGACGGGACGACCCCGCTGGTGCTGGCCGACCTCGTCCTCTGATCCCTTTCGAGTTGGCTTGAAGCAGTGGCTCCGTTGCCTGCCCGGCAGCGGGGCCACTGGCGCGTCTCAGGGTGCCCTGAAGCTGCGCACGATATCGATGAATGAGCGGATCGCGATCTGTTCGACGGCGGGCAGCCGCTCCGCATAGGGGGTCTGGAAGCCGGCGAAGACAGTCAGGCCTTCCATCGAGGCCGAAATGAACAGCGCCAGATCGAAGCGCGCGCTTTCGGAAAGGTCGGGCCGCATCTCCGCGATAATCTCGACCAGCGGTGCGCGGGCGCGGGCGTAGAGCTCGTGCATCCGTTCGTAGACGAAGGTATCGTGGTTCGCCAGCGCCCAGAGTTCGGGAAAGAAGCGGGTGGTCTTCTTGCTGCCGATATCCTCGATGATCAGACCGCAGACCCGCGCCAGCCGCTCGTCGGGCGGCACACCCGGCGCATGGACGATTGCTGCAAACTCCACTTCGTAGCTGCTGATCACGGCATTGAGCAGCTCGCGCACCAGGTCCTCGCGGGTCGGGTAGTGGTAGGTCAGGTTGCCCAGCCGCATACCGCAGGCATAGGCCACGCGCCGCATCGACATCGCGCGGTAGCCTTCCTCGATCAGGATATGGAGCGCCGTGCGCAGGATCAGTTCGCGCGTTTCATAGCCCTTGGCATAGCCACCCTCGCGCCCCGGCATGAGCAGATCGGTCACCAGCTTGGGCGGCTGATCCATGACTATTCCCCTTTTGCTGCGGAAAGCGCCAGCGTAACCTATCCCAAGGTCAAAATATGTCCAACGTCCGATTTAGGACAGTTGACAATTTTGTGCCGATTGGGCCACGATGCGCGACAAGAACGCGGGGCCTGCCCGCTGCCAGAGGGGACTACCATGCGTGTCATCGCGCCCGCCTTCGCTTCGGCCCTGAGCATGGCCTTGGCCTTTACCGCACCGGCCGCAGCCGCTGAAAGCCGCTTCCCCAAGCCACTGGCCGAGGAAAGTCTGCCGAGTGTGGCGAAGCTGCCTGCGCAGTGGCCGGCCAGCTGGGTCACGATCCACGATTTCCATTTCAACGCAATCATGGATGGCCGCGTCGCGGTGGTCGATACAGCCGATCCGGTCCAGCCGCTCAAGGGCCTCGTGCGCGCCGCGCAATTTGCCAACCTGCTCATCGCGAAGGACAAGGGCGAGCTCTACACCGCCGAAACGTTCTACACCCGCCTTACCCGGGGCGAACGGACCGACGCGATCACCGTGTGGGACTCGGCCACGTTGCAGCCCAAGGGCGAAATCGTGCTGCCCGGCGGCAAGCGCCAGCAGTCGGTCACCTATCCGCATCTCTTCCAGTTCACCAACGGCGGCCAGTGGGCGCTCGTGGCGAACTTTACCCCCGCGCAATCGGTCACCGTGGTCGATCTGGCCGCGCGCAAGGTGCTTTCCGAAATCGACTTGCCCGGCTGCTCGCAGATCTACCCCACCGGCACGCGCGGCTTCACCAGCCTTTGCGCCGATGGCTCGCTGTTCAGCGTAACGCTCGATGCGAACGGTGCGGCGGCCTCGTCAAAGTCGGTGCCCAAGGTTCAGGATATCGACAAGCAGCCGCTGTTCGGCACCCCCGCCATGGTCGGCCAGACCGCTTGGTTCGTCAGCTTCCACGGAATGCTCCAGGGCTTCGATCTTTCGGGTGACGTGGCAAAGCCCCTGCCCGGCGCATTCAGCGTGGGCACCGCCGAAGGCGGATCGCCCGAATGGCGCCCCGGCGGCTGGCAGGTGATCAATGCCGATAGCGCAGGCAAGCTCTATGTGCTGATGAGCCCCTACGGCAAGGAAGGCAGCCACAAGGACGGCGGCAGCGAAGTCTGGGTTGTCGACCCCGCGAAAAAGGCGCGCACCTTGCGCATTCCGCTCAAAGGCCAGACACTGGCGATCGCGGTTACCCGCGAAAGCACACCGCATCTGGTGGCGGCGCAGGCAAGCGGGGAAATCGACATCTATGACGCGGCCAGCGGTGCCTTCGTGCGCAGCCTCGGCGCCACGGTTGCCGCCAATCCGATCCTGATCCAGGTGCCGTGATGGCCGCGCTCATGCTTTTCTGCGCACTGCTGCTCGCAGCTTCCGCCGCGCACAAGGCCGCCGCGCGCGAGCGGCTGGCGACAGCGACCGCAAGGCTCGCCGGAACGGGCGCACTTGGCGGGCAACTGCTGCTGATCGTGGCCGGAACTGCAGAAATCGTCGCGGCGCTCTGCCTGCTGATCGAACCTCTGCGCTTGGCCGGCGCGGTGATCGCTGCCGCGCTCTGGGGCGGCTATGCTATCGCGCTTGCCCGCCGCCACGGCGAAACGCTGGATTGCGGCTGCGATCTGGCCGCCCGGGCGAAGCCGGTCACTTGGGCGCTCGTGCTCCGTTCGGCCGCGCTTGCGCTGCTGGCCGGCGGGCTTGGCATCATGCCTGACGCCCCCTTGACGCCCGAAGCGCCGTTCGCCGCTGCGGGCTTGCTCGCGCTCTATCTCGCGGCGAGCGAACTGCTCGCCATTCCCTCGCCGCAGTGGCGCACCCCGCACAGGAAAGCCGCATGATGCTCACCAGCCAGATTCTCCTGTGGGCGGCGGTCATCGCCCAGGCCCTGCTGATCGCCGCGCTCGCCCGGCAGGTCGGTATCCTCCACGAACGCATAGCCCCTGCAGGCGCGCTCACCCTGCACCAGAAAGTCGCGCTCGGCGAAAAGGCCACGCCCATGACGCTGGCGGACATGAACGGCCTGCCCGTCGCCATCGGCGGCCAGCGCGACGGACGCAGCCAGCTGCTGTTCTTCGCCTCGCCCGATTGCCCGATGTGCAAATCGCTGCTGCCGATCGTGCGCAGCGCCGCGCGCGCCGAGGCGGGCTGGCTCGACATTGTCGTGGCTGGCGACGGCGGCAAGCCCGGCTATCTTGCGATGGTGCGCGAACACGGGCTCGATGCCATGCCGGTGGTCCTTTCCGAAGCGCTTGGCCGCGCATTTGGTGTGGCCAAGCTGCCCTATGCCGTGCTGCTTGACGAGGAAGGCCGCGTCGCCTCGCTCGGCCTCGTCAACAGCCGCGAACATCTTGAAAGCCTGTTCGAGGCCAAGGAGCGTGGCGTCGCCTCGATCCAGGAATTCCTCGCCCGCCGCCAAATGACCCATCAGGAGGCCTGACCCATGGCGCGTTTCGACAAACTTACCGAAAACCTCGCGCGCGGTATCGCCCGGGGCACCTCGCGCCGCTCGCTGCTCGCGTGGCTCGGCGCAGGCATGACCGGCGCGGCCTCGATCCCGCTGCTCCCGGTGGCCCGCGCGGCTACCCCGCCCGCGCCCGAAGCGCCGCATGGTCCGCATGCGACCGGCGCGGCGCGCCCTGCCATCGTCTCGGGCCTCGAACAGGATCCGGGCGACCGAGCCTCTTGCGACTACTGGCGCTACTGCGCGATCGACGGGTTCCTGTGCTCGTGCTGCGGCGGCTCGGTAAACACCTGCCCGCCGGGCACCGAAATGTCGCCGATCACCTGGATCGGCACCTGCACCAACCCGGCCGACGGGCGCGCCTACGTGATCAGCTACAATGATTGCTGCGGCGTCTCATCGTGCGGCCAGTGCCTGTGCAACCGCAACGAGGGCGACCGCCCGCAGGTTCGTCCGCAGTCGAACAACGACTACAACTGGTGCCTGGGCTCGGAAAGCTCGGTCTACAATTGCTCGGTCGCGGCGGTGATCGGCGTGGCGCTGGCGGAACCCAAGTGATGCGCGCCGCTCCCCTTGCGATTGGGGCAGGCGCGGCGGCCCTGCTCGGCGCCCTTGCGCTTCCCGTCCATGCCGCCCCCGATGGCGCCGCGCTCTATGCCAAGTGCGCCGCCTGTCACACCAAAACCGGCGCGGGCGTGCCGGCCGTGTTCCCGCCGCTGGGCGAAGATTTTCGCGCCATGGCGACGACCGAGGCAGGTCGCCGCTATCTCGGGCTCGTCGTCACGCGCGGAGTAAGCGGGCCGATCAAGGTTGGCGGCAAGCCTTATGCCGGCGTGATGCCGGCGCAGGCCACGCTCGACGATGCTTCGGTCGCCGCAGTGCTCAACCACGTCGGTACGGAGATCGCCAAGACCGGACCTGCCTTCAAGCCTTTCGCCGAAGCCGAAATTGCTGCCATCCGCAGCGGCGGCGCCGCGCTTTCGGCGCAAGACGTCGGCAAGCTGCACGCGGCGGCCGGCGGGCAATGAACCCGCGCCGCCTCGTCCTTCCCGTAGCGCTCGTCCTTGTGGCGAGTGTAGCGGCGCAGGCCGACGAGGCGACAATTCCCGGCGTTCGCGATGCCTATCAGGCGCGCACCGACTACCAGCTCAAATGCCAGGGCTGCCACCGTCCCGATGGTAGCGGCGACGACCACTCGAACCCGCCGATGCGCGGCGTGGTCGCGCGGTTCCTCGGCGTGCCGGGCGGGCGCGAGTTCATCGGCCGCGTGCCCGGTGTCGCGACTGTCGATCTGCCCGACGACCGGCTCGCCAATCTCGTCAACTGGACCATCTACTGGTTCGACCGCGAGCATGTGCCGGCAGGCTTCCGCCCTTATTCCGCCGAAGAGATCGGGCGCCTGCGCCAGAATCCGCTCCGCCTCGAACGCGCCGCCACGAGAGCGCGTCTGGTGGCCGGTTTTGCCAAGACCACACTCGACCAGACCCGATAGACGAACACGTCACAAAAGAAGCGAGGGACATTCCATGAGGACAGCTTTTCTGAGCAGCGCGGCGCTGGCCGCCCTGGTGCTGGTGCAGCCGGCCGCCGCACAGACCGCGCCGCAGGGCACCGCAGCCGCCGAAGCGCCCGACGCCGGAGAGATCGTCGTTACCGCCGCCAAGCGTTCGGAAAACCTGCAATCGGTGCCGATCTCGGTATCGGCGATCGGCGGCGATGCGCTGGCCAAATCGCGCATCACCAGCGTAGACAGCCTCGTCAACAAGGTCGCGAACCTGCAGTTGACCTCGACCGTGGGCGACAATACCCCGATCTTCGCGCTGCGCGGCGTTTCGATGTCGGACTTCAGCCTCAACCAGTCGAGCCCGGTCGCGACGTATTACGACGAAGTCTACAAGGGCAACTTCGCGTTCCTTGGCCTCGCGCTCTACGATATCGAGCGGGTTGAAGTGCTGCGCGGGCCGCAGGGCACGCTTTACGGCAAGAACACCACCGGCGGCGCGGTCAACCTGATCAGCCGCGATGCCAAGCTCGGCGAGACGAGCGGCTATGTGAACGCGGGCTACGGCAACTACAACCGCTTTGACGCGAACGCCGCCGTCAATGTGCCGCTCGGCGAGAAGGCTGCGCTGCGCGTGGCCGGCACTTACGCCAAGGGCGATGGCTGGTTCAAGAACGTCAACCCGGGCTTTCCCGATCTCGCCAGCACCAACGAGTGGGGCCTGCGCGGCACGCTGAAGCTCGAGCCGAGCGACGGGGTGAAGGTCACCCTGCGCGCCTCGCACAGCTTCCAGAACCCGCAGAACTACGGGATCTATGCCCAACCCGATGCGGTCAATCGCCCGGGCCTTTCGCAGTTCCAGATTGCGTCCAACGTGCGGGACAAGCGCCGGGCAGTGACGACATCGGTGGCGCTCACCGTGAACGTCGACGTCAGCGACACGCTCGCCGTGACCAGCATCACCAGCTACGACAAGGGCTCGCTGTTCTTCAAGGAAGACACCGACGGCATCACCGCCCAGAACCTTGAGGTCCCCTATTTCGACCGCGCGAGCCAGTTTGCGCAGGACCTGCGCCTGACCAGCAACACCGGCGGGCCGTTCGATTTCATCCTCGGCGCCTACTACAACCGCGAGAAGGTCTACAACCAGACCACGCTCGAAGTCTTCAACGGGACCGACGTCAACGAGGACGGCGTGATCAACGCGGCAGACTGCGCCGCAGGCCTTCCGGTCGCCTGCAAGGTGCGCAACCAGTTCGACCAGCTGAAGAAGAGCTTCGCGCTCTACACCGACCTGAAATACAAGCTGACCGACGCGCTGACCTTGCGCGGCGGCCTGCGCTATACCCATGATGACGGCGAACAGACCGGCTTCTCGGCCGATGCGCTCGGCGTCGACGACAGTTTCGTCGCCAATCTCATCCCGCTGTCGAACCTGCGCTTCAAGCAGAACAACGTCTCGGGCAAGATCGGGCTCGACTACAAGCTGGCGAGCGGGGATCTGCTCTATGCGAGCGTGAGCCGCGGCTACCGCGCGCCCAGCTTCAACGCGCAGGCCTTCTTCACGCCCGTGGAACTTGGCGTGGCGAAGGCGGAAGAGGTCACCGCGTTTGAAGCCGGTGCCAAGACCCAGTTCTGGGATCGCCGCATCACGCTCAACATGGCGGCGTTCTACTACAACTACAAAAACCAGCAGTTCATCAACGTGAACCCGGCGGACGCATCGCAGCAGCTGCTCAACATTCCCAAGTCGACGCTTTACGGCGCCGAGGCGGAACTGACCGTGCGGCCGAGCGATGCCTTTACCCTCCACGCCGGGCTTGGCCTGCTCTCGACCAAGATCAAGACCGGCATCGTCAGCGGCGTCAACGTCGCCGGCAACCGCCTGTCCAATGCGCCCTCGCTCACGTTCAACGCGAGCTTTGACTGGACCGTGCTTCAGGGCGGCTTCGGGGCGATATCGCTCCATCCCGAAGTGGCATACCAGTCGAGCCAGTTCTTCGAGAACATCAACGTGCCGCGCCTGCGCCAGGAAGCCTACGCGCTCTTTGGCGGCCACATCGACTGGAACAGCGCCGACAGCCGCTACAGCATCTCGGCCTGGGCGCGCAATCTCGGCAACAAGTTCTACTTCACCTCGCGCATCGACCTCACCGGCTTCGGCCTCGATTACAACCATGTCGGCAATCCGCGCATGTACGGCGTGACTGCAGGCGTGAAGTTCTGAAAGGCGGGGGCGTGACCGGTTTGTCCTATGCCAAGGGGCCAACCGACCGGCCCCTGCTCGATACGACGATCGGCGCGGCTCTGCGCGGAGCGGCGGCGCGCTGGGGTGAGGCCCTGGCGCTCGTCTCGCGCCATCAGGGCTTGCGCTGGACATGGCGCGAACTCGATGCCGAAGTGGACCGGGTGGCGACCGGTCTGCTCCGGCTCGGCGTCACCTGCGGCGACCGCGTCGGCATCTGGGCACCCAATTGCGCGGAATGGACGCTGATCCAGTTCGCCACCGCGCGGATCGGCGCAGTGCTTGTCACGATCAATCCGGCTTACCGGGTGAGCGAGGTCGAGTATGCGCTGAACAAGGTCGGGTGCAGCGTGCTTGTCACTGCGGCCCGCTTCAAGAGCAGCGATTATCTCGGCATGCTGCGCGAAATCGGCCCCGCACGGCTGCCGCAGATGCGCCATATGGTCACTATCGGTGCGGATGTGCACGACGGCTTTTTGCCGTGGCAGGCGCTTGTCTGCGAGCCTGATGCCGGGGCGCTTGCAGCGACCGAAGCCTCACTCGGCCCCGACGATGCGATCAACATCCAGTTCACCAGCGGCACCACCGGCTTTCCCAAGGGCGCCACGCTCACCCACCGCAATATCCTGAACAACGGCTATTTCACGACCGAGACCATCGCGCTCACCGAAGCAGACCGCATCTGCATTACTGTCCCGCTCTACCACTGCTTCGGCATGGTGCTGGGCAATCTCGCCGCGCTGACCAGCGGCGCGGCCATGGTCTATCCCGGCGAGGCCTTCGATCCGCTCGCGGTGCTGCAGGCGGTCGAGGCCGAGGGCTGCACCGCGCTTTACGGCGTGCCGACAATGTTCATTGCAGTGCTCGGCCACGAGGCGCTGGAGCGGACCGACGTCTCAACCTTGCGCACCGGGATCATGGCGGGCTCGCCCTGCCCCGTTACCGTGATGCGCGAAGTGATCGGGCGGCTGAACATGCACGAGGTGACGATCGGCTACGGCATGACCGAGACGAGCCCGCTCACCACCCAGACCGCGCGCGACGATCCGCTGGAGGAACGCGTCGGCACCGTGGGCCGGGTCCACCCGCACGCCGAGGCGAAGATCGTGGGGACGGATGGGCAGACCCTGCCCGTCGGCGAACAGGGCGAATACTGCTCGCGCGGCTATGCCGTGATGCTCGGCTACTGGGACGATCCTGCCAAGACCGCTGAAGCCATCGACGCCGAAGGCTGGATGCATTCAGGCGATCTCGCAACGATGGACGCGGCAGGCTATGTGCGGATCACCGGCCGCATCAAGGACATGATCATTCGCGGCGGCGAGAACATCTACCCGCGCGAGATCGAGGAGTTCCTTCTGACGCACCCCCATGTGGCGGACGCGCAGGTCTTTGGCGTGAGCGATGCGAAGTACGGCGAGGAAGTCTGCGCCTGGGTCATTGCCCGTACAGGGGCGGCGCTGGCCGCGGAGGATATCCTCACCCACTGCCGCGGCCGCATCGCGCACTACAAGGTGCCGCGCCATGTCCGGGTGGTCGAAAGCTTTGCCATGACAGTGACCGGAAAAGCGCAGAAATTCGAGATGCGCCGCATGATGGAAGCGGAATTGCAGGGTTCACACGGCTGAGCCGCGCCGCGGGATTGCGCAGAATCCTCCCGAAAAGTGCGGCTATGCTGCAACAGGGGGCCTAATTCGTGTCGCATGCCGCGCCTGCCCCAAGGGGCATGTTTCCATGCACGGACTCTAACCGGACACATCCGATCTGGTGTCATTGCAACGGTTCGAGGAACGATCAAGCGCAGCCAGACTTTGACACACCCGGGAAAAATATCGCTACTTATCCTGTGGATAATCTCGAAACATGGCTTGCCGATCGCCACTTGATAAAGCGCCAAATTGGTTAATAGTGACCATGTTGCACGAACCAGAGACGCAAACCGCAATCCTGCGGGCATGATCCGGTAAACAAACGATATTTCCTTCGAGTGCAGTTTTTCGCAGTTTCTTGCGAGTCAAACGCAATCAGAGCAGTGATATTGCCAAGAGCGCGCCAATAAGGCTCCCTATCTTTCGTAACACGAGAAGGGAGAGGCGATTCGGTCATGACCGAGGCCCAGGTAATCGAGAGGGCCCCGCAGGCCGACGTCAATCCGGTGCGTACCCGCGCGGATTGGGAAGCCATGCGCGCTGCCGCGCTTGCCGATCCCGGCGCGTTTCACGGTGACATCGCTGCACAGCGCATCCATTGGTTCGTCGCCCATTGCGGGCCTGACGGCGCCTGGCTCTCCAAGGATCAAGCCGGCGCCTGGACCGGCTGGGATGCCGCCAGCGGCGCCCCCGTGACACCAGAACTCCCGGCCAGCTTCGCGCCGTGGACCAAGGCGTTCGACGACAGCAATCCCCCCCACTGGCGCTGGTTTTCCGGCGCGCGCACCAACGCCGCGTTCAATGAGATCGACCGCCACGTGCTGGCGGGACACGGGGCAGAAGCCGCGCTGATCTTCGAGGGCGACCGCTGGGACATGGCAGCGGACGGCGGGCGCGGTGCGCCGGTCGATACCTTCACGGTCAGCCGCAAGCGCTTGCTGCTCGAAGTTGCCAAGTGCGCCGTCGCACTCGAGGCACTCGGCCTCAAGGCCGGTGACCGCATCGCGCTCAACATGCCGAGCATCGTGCCCCAGATTTTCTGGACCGAGGCAGCCAAGCGGCTGGGCATCGTCTACACCGCCGTGTTCGGCGGCTTCAGCGACAAGACCCTGTCGGACCGCATCGCGGATGCCGGCGCGCGCGTCATCGTCACTTCGGACGGCAGCTATCGCAATGCGCAGGTCGCCGCCTTCAAGACTGCCTACACCGATCCCGCGCTCGACAACTATGTGCCGGTCTCGACCGCACTTGCCGTCCTTGCCGCCACCGATCTTGGGCTTGATGCGGCAGACGCTGCCGTCATCACCGATACCGTCGCCGAAACGCTGGCCGGCGAAGTCACTGTCGAGCGCTCCGACGTCATGCGCGGGGTTGGCCGTGCGCTGATCAAGCTCGGCGAAACCGGCCGGATCGGCGCGAGCGATGCCGCTCGCGTGCGCCTTGCCATTGCCTCCAGCCTCGTCACCCTGCCGCCGCGCGTCGATACCGTCATCGTTGTGCGCCACACCGCGCAGCCCGACATTGTCTGGCGCAGCGAGCGCGACCGCTGGAGCCACGAGCTTACCGACGCTGCGCTGGCAACGATCCTCGAAAGGGCGAACCTCGCCAACGAGGAAGCGCTGCTGGCTCTCTCCGACGCCGATTTCGTTCGCGCGATCTGGGCTAGTTCGAAGCCGCTTCCGGTCGATTCCGACTACCCGCTGTTCTTCATCTATACCTCGGGTTCCACCGGCAAGCCCAAGGGCATTGTCCACGTCCACGGCGGCTATACCGCAGGCATTGCGCATTCGATGCAGGTGGCGTTCGACGCACGCCCCGGCGATACCATCTTCGTCGTCGCCGATCCGGGCTGGATCACCGGACAGAGCTATCAGATCTCCGCCGCGCTGCTGTCGCGTGTCACTTCGGTCGTCTCCGAAGGCTCGCCCGTGTTCCCGCATGCGGGCCGCTTCGCCTCGATGATCGAGCGCCACAACATCACGATCTTCAAGGCAGGTGTCACCTTCCTCAAGTCGATCATGTCCGATCCGTCGAACCTCGCCGATGTGCAGCGCTATAGCATGGCGTCCTTGCGCGTCGCGACGTTCTGCGCCGAGCCTACCTCGCCGTCCGTCCAGGCCTTCGGGATGGAGCACGTGACGCCGCAATATATCAACAGCTACTGGGCAACCGAGCATGGCGGCATTGCCTGGACTCATTTCTACGGCAACGCCGATTACCCCCTGAAGGCCGATGCCCATGCCTTCCCGTTGCCGTGGATCGTCGGCGATGTCTGGGTGGAGGACGAGAACGCTACCCCCGGCACCGCGCCCTTCGCGCGTGCAGGCACGGAAGGCGTAACCTGGCGCCGCGCCGAGCCGGGCGAAAAGGGCGAGATCGTCATTGCCGCCCCCTACCCCTATCTCGCGCGCACCATCTGGGGCGACGTTGAGAACTTTCAGGTCGAGAACGGCAGCGTCATCGGCGATTGGAAGGGCGATGCCGGGCGCTGGGAGAACGGCTACTGGGGCCGCTGGCAGGGCGCCTGGGCCTATACCCAGGGCGACTTCGCCATCGCGCACGATGACGGCTCGTTTTCTTTCCATGGCCGCTCGGACGACGTCATCAACGTCTCGGGCCACCGCATGGGCACCGAGGAAATCGAAGGCGCAGTCCTGCGCGACAAGGCGCTCGACCCGAATTCGCCCGTCGGCAACGTCCTGGTCGTCGGCGCGCCGCACCGCGAAAAGGGGCTGACCCCGCTCGCCTTCGTGGTGCCCGTCGCGGGCCGCAAGCTGGCCGAGGAAGACCGCCAGCGCCTGTTCAACCTCGTCCGTACTGAAAAGGGCGCAGTCGCGGTTCCGGCCGATTTCATCGAAGTCAGCCAGTTCCCCGAAACCCGCTCGGGCAAGTACATGCGCCGAATGGTCCGCGCGCTCGTCGAGGGCGGCGATCTGGGTGACGTCACCACCCTGCGCAACCCCGAAAGCCTGATCGAACTCAAGACCGCGATCGATGCCTGGCAGCGCCAGCAGCGCCTCAGCGAAGAGCAGTCGCTGTTCGAGCGCTACCGGTACTTCCTGATCCAGTACAACGCGGTCGCCCCGGGCAAGCGGGTCGCCACGGTCACTGTCACCAACGCCCCAGTCAACGCTCTGAACGAACGCGCGATCGACGAATTGGTCATCGTCGTCGAGCACCTCAGCCGCAAGGATGATGTCGTCGCGGTCGTGTTCACCGGCGAGGGCACAAGCTCGTTCGTCGCGGGCGCGGATATCCGGCAGATGCTGGAGGAAATCCACAGCCACGATGAAGCGCTGGTCCTGCCCAACAACGCACAGCTCGCCTTCCGCAAGATCGAGACCATGGGCAAGCCGTGCATCGCGGCCGTGCAGGGCGTCGCGCTCGGCGGCGGCATGGAATTCGCGCTTGCCTGCCATGTCCGCGTCGCCGAGACGACCGCACGGTTCGGCCAGCCCGAAATCCGCCTGCGCCTGCTCCCGGGATACGGCGGCACCCAGCGCCTGCCGCGCCTGCTGGCGGACCGCCACGGCGCAACCGGCGTGCGCGATGCGCTTGACCTTATCCTCGGCGGGCGCAGCATTGATGCGTCGCAGGCGGCGGAAATCGGGCTCGTTGATGCGCTGGCCGATGGCCACCGCGATGCGCTCGCCGAAGCCCATGCCATGGTGCGCGATTGGGTGAAGCGCGGGGACGCGAGCCCACTAGGTCAGGCCTTTGCGGCACGCGAGTCCGCGACGGCCGAATGGGAAAAAGCCTCGACCGTCAATCTCGATGCAGTCCTCGAGGACGACTTCCTCCAGCGCATCTTGCGCCAGCTCGATTGGGCGGGACGAGGGCCCGCCGGCGCGCGCGCGCTCGATGCCGTGCGCACCGGCCTCACTTCGGGCATGGCCGCAGGCCTCGCCCGCGAGGCGGCTCTGTTTGCCGAGGCGATCATCGATCCCGAAGGCGGCAAGACCGGCATCCGCCAGTTCATGGACAAGGTTGCACCCCCGCTGCCCGTCCGCCGCGATGGCGTTTGGATTGACAGCGAGCACGAAACCCGCGCCGCCGAGCTGGAAGCAAACGGCGATCTGCTCCCCGTAGGCGCGCCGTTCTACCCCGGCGTCACAGCGATTCCGCCATTCCAGTACGCCTTCGGCATCGCCCGCGATCCCGATACCGGTGCGCCGCGCTTCGGCCCGCCGTCGACGCATGAGCGCGAGCTGATCGTCAAGGTGCCCGAGCCGGCGCCCAACGAAGCGCTGCTCTACATGCTGACCAGCGAGGTCAACTTCAACGACATCTGGGCGCTCACCGGCATCCCCGTTTCGCCCTTCGATGCGCATGAGGAAGACGTCCAGATCACCGGTTCGGGCGGCATCGCGCTTGTCGCCGCGCTCGGCAGCGAGACGCGTGCCGAGGGCCGCGTCAAGGTCGGCGATCTCGTCACCGTCTATTCGGGCACCAACGATCTGCTCTCCCCTGCGGTCGGAAATGATCCGATGTTCGCGGACTTCTCGATCCAGGGCTACGAGACCGAAACGGGCAGCCACGCGCAGTTCCTGACGGTGCAAGCGCCGCAGATGCACAAGGTTCCGCCGAACCTGACGCTGGAGCAGGCGGGCAGCTATGTGCTCAACCTCGGCACGATTTCGCGTTGCCTGTTCACCACGCTGCAGATCGCACCGGGCCGCACGCTCTTCGTCGAGGGCGCAGCCACCGGCACCGGGCTCGACGCGCTGCGCTCTTCGGTACGCACCGGCCTGCAAGTGACCGGCCTCGTCTCCAGCCCGGACCGTGCCGCGTTCATCACCGGCCAGCAGGGCGCAGTCGGCGCGATCAACCGCAAGGACCCGCGCTTCGCCGATCTCTACACTACGGTGCCGGAAGACGCTGCCGAAGCCCGCGCCTGGGAAGCCGCCGGTGCCTCGCTGGTCGAAGAATACAAGGCGCTCAACGGCGGCAAGCTGGCGGACTACGTCGTCAGCCACGCCGGCGAAACCGCCTTCCCGCGCAGCTTTCAGCTCCTCGCCGAAAACGGCACTTTGGCGTTCTACGGGGCGTCCTCGGGCTATCACTTCAGCTTCATGGGCAAGCCTGGCAAGGCGAGCCCCGAAGAGATGCTGCGCCGCGCGGCCCTTCGCGGCGGCGAGGCTGTGCTGATCTACTACGGCCCCGGCTCCGACGCGCTGCTCGATGACATGGGCCTCGAAATCATCGAGGCCGCACGCCGCTTCAACGCCCGCAGCGTGGTCGCCACGACCACCGACGGCCAGCGCGAATTTCTCGGCTCGCTCGGCCTTGAAGACGCGATCGAAGGCATTGTCAGCCTTGAGGCGATCCGCCGGCGCGAAGGCGAAAACTTCCTCTGGCCCGACACGATGCCGCGCCTGCCCGATGCCAAGGCTGATATCGAGGTCTTCAAGGCCGCGGTGCGCGATTATCAGGACCGCGTGATGAAGCCGTTCGGCTCGGCGGTCGGCAAGATCCTGCGCTCAGCCGACAACCCGCGCGGCGCGCCGGATCTCGTGTTCGAGCGCACCGGGCAGGACACGCTCGGCGTTTCGACCTCGCTGGTGAAGCCCTTTACCGGGCGCGTTGTCTTTGCCGAAGACCTCACCGGCAGCCGCTTCACGTTCTATGCGCCGCAAGTCTGGACCCGCCAGCGCAAGATCCTGATGCCCACGGCCGCGATCCTTGGCACGCACCTTTGCAATGCCTTCGAAGTTGCACGGATGAACGACATGATCGCGGCAGGCCTCCTCGAGGTGACCGAGCCTGAAGTCGTGGGCTGGGATGGCCTGCCTGAAGCGCATCAGGCGATGTGGGACAACCGCCATTCCGGCTCGACCTATGTCGTCAACCACGCCCTCCCCGCCATGGGCCTGCGCAGCCGCGATGCGCTGCTGGAAGCCTGGGCGGTAGGCGAAGCGGGGGCCGAGCATGGTTAACCACCGCCCCCCGGACTCGACCGTACCGCGCTAGCGCGGACACCCGACCTCCCACAGCCGCCCTCCCCAGGCCCATTACCACCTAAAACCGGCGCGCCGGACTTTGCGCGCATATTTTCAGGAGAGTGACATGGCCAAGGCAAAGACCCCGGCGACCGCTTCGGCGACGTCAAGCGGCACCGGCAGCGCCAGCGGCAGGCTGGCAGGCAAGATCGCGCTCGTCACGGGCGCGGCCGGCAATCTCGGCGGCTATATCGTCCGCCACTACCTCGCCGAAGGCGCGACCGTGGTGATGACCGGGCGCACCTCGGAGCGGCTCGAGGCCGCAGCCACAGCGATGCGCGAGGCCGCAGGCGTCGACGAAACGCGCCTTGCGACCGTCGTGCTCGATGGTGGCGATCCGCAATCGGTGCGCGATGGCATTGCCGATGTCGTCAAGCGGTTCGGGCGGATCGACATTCTCGTCAACAACGCAGGCTCCGCTGGCCCCAAGCAGACCATCGAGCAGCTGCCCTTCGATGCGGACGAACTCGCCGCACAGCAGAAGCACGGTTCGACCGATACCGAGACAGTGGGCGCCGCCATGCGCAACATCTTCGGCGTCGCGTGGAATCTTGCACGCACCGCTGCTTCGGCGATGGGCGAAGGCGGCTCGATCATCAACGTCTCGACGATCTTCTCGCGCACGCCCTATTATGCGCGCTCGGCCTATGTCGTGCCCAAGGCAGCAATGAACGCCTGGTCGCGCGAATTGTCGCTCGAGCTTGGCCCCAAGGGCATCCGCGTGAATCTCGTGTTCCCCGGCCCGATCGAGAGCGAGCGCATCCGCACAGTCTTCGCCACGATGGACAAGCTGCGCGGCGACGATCCGGGCACGACCGCGCAGACCTTCTTCGATATGATGTCGCTCGAGCGCAGCACCGGCGGCGCGCCCAAGGCCAAGACCTTTCCGGTGCCTGACGACATCGCCTCGACCTGCGTGTTCCTCGGCAGCGATGAATCGGCCTCCTACAACGGCCACGATTTCGAGGTCACCCACGGGATGACCGTGCGCAAGGAAGAGCGCTCGACCTACCTCGCGCGCCCCACGATGCGGTCGATGGACGGCGCAGGGCTGGCGATCCTGATCGCGGCGGGCGATGACTGGGAAGACGCGCTCGAGATTGCGCGTATCCAGATCGCCTGCGGTGCCAACGTGCTGCTGGGCCTGCCGCGCCAGACCGATGTTTCCATCGCGCAGGCGCGTGCCAAGGCCGAAGGGATCGGAGACGCGCTGACCATCGTCCGGCTCAACCGCACAGAACCGGCCCAGATCGAGGCGGCGTTGTCGGCCTATACCGAAGCGCATTCACCGATCACCGGCGCGATCATCCTGCCGGCCTTTGCGGCAGGTGAACTTAGCGGCGAACTCGTCGACCTTTCTGACGAAAACGTCGCGGCCTTCATGGATGTAGAGCTGGTCGGTGCAATGGCGCTCGCCCGCGCGCTCAGCCGCTACTGGAAGCGGCACGGCGAACTGCTGCAGGCACCGCGCTTCATCTTCATGTCGAACCGCAGCGACGGGCGCGACAACGTCTACGCCAATGCCCTGCGCGCTGCGATCGAACAGCTGGTGCGGCTGTGGCGCTATGAATCCGAGATCGATGTGGCCCATGGCCGCCGGCGTCTGGTCGAATGGGGCAACCAGATCGTGCGCTTCACCAATGCCGAAAGCGAATGCACCCGCTTTGCTGCAGGCCATGCGGCGCGCGTGCTGATCAAAGAAAGCAAGATCGGCGAAGTCACGCTTTACGTGCCGAAGAGCATCGGCGAGGCAACCGGCGCGCGCAAGGCGATGCCCGGCTTCAGCGAGAACATCACCGGCCTGCACCTCGGCAAGGTTGCCCTCATCACCGGCGGCTCGGCCGGCATCGGCGGTCAGGTCGCCCGCCTACTCGCGCTCGCCGGCGGCAAGGTGATGATGGTCGCCCGGCGCGAGAGCGAACTGGCGGTTGCCCGCGCGCGTATCGTCAGCGAGCTTGAGGACATCGGCTTCGCCGGCGTCGAGCGTCGCGTGCAGACCATGGCGGGCATGGACGTGAGCAATCTCGACAGCCTCAAGGCCGCGGTCGATGCCACGATCAAGGCCTTCGGGCGGATCGACTACCTCATCAACAACGCCGGCGTTGCGGGCGCGGAAGAGATGGTCGTCGACATGAGCGTCGATGCCTGGAACTACACGCTCGACGCGAACCTCATCTCGAACTTCACGCTGATGCACCACGTCGTGCCGCTGATGAAGGCGCAAGGCTCGGGTTACGTGCTCAACGTCTCGTCCTACTTTGGCGGCGAGAAGTACCTCGCGGTCGCCTACCCCAACCGCGCCGACTACGCCGTCTCGAAGTCCGGCCAGCGTGCGATGGTGGAATCGATGGCGCGCTACCTTGGGCCCGAAGTGCAGTTCAACGCGATCGCCCCCGGCCCTGTCGATGGCGACCGCCTTGCGGGAACCGGCGGCAAGCCCGGCCTGTTCGAGCGTCGCGGCAAGCTGATCCTTGCCAACAAGCGCCTTAACGCAATCCACGCCGCCGCGGTCAAGTCGCTGCGCCGGGGCGTGCGGGTCGAAGCACTGCTCGGCCGTCTCGCGCGCAACGACACGGTGCGCATGTCGCACGATACCAACAACCCGCGCGAAATCCGCGAACTGGCGCTGGCCTGCGCGCGTGAAGGTGACGGCCTGTGCACCTGGGACCGCTATCTGATGACGCCGGACATCGCGGCCAAGCTGGTCTCGCGTCTGCGCGGCGCAGGCTACTTCCTCGACAGCCCGGAATGGGCGGGCCGGGCGGACACGCCCGAGGAGAACGCGGGCTGGCTGCTCAAGACCCCGCCGGAAGACCAGCCTTTCCTCCCCGCTGACAAGATCGCGGTCGAGGCCAAGAAGGTTGGCACCGGCGTCCTCTCGCAGCTCTTCCTCGGCAAGATGCCGACCGAGACCGATGTGGCGCAGGCGACCGTGTTCTTCCTCGCCGACCGCGCTGTTTCGGGCGAGACTTTCATGCCCTCGGGCGGCCTCAGCGTCGAGCGCTCGACCACCGAGCGCGAGTTGTTCGGCAGCCCCAAGCAGGAGCGGCTCGACCAGATGCGCGGCCGCACCGTGTGGATGATCGGCGAGCACCTCACCGACTACCTCGCCGAAACCGCGCGCCAGTTCATTGCCGATTGTCACGTCGCGCGCGTGGTGATGATGACCGGGACCGAAGGCGCCTACACCGCGCTGGTCACCCAGCTTGAGGATATCGAGAACGCACCGCTCGAGCACGTCTCGCTCGAAGGCGGGGTCGAGGCCGCAATGGACGAGGCGCTCAAGCGCTGGGGCCATCCGACCACGATCGTCTCCACCCCACTCCAGCCGCTGCCGACGCGTCTGTTTGCAACCGATGCCCTGCTGACACCGGAGGATTTCCGCGCGCTGGTGGCCGACAATCTCACCACGCACTTCCGGGTCTCGCGCAAGGCTTCGCTCTACGACGATTGCCAGCTGGTGCTGGTCTCGCCCGACGTGCCGATGGGTGACAAGAGCCCGGCCTTCGCGCTCGCCAACTTCATCAAGACAACGCTGCACTCGTTCACAGCCACGCTCGCGGTGGAGAACGAGCGCCTCGTCCACGGCGCGCCGGTCAACCAGATCAATCTCACCCGCCGCGTCCGCTCGGAAGAGCCGCGCGATCTGGACGAGCATCTGGAGGAAGTGAAGCGCTTCGCCCGCGCGGTGCTGCTTGTCGGCACCCCCCTCCCCGACGCCGAGGATTCGCGCTATCGTGCGCGCATCTATCGCGGGATGTCGATGACGGTCTGATGGAAGCCTGATGGAATACCTCTCGTTCGAAAAGCCGATCGAAGCTCTCGCCAAGCGCGCCGCAGCGCTGCGCGAGAGCGGAGGCGGCGAGGCCGAGGCCGCAATGCTCGACGAGCGGGCGCATCGCCAGCTCGGCGATATCTACGCGCGCCTCACCCCCTGGCAGCGCACGCAGGTCGCTCGGCACCCCTCGCGGCCGCATTTCGTGCATTATGTGCAAGGGCTGTTCGAAGACTTCATGCCCTTGGGCGGCGACCGCCTCTATGGCAACGACCAGGCGATCATCGGCGGCTTTGCCCGTCTCGGCGGGCGCCCGGTCATGGTCATCGGCCATGCCAAGGGCGAGGACACGACCTCGCGCCTGCGCCACAATTTCGGCATGGCCCGGCCCGAAGGCTACCGCAAGGCGATCCGCCTGATGGATATTGCCGACCGCTTCGGCCTTCCCGTCATCACGCTGGTCGATACCCCCGGCGCTTTCCCCGGGGTCGATGCCGAAGCGCGCGGGCAGGCCGAAGCCATCGCACGCAGCACCGAAAAGTGCCTTCAGCTCGGCGTGCCGCTGGTTGCGGTGATCGTGGGCGAAGGTGGGTCGGGCGGCGCGGTGGCGCTGGCCTCGGCCAACCGCGTGCTGATGCTCGAACATTCGGTCTATTCCGTCATCTCGCCCGAAGGCTGCGCCTCGATCCTGTGGCGCGGCAACGACCGCGCGCCCGATGCGGCTGAGGCGATGAAGATGACCGCGCCCGATCTCATCCAGCTTGGCGTGATCCACCGCATTGTCTACGAACCAACCGGCGGGGCGCACCGCAACCATGCCGAGACGATCAAACGCATCGGCACCGCGCTGCGCGCCGAACTCGACGGCCTCGTCTCGCTGACCGCGGATGAGCTTCGGGCCGAGCGCTGGTCCTTCTTCATGAAGCTGGGCTCGATGTAGCATGATCGAGAACGAGCGGGATGGCCGCGAGGTTCTCGTTGCGATGCGCGGCGGCCCCGGCGCGGTCACAGTCCGCCACTTCCGCTTCGAGGGCAAAGGCGCGCCCGCGCGTTTTCTGATCCTCGATATCCCGCCGGGTGCAGCCGAAGGCGCCCACACTCATTTCGCGGACGACCGCAACGGGATCGGCGCCTACGAGGAATTCTACTACGTCATTGCCGGGCGCGGCCTGGCAACGCTGGGCGAGGAGATGTTTCCTGTCGGCCCGGGCGATTACTGGCACGCCCCACTCGATGCGGCGCGCGGCCTTGCGAATGCGGATCCCGCCGAAGTGCTCAAAGTCCACCTCACCGTCGTCCTGCGCGAACCCGCCGGATCCTGACCCGCTGCAGCCGGACGACAAGAGCCCGATAGTTTACCCCCCGTTTCCTGACACTATCAGCGGATGACCGGGGCGCGCAGCAGCGATATCCTTGCGCCCATGCTGTCAGGTCCGACCCCACCGCATGGCACGCCCAAGCTGACCAGGGCCACGCTCCGGGCTGCCCTCGCCGCGATGCTCTTGCTGTTCACGCCGCACCAAGCAGCCGCCAAGGCCCCGCCGCGCGCCCAGCCTGCCGATCTTGTCGACCCCTTCATCGGCACCGACGGCACCGGCCATACCTTCCCCGGCCCCAGCCTGCCCTTCGGTATGGTCCAGCCCGGCCCCGACAATGCCGGGACCGGCTGGGAATACACTTCGGGCTACCAGTACCGCGCGCCGCGCATTCTCGGCTTTTCGCAGAACCGCGCCAGCGGCACCGGCATTCCTGAACTGGGCGACGTGCTCCTGCAGCCGAGCCAGACCCGCCGCGACGACCTTTCGAGCATCTATGCCAAGTCGGGCGAACAGGCGCATCCGGGTTACTACGCGGTCACGCTCACCGACAACGACGTGCGCGTCGAACTCAGCGCCGCGCTGCGCACCGCCTTCCACCGTTACACTTTCGGACGCGGCGGGCGCGTCTGGGTCCTCGTCGACTTGCAGCACGGCCTCACCTTCATGCCCGATCGCCAGCCGGTCCTTGCGAGCGAGGCCGTACCGACGCCTTTCGGCCTCGACGGCATGCAGCAGCGCCGCAACTGGACGACGCGCACCGTGGCTTTCCACCTGGTATTCGATCACCCGGTGGCTGAGCGCGTGACCCTGCCGCCGCGCAAGGGCGATGCAGCACCCCGCTATCTGCTGGGCTTCGATCTTGGCACGGGCCGCGTGTTGCAGGCCAAGGTCGCGCTTGCCAACACCGATATCGCGGGCGCGCGGGGCAATGCAGCGGAGATACCTGACTGGAACTTCACCCGTGTCGCCGCTTCGGCCCGCATCCAGTGGAACCGCCTGCTCGCCCGCGCCACAATCACCGCGCCGCGCGCGCAGCAGCGCATTTTCGCCACCGCGCTCTACCACGCCTTCCTCCATCCCTCGGTGATTTCCGACCGCGACGGGCGTTGGCGCGGCCCCGATGGGCAGATCCGCCGGGCGGCGCGGGGCCCGCGCTATTCGACCTTCTCGCTGTGGGACAGCTTTCGCGCTGCCATGCCGCTGGCCATGCTGCTCGTGCCCGAACGCATCGACGATTTCGCGCAGAGCCTGCTCGATCATGCGGACGCCTCCGGCCGCCTCCCGATCTGGCCGATCTGGGGCGGGGAGACCGGCACGATGATCGGCGAACCGGCGCTGCCCGTGCTCGCAGGTGCCTGGGCACGGGGCTTTCGCGGGTTCGACGGCAAGCGCGCTCTGGCCGCGATGGAACGCACATCCACCGTTGATGGCGGGCTCTCGCAGTGGAACCTCTATGACAAATACGGCTACTATCCCTTTGACAAGGTGGAGGGCGAGGCCGTCTCGCGCACACTCGAAGCAGGCGTGGGCGATGCTGCCTTGGCGCGTATGGCCGAGATGCTGGGCGACAAGGCGGCGGCTGCGCGTTTTTCCGCGCGAGCGGGCGGCTGGCGCCAACTGATCGATCCCGCGACCAGCCTCGCGCGGGGCAAGGACAGCGCCGGGGCCTGGCGCACGCCTTTCGACCCGCTTACCCCGACCTCCCCGCTTAACAATCCCGGCGATTACACCGAGGCCAATGCCTGGCAATATACCTGGACCACGGCACTGCACGATCCTGCCGGGCTCGTTGCCGCGATGGGCGGTCCTGCCGCCTTCCGGGAGAAGCTCGACACCTTCTTCCACGCACTGCAACCCACTGCCGGGGCCGCCTATCTCGGGCAGGAGGCGATGATCGGCCAATATGCCCATGGCAACGAGCCGAGCCATCACGTCGCCTGGCTCTATGCCCTGACCGACCGGCCCGAGACCGGTCACCGCCTGGTCTCGCGCATCGCGCAGACGTTCTACCGCGATGCGCCGGACGGGATCATCGGCAACGAGGATGCGGGGCAGATGAGCGCCTGGTACATCTTTGCCTCGCTCGGCTTCTACCCGCTCCAACCTGCAAGTGCAGACTACGTGGCCGGTCTGCCGCTGGTTTCGCGCGCCAGGCTGGCCGTACCGGGGCGACCGGTGCTCGTCGTCACACGTACCGGGCGGGGAGACCGTCTGCTGCGGCTGACCAACGGGGGCCGGACCATCGATCCCGCCGCGCTGCCCCATGCCGTGCTGGTACGCGGCGGCAGCCTGCGCTTTGAGACGCCCCGCGCTCCCTGAACCGCCGCACACCGGAACCACAAGTCTCCGCTTCCGCGCCGGCAAGCATGCCCGGCACAGGCCTGGTTGGTGGCATCGATGGCATCCGCTATCGCCCAGACGGCTCTACAATGCTTGACCGGCCTTCTGTGCGGGGAGGAGGCGGCATCGCGTCCTTGACGTGCCTCTCGAGCGAAAGTGGCTCGACCGCCTGCGGGGCCAAAAGCGTGTGATCAACGACACGCGATTGTCGATCTCCGATCCACAATCCGGGTGATCCAACTGGCTGATTGATTGCGCCGTCAATCGACAGGTTAGCAGAATTAACTAAAGTTAATCTGTACAGCTCCTTTTTTTCCTTACACCGAAGCCCTACATGTCTTGCACAGAGATCAAAAATAATTAATCAAAAGATCTCATTGATCGCATAATTATACAATTATATATTTCTTGAATTTATGAATTTATCATGAATTCAGATCATTTTCTATTAAACTCATTTTATTGAAATATACATCTACAAAATCATTTTGGCGTTTTGAATCCTATATTGGACTTACAATGAGCCACTTCAATGGTTGAAATTTTTTCTCCCAATTCTGGGCGTAATTTTTATCAATTATCTGACAAACTCCACGACAAAAACGTAAATATAGGCATGGTTTTTGAACGGAATTCTGCAAAAGGAAGCCTCTTCGTCGATCAAACTATCCGATACATTTCGATCGATGACCGCTCCCAGCTGCGGCGTGCACATTTCCTCGGCCAACTCCTTTCGGTGGAAGACTATTTCACGTTTGGTGACAGCAACACCTACGCGCTCTCGAGCGAGCCGCCGTTCGATGTACTGTTTATCGGCGGTGAGGATACGGCGCGGATCTCACGGTATATCAAGAGCAACGTCAAGCTTCTGGCCGGGCGCCTGACCTTCGTTCTGACTTCGCGATCAAGCCCGACCAAACGCGCGCGCCTCCTAAACGCAGGGTGCGATGATGTGCTGGACATTGATCGGGTCGACACCATCGAAGCTATCGCGCGCCTGACCGCTCACGTTGAGCGCCACCAGATCTATCGCCAGTCCTTTCAGGATACTCAGACCCAGCTCAATAAAATCGATCAAATCGTTGACATCAGACATTGTAGCCAAAAAGAAATTTCGATTATCCGTATATTCATATCTTCAAATAACTGCTTTATATCATACCTTAAATTACGAAATGAGATAGGACATTTATCTTCTCCATCCACAGAAAATTACATGAAAGTTGTAATATCAAATATTCGTAAAAAATTGCGAAAATCACATCTAATTAAAGCAAAATTAGGAATGGGGTATGAATTGATAAAAATTTGAATTTTATAAAAACAAATTGAATAATATTATTCGATAAATTGATATTTTTAATTAAATATTATCCCATTATTACTCATTATTTTCAATATATTTAGCGCATTTGGATAATAAATAATGTGGTTTATCATGAATTTCCTGCACCCAGGCTGCCTTTTCAACAGGCATAGCCCTGTGCGCATGCTCTCGCCTCCAAGGTACCTGCTGATGTCGCGCAGCGTCAAAATTTCGCAGTGTCGCCTCTGCGGCAAAGTCATTTTTCGCTATAGCGGCGTGAAAGTCCAACGTTGGCAGGCCGTCAAACGCGGCCATTCCCTGACCACCGATATCAAACAGGTCGATCCTCAATGGAAGTTCGTAACCGATCCCATGAGCAGCACCAAAAAATTGCGCCAGACCCGCATCGAGCGGACGATGCTTGATCCTGATGAGCTCAGGACCAGGGTCGCCAGCATGCTTACAAAGCTTGGTTCTCCGATGAGTTCCAGCGATTGAATCTGCATTTTGCCTTCCAGAGTGATCGCTGAAACCGCACCGCTTCCGCACGCACCCTTGAGCCACCCTCGTCCCTTGCCTAAACCGGGTTTTGCCCGGTCGGGCAATGGCGAGAGGAACCAGCATGCATGCCCCGCAAGGTCCGGACTCTACCCGGCAGGATCAGTCCTGGGTCCACTGGGCGATCGGGCGGATCGAGGCGGACTATGCCCGCTCCTCCGATACCCATCTCCTCGCCGTCCCGCTGCCCGCGCTGGCGCATATCGCGCTCTATCTCAAGGACGAGAGCAGCCATCCCACCGGCAGCCTGAAGCACCGCCTTGCCCGCTCGCTGTTCCTGCATGCACTGTGCAGCGGCTGGATCGGGCCTGACACGACCGTGGTTGAAGCATCATCGGGCTCTACTGCCGTTTCGGAAGCCTATTTCGCCCGCATGCTTGGGCTGCCCTTCATCGCGGTCATCCCCGAGCACACCGCGCGCGAGAAGATCGCCGCAATCGAGGCGCTGGGCGGCGCGTGCCATGCGGTTGCCGATCCAGGCTCAGTCCAGTCAGTTGCAGCGCGCATTGCGGCCGAGTGCGGCGGCCATCACATCGACCAGTTCACTTATGCCGAACGCGCGACCGACTGGCGCGGCAACAACAACATCGCCGAAAGCATCTTCGCCCAGATGCGGCGTGAACCCCATCCGGTTCCGACATGGATCGTCTGCGGCGCGGGCACCGGCGGCACCTCTGCCACTATCGGGCGCTATCTGCGCTACTTCCGCCACCCCACCCGGTTGTGCCTCGCCGATCCCGAGGCTTCGGCCTTCCACCGCCACTGGCACGACCGTGCGGTTGCTGCGGGAAGCGGCGAGCCTTGCCTGATCGAAGGCATCGGCCGCCCCCGGATCGAGGCCTCGTTCGTGCCCACGGTGATCGACCGCGCCGAAGTCGTCGGCGACGCGGCCTCCATCGGCGCCGCTCGCGCGCTCTCGCGCCATCTGGGGCGCCGCGTGGGCGGCTCGACCGGCACCAATCTCGTTGCCTGCGCGCGAATCGCGGCGGAAATGGCGGCGCGGGGCGAAGCCGGGGCGATCGTGTCGATCCTGTGCGATTCAGGCGAGCGCTATGCCTCCACGCTCTACAACGATGCCTGGCTCGCCGAACGCGGGCTCGATTGCAGCGCGCACGAGGCGCGGATGGCGCATTTCCTCGCAGCCGGCACATGGTCAGAATAGCGCCGATGGCCTGGCACTTCTGGATCGATCGCGGCGGCACCTTTACCGACATTGTTGCGCGCGCGCCCGACGGCCGGCTTCACACCGCCAAGCTGCTCAGCCAAAACCCCGGCCACTATGCCGATGCCGCGACTGCCGGCATCCGCCGTGTGCTCGGCCTCGCTCCGGGCGTGCCCATTCCGGCCGGGCTGATCGGCGACTCGAACTCTATGCCGCGCGCTTCATGGCGCTGGCCGAGCAGATGGGCGAAGTGCTGGCCAGCACCGCCACCAGTGTCAACATGCGCGAGCGGCTCGATTTCTCCTGCGCAGTCTTCGATGGCACGGGCCAGCTGATCGCCAATGCCCCGCACGTGCCCGTGCACCTCGGCGCCATGGGCCAGAGCGTGCGCGCGATCATGGCGGCGTGGGGGCGTGACCTTCAGCCCGGTGACGCCTTCGTGCTCAACAATCCCTACAACGGCGGCACACATCTGCCCGATGTCACCGTGATCACACCGGTCTTCGCGGGCGACACCGCCGAACCCGTCGCCTTTGTCGCCAATCGCGGCCACCAAGCCGATATTGGCGGCACCACGCCCGGCTCGAGCCCGCCCCACGCAACATGCCTCGAGGAAGAAGGCGTGGTGCTCGACAACGTGCTCCTGGTGCGCGGCGGCGTGATCGACGAGGCGGGCATGCGCCGCCTGCTGACCGGCGCACTCTGGCCCGCGCGCAATCCGGATGCCAATCTCGCCGATCTCAGGGCGCAAGTCGCCGCCAACATGGCCGGCGCGCGCGATATGGCCGGACTGATCGCTCGTCATGGCCTGGGCGAAGTCACCGCCTACATGGCTCATGTGCTCGACAACGGCGAGGCGGCAGTGCGCGGCGCGCTCGCTGGTCTTGCTGGCGGTCGGTTCGAGACACGGCTCGACGACGGCCGCCCGATTGTTGTGACAGTGAGCGTCGATCGCGCAGCGGGCCGGGCAACGATCGACTTCACCGGCACAGGCGGGCAGGACGGCGGAAATTTCAACGCGCCCGCCGCCGTCACCCGCGCGGTGGTGCTCTATGCCCTGCGCGCGCTGGTAGGCCGCGACATTCCGCTCAATGACGGCTGCCTAGCGCCAGTGAATCTCGTGATCCCCAAGGGTTCGCTGCTTGATCCCGATCCGGGCCGCGCGGTCGTTGCCGGCAATACCGAGATCAGCCAGCAGGCGCTCAATGTCCTGCTTGCTGCGCTGGGCGCTGCAGCCGCTGCGCAAGGCACGATGAACAACTTCCTCTTCGGCAATGACCGCCACCAGTACTACGAAACCATCGGCGGCGGGATGGGGGCCGGGCCCGGTTTTGACGGCGCCGGGCCGGTGCAGTGCCATATGACCAATACCCGGATCACCGATCCCGAAGTGCTGGAAACGCGCCTGCCAGTGCGGCTCGAACGATTTGGTCCAAGGCCCGGCTCGGGCGGCGCGGGGCGCTGGCACGGCGGCGACGGCGCGGTGCGAGCGGTGCGGGCGCTCGAACCGATGGTTGCGACGCTGGTCTCCTCCTCGCGCGTGGCGGCGCCTTTCGGCATGGCGGGCGGCGAAGCCGGCGCGCCCGGGCGCCAGTGGATCGAGCGCGCCTATGGCCGGATCGAGCCCCTCACCGGACGCGCGGAGGCCGCGCTCGAGACGGGTGACCTCATCGTGATCGAAACGCCCGGTGGCGGGGGCTGGGGCGCGCCGCCTACCAGGGAATGATCAGCTGCTTTCCGTCCCAGCTTTCGGACTCGGCGCGCGCCCGTGCATACATGCCGCGGATGATCTCGCTTTCGGGATAGAGCTCGATCATGTGTCCCATCGTCTCACGTGCATCGATATAGCAGATCTGCGCTCCGAAGCTGACGATGAACTCGCTCGCCACCGGCATCCCCGCGGCGACAAAGCGGTCGCGGGTTCCTTCATAGTCCTCGCAGAACATCGCCATGTGGTGCAGGCCCTGCTGGCCATTGGGGAACATGTCGTGGAACGCGCTCGGCCCGGTCGAAACCAGCTCGACCAGTTCGATATTGAGATCGCCGCTCTGCACGAAAACGCCGCGAATGCGGATCGGCTCGGACGGTTGGCCGCGATAGACGTGGTCTGAAAGCACGCCCTGCCCGCCGCCGATGAATGGCCCCATGCCGAACAGCTTGTTATACCGGGCGCAGGCCGCCTCGAGATTGTCCACCACGTGGCAGACCTGAATGAAAGCGCCGCTTGGTACGGTCATGGTCTCTCCCGCCTGGACCCATTGGCTGGCCCTGCGGCCTGTTCTGCGCCCCTGCCTTTGCAAAGACAACTGTCACTGTGCGAAACGCCGGGCGTCGCCCCGCGCAAAAAGACCCTTGCCGTGCACCGGTCGCCGCACGATGTTTGCGGCAAGAGCGCCAAGCCAGACGCCTGAGGATGCCTGCCATGAACACCCGCCATCTCGTCGATCCCGATTTCCTGCCGCTGATCGATCTCCTCCCGAACAACGCGTTCACGCGTGAGGCCCTGCCGGCCATCCGGACCGAATCCGAAAACCGCTTCGCTTTCGTCGGCGCCCCACCCGTGGCGCCCGAGGTAAAGGTGATCGAGGGCGAAGGCGGTCCCCTCGAGGTCTACTGGTATGATCCTGCTCCTGGAACCGGCAACCGGCCCGCCCTGCTCCATATCCACGGCGGCGGCATGATAATCGGCTCGGCACGCTCGATGCAGGCGGCGCCTTCGGGCATTGCAGCAGCCCTTGGCATTCCTGTCGCTTCGGTCGAATACCGCCTTGCGCCGGATCATCCCTTCCCCGCCCCGCAGCAGGATTGCTTCGCGGCGCTGAAATGGCTGGCCGCCTCTGCCGAAACGCTTGGCGTAGACGCCTCGCGGATAGGCATCACGGGAGAGAGCGCAGGCGGCGGGCTTGCCGCAGCGACAGCGCTCATGGCGCGCGATCTCGGCGGCCCGGCACTCGCCGCGCAGTTCCTCACGTATCCGATGCTCGATCATCGCACCGGCTCGGACACTTGCCCCTATGGCAATCCCACCACCGGCGAATTCGTCTGGACCCGCACGCACAACCAGTTCGGCTGGGAAATGCTGCGCGGCGACTATGGCGCGGACGACGCGCACAAGGGCTGGTTCTCGCCATCGCTGGCAGAAGACCTTTCCGGTCTGCCGCCCACGTGGATCGGCACCGGCAGCCTTGATCTCTTCCTCGACGAAGACCTTGATTACGCGGTGCGCCTAGTGAAGGCAGGGGTGCCGGTGGAACTGCACTCCTATCCCGGCGCGATCCACGCCTTCAATGCCATCACCGAGGCGACGACCGCCAAGGCCTTCACCCGCGACCTCCTCGGCGCGATCGCCCGCATGCTGCGGGTCTGATCGCGCCGGCCAGGCGTTGATTGCGAAACTCCGGGTCCGGGAAACCTGATCAAACCCACAGTATGCGGCGCAGGTCGATAGGCTACCCTCTGCCGAAACCAGAACCGGAGAGATGCACCATGCCCTACAGCGGTCCCCATGAAGACCGGCTAGCCATTCGCGAGCTTCTCGAAACCTACGCGGACGCGGTGACCCGCCTCGACGCCGACGCCTGGGCCGCGACCTGGGCCGAGGACGCCGAATGGTCGCTGCCGGATTATCCCGAGTTCGGCACCACGCACGGTCGTGCGGCGATCAGGGCGATGTGGGTCTCGGCAATGGAGCACTTTCCCGGGATCATGTTCGAAGCCTGGCCCGGCTCGATCGAAGTGTCCGGCGATAGCGCGAAGGTGCTCAGCTACACCGCCGAGGTCTATGATCAGGATGGCATGACCGTCCGCGACCGGGGCCGCTACGAGGACATTTGCGTCAAAGTGGACGGCACCTGGCTGTTCCAGTCACGCAGCTTCCGCAACATCCATCGCCAGAAAGCGCCGAAGGGCCTCTAAAGGATCAGCGCATGACCGTGACCATACTGACCCTGCTCAAGCGCCGCGCGGGCATGAGCAAGGCCGATTTCATCGCCTACTACGAAACCAGCCACCGCCTGATCGGCGAGAAAGTGCTGGGCCCCTGGGCGATCCGTTACGAGCGCAAGCATCTTCATCCGGTCGACGGCACCGATGTCGACCACGACTTCGATGTCGCCATGGAAATCGAGTTTCCAGACGAGGCCGCCATGGCGGACTGCTTTGCCGCTATGGCCGATCCCGATACGCAGCGCGAGATCCACGAAGACGAGGAGCGGCTGTTCGACCGCTCCCGCCTGCGCTCCTACCGGGTGGAAAGCCGCCAGTCCGACATGTCGCCGAAACAGGGCTGATCCGCCCCTTCCCCTCGCCTCAGTGCGCGAAGACGATGCGGTAGGCGCGCCGCGTGAACTTCCACGCCCCGTCGATGCGCCGCAGTTCATCGTCATAGCGCCCGGTGGTGTGCACACGCGCGCCGGTCTCGGGATCGTCGTAGAGTTCGATGGTATAGGCCACCGCCCGGGCGGAATCGCCCTCCACTTCGATCGAGCCGGGCTGCATGAAATAGAGCATCGGCTTGGTGCAGTTGGCGAGGCCATAGTGCTTCATCGATTCGGCCCAGGCCGCCACGATCGCCGCTTTGCCATCGAAGCCGCCAAGGTCGGGATATTCAGGAAGCTCCCAATAGGCATCCTCGGCCCAGATCGAGCCCCAGAGCTCGGGGTCCTTCGTCATCACGCCGTGAGCGTGGGTGTCCATCAGCTCGCGGATGGCGAGCCGATCCTCGATGGGGCCGATGAAAGGCATGGGAGAGCTCCTTCTCAGAGGTTGGCAAGCGACGGACGCGGGTATTTTCGGCTGGTCTGCCCGTTTATTGCCCCCCGACCGTGCCGGCATAGATCAGGCGCAGCACCTGGCCGGTCACGGCGTGAAGCCGCGTGATCCGCTCCTCGCCATAGACCGGCTGCTCCAGCAGCAGGCCCACGTGGATCGCGCTGACGAAGTCGCTGGCGAGTTTCATCTGGTCCCACTGGTGACGCCATTGCGGGAAGGATTCGATCATCTCGCCGATCCAGACTTCATCGAACCGGCGCGCGACAGGGCCGAAGAAGTGGTCGAGCTCGGAATCGGTCCGGGCAGCGACGGCAAGCTCCAGATAGGCGGAAAACTCGCGCGTCCGCACGCTGCGCCAGTGCGCGTCGGTTGCGATCTTGAGCAGGTCCGCCTCGGAACCTCCGGCCATCTCGGAGAGATAATCCTCAAGAAACAAACGCATGCGCTCGTAGAACACATGCTCGACCACGGCCGAGACCAGTTCCATGCGTGTCGGGAAATGATGATGCATGGTCCCGCGCGAAATGCCGGTGCGCTCGGCCACGGCCTGGGTGGTAAGCCGGGAATAGCCGCCCTCGACAAGGCAATCGGTCGCCGCCTCGACCAGCCGCAGGCGGGTACGCGCGCTTTTCTGTTGCTGCCAGCGGGCCGGTTCCTCGCCAAGCCCGGCGGGCAGCATCGCGTGCAACATGCGCGTCTTCATCGTCGATCCGGTCACTGGTCCACCTTTGTCCTCAAACTGCGCGTCGCGCCCCTATAATGGCCCCGAGATGGGCTGAGACCACCCTCTCCAAAGTCTCAGGTTCAGATGCAAGCCCAAACCGGGCATAAAATCGGCAGTAACGCCGGTTATAAAACGAATCGCCCCAAGGGAGGCGAACCGGACCGGCGGTCTGCATGAAGCAAAGCCGGCAAGCACGGCGAGAGGGGAGTAGGACACATGACAACAAGAACATCCGCGCGCTGGCTGGCGGGCTTGTCCCTGCTGGCGCTGGGCACGTCCCCCGCACTGGCGCAGGAAAAGGCGCCCCAGGCCGAAGCCGGTAATGAGGGGGGCATCCAGGAGATCGTCGTCACCGCGCAGAAGAAGGCCGAGAACATCCAGTCGGTGCCGATCTCGATCGCGGCGGTCGGCGGCGAAACGCTGGCGGCCTACAACGTCACCACGCTGCAGGCGCTGCAAGGCACCGTTCCCAACGTCCAGATCGACAACTTCGCCAACACGCCCAACAACGCGGTCTTCACGATCCGCGGCATCGGCGTGATCGAGCCCGATCCCTACGCCGGCAACACCGTGTCGATCGTGGTCGACGGCGTGCCGCAGTTCTTCTCCATGGGCGCGCTGCTCGATACCTATGACACCAGCCGGGTCGAGATCCTGCGCGGGCCGCAGGGCACGCTGTTCGGCGCGAACACCACCGGCGGCGTGGTCAACGTCATCACCAACCAGCCCACCGGCGAATTCGGCGGCAACATCCGCGCCACCTACGGCAACTGGCACCGCTTCGACGTCAACGGCTCGATCGAGGCGCCGCTGGTCAAGGACAAGCTCAGCCTCAAGGTTTCGGGCATTCACACCGAACGCAAGGGCTGGGTCACGAACGTCTGGAACGGCGAGGACATGGGCCGCAAGAACGTCAACGCCGTGCGCGGCCAACTGATGTTCACACCCGACGCCGACCTCAAGATCACGCTCCAGGGCGAATATGTCGCCGCGCGCAACGGCGCGCCGATTGTGGTCAACGGCGGCCTGCCGGGCGAAGCGAACTATGTGCCGGCCGGCACGTTCTGGAACGGTTCGGTCATTCCGCAATACGTCAGCCCCTGCTCGGTACCGGGCAAGCCCTGCACTGCACCGGATCATTACTTTTCGGGCAACAACGAAGTGCCCGACCAGTCCGACATGACCACTCGGTTCCTCGTCGGCACGATCCAGTACAACAACACCCCGCTGGGCGACATCACCGCGATCACCGGCTACAAGAACTTCACCCTGTTCGAGTATACCGACCAGGACGGCACGGCCAAGACCAACAACGCCACCCGCCGCCGCACCCATGGTTGGCAGTTCAGCCAGGAACTGCGCAGCGCCTTCAACGTGGGCGATCGCTTCAACGCCGTGGCGGGCCTGTTCTATCTCAAGACCAGCTACAACCACTACCAGATGTACCATCTGGATTTCGCGTTGCCCGGCCTCATCCAGTACAACGTCCAGGACCAGAGCACGGAATCGTTCTCGGCCTTCGTGCAGAGCTATACCAGGCTGACCGACCGGCTGAAGTTCTCCGCCGGCGTGCGCTTCACGCATGACAGCATCGATGCGCGCTCCACGCTCGCCACGGGGCTTGGCAGCGAGAAGCTGACCTCGCCCAACTGGGACAAGTTCGATGTCACGTTCCCCGGCAGCCTCGATGTCGGCGGCAAGAAGAGCTGGGACAACGTCGGCTGGAAGCTCGGCCTCGATTACGAGCTCGGCCGCAACCAGCTCGTCTATGCCAGCTGGGCGCGCGGCTTCAAGTCGGGCGGCTTCACCGGCCGCATCGGCGTGGCGGCAGACGGTGACACGCCCTACAATCCGGAGAAGGTCGATACCTTCGAAGTCGGCCTCAAGGCGGACTTCCTCGACCGTCACCTGCGCGTCAATCTTGCCGCCTTCACCACCAACTACCGCGACATGCAGGTTGCCCAGATCTACTACGATCCGGACACCAAGGTGCAGGGCAACCGCATCCTCAACGCGGCGGCCTCGCGCATCCGGGGCTTCGAGCTCGAAGTGCAGGCGATCCCGGTCGAAGGCCTCACGCTGCGCGGTTCGCTCGCCCGGCTCGATGCCAAGTACAAGGACTTCCTCTACTTCGATCCGGTGGGCGCGAAGTTCAGTCAGCTTCAGGGCCTCGATCTGCAGAATGCCCCGCGCTGGGCTTCCACGCTTGGTGCCAACTACACCTACAAGCTTGGGGGCGGCTCGCGTCTCGTTGCCGACGTCAGCTGGCTCTACACCGCAAAGAAGTACTACACCGCGATCACAGACACGCCGCGCTCGACCGTGCAGCCGACCTACTACCTCGACGGCCTGCTCACCTTCTACGGGCCGGATGACCGCTACTCGATCGGCTTGTGGGGCAAGAACCTCCTCGACAAGCGCTACATCTCAACGGTTTACGACTCCCCTGGCTACATGGGTCTGGTCGGCTACGCGCCGCCGCGCCAGTTCGGGGTGACCGCCGGCTACAAGTTCTAAAGGCCATCCTCCCTCGCCCCGGCCGGTCTGAATGGCCGGGGCACCTTTTTTCGGGGATTCCCATGGTCACACCGCACGAACTGGCCAGCCGCCACGGCATCCTGAATGCTCTGGCTCTTCACAGCCGCGGCGTTGACCGGGGCGATGCCGCGCTGCTCGGCAGCGCCTATCATCCCGGCGCCACCGTCGACTACGGCTTCTTTGCCGGACCAGCGGAAACGCTCGTCGCCATTCTTGGCGAGGCGCAGAAGGCCTCGCCGCCCACCACGCACCGCACCTGCAATTCCTGGATCAAGGTGGCGGGCGATCAGGCCATCGCGGAATCCTATGTGATCGCGCATGTCGAGGATGCCGAGACCCAGCGCATGGTGCTCGGCCGCTACCTCGACCGGCTCGCCCTGGCCGACGGGGTATGGCGCATCACGCACCGCCAGTATGTGATCGAGGGCAATACCAACCGCCCCAACACCGCTGCGCGCGGCGACGGCAGCCTCGATCTTGCCCACTACGTTCCGCAGGGCGGCAAGCAGGCCGCCGATCCGGGCCGCGCGCTGCTCGCACTCCACGCCGCCGAAATCGCCGCCAACGCAAAGGCACCCGCCGCCATGACCCAGCCTTCCGATGCCGCACTCGGCGATGCCCTCGCCCGCGCCGAAATCCACGACTTGTGCATGGCCTATGCCCGGGGCGTGGACCGCGCGGACAAGGAACTTCTCGCCGCGATCTTCAGCGAGGATTCGACCGTGGTTACCGGCGCGGTCAACGGAAGCGGAGCGGAATTTGCCGAGAAGATCTGCGATTTTGTCGAGAGCCAGCTCGACTTGTGCTTCCACTCGGTCGCCAACGAATGGATCGAAGTGCACGGCGAGGAAGCCATCGGCGAGCATTACGCCATCGCGCACATGGTGATGGACGGCCAGGATGTGACCACCGGCGGCCGCTACATCGACCGCTATGTGCGGCGCGGCGGCAAGTGGCTGATCAAGAGCCGCACTTTCGTGTTCGACTGGAGCACCTCACACGCCACGACGCTCGAGCGCAGCGGATTCTATGAGGCGCTGAACACGTGGGGCCGCTTCGGCAAGGCCGATCCGGTCTACGCGCACTGGGCCAGTCTGGGGGAATAGGATGCACACTTCGCCGAACGGCCATATCCCTGCGAATGTGCCGCACGACCGGGTGGTGGATGTCGATGTCTATCTGCCGCCCCTGGCGGCCGAACTTGGCTTCCACCAGGCTTGGGCGAGATTGCAGGCCGACCATCCGGCAGTGGTGTGGAGCCCGCGCAATGAAGGCCACTGGATAGCACTTTCCGGCGAGGCGCTGAGAGAGGTGCAGTCTGATCCCGAGCGTTTTTCCTCACGCGTGATCATACTGCCCAAATCGGTGGGCGAAGGACACGGACTGATCCCCACCACGATCGATCCCCCCGAACACCGGCCGTTTCGCGTGTTGCTCAATGCCAATCTCAATCCCGCCACCGTGCGCGGACTGGATAACAGCATCCGCGCAACCGCCGTCGAACTGATCGAAGGCTTCCGCGCCGCCGGCTATTGCGATTTCAGTGCCGACTTTGCCGAATTGTTCCCGATCCGTGTGTTCATGGCGATGGTCGGCCTGCCTTCCGATGCGGCACCGATGATCCGCCACTGGGCCAGTTGCATGACCCGGCCCGCCATGCCGATGACGTTCGAGGAAGCCAAACAGACTTTCTTCGACTGGCTCGGCCCGATCGTGGACGAACGCCGCGCGGATCCGGGCGATGACATGCTCAGCCGAATGCTTGCGGCCGACATGGAGGGCCGCACGCTGAGCCGCGACGAAGCGCTCCGACTGTGCACACAGGTGCTCATCGCCGGGGTGGACACTGTGGTCAACTTCGTCGGTTTCGTCATGGTCGAGCTCGCCGGTTCTCCCGCATTGCGGTCGCAACTGATTGCGATGGAGGGCAACCTGATTCCTGCGGTGAACGAGCTGTTCCGCCGCTTCGGGCTCGTCACGATCGCGCGTGAAGTGCGCGCTGACATCGAATTCCACGGCGCGCAGCTCAAGGCCGGGGACATGATCTGCATCCCCACGCAAGTCCATGGCCTCGATGCCACGCTCAATCCCGATCCGCTGACCATCGATTTCAGCCGCCGCCGCGCGCCGCACTCCGCCTTTGGCAGCGGGCCGCACATGTGCCCGGGGCAGGAGTTGGCCCGCAAGGAAGTGGCGATCATGCTGGAGGAATGGCTGAGGCGCATTCCCGATTTTGCGCTGGCGGACGACGCCGATGTTTCGCCGGTTGCCGGCATTGTCGGCTCACTGCGCCGCGTCACCCTGCGATGGGTAGTCTGATCCCCTCACTGTAAGGAATAAATGCAATGGGCAAGATGGAAGGGCGCGTCGCCCTGATCACCGGCGGGGCCTCGGGCCTCGGCGCGGAAGACGCACGGGTGCTGGCACGCGAAGGTGCCAGCGTGGTTATAACAGACATGAACGTCGCTCTGGGCGAGGCGGTCGCCGCCGAGATTCCGGGCGCGGTGTTCCTGCCGCAGGACGTGCGGGACGAGGCCCGCTGGGCCGAGGTCGTGGCCGAAACGCTTGCCCGCTTCGGGCGGCTCGACACGCTGGTCAACAACGCCGGCCTCGTGCGTTTCGCTGATATCGAGACCATGTCCTACGAGGACTATCGCCTGCAGGTCGATGTCATGCTCGGCGGAACGTTCCTCGGCTGCCGTGCTGCAATTCCGCACATGAGCCGCGACGGATCGGGCTCGATCATCAACATGGCCTCGGTCGCGGGGCTCAAGGGCATCAGCGCGATCCCGGCCTATACTGCGGCCAAGGCCGGCGTGATCGGCATGACTCGCTCGATCGCGGTGCATTGCCAGGAACAGAAGAACCGCATCCGCGTCAATGCCATCGCCCCGGGCGGGATCGTCACCCCGATGACCGCCCAGGCGCTGGCAGAGCTTCCCGCCGACCATGCCGGGCTTGATCAGTCCAGCAACCACGGGATGGGGCAGCCGATAGATATTGCCAATATGGTTCTCTATCTGGCCAGCGACGATGGGCGCCATGTTACCGGCACAACGATCACCATCGACAATGGCGAGACCGCCAGCTGACCCGGTCCGGGCGCCCCTGTCGATTCCGCTAGCTTGAAGGTGGCAGGGGTTACCGCCATAAAACCGGCAGTAACGCCGATTTTCTGAAATATGGACCGGGAGCGCAAGACAATGCTCGAAATGATCCGTGAGCACGGGCTGCCCGGCGCCGACGCTGCGGCTCCGCGCTGCCCCGATGCACCCAGCATGCAGGAGATCGTCGCCCGCGACCTGCTTCCGCCGCCTGCGGTGCTCCTCTTCGAGCAGCCCGCCGCGCTCGGCACCGAACCAGTCGCGGTGGACCGCTATTTCGATCCGGCGATCTTCGCGGCGGAAATCGAGAAGATCTGGAAGCGCACCTGGCAATGGGTCTGCCGGGAGGATCACATCCCCGAGCCGGGCGACTTCTACACCTACGAAGTCGCTCACCTCTCCTATGTCGTGGTGCGGCAGGAGGACGGCAGCGTCAAAGGCTTCGTCAATTCGTGCCTCCACCGTTCGACCAAGTTCAAGCGCGGCGAAGGGATCGGTTCGGGTAGCGATCTGCGCTGCCCCTATCACGGCTGGACCTGGAGCAACGACGGCGCGCTCAGATCCGTGCCCTGTGCGTGGGATTTCGCCCATGTCGATCCCGCCAAGACCAACCTGCCGCAAGTGCGCGTCGGCCACTGGGGCGGCTTTGTCTTCATCAATCCCTCGCAGGAAGGGCCCAGCCTAGAGGAATTCCTCAGCCCCCTGCCCGAGCATTTCCAGGGCTGGGACATCGCAAACCGCCACATCTCTGTTCATGTAGCCAAGGAACTGCCCTGCAACTGGAAAACCGCGCAGGAGGCCTTTCTCGAATCCTACCACGTGCTCGAAACGCATCCGCAGCTGCTGAAGGGCGTGGGCGATGCCAACGTTCAGTACGATTGCCATTCGGACCACGTGACCCGCTTCTACGCCGCCAGCGGGGTCAATTCCCCCCACCTCGCCCGGCCGCTGAGCGAGGAGGAATTGCTCGCCACGATGATCCTCGGCGATAGCGGCTCACGCGGAGAGGCGCTCACCGTCCCTCCCGGCGAGACTGCCCGCACCGTCATGGCCCGCCACTTGCGGGAGGTGCTCAGTGCGCGGTACCGCTGTGATCTTTCCGCAGTCTCCGACAGCGAGATGATCGACACGATCGAATACCATGTCTTCCCGAACATGGTGCTGTTCCCCGGGCTCTCGCTGCCGATGGTCTACCGCTTCCGCCCGATCGGCCACGATCCGGAGCGGACGCTGTTCGAGATCCTGTTCCTGCGCCCGAATCCGGCGGATGGTCGCGTGCCGGAACCGCCCGAGCCCTATCATGTCGCCGAACGCGAGAGCTACGCCTCGGCGCCCGGTTTCGATGCGGCGATGGGCCATGTCTATGACCAGGATACCGACAACTTGCGCGCCCAGCAGCAGGGCTTCCGCGCCAGCGCGACCGGCGTCCAGAACCTCGGCAACTATCAGGAAGCGCGCATCCGCCACTTCCAGATGATCATCGACAAATACCTGGCTGCGGAGTGAGCACTATGGCGTTTGATCTTGAAGCAGAGGTGCGCGATCTGGCCGCCCGGCGCGACATCCACGATTGCCTGTGCCGCTACATGCGCGGGCAGGACCGGCTCGATCCGGTGCTTCACCGCAGCGCGTTCCACGATGACGCCTGGGTCGATTGCGGACTGATGAACGGCACCGCCGACGAATTCGTTGCCTTCGCGCAAGGCTTCCTCGGCGACATCGAGGGCAGCCAGCATATCATCGGGCAGGTCCAGCTCTCGGTCGAGGGCGAGCGCGCGTCGGGCGAAGTCTATTTCTACGCCTGGCACCGCCTCCACGAGGACGGGGTGCCGACCGATCTCATCGTCGCCGGGCGCTATGTCGACGAATACGCCTGCCGGGATGGCGACTGGCGCATCATCCGCCGCCGCGAACTGGTCGACTGGGCGCGCTCCGAACCGGCGGCCGACAGCTTCCTCAAAGACAATCCGCTGGCACTGGGCGCACGGCGCGGCGCCGACTTCAGCGAAACCCGCAATTGGCCGGTCTGAGACCGCAGAAGGATCGAGACGATGCTGCCCATTTCCGTTATCCCCGGCCAGACAGGTCCACACCTGATGCAGGCAGCCTTCATCGTCGAGGATGTCGAGGCGGCAGCCCGCGCCTGGATTGCTGCAACCGGCATCGGCCCGTTCTTCCTCGTGCCGCACATCCAGCTGGCCGAGGCGCGCTATCGCGGCGCGCTGGTCGACGGGCTCGACTTCTCGGTCGCCCTCGCCCAGTCGGGCGGGGTGCAAGTGGAACTCATCCAGCAGCACTGCGACAACCCGAGCGCCTACCGTGATACCGTGCCCAAGGGCAGCGAGGGTTTCCACCACTTCTGCATCTACACCGACGACTACGACGCGGTGTGCCAGCGCTATCGCGATCAGGGCTTTGCCGTTGCGGTCGAGGGCCAGTTCGGCGTGATGCGCTTCTGCTACATCGATACCGCCCCTGCGCTGGGCTGCATGATGGAGATCGTCGAGCAGGACGAGACCCAGACCGCCGCCTTCACCCGCATCGCCGAGGGCGCGCGAGACTGGGACGGCGTGACCGACCCGATCCGCCCCCTGTTCCCCGCCTGAGAAAGAAAGGCCCCGCCATGTCCATCCCCTGCGCGGTCGAGGACCGTCTCGCGATCCAGGATCTGCTGATCGCCTATGCCCATGCCGTCGACAATATCGGCAATATCGAGGGCGTGCTCGGCGTCTTCGTGGAAGATGCGGTGTTCGACCTCTCCGGCATCGGCCTCGCGCCGGTAAACGGCCACGAGGGCATCCGCGACTTCTTCACCAATGTATTCGCCAACATGGCGCATCACGCGCACTACCTCACCAACTTCGCGATCACTGCCTATGCGGGCGATACCGCCTCGATCCGCGCCTACGTGACCGGCATGGGCCAGGGGAAGGACGGCCGCGGGGTAACGGTCCATGGCCGCTACTACTTCGATGTCGTGCGCACCTCCGCCGGCTGGAAGGCCACGCGCTACACCATGGACTTCCTCATGCCGCTGAGCGGCACGCTGGAGAACGCGCAGTGACCGCCTCCCCCACCACAGGCTACATCGCCATCCCCGACCCTGCTGCGAACTATCCCACCAGCCCGGACGCCGAATTCCCTCGCTGCCGCGGCGATGCGATCACCGGCGATCGCTACTGGTCTAAGGACTTCGCCGCGCGCGAGTGGGAAAAGATGTGGACGCGCGTCTGGCACCTTGGTGGCCGCGCCGCGCAGCTCGAGGAGCCGGGCGACTTCATCACGCACAATTTCATGCACCAGTCGGTAGTGATGGTGCGCCAGCAGGACGGCGGCATCCGCGCCTTCCACAATGTCTGCCGCCACCGCGGCAACCGCCTTGTCGCGGCCGCGGAAGGCGGCGTCAGCGGCCACTTCACCTGCCCCTATCACGGCTGGAAGTGGGCGATCGACGGCGCGCTCGACTGGGTGCAGGACGAGGAGGATTTCCCCCAGGGTTCGCCCTGCGGCAAGCTGCGGCTCAAGGAAGTGCCCTGCGAGACCTGGGGCGGCTTCGTGTTCTACAGCTTCGACCCGAATGCGGTGCCGCTGCTCGAATACATGCATCCGATCCCGACGCTGCTGGCAGGCCGCGATCTCGCTGCGTGGAAGCGCGTCGTGTGGCGCACGCTTCGGGTCAACACCAACTGGAAGTTCGCCTCGGACAATTTCAACGAGGCCTACCATATCCCCGCGGTGCACCCGCAATTCGAGGGGATGATCGACGATCACTACTCGACCACCGTGTTCGAGATGTACCCCACCGGGCACAACCGGATGATCGAGAAGCTGCAGCCCTCGAGCCGCTATCCCGACGCGCAGCAGATGAAGCCGCTTTGGGCCGATGTGCTCAAGGAATGGGGCCTTGATCCCGCCGCATTCGATGGCCGCGCGCAGGAGGCCCGCGTGGCGCTCCAGCAGGCGCGGCGCAAGCTGGGGCCGGCGCGTGGGCATCTCCATTTCGATACGCTCAGCGACGCCGAATTGACCGATCAGTTCCACCACACCTGCTTTCCCAACCTGACGCTGACCGGCACGCCGGAGGGCCTCCACGTGTTCCGCACGGAGCCCGATCCGGAAGATCCCAACTGGTCGACATTCGACTACTGGTACCTCGCACCTGAGGTGAAAGGTCAGGACGTGCCCACGCTCTACGGCATGCGCCCCTGGGCCGAGGCCGAGCACCAGGCCGGCGATTTTGCGGCCTACCAGGCCGAGATCAAGCAAGGCGACTTCCTGACGCAGGACCTCGATGTGGCTGTCACCCAGCAGCAGGGCCTGCGTTCGCTGGGCTTCGACAAGGCCTACCTTGCCGAGCAGGAAGCCCGCGTTGGCCGCTTTCACGAGGTGATCAACGACTATCTCGAAGGGCGCCGCTGAGGGGCCCCAGCCGGGTCGGAAACACCGGGCAAATCGGGCCTGATCGAGGAGGATCATGATGTTGACACGCAAAGGGGCCGTGACGCGCTTGCCCGTCCGCACCGTCTCCCCTGTGCCCCCGCGCGTCGCCGGGGCAGAAGGCGCGGTCACGATCAATGCTGAGGCCCGCTTCCTGAGCGCCGCGCGGCGACGCGGCAGCCCGGCCGCGGGGCTGTGCCCCGCGGCCATCGATCGCGTGCGAATCCGCTGCCCGCAGGACGTGCGCCGCGCGGCGGAGGCGCTCCATGCCATTGCCATGGACCACGGGATGCGCGCCGCTCCCGCGCACAACATCGCCGACAAGCACACCCCCGTCGATGCCGAGGGCAACAACCTCGCGCGCGAGGTCTTCGGCTGGTCGGACCGCAAGGCCTGGTGCGGCAACAGCCGGATCGCGCTTGATTCCCCGATCACCGCCGCCTGCCGCTTTGAAAGCGAGCCCTTCTGGGTCAACGCACAAGGCTTCCGCACCAGCTTGCCGAACCACTATCTCGCCGCGATCGACCTCGCGAACTTCGAAGCCCGCGCCATGACCCGCGCGGCGATCGTCGTGCCCGTGCATCTGCCGTTTGGCCAGATCGGGGCGGTCAGCTTCAATCCGCTCGATCCGGCGTTGACCGAACTCGACGATCTCTTCGCGCTGCAAGGCGATGCCTTCGGCGTCTATGCCCGCACCTTCGTTGCCAGCTACGAGCATGTCATGGGCTCGCTGCAGGCTCTGACGGCGGCCGCCCGCCTCTCGAAGCGCGAGGTCGAATGCCTGCGGTGGGCAGCGATCGGCAAGACCGACGTGGAAATCGGCATGATCTTGAACCGTAGCCGCGCGACGGTGCGTTTCCACGTCTACAACGCATCGGTAAAACTCAACGCGGTCAACCGCAGCCAGACCGTCTTCAAGGCGGCGCAGCTTGGCTACATTTCGCTCGCTAGTTGAAGCCGACGTGGCTGGTCGCGACCCCTGTGCAGTTCCTATCAAAAGTGCGCAAACGCGCCTTTATCGTTTGTGCCAAATCCCGAAATTGATACCCTAATTTTACTCCGTGGAACCGACAAAAAAGTATTGGCCGCGACCAACGAGGCAGCAGAGGCCCCATGCAACAAGCGGATTTTGCGCAACTTTCGCTTTTGTCGACCACGGCGCGTGGCGCCACTCGAGCCATGCTCGGCTTCAGCAAACTTGTCGCGGCAACGCCGGCTCGGGCAGCCGAAGCGGCAGCACAAGCCACGGCCGCAGCCGGGAACGAGGCTCCTGCCGGGGTCGAGGACATCATCGGCTCCGCCCGGCGGCGCCGAGAACGATCGCCGTCAGCTCACTGTGATCGGCAAGAACCTGACCTACAAGTTCTACTTCTTCGGCGGCAGCACCAACAACGCCTTGCTGGGCGACATCATCGCCTACCGCGCGATGCCGCGTACGGTGCGGCTGCAAGTGCCGATCAAGTACTGAACGAAATCGGGGATGGGCAGCATCGAGCGACAAGGACCTTAGGGCTATGAACCTCGAAACCAGCTTGCCCATCCCTCCCGAACCCGGCGCGGCGCGTTGCCCGGGTCCGAGCACGCGCGACATCATCCTTGCCGACGGGCAGGACGTGCCCCCTGCCCTCATTGCCGAGGCCTATAGCTTCGCGGGCGATGCCGACATCGCCTACGACCGCTACACCTCAAGCGATTTCGTGGCGCGCGAGTTCACCGGGATGTGGGCGCGCACCTGGCAATGGGCCGCTCGCGAGGAGCACATTCCCGAGGCGGGCGATTACATCACTTATGACATCGGACCGTGGTCGATCCTTATCGTGCGGGGGGATGGCGAAGAAATTCGGGCCTATCGCAACGTGTGCCTGCACCGCGGCACGCAACTCAAGCGCTCGGACAGCAGCGGCAACGCGGTGGAAATCCGCTGCCCGTTCCACGGCTGGCGCTGGTCGCTCGAGGGGGAATTGGAGCACCTGCCCTGCCGCTGGGATTTCCCGCATGTGAAGGATGAGGAATTCAGCCTGCCGCAAGTGCGGATGGAAACCTGGGGCGGCTTCATTTTCATCAACCTCGACCCCGATGCGCGCCCGCTTATTGAACAGCTGGGGCCACTTGCCGAGCATTTCGCCGGCCGCTGGGACCTTTCGGACAGACGCATCGCGCTTCACCTCCAGAAGGAACTGCCGACCAACTGGAAGGCGGCGCAGGAGGCCTTCCTCGAGGCCTACCACGTCTACGAGACCCACGCGCAGGCGCTGCCGACCGCGAGCGATGCCAATGCGCAGTACGACATATTCAGCGACCATGTGACGCGCTTCATCCACACTATCGGCGTGCCGAGCCCGCACTTCACCGGCACGCAGACCGAGCAGGAACTCTTCGACCGCATGCGTGTGGCGCCCGGGGTTCTCCCCGAAGGCCGCACTGCCCGCTCCTATGCTGCCGAGAAGATGCGCGAGCAGATCTCGGAAGCGACGGGCGTGCCGCTCGACATGTATTCGGACAGCGAGATGCTCGATTCCATCGAGTATCACCTCTTCCCCAACATGTGCCTGTTTTCTGGTGTCTCGCTGCCGATGATCTACCGCTTCCGGCCCATCGGCAACGATCCTTCGCGCTCGCTGTTCGATCTGATGTTCCTGAAGCTGGTGCCGCCGGGCACGCCGGTCGAGCATCCGCCAGAGCCGGTGCGCCTCACCGTCGAGCAATCCTATGCCGAGGCACCGGGGATGAACCCGGGGCTTGGCGGGGTATACGATCAGGATACCGACAACCTGGCGCTGCAATATCAGGGCTTCCTGGGCTCGGCGAAGCACGGGCAGACGCTGGGCAACTATCAGGAAGCGCGCATCCGCCGCTTTCACCAGACGCTCGACGACTATCTGGCGGGAGCCTGAGCCATGGACCCGCTCGACCGGCTCGTTTCCTGGCAGGCGATCTACGATCTGTGCTGCGATTACATGCGCGCGCAGGACCGGCTCGATCCGGCGCTCCACATTTCGGTGTTTCACGAGGACGCAACGACCGACTACGGCGCGGGCTGGAAAGGCGATGCGCCGGGCTTTGTCGATTTCGCACAGAGGGTTCTGACACCGCACAAGGCCAACCACCACATGATCGGCCAAGTGCGGATCGATTTCGAGAGCACCGACGTGGGCCTCGGCGAGGTCTATTTCCAGGCGCACCACCGCATCGTGGCGGAAGGAGGCGAGCGCGACATGTTCGTCGCCGGGCGCTACGTTGACCGCTACGAACGGCGTGGCGGCGTATGGAAGATCGCCCATCGCAGCGAACTCGTCGACTGGGTGCGCGACGAGCCCGCCGCCGATCTGCCCGGCGGCGAGGCCATGTTCCCGTGGGGCGCACGCGCTCCGCATGATCTCAGCTGCCGCCGTGAGGAGATGCGCAAGCGATGAGCATGGTTCGCCCCGAAGAGCTGGCCGACCGGCTGGCGATCATCGATGTTCTCAACCGCTATGCGCGCGGGATTGACCGGTGCGATCTGGAGGTGCTGCGCAGCGTGTGGTGGCCTCAAGCCAAGGCCGACTACGGAACGGGCGAAATCGATGCGCTGGCCTGGTCCGACGGCGTGGTTCCCGCGCTCGCCGCGATGCGCAGGACGCAGCATTTCCTTGGCAACATGCTGATCGATATCGACGGAAGCACGGCGACCGCCGAAACCTATTGCCGGGCATGGCACGAAGTGGATTCGCCTGCCGGACCGCAGGAAATGGAAGTGGGCGGCCGCTATCTCGACCGGCTTGAACGGCGCGAGGGCGACTGGCGCCTGCTCCACCGCCGCTACGTGCTCGACTGGAGCCGCAACGGCCCCTCGACCGCACAGTGGGACGGCCCGCTCTATGGCACGCTGACCCGCCACGGCAAGCGCATGCCCGATGATCCAAGCTATACCGGAGACTGATGCAATGACGGCACCTCTCGATCCGCGCGTGGCCTTGCTGCTCGACAAGATTGCCTGCACCGAACTCGTCCACCGCCTCGCGCGCGGGATCGACCGCTGCGATGCCGACCTCGTGCGCGCGGTGTTCCACCCCGATGCGACCGACGACCACGGCATGTACCAGGGCACTGCCGCCGATTTCGTGCCGTGGGTGATGGAAGTGCTCGCTGGCATGCGCCGCACCCAGCATGTGATCGGCAATGTGCTGATCGAGGTGGACGGCGACAAGGCAAAGGGCGAGGCCTATTTCATCGCTCATCATCACATCCCGGGTCCGGATGGGGCCGGTGACAATTTCATGGTCGCGGCCGGGCGCTATCTTGATCGCTTCGAGCGGAGGGACGGCGAATGGCGCATTTCCCATCGCCATGCGGTCTATGACTGGAGTACCATCGCGCCATCGACCGATATGTGGGACCGCGCCGCCATGCCCGGTTACCCCTTTGGCGAGCGCGGCCACGCCGATCCGTCCTACCCACACTTCACCGGTGCCTGATACAGGAGACCACCCATGACCACCCAGACAGACCTCCCCCGCGCCCGCGCCAAGTCGCTGGCCGATATTTCCCCGCTGGCCGATCCGCCGCTGGGCAATTCGCCGATCACGCCGGAACGCTATTTCTCCAAGGAATGGGCTGACCGCGAATGGGACAAGATCTGGACCAAGACCTGGCAGATCGCGGGCACGCAGGCGCAGATCCCGAATACGGGCGACTGGCTGACCGCCGACTTCGGGCCCGAAACCATCGTCTGCGTGCGCGGCGATGACGGCGAAGTGCGCGCGTTCTACAACGTGTGCCAGCACCGCGCGATGCCGGTGGTGGCGGGCGAGCAGGGCAATTCCAAACGCCTCGTCTGCCCATACCATGGCTGGACCTATGACCTTGCAGGCAAGCTCAAGGTCGTGCCTGACGAGGCCGATTTCGTGCAGGGCTCGCCCTGCGGCAAGCTCAACCTCATCGAGGTGAAGTGCGAGATCTGGGCCGGGTTCGTGTGGATCAACATGGACAACGACGCAGCGCCGCTGCGCCAGTTCATGGGTCCGATCGCCGACCAGATCGATACTTATCCGATGGACGCGATGGTCCGAACGCACTGGGTGACGATCGAGGGCAACTTCAACTGGAAGCTGGTGCAGGACAATTTCAACGAGAGCTATCACGTGCCCTTCGTCCACCCGCAGACGAAGTTCGTGATGGAATATGGCTACAACCACTGCCAGTTCGATCTCTATCCCGAAGGCCATGCGCGCATGTTCATGCCCGGCGCCGGGCCGACCAAGCAGCTGCGCGGCGGCGAGGCCGAGACATTGGAAATGCTGCGCGAGGAGCTGGAGTTCTGGGACCTCGATCCCGAGCAGTTCCGCGGTGGCAAGACCGGCGAGATCCGCAAGGCGCTGCAGCAAGCGAAGCGCGAGAAGGGCACCGAAAAGGGCTTCGACTTCTCGACTTATCACGACGACCAGCTGACCGACCACTGGCACTACACGATCTTCCCGAACCTCTCGTTCAGCCTCAAGCCCGATGGAAATATCTGGCTGCGCGCGCGCCCGCACGAGACCGATCCCGAGAAGTGCTACTTCGACATGTGGTACATGACGCTCTTCCCCGCCGGGACTGAGCGCTACTATTCGCAGTCGATGTCCGAATGGGTCGATGTCTCGGTGCCCGGCCCCCACGTGCAGGGCAAGTGGGGCGATGTCTCCGCCGGCCCCGGCATCGATCAGGACGTCTCGGTCTGGGAACTCCAGCAGCGCGGCCTCCACTCGCGCGGCTACAAGCGTGACTACCTCGCCTGGCAGGAGCGCCGGGTGCGCTACTTCCACGAGAACCTCGAAAAGTGGATGGCCGACTGAGCTGGCGCGCATACCAGAAGGAAGACGGATGACGGTGCAAGCCCGACAGATCGTGCTGGCGCGCCGTCCGCAGGGCGCGCCAAGGATCGATGACTTCGCCCTTGGCACCGCCGCGCTCGCTGCGCCGGCGGCGGGCGAGGTCTTGGTGCGAAATCTGTGGCTCTCGCTCGATCCCTACGTGCGGCTGGCACTCAGCGAGCAGCCCGGATTGCATGGCACGGTTCCGCTCGGCGATCCGCTGCCGGGCATGGCTGTGGGCGAGGTCATCGCCAGCGCCAGCGCCGAACTGCCGGCGGGAAGCTTCGTTCTGTCGAGGGTGCACGGCTGGCGCGATCACTACCTTGCCCCGGCCGCCGAACTCCAGCCGCTGAGCACAGCGGCGGGGCCGATCGAGCGCTACCTTGGCCTCTATGGCCTGACCGGCATCACTGCCTGGGGCGGCATCTACGGCGTGCTGAAGCCGCAGCCGGGCGAAACGCTGTTCGTAAACGCGGCCGCCGGAGCGGTCGGCATGGTCGCGGTGCAGCTTGCCAAACGTGCCGGCGCGCGGGTGATTGCCTCTGCCGGATCGGACGCCAAGTGCAGCTGGGTCACCGGCACGCTGGGTGCCGATCACGCGATCAATTACCGCCGCGAAGACCTTGCCACCTGCCTTGCCGAGCTTGCGCCCGAAGGCCTTGCCGCCGCCTTCGACAACGTCGGCGGTGAGCAGCTCGAGGTTATGATCGACGCCATGGCGCCGCGCGGGCGCATCGCGCTGTGCGGCGCAATCGCGCTCTATGACGGGGAAAACTACCGCGCCGGCCCGTGCAATCTCTTTGCGGCAGTCGAGAAACACGTCAGCCTCACCGGCTTCAACGCAGGCTTCTATTTCCCGCAAGCGCCGCAGATCATCGCCGATCTCGCCGCAGCCGAGGCCGAGGGCGCGCTGGTTCACGAAGAGACGATCATCGAGGGGCTGGAAGCGATGCCGCAGAGCTTTATCGACCTGCTGTCAGGCGCCAGTCGCGGCAAATTGCTGATAAGGGTTTAGCGATGGATCTCAAGATTGCGGGCCGCAAGGCGCTGGTCAACGGCGGCAGCGCGGGCATGGGGCGCGGCGCCGCGCTGGCTCTGGCGCGCGAAGGGGCGGAAGTGTTCGTGTCCGCGCGCGGGGCTGAGCGCCTGGAGCAGACCTGCGCCGCCATCGCCGCCGAGACCGGCGCGAAGGTCCACGCCATTATCGCCGATCATGCCAGCGACGAGGGCCGCGCCGCGATCCTTGCCGCCTGCCCCGATCCCGATATCTTCGTCGCCACATGCGCCCCGCCGCCCTTCACCGGCGATTTCCGCGACGTCTCGCGCGAGGCATTCGAACGCGCGGTGGCGACCGCGCTTCTCAGCCCGATCGACTATATCAAGGCCGTGACGGTGACGATGGTCGCCCGCCGCTGGGGCCGGATCGTCAATATCAGCACCGGCGCCGCCAAGTACCCTGCCGCCATGCGCGTCCTCTCCGGCCCGCCGCGCGCCGCGCTCGCCAATTACTGTCACGCGATTTCCAAGGAACTCGCGCGCTTCAACGTGACGATCAATTCGGTGCTGCCCGGCATGCATCACACCCCCGGCATCGAGGAAGTCATGGGGCCCCGCGCCGCCGCGAACGGGCGCACCTATGACGAGGAAGTCGCGTCGTTCATCAAGGCCGTGCGCCTCCCCGCCGGGCGCTTCGGCGATGCCGAGGACCTCGGCGCGCTGGTGGCGATGTGCTGCAGCGATCAGGCCAGCTACATGACCGGCCAGTCCATCGTCGTCGACGGCGGGATCGGCACTTCGACGTTCTAGGCCGCCGGCCGATACCCCGCGCCGCGCACCAGCTTGCCCGGCCGGGCACCGGTCGACTGGTCGAACCGGCGGATCACCTCGCCTGCCACCACCGTTGCGTCATAGCCGGTCGCACGTTGGTGCAGACGTCGCCCGCCGGCTGGCAAATCACGCACAACTTCAGGCAGATGCAGCCTCAGGCCATCCAGGTCGATGACATTGAGATCGGCCCGCGCGCCGACTGCGAGAACCCCGCGATCATCCAGCCCCACCGCGCGCGCCGCCTTCCGGCTCAACATATGGACCGCTTCGGCCAGCCCCAGCTTGAGCGGCCCCTCGCCCTTGACGAACTGGGTCAGCAGATATGTCGAATAGCTCGCATCGCAGATCGCCCCGTAATGCGCGCCGCCATCGCCCAGACCCGGCACGCAATAGGGATGGCGCAGCATCTCGTGCGCACTGTCGAGGGTCGCATTCTCGTAGTTGCCCAGCGCGGCGAGGAACAGGCCCCGCCCATTCGTCTCAAGCAACCGTTCGTAGGCGATCTCCTGCGGCGTGCACCCGCGCGCGGCAGCCTGCCCCGCCATGCTCATTTGCGCGGGCGGCGCGTAGTCCGGCGGATTGTCGAGCGGGAACAGCCAGCGCCAGTTGCGCGCTAGGGCGTTGAAGGGATGGCCCGGCGCGAAATCCTCGGTCAGCAGCGCCTCGCGCAAGGCGGGATCGCGCATCGCCGCCACCTGCTCGTCGATCGAGAGGTGGGCGATCTTCGCCCAGCTCGGGCAGAGCACGAAGGGGTGTACCGTCAGCTCCAGCCCGGCGATCAGACCGATCGGGCGCGGCATGACCTGCGCATGCGCCACGCCGCCCGCAGCATTGGTCGCCTCCAGCTTTTCGAGCACCCGCCGCCAGCGCGGGGGCGCATCATTGCCCGAAGCGAGGGTGAACGTCGCCGGGCGGCCGCTCGCGGCGATCACCCGCTCGATCACGCGGTATTCCTTGTCCCACCCGACAAAGGCATCGAGCACGACCTGGAACGTCCCGGCGCCTGCATCGGCCATGCCGCGCGTGATCGCTTCCAGTTCGGCAATGTCGGCCTCGAAAGTCGGGATCGCATCGCCATCAGCGGTCTTGTGGATCGATAGCCGCGAGGTGGCAAAGCCGATCGCTCCGGCGCGCATCGCCTCGGCCGTCAGGCGGCGCATCAGCGTCAGATCTTCCTCGGTCGCGGCATCGCGCGAAGCCCCGCGCTCTCCCATCGCATAGACCCGCAAGGGTGAATGCGGCAGATAGGCCGCCACATCGATATCGCGCTTTCCGGCCGCAACGGTGTCGAGATATTCGGGGAACGTCTCCCAATCCCACGACAGGCCCTCGGTCATCACCACGCCGGGGATGTCCTCGACCCCCTCCATCACATTGATCAGCATATCGTGATCCGCCTTGCGGCAAGGCGCGAAGCCTACCCCGCAATTGCCCATCACAGCCGTTGTCACTCCGTGCGCGGAGGACGGCGAGAGTTCCTCGGCCCAGATGCACTGGCCGTCATAATGCGTGTGAACGTCGATGAAGCCGGGCGTGACCACGCGGCCCTTGGCATCGATTTCCTCAGCGCCGCGCCCGCTGAACGCGCCAATCGCCGCGATCCGCCCGCCAGCGATGGCAATGTCGCCCTCGATCAGATCGCCGCCGCTGCCATCGGCAATCGTGCCCCCCCGGATGACCAGATCATAATCGGCCTGCATCGCCTCACCCTCCCCTAACCAGCCGAACAATCCCGCCAATCAGCGAGCCGAGCACAAAGATATAGATCGGCGGCATCGAGATATAGAGCGGGAGCAGCCGCTTCTCAGCCGCCCGGTGATAACCACGCGCATAGAGCACCCTCATGAACGGCCAGATCGCCCCGATCCCTGCCGCCCAGACCGGGCTCACCACATAGGCAAACAACCACATACCCGGCAGGAAGAGCACGAGATGCTCAAGCGTATTCTGGTGCGCACGAACATACCGCTCATACTCTTCCGGCCCGCTGTGCGAAGGCACCGCGATCTTGAACCGCCCTCGCGCCAGCCCGGCCATGAGCAGCGTGAAATAATAGGCCAGCAGCGCCAGCGCGCTGACGATCACGACATAGATGTAAGGATCGGTCATGGTTCCAGGCGCGCCTCTTTCCCGTCAAGCAACAAGGCTGGCCCAGGCAGCACCGCGCGGCAACTCGCACTTTTGCGACACGCGCCAATGGCGACCCTATTCGGGCCAGCGGCTCGCAGCTGCAGCATTTTGGCCGGCGCCCGGCACAGTTTCGTCCTCAACGGCGTCATGCTGGACGCGTTCCTTGCAGAACCCGGCAAGCTCGCTCCGAAACGCATCATCCATGCGCCAGCGCCAGTGGCGAAGTCCGAGCATCCGCGATCGGCTGTCGCCAGATTCCAAGGGCAAATAATAGTCCGAAATGGTTCATCTAATGCCGATCAGTCTTGCGAGAGAGACCGATTCCACGCCCAAACATCGGCTCATAGACGGTTATCAGGCGCAGAAAAATGCGCCCATGCAGCATAACCACCAAGATGATCAGCGCGGCAAAGAGTCAAATTAATGCAGAGAGTTAACATTCTGAGTCATTAAGCCGGTCTATCAGCCCCTCGCGGGCGTCCCCCGTCAGCACCAATGGCACAGATTTGAGGTTGTGATTTAAGGAGGGTTGGGACTTCGTCAGTGTGACGAGGGAACGAAGAGGAAGCCCCAACCCTCCTGGAAAGGATCGCCGGTGAGGGCTGGTTGGGTGCCAGTTCGTGCAAAGCGAAGTGCATTTCGAAGCGATCGCCTGGGGAACACGCCCAGATCGGCACACGAGCACCGGACGGTTGGCTGGAAATCGAAACCGTGGTCAAACTCTGGGCTTGATCACTGACGCACGCGGTAGGGGTTATTCATCCGGGACTGATGTGCGGTAATCGCCGAAAGCCCCATCGCGAGCATCGAGCGCGCCGCGCACGTCTCCGGCGCGGAAGCCCGAAAAGGTCTGTCTGGAAGCCTCGGTGGTCATCGCCAGGGCCTGCATTTCCGTGCCCGCGCGGATTGCAGACCGCAAGCCCATCGCTTCCATGGCCCGGTGCACCGATCGCTTGTTGATCTGCTGGACCTCGGGAGGAATCTTCGCGACCCGCTCCGCGATCTTGAGGACTTCACTTTCAAGCTCGGCGGCAGGGAACGCCCGGTTGGCGAAGCCCACGCGCACCGCTTCGTGGGCAGACAGCGCATCCCCGGTCAGCATCTGCTCCATCGCCGACCGTAGGCCGCAGAGCCAGGGATGGAACTGGGTATCGGGCGGACTCATCCCGCGAACCGGCGGGTAGCCGATCTGCGCGTCGTCGCTCAGGTAAATCAGGTCACAGGCCGTGGCGAGTTCCGTGGCCCCGGCGAGGCACCACCCGTGTACCTGTGCGATAACGGGCTTGGCCAGATCCCAGATGCGGAAAACCCCTTCGACGACGTGCCGCGGCCAGAAGCCGGCGCCACCGGCAGTATGATAGGGCGGCGCTTGCGTGCTGGCCTCTGGCGAAAGGTCATAGCCGGCAGAGAAGCAGGAACCGGCCCCCCGCAGGACGATTACCCGAACGTCCGCGTCCTTGTCCGCATTCTCCAGCGCCGCGAACAGCTCAGTCCTGAGAGCATTCGAAAGCGCGTTGCGCTTCTCCGGCCGGTTCAGCGTCAACCGGCGAACACCGGCTCGCGGCATGTCGCTCAGCACCAACGACGAGGACGCATCTTCCATTTGGGCAACTCCAGCACAGTCAGAAAATCGTGTAGCCCGCGTCGAGCACGATGCTGTCCCCTGTGTGGAACCGCGATGCATCGGAAGCGAGATAGACCGCGATCCCGCCAAAATCCTTGGGCTCCATCCACTGCCGGAAGGGCACGCGGGAGATCACTTGCCGGTTGAACTTCTCGTTTGCATGCGAGGCTTCGGTCATTTCGCTGACCGTCCAGCCCGGAAGAACCGCGTTGGCGCGCACGCCATAGCGGGCAAACTCGACGGCTGTCGCACGAACCAGCGAACAAAGGGCCCCCTTGGCCGCCCCGTACGCCTGATTGCGGGCAGCGCCGTGGATAGCCGAGGTCGACGAGATCGCGACCAGCGATCCACCCGGATCGCCCGCTTCGGCGCGCGCCTTCATGTGCTTGCACGCCTCGCGCAATGTGAAGAACACGCCGTCCAGATTGACGGCCATGACCTTGCGCCATTGCTCGGTCGGAAACTCGGCGAAAGGAGAACCGCCGCCAACACCGGCATTGGCCACGACCGTGTCAACACGGCCGAATTCGCGGACGGCCTTTTCCATGGCCTCGATCACGGCGTGTTCGTCCGCAACATCGACGAGCTCGCTGGCAATGCGTTCTCCAGTTGCCTCCAGCTTCTCTTTGGCTGCAGCATTCTTCGACGGGTTCTTGCCCCAGATGATTACGGACGCCCCTGCCTGCGCGAGCGCCTCCGCCATGCCGAGGCCGATGCCGCCATTTCCGCCGGTCACAAGCGCGACTTTTCCACGAAGGTCGAAAGGCTGGTAAGGCATTGCGATGCATCCTCAATTGGCACTCAGGGGGCGCCTTGGTCAGCAAGGTCCCCCACAAGCCCGGGCTAGTCCACTTGTGCAAAGTGCTAGTGGAAGCGCAGTCGCTGCCGAAGCCGGATCAGCGAGCAACTGAACCGCCCCGGGATTGCCGGAGGCCCTAACTCCTGAGAGGAAGGGTCTACGA
>NZ_JBAXOI010000012.1:0-144719 GCF_037133355.1 Novosphingobium sp. | reverse complement strand
GCGGCGTAATGTTTAACCGCCCGCCCACACACGGAAATCCTGACAGTCCCCGACCTTGCGGTTGCTGAAATCGGAATTCAGGGTTCCAGCACATCTCAGCCCAACCCTATTCGCGTGACCTCGCTGCCAAAGCCCTGTTCGTCCAACTTGTTGGCCGACAATCAAAACGAGATCGCTGCACTTGTAACGCTTTTGGTCTCAACCAATATCGGCTTCCCCACAACAGGAGGCATCCGATGCCAAGCAAGCCCAATCGCTCAAGCGAACATGATATTGCCTTTGCGGCAATGAAGTATTTGGCGACCACCCCTACCAGAAGCGCAACGACGGCTGAGGTCAAACAGCATGTCCCGAACTTTATCACACTGACAGTCGATGACCGAGAGGCCTCCGAGACCCGACCAAACGAAGAAGTATGGCAGCAGGTTGTCGGAAACATCGTCAGTCACAGAAACGACTCGCCAGATAATTTTATTAATCGTGGCCTAATTTCTTATGATGCAGGAGTGTGGTTTCTCACGCCCTCAGGAGAGACGTACCTAAAGAAGCGCAATACTTAGGTGTAGAGCGCCTTGTATCCAGGCTTAAACCACTTGAGCTCTGTCCCGCTTGTCGCGTCCTTATCCCAAACAAACCAAGCGTAGGCGGTCGTCCCAGTGCCCTTCTGGACGGCTCCAGCTGGGTAGAATGTAATCCTCTCACTAAAGACCCAAACCCGCGACGGCGGCGCATCGGTGAAGATCGTGCGCTGCCGGTTCGCTCCCTCCAAGAACGCCAGCCGCAGCAGCAGAGCGAACTTCTTGCCAGCTCTCTCCAAGCCGGCCTGCACAAATCCCTCAGCCGCATTGTATGGCGGGTTCGTGATAATGTTGGGCGCTCTTCGCCAGCTGTCTAAAAAATCGTGATCGCCCTCGCCGTATCCCCGATTAATCAAGTCAGAACTTATGACCGCATTACCGGTCAGCTCAAGCACCTTAGACATCGCGCCGTCACCGCAAGCACTCTCCCATACATCACCAACGAACTCTTCGTTGTCTATCAAGGCGTGAGTTGCCCATGCAGGGGTAGGAAAAAAGTCAGGGCCGTCGAGATCGGCGAACCGCTTGACTGTCGGCTTGAACCCACCGTTGAGATGATATGTTGCATCCATAAAAATAATCTATCAGAATCAGGAAGTTAGTCAAGTTGACCTAAGTGACTCTAGGGACTCGATTTTTTGGATTAAGTTACCACTTTCGGACTACGGCGACCCTTTGCCAAAGCCCCGAGCCATCACATCCAACGCCAACCCATCTGTCTCAGTACGCTCGCTACCTCAAGTACCGCCAACAGACCCCGCGCCCTTACCCCGCCACCGCTGCCCTTCGACAAGCTCTGGCGAGCGGCCTCTCTCCCTGTTTGTGCTTTGCAAAAATGGGGAGGATCGGGGGTGATGCGGCGGGTTGGCGGGTGGGGTGTTGGTGGCTCTGGATTCCCGCCTGCGCGGGAATGACGAAGGCCGAGGGGTTTGCCGCGCCGAGGCGTTTGCCGCTCTGGATTGCTTCGCTCCGCTCGCAATGACGAGGGTGGGGGAATGACGAGGGGTGGATGAACGGCGAAGGCTTGGGTTCGGGCCGGGAAAGGTATTGGGATGCAAGGGCTGTGGCCCTTGCCCGCCGGAGGCTTTTTTCTTTCAGGCGTTGCGCTTGCGGCGCAACACCACCTCCAACCCCCTCCTCTGAAGAGGAGGGGGTTGGAGGTGGTGCTGCATTCAGGCGCCCCATAGAAATTCCGCTTGCTACCCCAGCACCGAAAAGCTGCTCGCGCGGTTGATGGGGCGCAGGCGGGAGAAGGCTTCGAGGCCTACGTCGCGGCCGGCCACGGGCAGGTGGAAGCGCAAGGGGGCGGTGTCGTGGTCGGCGCCGTTCATCACGCTTTCGATCAGGTGGCCCATCAGCTGGCCGACGAGCGGCGCGTTCTTGAACTGGTTGCCGCTGGTGCCGATGGCGGTGAAATAGCCGGTGATATCGCTGCGGTCGTAGACGGGGATCCAGTCCTCGCTGACGTCGTAGAGCGCGGCGAAGCCGGTGGCGGTGTTGGGAATGCCGAGGTCTGGAAAGCGCAAGGCGGCGCGCCAGACCTGGTTGGTCCATTGCTCGGTGAGGCTGGTCTCGTAGTCTTCGCTGTCGAGGTATTCGAGGTGGTCGCAGGCCGGTTCGAGCGAGCCGATCAGGAGGTGGTCGGATTGTTCCGGGCGCATGTAGATGCCGCAGTCCGCATCGGTGAGGACGAAGCGCAGGCCCGGGCCTTGCGGCGTCTGCGGCATGCGGACGTGGGCCACTTCCTGCCGCAGCGGGCGGGTGACGATCTGGTCTGGTTGGCGCGGGCCGGCGAGGTCGTTCACCCAGCGAGAGGCGGGGCCGGCGGCGTTGATCACGATGGGCGCGTGGATCAGGCCGCCTTTCTCGCAGGTCAGGCCGGTGATCTCGCCGGAGGACTGGTGGATGGCGAGCACCGTGTCGTTGAAGCGGAACTGCCCGCCGGCGCGCTCCACGGCCCCTGCGATCTGCGCGGTGGCCAGTTGGGGATCGCTGATATAGCCGCCCGTCGGGCAGAACATCGCGCCGGTGATGGGCTCGCCGGCGGTTTCGCCAAAGCGGGGATCATCGATCCGGCGCGCCGGGCTGAATTGGCGCAGGTCCGCGCCGGGGAGCCATTCGGGAAGCTCGGCTGGCCCCACATCGGTGAACGGAACGCCAACCTCGCGCATGATGGCGCGCGTGCCTGCGAGCTGGCGGTTGTCCGCCGCCTCGAGGACGAGGCAGCCGCATTCGTTGTAGTGCAGCGCCGTATCCGGGCGGTAACCGAGATAGTCAGTCCAGTTCTGCCAGGCGAAGTGCGCTTCATAGGCGAGCGCGGTGCCGTCGATCGTCGAATAGTAGGGCCGGATGATCGCGGCGGACCAGGATGTGGAGCCGTGCCCCGGTGCGGGGCCGCGATCGACGTTGAGGGTGCTGAGGCCCCGCCGCGCGAGATCGAGCGCGATGGCGCAGCCGATGACGCCGGCACCGATGACAACCGCGTCATACGCACTTTTTTCGGACATTTCAGACTGAGCCCTTCGTCATGAGATATCTATGGGGATCCTTGGTTGAGCAGCTACAGCCAGAAGCGCTGCGTGCCATCGAGATTCACGGTGACGCTTTGCTGAATCCCCAAACTCACCCTTGATCGCAAAGCGTGCTTCAGGGGGGATTGTGCCCGCAGCGGATCAGGCCTGCAATGGCATCTGGCGACCCGCTCACCATCGGCATGGTGCGAGGGATCGCGCGCTTGGGGCATTTCGCCATTGCCCTACCAAGGCCCGCAGACCGGACAAGGGGCGGATCACCCTCTCCCGGTTCGGGGAGAGGGTTTGAAGATTTGGAACGTCACCCCGGGCGGGGTTGCGGGTTCAGCGGATGCTCAGGCCACGATCAGGAAATCGCTGAAGGCCAGCGCCGGCATCCCGGTGAACACGGCCACCTGAACCGCAGCGGCCGAGCCGGTGCCGTCAGCGTCGTACCGCAGCACGCCGGTGGTGGTGTTGTAGATGAAGCGGTCGGTCGCATCGTGCGCCGCGTTGACTCCAGCGCCGGACCAGAATGCGTCGACGCTCATGGCCCCCGTCGCGGCAAAGCCGGTGAACGCCGCGCGGCTGATCGACAGCACATCGCTCGCCGAGGTGAAGTCCTGCACCGTGTCGAGATTGGTTGACGCATTGGGCGCGGTGTCGAACACGAAGGTGTCTGCCCCGGCGCCGCCGTTCAGCGTGTCGTTGCCATTGCCGCCGGTCAGCCGGTCGTTGCCAATGCCGCCCTGCAACGTGTCGTTGCCCAGCCCGCCGATCAGCGTATCGTTGCCGCTGTTGCCCGTGATCAGGTTGGCCAGCGTATTGCCGGTTCCGGTGTGGGCCGCGCTGTCGGTGAAGGTCAGGTTCTCTACATTGGCGCCGAGCGTATAGCTCGCGAGCACGGTCTGCACCGAGTCGGTGCCCTCGCCCGCCGCCTCGGTGACCACATCGCCGGCCGCGTCGACAACGAAGATGTCGTTGCCCTGCCCGCCGAGCATGGTGTCAATGCCTGCACCGCCGTTCAGGGTATCGTTGCCACCAAGGCCCGTCAGCGTGTTCGCGGCCGAATTGCCAGTCAGCGAATTGGCATCGCCGTTGCCCGTGCCGTTGACTGCGGCCGTGCCGGTCAGCGTGAGATTTTCCACGTTTGCCGCCAAGGTCCAGCTGATCGCGGAGGAGACCGCGTCGGTACCCTCGCCGGCCAGCTCGGTCACCACGTCGCCGGCCGCATCGACGACGTAGATGTCGTTGCCCAGGCCGCCGATCATGGTGTCATTGCCCAGCCAGCCGTTCAGCGTATCGTTACCGCCCAGGCCCGTCAGCGTGTTGGCGCCCGAATTGCCGGTGATCACGTTGGCATCGCCATTGCCGGTGCCGTTCAGCGCCGCCGAGCCCGACAGGGTCAGCTTCTCGACATTGGCCGAGAGCGTCCAGCTGACCGAGGCGGTGACAAGATCGGTGCCCTCGCCCGCCGCTTCGGTCACCACATCGCCAGCCGCATCGACGACATAGCTGTCGTCACCCAGCCCGCCGACCAGAGTGTCGTTCCCCGCGCCGCCGTTCAGCGTGTCGTTGCCGCTGTTGCCGGTGATCACGTTGGCCAGCGTATTGCCGGTGCCGGTGTGCGCCGCGCTGTCGGTGAAAGTCAGGTTCTCGACGTTGGCGGCGAGCGTGTAGCTCGAGAGCGAGGTCTGCACCGTATCGGTACCCTCGCTCGCCGCTTCGGTCACCACGTCGCCGGCTGCATCAACGATATAGAGGTCATTGCCCTGCCCGCCGACCATTGTGTCGTTTCCGGCGCCGCCGTTCAGAGTGTCCGTGCCTGCGCCCCCTTTCAGCGTATCGGCCTGCGCCGAGCCCGTCAGCGCGGCCGCGCCGCCGGTGTTGGTCACGGTGAAGCCCGTGCTGCCGCCGGCGAGACTGAGATCGACTGCGAAGCCTGCGGTCAAGATATTGACGATGCCGTCGTTGATGGTCGCGGCAGTCGCGGCCCAGGCCGCGACGACGGTCGCATTGGCAGTGGCGCCAGGGCCGACGCTCAACACATCCTTGCCAAGGCCGAGATCGGTGATCGAGTCGATGTCATCGTTGACGATGAACGTATCGTCGCCCGTGCCGCCGGTCAGCGTATCGTTGCCCCAGCCGCCGTCGAGCTGGTCGTTGGCCGCACCGCCGTCGAGCGTGTCGATACCGTCTTCGCCGAACAGGCTGTCCTCGCCATTGCCGCCGTAGAGCGCATCGTTCCCGCCACGCCCGTAGAGGAAGTCGATGCCGTCGAAGCCGTAGATGATGTCATCACCGTTGGCCGTGACCAGGTAATTGTTAGCGGCATCGCCATTCAAGATTGTCATTTGCGTGCGGTCCCGTTGCTTTTCGTAACGAGGCCTTAGCTTTCAGGCCCTTTCCGTCGGCTAACGAACCGGGTTAATCTCACCCTACCGACAAATTGCCGCAAACTGCCGACCAACGGCGCGCGAGCACGCGAAAAGGCGCGAAAAACCTCGCGCCTTTTGCGATGAGACTGCGGTGAAACTTTGGAGAATGCGGGGCGAGCCCTCTGCCCTGTCCGTCAACGGATTCGGAATGGACGGGGCAGAGGGCTGGCCTCCGATCAGTGGAAGATGTCGGTCCAGAGCATCCACTTGCCGTCCACCAGCTTGTAGACAACGACGGCGGTGACGTTGGCGTGGACCGAGTTGGCGCCCTTGGTGTCGTATTCGACGCGCGAGATTTCGCGGATGTAGGTGGGGGAGAGGCGCTCGGTATCGAGCACGGTCAGCTTGAGGTTGGTGATCGCGGTCGCAGCGCCGGTCCACCATGCAGTGATGTCCGCACCCTTGTAGAGCTTGTTGTCGCTGGGGAGCATCGTCGCATCGGCCGCATACATTGCGCCGACGGCAACGGTGTCGCCCTTGTTGAAAGCCGCGGCGAGCGCGTCGTCAGCCGCCTGGATCATCGCGTTGTCGTTGGCGAGTGCGGGTGTTGCCGAAAAGGCGAGTGTGGCCGCAGCCAGAAGCATCTTGCGCATTGTGTAAGCCCCCTTGGGAATGGTCCCCGGGGGCGGAGGCTATGGGGCTTTGGCGGGCAGGTCAAATGCGGTGCAACGTGCGGCCCTTTTGGGCGGGCGACGGGTGCGGCGCTTCGACAAGCGCAGCACGAGCGGTTCAATCGGTTGGAAAACCAACCCCGCTCATCCTGAGCCTGTCGAAGGATGTTGGCCGCTACGCCGTGATCAGAACTTCAGCGCGCGCACCGTGCGCACGCCGAGGACAGAGCGGGCTTCGGCGAGTACGGCCTCGGTGACGGGGCTATCGACCGAGAGCAGCAGCACCGCCTCACCGCCAGCCTCGCGGCGGCCGAGGTGGAAGGTGCCGATGTTGATCCCGGCCTTGCCGAGCAGCGTGCCGATCGAGCCGATGAAGCCCGGCGCGTCGGTGTTGACGATGTAGAGCATGTCGCCGGCAAGGTCCGCCTCGATGCCGATGCCGAAGATTTCGACAAGGCGCGGATCGCCGTTGCCGAAGAGCGTGCCCGCGACCGAGCGATCGCCCTGCGCCGTGCCGACGGTGACGCGCACCAGCGTGTGGTAGATGCCCTCACGGTCATGCCGCACTTCGCGCACATCGAGCCCGCGCTCCTTGGCGAGGAAGGGCGCGTTGACCATGTTCACGGTCTGCGAATACTGCTTCATCAGCCCCGCCAGCACCGCGCCGGTGATCGGCTTCTGGTTGAGCTGCGCGGCGGCGCCTTCCACTTCGATGGCGATCTTGGTGAGGTTGTCATGCGCCAGCTGGCCCACCAGGCTGCCGAGACGTTCGGCGAGCGCCATGTAGGGCTTGAGCTTGGGCGCTTCCTCGGCCGAGAGCGAGGGCATGTTGAGCGCGTTGGTAACGCCGCCGGTGGTGAGGAACTCGCCCATCTGCTCAGCCACCTGCAGCGCCACGTTGACTTGCGCTTCGGTGGTGCTCGCCCCGAGGTGCGGGGTGCAGATGAAGTTCGGCGTGCCGAACAGCGGCGATTCCTTGGCGGGCTCGGTCTCGAACACGTCAAGCGCGGCGCCGGCAACGTGGCCCGCATCCATCAGGTCCTTGAGCGCGGCTTCATCGATAAGGCCGCCGCGCGCGCAGTTGATGATACGCACGCCCTTCTTGGTCTTGCCGAGGTTTTCGCGGCTGAGGATGTTCTTCGTTTCGCTGGTGAGCGGGGTGTGCAGCGTGATGAAGTCTGCCTTGGCGAGCAGCGTATCGAGATCGGCCTTTTCGACGCCCATCTCGATGGCGCGCTCGGGAGTGAGGAAGGGATCGTAGGCAACGACCTTCATCTTGAGGCCAAGCGCACGGCTCGCGACGATGGAGCCGATATTGCCCGCGCCGATCAGGCCGAGCGTCTTGCCGGTGACTTCAACGCCCATGAAGCCGTTCTTGGGCCACAGGCCCTGCTGGGTCTGCGCGTTGGCTTCCGGAATCTGGCGGGCGAGCGCGAACATCAGGGCGATGGCGTGTTCGGCGGTGGTGATCGAGTTGCCGAACGGGGTGTTCATCACCACCACGCCCTTGGTGGAGGCATAGGGGATATCGACGTTGTCGACGCCGATGCCGGCGCGGCCGATGACCTTGAGATTGGTCGCGGCATCGAGGATCGCCTTGGTCACCGTGGTCGAGGAGCGGATGGCGAGGCCATCGTACTCGCCGATGCGGGCGATGAGTTGTTCGGGGGTTTCGCCGGTGATGACGTCCACGTCGCAGCCGCTTTCGGCGAAGATGCGCGCGGCATTGGGGTCCATCTTGTCGGAAATCAGTACGCGGGGCTTAGTCATGATTTTCTCCCTCTCCCCTTCAGGGGAGAGGGCCGGGGAGAGGGGAACTTGTCTCGTCCGGCCCTGTGGTTGGATGAGGATTTGAGAGGTGGCGTGCTTGCCCCTCTCCCAACCCTCTCCCCTGAAGGGGAGAGGGCTATTTAAGGTCAGGCGGCCTGATGCACTTCAGCCCAGGCCCAATCGAGCCAGGGGCCAAGATCGGCGATATCGGCCGCATCCACGGTGGCGCCGCACCAGATGCGCAGGCCCGGAGGGGCGTCGCGGTAACCGGCGATATCGTAGGCCGCGCCCGCCTTTTCGAGCAGACCGGCGAAGGCCTTGATAAGGGCTTCGTCCGCGCCTTCGACAGTGAGGCAGACCGAGGTCATCGAGCGCGAGGCGGGATCGGCGGCGAGGTGGCCGAGCCAATCGCGCTCCTGCACAAGGGCATCGAGCGCGGCGGCGTTGGCGGCGCAGCGGGCCTTGAGGCCTTCGAGGCCGCCGACGGACTTGGCCCATTCGAGCGCGAAGATCGAGTCTTCCACCGCGAGCATCGAGGGGGTGTTGATCGTCTCGCCCTTGAACACGCCCTCGGTGAGCTTGCCCTTGGAAACGAGGCGGAACACCTTGGGGAGCGGCCATGCCGGGGTGTAGGTTTCGAGACGTTCGACCGCGCGGGGGCTGAGGATGATCACGCCGTGGCCGCCTTCGCCGCCCAGCACCTTCTGCCACGAGAAGGTGGCAACATCGATCTTGTCCCACGGAATGTCGTAGGCGAAGACGGCGCTCGTCGCGTCGGCGAAGGACAGGCCTTCACGGTCGTCGGGGATCCAGTCACCGTTCGGGACGCGCACGCCCGAGGTGGTGCCGTTCCAGGTGAAGAGGACGTCGGTCGACCAGTCGACCGCTGCGAGATCGGGGATCGCGCCATAATCGGCGCGCATGACCGTGGGATCGATTTTCAGCTGCTTGACTGCATCGGTGACCCATCCCTCACCAAAGCTTTCCCATGCCAGCGTCGTCACCGGGCGTGCGCCCAGCATCGTCCACATCGCCATTTCGAAGGCGCCGGTGTCAGAACCAGGCACGATGCCGATGCGGTGCGTATCGGGCAGGCCGAGCACTTCGCGCATCAGGTCGATGCAGAGCTGCAGACGCGTCTTGCCGATCTTCGAGCGATGCGAACGCCCGAGCACTTCGGTGGCGAGTTTGGCGGGATCGTATCCGGGCGGCTTGGCGCAGGGGCCGGACGAGAAGTGAGGGCGCGCGGGTTTGCGCGCCGGCATTTGTGCAGTCATGTAGTCTCTCCTTGCAGAGAGCACGCGCGGCGTTGGGACCGCGTGGCCCGGGGACGCTCATAGGGCCAAGGGCGATCCTGTCAACCTGCGTGAGCGGGCGCAGCATTTCCGCAGACCGCCCTAACCCGATCTTTACCACGGTGGTGCAGGCTGCTTGACAATGGTTCGGCCCCTTGCCCTCGCGCTCGCGTCAGTCCTGCCGGTGCTGCTCACCGGCTGTGTCGGCGCGCCTCAGCCGGCGCCGCGGCCACTGCGCACCGCGGCAAGCTGGACGCCGCCATCTGCGCCCGAAGGCCGGATGTGCCTCACCAACCTCAGCCAGACTTACGCCAGTTTCACACCTCTGCCGGATCAGTACTACGGCGCGGGATGTTCGGCGGTGGGGGCGGTCAAGCTCGCCTCGCTGCGCAGCGATGCGGGGATGCTGCAGCTTTCGAACCTCGGCCCCGTCACCTGCCCGCTTGCCAGCACGCTATCGGGCTGGGCGCGCTTTGGCGTGGACCGGGCGGCGCAGCAGATTCTGGGCAGCCCGCTGGTGCGGATCGAGACCATGGGCAGCTATTCGTGCCGCAACATAGCGGGCACGAATCGCCTCTCAGCCCACGCCAGCGCCAATGCAGTGGATGTGAGCGGCTTCGTGCTGGCGGACGGGCGGCGCATCACCGTGCTGCGCGACTGGAACAGCGACAGCCCGCAAGTGCGCGCGTTTCTGGGCACGGTGCGGGCGAGCGCCTGCAAGCGTTTCGGGACGGTATTGAGCCCGCAGTACAACGCGGCGCATCGCGATCACATCCACCTTGAGGTGGGGGGCGGAAGGCCGTTCTGCGCCTGAACCGGCGCGGCCGACCGGCTTGCCGGGCGGAAGTCCGGAATGGTTCGCCGGAATGGTTCGATTGGCTTCCCAGCCGCGCCCCGGGCCGCTACCCTTGGCGTGATGGCACTCCCACTGCTCGCGCTGGCTCTTGCGGCAACCGCCCCGCCCGGCACGCCCGCGACCGCAGCGCCGGACGAAAAGCCGCCAGCCGCTGCCGTGCCGGACAAGCCCAGCGTTTCCGTGACCCAAGGCGAATTGCCTGACACCCCCCAGATCAAGCGCAAGCGCGTGGTGATCTCGGGCGACAACCTTGATCTGTCGGGCGCCGGGACGCTCGATTTCACAGGGGATGCCGCACCGGTCGTCGCAGCACAATTGCCCGACGAGCCGGTCACCGAAGGTTCGGGCGTGATCGTGTTCAACAATGCCGGGCGGGCCATCGCCTGCGACGGCGAATCAGGCGGCTCCGCGCGGAAGGCCGAGGAAGCGCTGTGCAAGCAGATCATCACGCGGGCGCGGTTCCGCCGCCATGAAACCTATGTGGTCATGACCGATGTTGCGCGGTTGGGCTTCACCATGCGCATGCAGCAGGTCCTGGCGCCGCGCCGCCCGATCGTGATCGGCCCGGGCGGCCGCGACTACCCGGTCACCGTGGTGGCGACAGGCGGCGCGGGCATGCCGGGGTGTTCGATCCTCGGCAATCCGTTCAGCGAGGCCGACAGACAGGCGATCTGCGCCGCGTGGATCAGGGCAAAGCGGCCCGGCCTGCCCGGAACCGCGCGCAAGGCAGCGGCGGCCGGGCCGCGCAAGAGCGCCGCCGCGCAGGCGCCCAAACGCGGGGCCATGGCGCAGTTCTCGGTCCCGCTGGGCAAGAAGGCGTGGACGGTGACCGTGCGCGAGCGGCCGCTGTGGCGGGATGTTGACCTTGTCTACCCCTATGCCCCGACCCACCTGCTCACCATGATCCGGGAAGGCGAGGGGTTACTCAAGTCGTCGATCGACAATTTCGACTATCCAATGCTCGCCCTGCGGGAAAGCATGGCCGGCAAAGTTTCAGCCCTCGTCGGCTTCGTGCGCGACGGTTCGGTCTGGACCTGCCGCCTGCTCACATCCTCCGGCAACGCGTACCTCGACAACGCAACCTGCGACGTGATCACGCGGCGGGTGCGCTTTGAATTCAATGCCAATGTGCCCAAGTTCATGGACCAGCGCTACTACGTCGTCTCGGTGCGCTGGATCCTTCCGCTCGAAACGGAGTGATGCCGCGGCGGGCACGGTGTGATCACGGGTCGGGAATGATCCAGCGGATCGGCACTTCCTTGTAACGCAGCCCATCGAATGGTGGGGCCGACGCGGCGAAATCGAACCGGGTCTTGCCGACCAGAACGGCGCAGGACACATTTGCGAGATAGCTGGAGTTGGTAGACCGGACAGGGCGGCACGACCGCGCCTTGCCGGTCCGGTCGAAGCCGAGCAGCACCGCAACCTCGCCCCCCATATCCGCGCGCAGCGCCTCGACGGGGTAGTCCATCATGCCGACGGTCGAAGAAATCTGGCCATCGGCCGCGCCCAGAACCTGCTCTGGTTGCGGGGGGGCGAAGTCGAAGACAATGGACGTGTCCGCGTCTTGAATGCCCTGCCGGACCCACACGTTATAAGGCCCGGCGCCGGGGGCCAGCGCGATACGAAGCTTGGCGCCCTTGACCGCCCCGCTCCCGCGCAAGCGCGGGCGGCCGGCCTTGGCAAACGCGGCGCAGACGGCAGCCTTGTCGCCAAGGCGCATGAAGGGCTCCGCCACGGTGCATTCGCCGCGCGTCTGCAATACGGTGACCAGCTTGCCGGCTGGCGCAGCGACAAACCGGACGGGCCTTCGCGGAACCGGAGACCTGCCGGCGACGATGCGCAGCGCGATTGTCCCGCCCGCCATGGCCGGCGCATACCAATCGGGCACATCGAACTTGCCGGTGCGCACAATCGCCTCGCACAGCGCCGCGCCTGCCTTTGCCGGCGCGGCAGGCGTACCGTTGGCAACGTCGCAACCCGTGACCGCACCGGCCGGATCCACGGCAACCGCGACAGTCGCCGGATAGCGCTCAAGCGCGGTGCCCAAAGCCACGAGCGCGGAATTGGGTATGGCATATGTGAGCTGTCCCAGCCCGGTCAGATCAACCGACATGCCCGCTTTGTGGACAGGAGACGGAGGCGGCGGAGGCAGCGGCATGGGAGCTGATTGCCCCATGGCCGCGCTGGCCGGGAGCAGCGCGGGGAGCAAAAGCGCGCCGGCAATCCGCCTGTGCCGCATTTTCGCAAACATCACGATTCTCCCGCTGCCTCGCCAGTATCCAGCGCGGCGGTGAATTGTAAACGGCGGCGCTGGGGAAGAGGGGGTGTGAGGCCTGGGATGCCTGAAACCGGGAGGAGTATGGTCTGGAAGCCCAAACCTCAGGGACAAACCCCTAAAGCCTGACCTCTTCCACGGGATCACCGCGCTCGAACTCCCACGTCATCACCATGTTCAACACATCTTCAAATTGCTCGTCTGGATGAGAGGAGGTGCAGAGAAAGCGTGTCTCGTCGCTGCCGTCACCGACAACGATCTCGTCGATGATATCTTCAATTCGCGCACAGCCGGGCCCTACCACAGCCACAAGCGACACTCCGTCATTTAGACACGCTTCGACAAAGCCATCGAGCAGGGCTTCATCCGATACAGGAACGTGCAGAATGAGCTTGCGGGCGAGCGGCATCGCCGGACCGTAGATGGTCGGATGCGCGCTTGCCACCTACCTCGGACATCCGCCATTCTTAAGCGCAAGACCTGCCTGGTAGCATTCAAACCCGGCCTTGCCTGCACCGCAGCTACCCCTCCACCACGCCCTGCGGGAGCGGTCCCCCCCCATTTGCCTTTGGTGAAACGGAGAGGCTCAGGCCGCGACATCCCCCAGCCCGGTCGCCTCGATGCGCAGGCGCACGGCTTCGGCGGCGTGGCGCGCGCCGAGTTTGCCCATCATTTTCATGCGGTGGATTTCCACGGTGCGCGGGCTGATTTCGAGATCGCGGGCGATGGCCTTGTTGCTGCAGCCTTCCGCCAACCGGTCGAGCACTTCGCGCTCGCGCATCGAGAGGCGGGCGATGCGCTGGCGCGCTTCTGCCGCGCGGGCGCGCTGGAGGCGCTGGGCGTCGGCTTCGCGGGCAGAGCGGGCTACCGCTTCGTTCAGTGCGGCGATCTGTTCGGGCACGGTGAGATAGTCGAGCGCCCCGGCCTTGATCGCGGAGACGACCGCCGTGATCGTGGGCGCTTCGGCTATCGCGATCACCGGCAGCCATTGCCCGGCGCGCATCATGGCCGCGACGAGAGCGGATATCCCCTCCCCCACCGGCTCATCCTGCGCGAGGACGAGACCGCCGGCCGGGGCATGGCTCAGCAACTCGTCTGCGTGGGCATAGATTTCCGCATGATGCCCTGCGGCAAAGGCGAGACGGGCGAGCTGCGCGCGGCGGGCAGAGTCGCTGTCCAGGACGTGGAGGGTGACGCGTTCGATCATGGGTTAACCAAACCACGCAACCGCGTCATCACGCCAACGAGGTTAGTTTCGTTCTGAACCCACAAGCACGGCCTTCACGCTCTCCAAGTCCAATTACCTAAGGGAATTATACTCGGGAATGGACTCAATAACTCGCATTGCCGCTAAGTAGCGCTCCTTCGGTGCACCTCACAGTGTTAACCTATTTGGATAGGTAATTTCACGTATGGAAGGCAGGCATGTGCCGCAACTTGCCTTTGGGCAAGCGGGGCTCCCTGCAGACCCGCGTCAGGCCGCCGGGCGGGGGGCCGGATCCTCGAAGCTGTAGTTCGGGAGCGAGTAGAACGCCGAGCGCAGCGCCTCGCCCCAGCTTGAGGAAATCAGCTTGAAGAAAGGATCTTCGGCGCTGATGCGCTTGTGGTGCAGCGGCTCGAACTTGTCGCGCTCGATCACCATGAGATCGAAGGGCAGGCCAACCGAGAGATTGGCGGCCAGCGTCGAATCGAACGAGACCATGAGCAGCTTGACCGCGTCCTCGAAGCTCATCGTCTTGTCGTAGCCGCGCACCAGAATCGGGCGGCCGTACTTGGTCTCGCCGATCTGGAAGAAGGGCGTGTCGAACGAGGCTTCGATGAAATTGCCTTCTGGATAGATAAGGAAGAGGCGCGGCTCCATGTCCCTGATCTGCCCGGCCACGATCATCGAGGCGGTGAAGCGCGGCCCTTCGCCCTGCATGCCAGCATCCTGCCGCCCCTCGATCACATCACGCAGCATGCGGCCAACGATGGTCGCGATCTGGAACATGGTCGGCGCTTCCATGATGGAAGGGCGCCGCTCACCGGGCGCCTTGGTGCGCTCCTCGATCTGGCTGATCACGGCCTGCGTGGTGGCGAGATTGCCCGCGGTCATGATCGAGATGATCCGCTCGCCCGGCTCGGACCAGGTGAACATCTTGCGGAACACCGAAATGTTGTCGACGCCCGAATTGGTGCGGGTGTCGCTCATCAGCACGAGGCCTTTGTCGAGCACCATCCCCACGCAATACGTCATCAGCCCTGCCCCTTCGCCTGCCCCGGAATCGCGTGCGCGGTCACTGTTCCACACGCTGCTGGGAGACGGCAAGCTTCACGTGCAACGTTTCGTCATGAAGGCCGTAGCGGATGCCGGTAATGGGGGCGGCATCGCGGTAGTCGCGCCCCGTGGCGACGCGCACGTAATGCGGATCGGGCGAGATGCCGTTGGACACATCAAAGCCCACCCAGCCGAGCCCTTCGACCATGGCCTCGGCCCATGCGTGGCCCGCGTCCTGCTCGATTCGATCGGTCATCATCAGGTAGCCGCTGACATAGCGCGCCGGAATGCCGAGCGCGCGCGCCGCCGCGATGAACACGTGGGCATGATCCTGGCAGACCCCGCGCGCGGCGGCGAGGACGCCTTCGGCATTCGTTGCGGTATCGGTATGGCCCGAGGCATATTCGACCGCGCCGCGCACGAGGGCGGAAAGCGCATGGAGCTTCTCCAGCGTGCTCTGCTTGCCGCTGATGCTGGACAGGAGCGCGCGCACGCGCGGGCCGGCGGCGGTAAGCTCGGTCGGTTGGCGGAAATGCCAGAGCGGCAGATAGCCCGAATGCTGGCCGACGATGCCCGCCTTGTCGTTGGTATCGACCACGCCCTCGCAGCGGATCGTCACCTCGCTCACCCCCGGCTCGAAGGCGATGAGGGTGACGTGGTTGGCGTTCTCGTCATCGTACTCGACCTCGCGCCGCGCGCCTTCGAGGCCGATCGACCAGCTGGCGATCGACTGGCCCGCGCTGGTCTTGGGCGTCAGGCGCAGCCGCTGCAGCCCGCGCGTGACCGGGGCGGAGAAGGTGTAGTGCGTGGTGTGGTCGACCCAAAGCCGCAAGCGCTGGCTCCCCTTTAATCGATGAAGCGGTAGTCGTGCTGGATCTGGTTCGCGAGCCGGGTGTTGCGGCTGATGAACTGGGCGATGAATTCGTGCAGACCCTGTTCGAAGATCGTGTCGATCGTCAGGTTCTGAAGATCGCAGTCGGCCTCTTGCAGGATGGCGTGAGCGGACGTTTCCGCGCCGTATTCGCGCGCGAGGTGCGCAAGATTGGAGCGCAGCTTCCCGTAGCAGAAGGCAAGACTGCGCGGGAAGCGGCTGTCGAGAATGAGGAACTCGGCAATGCCGCGCGCTTCCATGCGGCCCGCATTGAGCCAGCGATAGGCGCGCTCTCCGGCGAGGCTGCGCAGCACGTTTTCCCACTGCACGTTGTCGAGGCTGGAGCCGACGTAGGAAATCGAGGGCAGCAGCACATAGTACTTCACATCGAGAATGCGCGCGGTGTTGTCCGCCCGTTCGATGAAGCTGCCGATGCGCGCGAAATTGTAGATCTCGTTGCGCAGCATGGTGCCTTCCATCGCGCCGCGCACCTGGGTGGACTGGCGGCGGATGGTATCGATCACCGCGCCGAGGCGGGTCTCGGTGACGGGGCGTGCAAGCAGCTCGCGCATGCGCAGCCAGCTGTCGTTGACCGATTCCCAAACCTCGCGCGTGATCCCGGCGCGGACCATGCGGGCATTGGTGCGGGCAAGCTCGCACATAGCGAGAACGTGGCCGGGGTTGTCGCGGTCGCGCAGGATGAAGTTGATCACGTTGGCCCCGGCATAGTCGGAGCCGAACTTGGCCTCGTAGAGCGAACGCAGGCCAAGCGTGACAATGACCGACCGCCATTCGTCGCTCGCATCGCGCGCATCACGCGTAAGCGCCATGCGGAAACCCGCCTCGATCAGGCGCGCGGTGTTCTCCGCCCGCTCAAGGTTGCGGAACAGCCAGAAGATGCCGTTGGCGGAGCGGCCTAGCATGAGAAGACCTTGGGCATCAGTCGTCCAACACCCAGCTGTCCTTGGTGCCGCCGCCTTGCGACGAGTTCACCACGAGCGAGCCCTTCTTGAGCGCGACGCGGGTGAGGCCGCCGGGGGTGATGTCGATCCCGCCGGGGGAGACAAGCACGAAGGGTCGAAGATCGACGTGGCGCGGGGTGAGCCCGGCGCGGCCGAGGATCGGGACGGTGGACAGCGACAGCGTGGGCTGCGCGATATAGTTGTGCGGCCGGGCGGCGAGCTTGGCGGCGAAGGCGGCGATTTCCTTCTTCGTCGAGGTTGGCCCGATCAGCATGCCGTAGCCACCCGAACCGTGGACTTCCTTGACGACGAGTTCCGACAAGTGCTCGAGCACATACTTCAGCGCGTCCGGCTCCGAACAGCGCCAGGTCGGCACATTGGGCAGGATCGGCTTCTCGCCGGTGTAGAACTCGACGATTTCCGGCATGAACGAATAGATCGCCTTGTCATCGGCGATGCCGGTACCCGGCGCATTGGCGATGGTGATGCCGCCGGCGCGGTAGACATCCATGATGCCCGAAACGCCGAGCACCGAATCCTTGTTGAACGTCAGCGGATCGAGGAATTCATCGTCGACCCGGCGGTACAACACGTCGATCGGCGTGTAGCCGCGCGTGGTGCGCATGGCGATGCGGCCGTTCTCGATCCTGAGATCGCTGCCCTCGACGAGTTCGGCGCCCATCTGGTCCGCAAGGAACGCGTGCTCGAAATAAGCCGAATTGTAGATGCCCGGGGTGAGTACCGCGACGACCGGCTGGTGCCCGCGCGCGGCGGGCGGCAGGCAGGCGGCCAGGCTGCGGGCGAGGCGGCGGGGATAGTCCGAAACCTCGCGCACGCGGACCCGCGTGAACAGTTCCGGGAACATCGCCATCATCGTCTCGCGGTTCTCCAGCATGTAGGAGACGCCGCTGGGGGTGCGCGCATTGTCTTCGAGCACCATGAACTCGTCCTCGCCGGTGCGGACGAGATCGATGCCGACGATGTGGGTGTAGACCCCGCCCGGCGGCGTGAAGCCGACCATCTGCGGCAGGAACGCGGGATTCTTTTCGAGCAGCCGGGCGGGCAGGCGGCCCGAGCGTACGATTTCCTGCCGGTGGTAAAGATCATGCAGGAACGCATTGAGCGCCCGCACGCGCTGTTCGATCCCGCGCGAAAGGCGGCGCCACTGGTGCGCGGTGATGATGCGCGGCACCATGTCGAACGGGATCAGCCGCTCCTCGGCATCCTCGCTGCCGTAGACGTTGAACGTGATGCCGGTGCGGCGGAAGAAAGCCTCGGCCTCAGTGCCCTTGCGGCGCAGGAGATCGGCGGGCTGATTGGCATACCATTCGCTGTAGCCGCTATAGGCCGGGCGCACCGAGCCATCGGCGGCAAACATCTCGTCATAGGACGAGGGAGAGGCGTTGGTCATGCGATCATCCCGATGAACGCAACGCTTGCACAGCGCGCGGCCTTTGCCAAGCGCCGTGCTGCATGTGCGAGACAAATTTGTAACCGGATTGCCCGGGAAGCAGCCGCCACGCTTCGCGCTTGCCATGCCCGCGCCAAGGTGACACGTTTAATCAAACAACTAAAATCGGGAGAGATTGCGATGGGCCAGATCCATCACCGCACCTGCCACATCTGCGAGGCCAATTGCGGCGTGCTGGTGGAAGTGGAGGGGCGGCGCGTCCTGTCGATCAAGGGCGATCCCGACAATCCCCTCTCGCGCGGGCACATCTGCCCCAAGGCGACCGCGCTGGAAGACCTGCAGAACGATCCCGACCGCCTGCGCGCCCCGCAAAAGCGCGTGGGTGAGGACTGGCAGGCAATTTCGTGGGAGCAGGCCTTTGCCGAGATCGGCGAGCGCACCCGCGCCATTCTGGCGCGCGATCCCGCGAGCACCGCAACCTACATCGGCAATCCCAACGCGCATTCCTATGGCAACGCGCTCAATGCCCAGCACCTGACCAAGGCGCTCGGCACAAAGAACCAGTTTTCCGCGAGCACGGTGGACCAGATGCCGCACCAGGTGGCGAACCTGATGCTCTATGGGCATGCCAGCATGTTCGGCATTCCGGACATCGATCGCACCGAGACGCTGATCATCATCGGCGGCAATCCGATGGCCTCGAACGGCTCGGTCTGGACCGTGCCCGATTTCCGGAACCGCGCGCGGGCGCTGAAAGCGCGCGGCGGCCAGCTGGTGGTGATCGACCCGCGCCGCACCGAGACCGCCAGGATCGCCGACCGGCACTTGTTCATCCATCCCGCAAGCGACGTGTTTCTGCTGATCGCGCTGCTCAAGGCCGTCATGTCGCGCCGCCCCCACCAGCCGGTGCAGGATTTCGTCACCGGACTGGACGAGGTCGCCGCCCTGCTCGCGCACTTCGACGATGCGGCGTGCAGCGCGGCCTCTGGCGTGGCGGCGGAGGACATTGCCTGGCTCGCCGAGCGGCTGACCACCGGCCCCGCCGCGCTCTATGGCCGGCTGGGCATCGCGACGCAGCGGCACGGCACGCTGAACGCCTGGCTAATCGCGCTGATCAATATCGCGGCGGGCCAGCTCGACCGTGAGGGCGGCACGGTGTTCCCGATCCCCGCGCTCGATACGCTGGCGATGCTGCCGCGCGGATCGCTCGGCAAGTTCACCTCGCGCGTGTCGGGCCACAAATCGGTGCTGGGCGAATTTCCCGCCGCCGCGCTGGCGGAAGAGATCGAGACGCCGGGCGAAGGGCAGATCAAGGCGCTGTTCGTGGTGGCGGGCAATCCCGTGCTCTCGACGCCCAACGGCCCCCGCCTCGACAAGGCGCTGGAGGGCCTTGAACTGATGGTCTCGGTCGACATGTACCGCAACGCCACCAGCCGCCGCGCGCACTATATCCTGCCGCCGACGGGCCCGCTGGAGCGCGACCACTACGGCCTGTTCCTGCTGCCGATGGCGGTGCGCAACGTGGCGGTCTATTCACCGCCCACGCTGGAGCGCGAGGACCCTGCCGCCTTGCACGACTGGGAGATCCTGCGCGGCCTCGCCAGCGCGATCAGCGGCCAGCCGGTGCAGGCGCCGACCCCGCGCGAAGCGCTGGATGGCCTGCTGCAGGGCGGGCCCTATGGCGTATCGCTCAAGCAAGTGGAGGCTGCGCCATCAGGCCTCGATTTCGGGCCACCCAAGACAGGCGTTCTGCCCGAGCGGCTGCGCAGCGACGAACCGACCGTGGCCTGCGCCGTGCCCGCCTTCATGGACGCGCTGGCCGCGCTTCAGGTGCCGGAAGCGGCCCCGGCGCGCGCGGGTACGCTGACGCTGATCGGGCGGCGGCATTTGCGCACCAACAATTCCTGGCTCGCCAACAGCCACCGGCTGACCAAGGGGCCGAACCGCTGCACCCTGATGATCCACCCGGCAGATGCCGCCCCGCTGGGGCTGGAAGACGGCGCGCCGGCCACGGTGCGTTCGGCCTCGGGAACAATCACCCTGCCCGCCGAAGTGACCGAGGACATGATGCCCGGCACCGTCTCGATCCCGCACGGCTGGGGGCATGATCTGCCCGGCATGACGATGCAGGTGGCACGCGCCCGCGCCGGAGTGAACGCCAATGCACTGACGGAATCAGATGCGCTGGACCCGCTATCGGGCAACGCGGCGCTTTCGGGCGTGGCGGTGGAAGTGGTGGCCGCCTAGCGCGGGGCTTGCGGCTTGGCCTCTTCGGTGCCGTTGCAGGCGCCGTTGTGCTTGGCGGCAAGTTCCATGCTCATCGACATGGACTTGCCTTCCGCGCCCTTGCCATTGATCGACATGGTCATCTGGTAGGTCTCGGGGGTGTAGCTGCCCGCCATCGTCATGGTCTGCACACCCTGCTCGGCCTTGCAGGTCATCTTCGCATCGATCTTGCCGCCACCCATGCTGAAGCTGTCATACTTGCAGCGCTCGTCGGCCTGTCCGAAGAACTTGGCATCGGGCTTTTCGGCCTCCTCCTTGGTGAGGCAGGTGGCGAAGGTGCGGTCCTTGCCCATGACCTTGCCCATCAACGCCTGCGCTTCGGGCGGCATGCCCTCCATCTCGAGCTTGACGAACTTCACCGTCGATTCCCACCGGCCCGGATTGAACTTGAGCCCGGCATCGGAAACCTTCTTGGCCACGCCCGATACGCTCTCGTTGGTAGCGGTGACGGTCTTCTCGTTGCCACACCCGGCCAGCGCCAGAGCGGCGGAGAGGGCTAAAGCTGTGGCGATCTGGGGCAGAATCGGCTGGCGCATGGGGCTGGGTCCTCTCGGCGTTGTCTGCATGGGCTAACACCCGCTGCGCCGATTTCCAATGAGGCGCATCACACCCTTGTGCCGATTGCATGGACGCGCTTTGTTCCCCATATTCGCCACATGGCCGAACTCGTTATCCGCAGGGGCTTGGAAGAGCCCGATACCTCCGCCAATTTCGTGCCGCACAAGCCGGCGCGGCCCGAGAAATCGGAAGGTGGGAGGCCGTTCAAGGTCGTCTCCGAATACCAGCCGGCGGGCGACCAGCCGACCGCGATTGCCGATCTTGTAGCGGCGACGCAGGACGGCGAGGTAACACAGGTGCTGCTCGGCGTGACGGGCTCGGGCAAGACCTTCACCATGGCCAAGGTGATCGAGGAACTGCAGCGCCCCGCGCTGATCCTCGCGCCCAACAAGATCCTCGCCGCGCAGCTCTATGGCGAGATGAAGAGCTTCTTTCCGGAGAACGCGGTCGAGTATTTCGTCTCCTACTACGACTACTACCAACCCGAAGCCTACGTTCCCCGGTCGGACACCTACATCGAGAAGGAAAGCTCGGTGAACGAGGCGATCGACCGGATGCGCCATTCCGCCACGCGGGCGCTGCTGGAGCGGGATGACGTAATCATCGTCGCCTCGGTCTCGTGCCTCTACGGCATCGGCTCGGTCGAGACCTATTCGGCGATGATCTTCGACCTGAAGGTGGGTGAGAGCGTCGACAGCGGCGAGATCATCCGCAAGCTGGTGGCCTTGCAATACAAGCGCAATGACGCCGCCTTCCAGCGCGGCAATTTCCGCGTGCGGGGCGACAATCTCGAAATCTACCCCTCGCACTACGAAGACATGGCCTGGCGCGTCTCGTTCTTCGGCGATGAGATCGAGGCCATCAGCGAGTTCGATCCGCTGACCGGCAAGGCGGGGACGAAGCTTTCCAAAGTGCGCGTCTACGCCAATTCGCACTACGTGACGCCGGGGCCGACGATGAAGCAGGCGGCGGATGCGATCCGTTTCGAGCTGACCGAGCGGCTCAAGGAACTGGAAGCGGAAGGCAAGCTGCTGGAAGCGCAGCGGCTGGAACAGCGCACCAATTTCGATCTTGAGATGATCCACGCCACCGGCAGTTGCGCCGGGATCGAGAACTATTCGCGCTTTCTGACGGGCCGGATGCCGGGCGAGCCGCCGCCAACGCTGTTCGAATATCTCCCCGACAACGCGCTGCTGTTCGTCGATGAAAGCCACCAGACCGTGCCGCAGATCGGCGCGATGTCGAAAGGCGATCACCGCCGCAAGATCACGCTGGCGGAATACGGCTTCCGCCTGCCGAGCTGCATCGACAACCGCCCCCTTCGCTTCAACGAGTGGGACGCCATGCGGCCGCAGACCGTGGCCGTCTCGGCGACGCCGGGACACTGGGAAATGGAGCAGGCGGGCGGCGTGTTTGCCGAACAGGTGATCCGCCCCACCGGCCTGATCGATCCGCCGGTGGAAATCCGCCCGGTCGAGGACCAGGTGCAGGACTGCATCGCCGAATGCCGCAAGACCGCGCAGGCCGGCTACCGCACACTCGTCACCACGCTGACCAAGCGCATGGCCGAGGACCTCACCGAATTCATGCACGAGGCCGGCCTGCGCGTGCGCTACATGCATTCTGACGTCGAGACCCTGGAGCGCATCGAGCTGATCCGGGACCTCAGGCTAGGGGTCTATGACGTGCTCGTCGGCATCAACCTGCTGCGCGAGGGGCTCGATATTCCCGAATGCGGGCTGGTCTGCATTCTGGACGCGGACAAGGAAGGCTTCCTGCGCAGCGAAACCTCGCTGATCCAGACGATCGGGCGCGCGGCGCGCAACGTCGATGGGCGGGTAATCCTCTATGCCGACCGGATGACCGGCAGCATGGAACGCGCCATCGCCGAGACCGACCGCCGCCGCGAAAAGCAGCGCGCCTACAATGAACTCCACGGCATCACGCCTGAATCGATCAAGCGCGACATCCACGACATCGTGGCGGACACCGCGAGCCGCGACGGGGTGCTGGTGGAGATCGAGGCGGAAGGCGGGGCCAACAACCTCGTCGGCCACAACCTGCGCGCCTATATCGAGGAACTCGAAAAGAAGATGCGCGCGGCCGCGGCCGATCTGGAATTCGAGGAAGCCGGGCGGCTGCGCGACGAGATCCGCCGGCTGGAAGCAGACGAACTGGGTCTGCCCGATGGCGAGAAGAAGGCGCCGCTGGTGGGCCGCAGCAACGAGGGCAAGCCGGGGACGCGCAAGACACGTTTTGGGAAAACGCAACGGAAATGGGGGAAGTGATGTTTGCTGATTCTGGCCAAATCTGCTAGCAGATTGTCGTCATAGGGATCAGCAAATGGCTACCGCAACCGCACGCAATGTCGATGACAAGGACTATGCCGCGCTCACCGCGATGGCAGCCGCAAACGGGCGTTCCATCTCCGAGGAACTGCGCGCGCTGATCGCCGAGGCGGCGCGGCGTCGGCGGCTTGAGGAATTGATGGCCCAGATGCGCGAAATTCGCGAACGCAATCCTTTCCGGATGCCTGACGGCAAGACCTCGCTGGACCTGCTGCGCGAAGAGCGGGATAGCTGGTGATCGTTTTCGATGCCAGTCTGGCACTGAAGTGGTACCTTGATGAGCCGGGATCGCAGGCTGCGGAGAGCGCGCTTGCCCAGCATGGCGGCCAGATCATCGTGCCGGATGTATTTGTTCTCGAAGTGACCGGTGCTCTTGTCCGGCAGGCGAACATGAGCAAGGCGATCCGCGGCGACATGGAAACTGCGCTGTCCGGGTTTCTGGCCCTGATCGACGAGCAAGTTATCTCCATGGACGAGACCGGCACCGCCGCCATGGTCCGGGCCGCCGGGCTCGCGCTCGATCTCGGCCATCCGCTCAAGGATTGCATCTATCTTGCGTTGGCGATGAAAATGGGCTGCGAGCTTTTGACCAGTGACCGCCGGTTTGCCGCCAAGGCGGTCGCGGCCTGGCCGAAAGTTCGTGTGCTTGAAGGATGACGATGTGACTGCGCGTGCTGTGCCTGCCCTGCTTCTGTTGCTGCTTGCCGCATGCTCTCCTTCGTCCGCCTCGACCGAGCAGGCCGACGGCCCGCTCGATGCTGTGCGCGTGGCGATGCCCGATGATGCCGCGCCGCCGCCCGCCGCACACCCCGATGGCGCGCAAGGCGCCTGGGTCGCAGCGCCCGACGGCAGTTTCGCCCGCTTCGGCTATTCCGGCGAGGCGCCGCTGATCAGCCTTGAATGCCGCAATGGCGCGCTGGTGGTGACGCGCAATGTTGCCGCGCCGGTCGGCGCGCAGGCACTCTTCGCGCTGCAGGGAAGTGGCTGGATCCTGCGCCTGCCCGTCGATGCGACCGCGGTTCCGGGGCAGCGCGGCTATGTCTGGCAGGGGACGATTGCCGCCGACGACCGGCGCCTCGCGCTGTTCAAGGCCAGGTTCGCCGGAACACTGCCCGGCGGCGGCCATATCGAAGTGCCCGCCAGCGATGCCCCCCGCGCGCTGATCAAGCGCTGCGCAGGCGGTTAGAGCTTGCCGAACCTGGCCTCGTAGGCCGCCGTATCGCCGCCCGACAGGAGGCGGGCCTGCTCGATCCAGTTGTCGCGCGTGGCGCGGCCGGCGAAGGCGCCAAGCTGGGCGTCGATCCGCGCAACGTCTTCCTCGGTCCACGCGGCGATCTGGGCATAGCGGGTGACGCCGAGCGCCGCGAGCGCGGTGCGGATCTTCGGGCCAAGGCCCTTGATGCGGGTGAGATCGTCGCCATCGTCAGCAGCCGGCACCGGCGCCTCGGCAAGCACTGGCGGGGGGACAATCGCGGCGGCGGGGGGCGCGTCGATCAGCGCCGCGTTGCGCTGTGCGGGGGCGGCACCTTCGGACAGGACATCGCGATATTCGCGCTTCGGAGGCAGCGGCTTGCCCCGGCGCAGAAGCAGCACGAGCGCCAGCACGAGCAGCGCCGCAATGGCGCCAACCACAACCGCATTTGCCTGAATCCATTCCATCGTTGCCTACCCTTGGCCTTGGCTGAATCGCCCTGCCCCACGCTTTCCCACGCGCGTCGGGGAAAGCCAAGGGGGTGCCGGGACGATCAGACTGTCTGTTTGCGGAACAGGATGCGGTCTTCGGGCCCGAAACCGCGCCGCCAGATAACAAGCCCGTAGACGCCCAGAATCGCCGGGATACCAAGCGCCAGCTCGACCCATTCGGGCATGAGCTTCATGCCCGCACCAACCAGCACGGCAGGCGCGGCGGCCCAGATCAATGCCCAGCGCCAGTTGGTGATCGGCTCACCCAGAATGCTGCCGAGCAGGCGCGACTTGACCAGCGAGGCACAGGCGAGCGCGATGGCGAGCGCCGCCGCCGCGCCTGCTGCCTGCATCAACGGATCGGCCCCGGCGCGGCGCGCCGCCAGCATGAAGGCCACGGTGAGCGCACCTTGAAGCGCGATCGTGCCGAGGCTGATCCAGAGATTGCGGACCCGCGCGACGTAGATCAGCGCCGCCTCGCTCACCACGGCCGGCGCGGCAGCGACTTCGGCGGTGAGCAGCAGCGCAAGCGCCGCCGTGCCCGCAACAAAGCCCGGCCCGACCAGGCCCATGACCGCCGAGCCGGGAATGCCGAGTGCCAGCGCGACTCCGGCCTGCGCCGCAGTGATCCAGAAGCCGACCTGACAGACCTGCCGGGCAACAGCGGGGTAATTGCCGCCTTGCAGGTTGCGCGTGATCACAGGGCCCAGAATCGGCTCGAAGCTGGTCTTGAGCTTCTGCGGCAAAGTCGCGACCTGCTGCGCGACATAGTAGACGCCCACCACCGCCGGGGGCGCGTGGAACAGACCGAGCAGGAACAGATCGAGCTTGCGCGTGCCCCATTCGATCGCATCGGCCCCGGCAAGCGGCAGGTTGCCGAGCGCGAGACGCAGGAGATCGATCGGGCGCGGCGACCATTGGCGCGGGAGGCCATAGCTGCGCAGCAGGGGGACGAAGGCCGTGAGAGTCGCGGCAAAGATCGAGGCGACGTAGGCGAGGATCAGCCCGCTTTCGCGCAAAGGCAGGAAGGCGATGCCGATGAGCCAGACCGTGCCTGCCACAAGGCTCAGCGTCCACGGCTCGACCACCGAGCGCGCGCGCACAGTGGCGCCGACATCGAAGCGGTAGGCGAGCGCGGCGAGCGCGATATCGCCCAGCGCCAGCGGCACGATGGTGAGCGGGAGGAGGCGTTGGAGCGGGGTGAAATGGCCGCTCGGGAACATCGGCGCGGGGAAGGCATAGAGCAGCACCGCGAAGAACGCCGAAACGCAGCCCGAGAGCAGCAGCGCATCGGCAACGACCTCGGCGCCGTCGCGATCATCGCGGGCGAGCTGCTGGGCAAGGCCGCGCTTCTGGCCGAGCGTGGCGAGCTGGGCGGCCAGTTCGACCGCAATCGTCGCGGAGGCGAATCGGCCAAGGTCCTCGGCGCCGTAGAGGCGACCCGCGATGAACAGGAACGGGATGCGCGCGGCAAGGCGCAGCAGGAAACCGAAGAAATTGGTGCGCCCGCCCTTGGCCAGCGCGGCAATGTCCTGCTGTTCGGCGGCCAGTTGGTCTGCCGACAGAGGTGCGGCGGGATCAGCCAAGAGCGGCCTCCGCGCGCAAGGGGCGGGACAATAGCTGCGCGACAAGCGCGCGCGGGGCGACGGTGCCTTCGACCAGCGCGGCAACCCCGGCGGCAATGGGCATGGCGATGCCGCGCTCTGCTGCAAGGCGCACAAGCACCGGCGCGGTGAAGGCGCCTTCGGCCACCGTGCTGCGCGCCGCGAGCAGCGCCGCCGCACCGCCGGGCGCATCGCCCTGCTGGCCGAGCGCCATGCCGAGCGCGAAATTGCGGCTTTCGGACGAGGAGCAGGTGAGCACGAGATCGCCGAGGCCCGAAAGCCCCGCCAGCGTTTCCGCTTCCGCGCCCAAGGCAAGGCCAAAGCGCTGCATCTCTGCAAAACCCCGGCTGATCAGCGCGGCGCGGGCATTGGCGCCGAGACCGAGCCCCTCGACCACGCCGCAGGCAATCGCCAGAACGTTCTTGACCGCACCGCCGATCGAGGCGCCGACTACGTCCGCCGAGTAGTAGGGGCGGAACGCAGGGCGCGCGATGACCGGCGCGAGCCGATCCCACTGCGCTTCGCCGCCGGCGCAGGCGAGCGTGACGGCGGTGGGGAGGCCTTCCGCCACTTCGTGCGCGAACGTTGGGCCGGAGAGCACGGCCAGTGCAGCGCCGGGGGCGGCGGCGGCGGCCACTTCGCTCATCAGGCGGCCAGTGCCTTGCTCGATACCCTTGGCGCAAAGCACCACATCGCTGCCTTGGGGGCCAAGTGCTGCGAGCACGCTGCCCAGATGCTGCGCGGGTGTGACCATGAGCAGGACCGGGAGCCCAGCGAGATCGGCAAGGTTGCCGCTGGCCCGAATGGCCGGGTGGAGCGCGGTGGAAGGCAGGAAGCGCGGGTTGCGGTGCGCAGCATTGACAGCCTCGACCACGTCGGGCTCGCGCGCCCAGAGCAGCACTTCGCGGCCATCGCTGGCAAGGGCCTGCGCGAGCGCGGTGCCCCAGGCCCCGCCTCCCACCACACCGACCTGCGCGGCCCCACTCATGCCTTCACTCCCGCGCCGCGTACCGGTTCGGCTGCGGGATCGAGCGGCCAGCGCGGGCGTGCGAGGACATCGAGCGGATCGGTTAGCCCGGCGGCGAAGCGCTCCGCGCCGGCCCAGCCGATCATTGCGGCGTTGTCGGTGCACAGCTTCGGCGGCGGGGCGACGAGCGGGAGGCCGCTTTCCCCGGCCAGCGCGGTGAGCGCGGCGCGCAAGGCGGCATTGGCGGCAACCCCGCCCGCGACGACCAGCGCGGTAACCGGTCCAGCCGCCGCCACCGCGCGGCGCGTCCGGTCGATCACGCAATCGATCGCGGCCTGCTGGAACGAGGCGGCAATGTCGGCGGGATCATGCGTGCCTGCAGCGTGCGCACGCATCACCGCGCTCTTGAGCCCGGCGAACGAGAAATGCGGCTCCGCGCTGCCCAGTAGCGGGCGCGGCAGCGGGACGGCGCGGGGATCGCCCTCGCGCGCCAGCCGCTCGACCGCAGGGCCGCCGGGAAAGCCGAGGCCGAGAATCTTGGCGGTCTTGTCGAACGCCTCGCCCAGCGCGTCGTCGATGGTGGTGGCGAGGCGGCGGTACGCGCCAAGGCCGCGCACTTCGAGGATCTGGCAGTGCCCGCCCGATGCCAGCAGCAGGAGATAGGGGAAGGCGAGCCCCGGCTCTGCCAGGCGGGCGGAGAGCGCGTGGCCTTCGAGATGGTTCACCGCGATCAACGGCCGCTCCGCCGCCATGGCGAGCGCCTTGGCGGTGACGAGCCCGACCATGACCCCGCCGATCAGGCCCGGACCGGCGGTAGCGGCAATTGCGTCCATGTCGGCAAGCGTCAGCCCGGCATCTTCCAGCACCGCGCCGACCATCGGGGCGAGCGTTTCTGCATGGGCGCGTGCGGCGATTTCGGGCACGACACCGCCATAGGGGCGGTGTTCATCATCCTGCGAGGCAATGCGCTGCGCCAAGATGCGCGAAGCGAGCGTGGCGCCGGCTCCGTCGATCACGGCGACGGCGGTCTCGTCGCAAGAGGATTCGATGCCGAGGATCAGGGCCATGGGAGACTTTCCCTTAGAGACATTCCCGGTTACGGCAAGTCACGCATGAACACGCCCGTAACGCCGCTTATCGCGCCCTCGCCTGCAAACCCGCTCAAGCTGGGTACCCGCCGCTCGCCGCTTGCCATGGCGCAAGCCGAAGAAACCCGCGCGCGGCTCTGCGCGGCGCATGGCTGGGAGGAGGCCGCAATCGAGTTGGTCTCGGTTGTCGCGAGCGGAGATCAGGTGCTCGATCGCCCGCTCGCCGAGATCGGCGGGAAGGCCTTGTGGACCAAGGAACTCGATGCCTGGCTGGCCGATGGCAGCATCGATTTCGCGGTCCATTCGATGAAGGACGTGGAGACCGAACGGCCCGCCATTCTGACGATCGCAGCAGTGCTCCCGCGCGAGGATGTGCGCGATGTGCTGGTGGGGGCCGAGAGCCTGGAAACCATTCCCGCAGGCGCGCGCGTGGGCACCAGCGCACCGCGCCGGGCTGCGCAGATGCTGCACGCGCGGCCCGATCTGACGGTCGTGGGCTTTCGCGGCAATGTCGCGACGCGACTGGCCAAGCTCGAATCGGGCGAGGCCGATGTGACCTTGCTGGCCGCTGCGGGCCTCAACCGGCTGGGGCAGAACGGGATCGGCAGCCCGCTGCCATCGGACACCTGGCTGCCCGCCCCGGCACAAGGCGCGATCGGGGTGGAGTGCCTGGCCGCCCGCGCCGATATCGTCGCGCTGCTCGCCGCCATCGACGACCGGCCGAGCCATGCCGCCATCGATGCCGAGCGCGGCCTGCTGCGCGGGCTTGGCGGAACGTGCCACAGCCCGATTGCCCTGCTCACCACCGCGGATGGCGATATGCTCACCCTGCGCGCCGCGCTGTTCAGCCCGGACGGGGCGGACCGGATCGAGGCAAGCGCGACCTTTGCCGCCGACGATGCGGATGGCCCCGCCGCGCTCGCCCGCACCCTGCTGGGCGATGCGCCTGAAAGCATCCGCCGGCACTTTACCGGCAGCTGATGGCGCCGGTCCCGGTTATCGTCATCCGCCCCGAACCCGGCAATGCCGCGACGGTGGCGGCGGCGCGGGACATGGGCCTCGATCCTCGGGCCTTTCCCCTGTTCGACATGGCCGCAGCGCCGTGGGAGGCCCCCGATCCGGCCCCTTATCGCGCGCTGCTGGCGGGGAGCGCCAATGTGTTTCGCCTCGGCGGTGACGGGCTGTCGCGGCTGACAGGCCTGCCGGTCCATGCCGTGGGTGCAGTGACGGCCGAGGCGGCGCGCGGTGCAGGTTTTGCGGTGGCCGCCATCGGCGAGGGCGGATTGCAGCCCATGGCCTCGGCGCTGGCGCCGGGGCGCTACCTTCGGCTGGCGGGCGAGAAACGGGTGCCGCTGGCGCTGGCGGACGGGGTCGAGGTGGACGATGTGGTGGTCTATGCGGCAGCCGGGATGCCGATGCCGCCCGCGCTTGCCGCCGCGCTTGCAGAGCCGGCAGTGGTGCTGCTCCACTCGGGCGAGGCGGCGCTGCATTTCGCCGCAGAATCGGCCCGGCTTGGCGCCCCACGCGGCAGGATTTCGCTGGCCTGCCTCGCCCCGCGAATCGCTGAGCTGGCCGGGCCTGGCTGGCAACATGTTGAAATAGCACAGACACGTACCGACCAAGCAGTGCTGGCACTCGCCGCGCAAATGTGCAAGAAAGTGTCACCTAGAGGACACTGACAACTGAAAAATGATCCTATGCAGGACATGACCTTTGGTTCGCCACTGGCTCTGCAACGCGCCCGCTCGGGGCGCGGCAGGGCTACGCTGGCAGTTCTTCTGGTGCTCGCGGCGCTTGCCGGGGGGGCTTGGTACGGCTGGCGGACGGGCTGGCTGGAAGTGCACATTTCCGGCCTGCCCTCGCTGCCCGAACCCACCCCATCGGCCACGATTTCGCAGGCTGCCGCGCAGACCACCGCCAACCTTGCCGCCACCGATGCCGCGCTGACTGCCGCTGCCGCCAAAGTCTCCGCGCTCGAGCAGCGCCTCGCCGAGCTCAACCAGCAGGCCATGGCCGCCGCCGGGCAGGCGACGCAGGCCGAGGCGCTTCTCGTCGCCTTTGCCGCACGCCGCGCGATCGAGCGCGGGCAGCCGCTGGGTTATCTCGAAAGCCAGCTGCGCGTGCGCTTCGGCGCGACGCAACAAGCGGCGGTCGATCATGTGATTGCCGCTGCGCAGAAGCCGGTCACGCTCGCCCTGCTCAACGAAACCTTCGAAAAGCTGCGTCCCGAGCTGATCGGCGGCGCAAAAAGCGAGGGCAGCTGGGACTGGTTCACGCGCCAGATGAGCGAACTCTTCGTGATTCGCCCGGCCGACAGCCCATCGCCCACCGCCGAAAGCCGCGCGCTGCGAGTACGCGAGGCGCTGGCCGGCGGGCGGATCGACGTGGCGATTGCCGAAGTCGAACGCATGCCGGGCAAGGATGCGGCGACCGAATGGCTCGCCCATGCGCGTGATTTCGCAAGCGTCGAACACGCGCTGGACCAGCTGGAGACCGCAGCGCTTTCATTCCCGCCGACACCGCCGGTGGTGAAAAGCGATGCGCCCGAAGCGGCGCCTTCGGCCAGCCCTTCCGCAGCCGCACCCGCAGCGAGCGCGTCTCCAGTAACCAAACCAGCCGCCTGAAGCCCCGCTTCAGGCCGGCTGCAGCAGGCTCGGCAAAGTGCCGCTCATGCCGCGCGCCTCATCCATGAAGAATCGCTTGAGCGCGGGCAGGCGCTGCACGCCCGCCATGCCCAGCCGCCGGATCGCGCTGGGGATCCGCCCCGGCACACCGAACAGGCGCGTCAGCACGTCGGTCGCCGCCGAAACCATGAACGTATCGGACGCGCGCCAGCGCTCGTAGCGGGCGAGCACCTGCGCATCACCCGGATCAAGCCCAAGGCGCATGCCCTCAGTCAGCACCTCGACAAGCGCCGCCACATCCCGCAGGCCAAGGTTGAGCCCCTGCCCCGCGATGGGATGCATGCCATGCGCGGCATCGCCGACAAGCGCTAGGCGCTGGTCCACCATGCGCGCGGTGTGGTGGAAATTGAGCGGCCACGAGGAGCGCGTCCCCATCAGCCGAACCGTGCCCAGCACTTCGCCCATGCGCTCCTGCACCGCGCTGCGGAAGGCGCCATCGGGCAGCGCGAGCACACCCGGCGCGTCCTTCTCGCCCACGGTCCACACCAGCGCGGAGCGGTGGTTGCCATCCGCATCATCGAGCAGGGGCAGCAGCGCGAAGGGGCCGGCGGGATAGAAGATTTCCCACGCGACATTGCCGTGCGACTTTGCGTGCGCGAGGCCGACGATGATCGCGCGGTGCCCGTAGCTCCAGCGCGCCGGGGTAAAGCCCGCCTCGTCACGGGTCGGCGAGGCGCGGCCCTCGGCGCCGACCAGCAGACGGCCCTTGACGATGCGGCCATCGGCAAGCGTCACGGTGACACCATGCTCGCCGCGCTCGCGCTCCGCCACGCGGGCATTGGGCACGAAAGTGATCAGGCTTTCCTGCGCCGCCGCCGCATACATGGCGATGCGCAGATCCCGGTTGGCAAACATGCGGCCCAGGGTGCCATCCGCGGGGCCGGGCTGGAAATCGATCCGCCCCGGCTTCATCCCGTCGGTCACGGCGATGGACCCGATCGGGCAGCCGAGCGGTTCGAGCGCCGCAGCAAGGCCGAGGTGGGTGTAGAGGTTCCAGCTCGCGGTCGAGATCGCCGATGCGCGGCCGTCAAAGCCTTCGGCGGTCTGCGCGGCGGGGTCGGAATTGTCGATCACCACACTCGGGATGCCGGCCTTGGCGAGGCCGATGGCCAGCGTCATGCCGACAAGGCCGCCGCCGAGGATGACGATATCGGTGCTCAGCGTCTCGCTCACTTCGCAGCTCCACACGTCGTGCCCGGCCCGGCATCGAGATCGAGGCAGCGCCCGTCGAACGTACCGGCTGCCACCGGCAAGCCCACCAATGCGGCGAACGTGGGGGCGATATCCACCGTCTCGATCGGGCTGGGCTGTTCGAACCCCGTCATGCCCTTGCGCCAGAACACGATCGGCACGCGCCGGTCATAGTCCCATGGCGAGCCGTGGGTGGCAACGATCCCGGGCGCGGGCGAGACGATCGGAACCACCCCGCGCTTGAGCATAAGAACCACGTCACCCGATAGCGGGCGGTGGAACGAGGCGCGGGCGCGGTCGAGCAGCGACCAGGTTTCGGGCGAGCCTGAAGGCACGGGCGCGGCGGCGAGTTCATCGGCAGTGAAGGCGGCGGCCACGTCGGAATTGGCCAGCAGTTCGGCCTTGAGCGCTTCCAGCGCGCGGGCCTTGTCCGCCCCTGCGAGATCGCGGCGCAGCCAGATATCGCCCGATGCACCCTCGGACAGGACAAGGCCCTTCGCATCGAGCCCGGTCTTGGCCGCGACTGCGGCGCTCAGGGCTTCGGGCAGCAGTGCCTTGCTCACCCGGTGCGCGGCGGGCAGCGCCTGCTCACCCAGCCGTTCGGGCAAGTCGAAGCCGCCATGGTCAGCGGTAAGCACGACGGCATAATCGATGCCGCGCTGGTCCAGCGCGGTAAAGAAATCTCCCAGCGCGAGATCGAGCTGCTGCATCTGGATGCACATTTCCGCGCCTTCGGTGCCGTAGGCGTGGCCGACATAGTCGGTGGCTGAAAGGCTCACCGAAAGCACGTCGGGCACGGTGCCCTTGCCCAGCTTGTTCTCGTCCACCAGTTCGGTCGCCAGATCGAGCGTTGCGCGGTCGAGACGCGGCGAGGCGCGGAAGCCGTTCTTGTCGCCTGCGCCCAGCGCAAAGCGCCCCGTGCCCACCGTGAAGGCACGGGCAGGGCCGGTCAGCCCGGCAGCGAGACTGCTGAGTCCATCCGCGCTCCCGTTCGGTTGGAGGGGCACGGCGCGGTCCTTGCCCGCGCACCAGACAGGCAGCTCGAAACCGGGGGCGCCCGCCGCGAGCCGATCGGCAAGCGCCTTGTTCTCGTTCACCGCCGATGGTGCCAGCGTGCGGCCATCAAGCGAAGCGAAGCCGGAACCCTTCCACCAGTAGACCTGATCGATCGCATGGCCGCCCATCATCAGGGCCGCACGATCCTTGCCCGAGACGGCGACATTGCGGCTGGCAGGCCAGAGCGCCTTGAGCCGATCACCCAGCGTGGGGACGAGGAGATGCACGACCGAGGCGACATAGTCCCTCGTGTCCGCCGCGGCCTTGGTCTCGTCCTCGGCGCAATAGATCACCTTCTTCGCCCGCGCGACCGACTGGTCGATCCAGGTATTGGCGATGATCCCGGTGCGCGCGGGATGCATGCCGGTGAGAATGGTCGAATGGCCGGGGCAGGTCTCGGTCGCCGCGTGGCTCTGATAGCCAGCCGGGAAGACCGCGCCCGAAGCGAGCCGGGCAAGCCCGCCGGTAAAGTGCGGGCGGTACTGCGCGAAGAGATCGGCGGAGAACTGATCGACGGCAATGGCCACAATCAGCTTGGGCGCGGTGCTGGACGGCTGGACGGGCGCCGGAGCCGGTGCGGCGGGCTTGGCCGGCGGGCGGGCGGCGCCCGCCTGCGGCAGCACCATCGCGGCGGCGAGCAGGGCAGCGCCCCAGCGGAGGGACCGGAACTTGCGAAGCGCCATGGGGTAACCTTCCTCGGAACGTGTCAGGACCGGACTCGCCTGCCCCGCGTTCCGGCCGGGTGCGTGATGGCCCCGCCAGCCATCCGGCGCAAGAGGGTGCACGCGCCTGGCTGCACGCATACGCAAAGCTTGGGGCCAAGACATCGCGTGGGTTGCCCTGCGGGGCGGGCCGGTGGCCAAACCCCGTGTTGTGGGATAGATGGGGTGCATGTCGATCATGCGAAAATTCGTTGCCATCGCCCTTGCGTGCTGGCTCGCGCTGGGCGCCCTCCCCGCCGCCGCGCAAACCGCACATATCCGTGCCTCGCTGCTGGTGGAGCGGCCCGCGCAGCCTGGCGAGACGGTCACGCTGGCGGTGCTGATGCAGCCGGAAAAGAGCTGGCACGGCTATTGGTCGAACCCGGGCGATGCGGGCCTGCCGGTCACGCTCGAATGGACGCTGCCGCAGGGCGCGGGCACCGGCGCCTTGCAGTTCCCCGTGCCGCAGACGCTGCTGGTGCAAGGGCTCATGAACCATGTCTACGAGCACGACTATGCCGTGCTCGTTTCGTTTACGGTGCCCAAGGATGCCAAGCCCGGCACAAACCTGCCGATCAGCGCCAAGGCCGATTGGCTCGCCTGCGCCGAAGGCATCTGCGTGCCCGAAAGCGCCACGCTGCAAGGCACGGTCACGGTTGGCGCCGGCCCCGCCGATCCGCGCTTCGACGCGTGGCGCGCCGCGCTGCCTGCACCGCTTGACCGGCAGGGCACGTTCGCCGCCTCGCCCACCGGCTGGCACGTTGCGGTGCCGTTTCCGGCAGGTGCCTCCATCGGTGAGCCGCATTTCTTCATCCAGTCCGAAGGCGTGGCCGACTATGCCAAGCCGCAGGCGTTCAGCCGGGTGGGCGATACCCTGGTGATCGAACTCGCCAAGGCCGCCTTCCCCGCGCCTGAACCGCCCGCGACGCTGTCCGGCGTCCTCTCGCTGGGCACGGGGCCCAAAGGCGAGTCGCTGGGCGGCATTGCCTTCACCGCTGCACCGGGCACGGTGCCGACGGGCGGCACGCCGCTCGGCAAGGGCGATGCGCCCGTGCCTTTCTCAGCCGCAACGCTCGCGCTGGCAATTCTCGGCGCACTGGCGGGCGGGCTGATCCTCAATGTCATGCCGTGCGTGTTCCCGATCCTCAGCCTCAAGGCCATGGCGCTGGCCCGCGCGGGGAGCCACAACGCGCATGTCGAGGGCCTGGCCTATACGGCGGGCGTGATGCTGGCCTGCATGGGGCTCGGCGCAGTAATGCTGGGCTTGCGCGCGGCGGGGACGCAAGTGGGCTGGGCGTTCCAGTTGCAGGACCCGGGCGTAGTGGCGCTGCTCTTGCTGCTTGCCGTGGCGATCACCGCCAACTTTGCCGGGCTTTATGAATTGCCGGGGCTTTCGATCGAAAGTAGCGGCGGCGCGGCCAAGGGCGGCTGGATCGGCGCATTCGGCACCGGCCTGCTTGCGGCCTTCGTGGCAACCCCCTGCACTGGTCCGTTCATGGCCGCCGCCGTTGGTGCGGCGCTCATCCTGCCCGCCTGGGCGGCGATGGCGGTGTTTGCCGCGCTGGGCCTTGGGCTGGCGCTGCCGTTCCTGCTGCTGGGCTTCGTGCCTGCATTACGGCGCATGATCCCGCGCCCCGGTGCATGGATGGTGCGCTTCCGCCATGCGATGGCGGTGCCGATGGGCCTCACCGTGCTGGCGCTGGGCTGGCTGTCATGGCGGCTCGGCGGCGCGGCTTATGCCGGAGCGGCGATTGCGCTCGCGGTACTCGTGGTAGCGCTGCTCATCGCCATAGGGCGGGCGCAGCGCCAGGGCCTGGGTACCGCACGCTGGGCGCTGCCCGGCAGCGTCGTGCTCGCCGCACTGGCCTTGGCGGCCGCCCCTCGCCTCGCGACCGCTGGTCCCGGCGGCGCGGTCGAGGCCGGGCTGCTCGATGCCAAGCCCTTCAGCGAAGCAGCGCTTGCCGAAGCCCGTGCAGCGGGCAAGCCGGTGTTCGCCTACTTCACGGCGGACTGGTGCCTGACTTGCAAGGTGAACGAAGCCGCCGCCATCGAACGCGAGACCACGCGCGACGCCTTCCGCAAGGCCGGCGTCGTCGTGCTGGTGGGCGATTGGACGCGGCGCGATCCCAAGATCACCAGCTTCCTCTCGCAGCAGGGCGCGGCGGGCGTGCCGCTTTACCTGTGGTATCCGGCGAAGGCTGCGGCGGCGCAGAAGCTGCCGCAAGTGCTGAGCGCGGACTTTATGGCGGGGCTGCCTGCCAAGGGGTGAGGCTGCCCTCGCCGCCGCATACGCCCCAACCTCTACGTCATTGCGAGCGCAGCGAAGCAATCCAGAGCGGATGTGCGTGAGGCTCTGGATTGCTTCGCTACGCTCGCAATGACGAAGTTATCTTGGGGGAGAGCGCCTACAAACTCTGCCCGTCATCCACCGTGATGTGCGAGCCGGTCACCTGCCGCGCAGCATCGCTCGCAAAGAACACCATCGGTTCGTCCAGCGCGGTGATGTCGGTCAGGCGGCGGCGGGGCCAGGTGTTGATCTGCGCCTTGCCGCCTTCGGTGTCGAACCAGTCACCGGCGATTTCGGTGCTGATGTAGCCGGGCTGGATCGTGTTGACGCTGATCCCCAGCCGCGCCCATTCCTGCGCGAATTGGCGGCCGAGGTGCTGCACCGCGAGCTTGGTGGAGGCGTAGGAGGCATCGCCCTGCCCGGTCATGTGCGAGGTGATCGAGCCGATCAGGATGACGCGGCCCTTCTCGCTCTGCTTCGACCCCGCCTTGATCATGCGGCGCGCGCCTTCGCGGGCGGTGAGGTAGACGCCGGTGAAATTGGTTTCAACCACGCTGCGGATACCCTCGGCCGGCACATCGATCGCGCGGCCCGGCACCACGATCCCGGCATTGGCGACGACCACGTCCGGCACTCCGATCTGCGCTTCGGCCGCATCGAACGCCGCGATGATCGAGGCTTCGTCGTTCACATCGAGCGCCAACGCGAGCGCCTTGCCGCCGCCCGCGTTGATCTCATCCGCCAGCGCCGCAATGCGCTCCACGCGCCGCGCGCCGATCACCACGGCAGCGCCCTCGCCCGCATAGAGCCGCGCGAAATGCGCGCCGAGGCCCGAGGAAGCGCCGGTGATCAGCGCGATGCGGCCTGAAAGTCTGGTGCCTGTCATGCGAACTTGTTGTCCCTTGGAAAGCCGGTGGGCGGCAAGCGCCCTGCCGCACCGCGCGCGACCTTCCACGGCAGAAGGTCCTTCTCGGTGCGCGTGCGCCCACTTTCTCCGCCCATTGCCCAGGAAAGGCCATCCGCAAAAGTGAGCGTGACCGCATCGGCGAGGCCACCATCCTTGTAGCGCTGGAGGGTGACGCCCTGCCCTTTCGCCAGCACAGGCACCTCGCTCAGCGGGAAGACGACGAGCTTGCGGTTGTCGCCGATCACGGCGACGTGATCGTGCTCGGCGGCGATCTCGCGCACGATGGCAAGCTTGACGCCCGGCTTGGTCGAGACGACGCCGCGCCCCTTGCGCGTTTCTGCCAGCAGTTCGTCCATCTCCGCCGCAAAGCCGCGCCCGGTATCGGCGGCGAGCAGCAACTGCCCCTTGGCCTTGTGCACCAGCAGCGCGACGATCTGCGCATCGGGATCGATATCCAGCATCGTGCGCACCGGCTCGCCAAATCCGCGCGCGCCGGGGAGCTTGTCGGCGCCCAATGTGTAGAACCGGCCGTTGTCGATGGCGAACAGCAGCTTGTCGGTCGTCTGGCAGTGGAGCGCAAAGGCGGGGCCATCGCCTTCCTTGAACTTGAAATCGCTGTCGAGCGGCAGGTGGCCCTTGGCCGCGCGGATCCAGCCGCGCTGCGAGAGGATGACGGTGACCGGCTCCTTCTCGATCATCGCGTCCATGCTGAATTCGCGCGTCGGTGCGGCTTCGGCGAGCGTAGTGCGGCGCGCGCCGAGCGGGGTGGTCTCGGCGTATTCCTTGCGCAGCGCCTTCAAATCAGCCTTGAGGCGCTTCTTCTGCAGCTTGGGATCATCAAGCAGGGCCTGCAGGTCGGTCTGCTCGGCGATCAGGCCCTCGCGCTCCTTCCTGAGCTCCATTTCCTCGAGCTTGCGCAAAGACCGCAGCCGCATGTTGAGGATCGCTTCGGCCTGCCGGTCGGTCAGCTCGAACTCGGCCATCATGATCGGCTTGGGCTCGTCCTCGGTGCGGATGATCTCGATCACCCGGTCGAGATTGAGGTAGGCGATGATGTAGCCGCCCAGCAGCTCGAGCCGGTTCAGGATCTTCTCGAGCCGGTGGCGCGAACGGCGCAGCAGGATGTCGATCTGGGCGATCACCCATTCCTGCAGCAGGAGCTTGAGCCCGAGCACGCCGGGAGTGCGCCGCGCATCGAGCACATTGAGGTTGAGCCCGAAGCGCACTTCCAGATCAGTCAGGCGGAACAGCGATTCCTTGAGCAGATCGGGATCGACATTGCGGCTCTTGGGCACGAGCACGATGCGGATCGCCGAATCGCTTTCGTCGCGAACGTCCTCCAGGATCGGCAGCTTCTTGTCCGCAATCAACGCGGCGATCTGCTCGATCAGCTTGCCCTTCTGCACCTGGTAGGGGATTTCGGAGAGCACGAGCTGCCACTGGCCGCCGCCGAGCTTCTCGATGCCGGTATCTTCCCACGTGCCATCGTCCAGCCGCCCGGTGGAGAAGCGGCCGCGCACCCGGATCGCGCCCTTGCCGCTTTCATAGGCAGCGCTGATCGCGGCCTTGCTATCAACCACGAGGCCGCCGGTCGGGAAATCGGGGCCGTGGAACACGTCCATCAACTCGGCATGGGTGGCCGCCGGATTGTCGATCAGCATGAGCGTCGCATCGACGATCTCGGCCACATTGTGGCTCGGGATATTGGTCGCCATGCCCACGGCAATGCCGCTGGAACCGTTGGCGAGGAGATTGGGGAAGAGGCCGGGGAAGATTTCCGGCTCTTCCTCCTCGCCGTTGTAGGTGGGGTGGAAGGTGACGGTGCCTTCCTCGAGCCCCGCCATCAGCCGCATCGCCGTGCGCGTCAGCCGCGCTTCGGTGTAGCGGTAGGCAGCGGCGTTATCCCCGTCGATATTGCCGAAATTGCCCTGCCCCTCGACCAGCGGGTAGCGCAGCGCAAAATCCTGCGCGAGACGGACCATCGCATCATAGACCGAGGCATCGCCATGCGGGTGATATTTGCCGATGACATCGCCGACGACGCGCGCGGACTTCTTGAATGCGCCGGTAGGATCGAGCTTGAGCTGCTGCATCGCCCAGAGCAGCCGCCGGTGCACCGGCTTCAGCCCGTCGCGCAGATCGGGCAGCGAGCGCGCGGTAATCGTGGAGAGCGCATAGACGAGATAGCGCTCCGACAGCGCGGCATCGAAGGGCGCATCGACGATGGCGTCGAAGGGATCGGGCTCGTCCGGGGTTACGGTCTTGGTCATGGCTTGAATGGCCATAGCAACCCCGGCGCCCTCAGGGGAACAGGGGCCCCCGCGAGTTTACCCCGATCATTTGCGCATGGGCCCCGGCCCGCGAGAGTAAGCGGGACTGTGGGCTCAGGGCTCCCCTTCGATCACGGCAAAGGCGCGCGGAATTGCATGGCCGTTTGAGGCCGGGAAATCGCCCCCGAGAAACGCGCGCATATTGTCGATTACCGCGATCACGCGCAGCCGGCTGCCGCCGAAGGAGATCGGCTCGGACGCATCGGGCAGGATCTTGCAGAGATTGATGCACCCGATCGAGGAGAGGAAACCGATGCCGGGATGGATCAGAATTTCGGTGCGCCCGCCGGTATTGCGCAGCTCGATGCCGGGCCGGCGAATTGCCGCGTGGTTGGTGTTGGAAGTGTAGCCGATGGTGCAGTAATTGGTGCCGTCCTGCGTGGCGAGCGGATAGACTCCTTGCGCGATCCGCCGCCCCTTCGTCTGATTGGAACCCAGACCACCGGATTCGGCAGTCGTTCCCGACAGATCATGCACGGCCACGCCGTTGTTGAAGACCTGATAACGACCCACCGTACGCGGCTTGCCATCCGAGCTGCGGCGCTGAACGGCGTGTCGCTCGATCAGGATTTCCCAGCCGCTTCCGCTAATCGGCATAAATTTCCTCCCAGCAGCACTACGAATCTCTTGGCACTATCTTGTACGTCAAAGTATTCGGACGACAAGAGTGGAAACCGCAAGTTACGCTTCATTTGCGCGCTACTGCGATTGACTCGCCTGCAGACCAGCCACTGCGCGGGGTGCACGTTTCAGCCCGGCAACCGCTCACCAGCCTTGCGGGCTTCGGCTTCGATGGCCGGCATGATCTGGGCGAAGCGACCGTTATAGCCGGCGAGGATCGCGGCCGGCGCGGTTTCGGGCGTTCCGGCATTGAATGGGGGCGCTGGGGCATATTCCAGACCAAGCTGAAGCGTCTGGGCCAGATCGGGCCCACCCAGTTCGGCAAGGACGGTGAGCGCGAAGTCGATCCCGGCAGTCACGCCGCCGCCAGTGATCACGTTGCCATCGCGCACCACCCGGCCCGCATCGGGCACGGCACCAAAAAGCGGAAGCAGGTGGCGCCATGCCCAGTGGCAGGCGGCGCGCTTGCCCTGAAGGAGCCCGGCGGCACCGAGAATCAGCGACCCCGTGCAGACCGAAGTGACATAGCGCGCCCCAAGCGCAAGGCGGCGCACTTCGCCGATGAAGGCTTCATCAAGCGCCATCGCGGTGGCGGGAAAGCCGCCGGGCACGCAGATCAGATCGCAGGCGGCGATATCGGCGAGGCGGTGCGTGCCGCCGAACACCAGGCCTTCGGTCGCGATATCGCCCCCATCGCGGCTCGCCACCAGCGTCTCGCCGCCGGGCAAGCGCGAGAGGAACTGGTGCGGTCCGGTGAAATCAAGCTGGGTCATGCCGGTATAGACGGCAAAGACAATGCGGAAAGGCGGCTGGGTCATTGCGGGCTCCTGTGATGCGGACAACGCCTTGATCGCGCATGACCGCGATTGACGAAATGACAATGATCCCTCATTTCAAGCCATGCCCCGCACAATCGGCCTTTATCTCTTCGATGATTTCCAGCTGCTCGATGCCTGCGGTCCGATCACCAGCTTCGAGGTGGCCGGGCGGTTGGCGCAGTCCCCTTATCCGCTCAAGCTGCTCTCGGCCGCGGGCGGGCCGGTACGCAGTTCTGCTGGCGTGATGCTGGAAACGGTGGCGGCGAACGCGGCTGCGGACGCAAGGTCGCTCGACACGTTGATGGTCGTCGGCGGCGACGGCAGCCGGCAGGCGATGCGCGACGAGGCGACGCTGGCCTATATACGCGCGGTCGCCCCTGCGATGCGGCGGCTGTGCAGCGTCTGTTCGGGCGCGCTGGTGTTGGCGGGTGCTGGCATGCTCGACGGGCGGCGCGCCACGACCCACTGGCGCCGCGCGGCGCAGCTTGCCCGGTTGTTTCCCAGGGTGATCGTCGAGCCGGACCGCATTCACGTGCGCGATGGCCCGGTCTGGACCTCGGCCGGGATCACGGCGGGGATTGATCTCGCGCTCGCGCTGATTGCCGAGGATCTGGGTGAGGAGCCCGCCCGCGCAGCAGCGCAGGAAATGGTGGTCTATTTTCGCCGCCCGGGCGGGCAATCACAGTTTTCGGCGCTGTCCCAACTGGGCGGCGAGCCTGGGCCGTTTGCCGGCCTGCTCGACTGGATCCGCGCGCATCTCGGCGAGCGACTGACGGTGGAGGTGCTGGCCGCCGAAGCGTCGATGAGCCCGCGCAATTTCTCGCGCGCGTTTGCCCGCGACATGGGCATGAGCCCGGCCAAGGCGGTCGAGCGGCTGCGGCTCGAGATGGCGCGCGAAAGGGTGGAGAACAGCCCGGCGCCGATCGAGCAGATCGCGGCAGGCCTTGGCTTTCACGACCCCGAGCGGATGCGCCGCGCGTTTTTGCGCGCCTTTGGTCAGCCACCGCAGGCGCTGCGCCGGATGGCGCGCACCGTTTAGCTTATTGTCCCTGCGCGGGAGGTTTGGCGGCAAAGGGATCGACCGCCTTGTCGGCCACCGTCTGGCACTGGCGCAGCAGGGCGACGGCGCGGGTGATCTCGCCGGTTTCGTAGACGCCGAGTTCGAGCGTGTCGATCTTGAGCGCGAACCAGCGGGCCGCCTGCATTTCGTCGAAGATGCCGGTGCCCTTGGCCTTGAAGGTCAGCCAGTGCATGCCTTCCACATCCATGCCGAGCGCTGCGCCCGACCAGGTATCGCGGCCTTCGAACGAAAGGCTCATGTCCTTGCGGTCGCCTTCCCTGATCGAGCGCCAGTTGGTGCTGCCGGCATAGATCACCGTGGCACCCTCGGCGGGGCTGAACTGGAAGCGGATGCCGAGCGCGTTGTCATACTGCGCGGCCATGAAGCAGCCGTAGCCCGCGACCTGATCGATGCGCACCGACCAGCGCCCGGCCTGGCCATAAGGTACCGTGGCGGCGCGCAGGGCGCTGATATCGAGCTGGCGGTGAAGGTCGAGCTGCATTTCGGCTGGCTGGGCTTGCGCCGCCGTTTCCGGCGCGGGCTGGGCGGCGAGCGGCTGGGCAAGCAGCGCCAGCACAAGAGCCGCGCAGGCGCCAAGGCTTCGGGGCTGGGGTAGTGTCGCGGGGATCATTGTCGCGGCTCCGGGCGGATGCGCAGGGCATCGCGGAATGGGCCCGAGGCCGCAAGGGGTTTTTGGCGCTAGCGCCCCTGCATGTCCCGCGCTTCCTCCGGCACGCGCACCTCCAGCCCGTCGAGCGCTTCGGTGAGCACGATCTGGCACGAGAGGCGGCTGGTGCGGGTGACGCCGGCCGCGAGATCGAGCATGTCCTCCTCGTCCTCGCTGGCGGGGGCGAGCTTGTCGAACCAGTCCGCCGCGACAATCACATGGCAGGTGGAACAGGCCATCTGCCCCTCGCACGTGCCTTCCAGCGGCATGCCGGCATTCTGCCCCACTTCCAGCAGACGCGTCCCGGGGGCGGCTTCAGCCGTGATGCGCTGGTCCCGCGCGGTAACGAAGGTGATCCTGACCATGGCTATAACGCTCCATCAGCCGCGACGCTTATCGCCGCGGCCGCCCGTTCAAGCTCCTCTGCCCTCGTATAGCGTCCGAAGCCAAGCCGGATCGCGGTTTTCGCTTCCCTGTCCGAAAGTCCGAGCGCGCGCAAGACATGGCTGGGCCGGCCCGAGCCGCTGGCGCAGGCGGAGCCCGCCGAAAAGGCGATATTGCGGCAATCGGACATCAACCGCGCGACATCCAGCCCCTCGCGCCGGATGTTGAGATTGCCGCGCCAGCGCTGGTCGGCGTCGCCGTTGAGCGTCCAGCCGGGGAAGAGGCTGCGGGCAAGGGTCCACAGGCTTTTCACATGCTGTGCGTCCGTTTCCCGCAGCTTTATGCACAGCGCGGCGGCGGCGCCGAAACCGGCGCAAAGCGCGGGGCTGAGTGTGCCGGAGCGCAAGCCCTGCTCCTGCCCGCCGCCGTGAATCAGCGGCGCAAGGCTCAGGCCGTCACGCACCCACAGTGCACCGATGCCCTTGGGGCCGTGGAGCTTGTGCGCGGAAATGGCGATCATATCGGCATTGGCGGGCGGGGGGAGCTTGCCCGCGGCCTGCACCACATCGCATAGAAACAGCGCGCCAGCCGCATGGGCGGCATCGGTCAGCGCCTCGACCGGCTGGACCGTGCCGATCTCGTTGTTGACCTGCATGACGGCAACGAGACCGGTGCCCTCGGGGATCGGCGTGCCTGCGTCCACCAGCCCGGCACCGCTCACCGGCAGCACCGCGCAGGCGGGATCGGCAAAGCGCGCGGTATCCAGCACGGCGGCGTGCTCGATGGCAGAGACGGCTATGCGCTTCACCCCGCAGCCGAGGATCGCGAGATTGAGCGCCTCCGTCGCGCCCGAGGTGAAGATCACGCGGCCGCCGGGGGGCAGCAGCGCCGCCACCTGCTCACGCGCCACTTCCATCGCCGCCGCAGCTGCCCGCCCCGGTCGGTGCGGGCTGTGCGGATTGGCGAAGCCGTCGTCCCCCAGCCAGCGCAGCATGGCCTCGCGCGCCTCGGGCGCCAGCGGCGTGGTGGCCTGATAATCGAGGTAGATCATCCCCCGATCTCCCGCCACGCGGCAAGGAATGCGTCGATCTCGTACTGCGTGGTTTCGCGCCCGATCGAAACCCGGATCACCTCTCCCGCATGGGGATGGCCCATCGCGGTAAGCACCGGGCTGGCCTTGAGCGAGCCGGAGGAACAGGCGCTTCCCGCCGAGACGGCGAATCCCATGCCGTCGAAGCGGATCAGCTGCGCATTGGCAGAGCGGCCGGGCATGCGGTATCCGGCGATCGTGGCGAGGCGCGAAGCCTCTGCCGCGACGACTTCACCGCCCGCCGCGATGATGCCTGCGTCGAGCGCTGCCCGCAGACGGGCCGCCATCACCAGCCAGTCGCGCCCGGCTTCGAGCGCCGCCGCCATGGCCACCGCGCCGGGGAGGTTTTCGGTGCCCCCGCGATAGCCGCGCTCCTGCCCGCCGGTGGGCCGGAGCAAGGCCCAATCGCGCACCAGCAGCGCGCCAGTGCCGATGGGGCCGCCGAACTTGTGGGCGGAAATGGCGATCAGATCGGCATCGGGAAGCGCGATCTTGCCCGCAGACTGGGCGCAATCGGCGAGAAGCACACCGCCCCCCTCGCGCACTGCGGTGGCGATCTCGTCGAGCGGCTGGATCAAGCCGGTTTCGTTGTTCACATGCTGCACGGCAAAGAGGCCACCCAACGCTGCATCGAGCAGAACGCGGCCCGCGCTGTCTACGGCCAGGCGCAGCGCATCCCCTGCCCAGCGCAGCACAGCCTCATGCTCCACTGCAGAAACCGCCGCCAAGGGCGCCGCGCTGCGGGTGATCGCAAGGGCCAGCGCCTCGCTCGCGCCCGAGGTGAAGATCACCTCACCCCGCCACCCCAGCGCGGCCTTCACGCGGGCGCGTGCCTCTTCCAGCGCAGCGCGAGCAGCGCGGCCAGGTGCGTGGGGGCTGGAAGGGTTCGCCCAGCGCGCAAAGCCTTCGAGCATGGCCTCGCGCGCCGCAGGAAGCAGCGGCGTGGTGGCGGCATGATCGAGGTAAATCGCGGACATCGGGGCACTCTGGCGGGAATGATTGCTTTTGGGGCAACCGTTTCTATATAGCGACCATTCCCTTTTCCCAGCCCCGGCTTTTACGAGGCTGCCGCCTCGCCCTCGGCCGGCATAGCAGGATACCCGATGCCAGCAGTCATCTTCCCCGGTCCCGACGGTCGCCTCGAAGGCCGTTTCCAGCCCGCTTCACGCCCGCGCGCACCCGTCGCCATGATCCTGCACCCGCACCCGCAGGCGGGCGGCACGATGAATGACCGCATCACGCAGGCGATGTACAAGACATTCGTCGCGCGCGGCTTCGCCACCCTGCGCTTCAATTTCCGCGGCGTGGGCCGCAGCCAAGGCTCATTCGACAACGGCATCGGCGAATTGTCCGACGCAGCTGCGGCGCTCGACTGGGTGCAGTCGATCCACCCCGAAGCCAGCACGACCTGGATCGCCGGCTACTCCTTCGGCGCCCTCATCGGCATGCAGCTCCTGATGCGCCGCCCGGAAATCCGCGGCTTCATCTCGGTCGCCCCGCCGGCCAACATGTACGACTTCAGCTTCCTCGCCCCCTGCCCCGCCTCGGGCATCATCGTGCAAGGCGCGGCCGATACGGTGGTGACGCCGAACGCGGTGCAGAAGCTCGTCGACAAGCTGCGCACGCAGAAGCACATCACCATCCACCACGACGAAGTGCCCCGCGCCAACCACTTCTTCGAGAACGAACTCGACGAAATGATGCGCGCGGTGGACACCTATCTGGACATGCGCCTCTCGCCGGATTGCCCGATCAAATAATCCAAACCCTCTCCCCTTCAGGGGAGAGGGTTGGGAGAGGGGCACTCTCAGCTCAGAACTGCACCCGCTTCGTATAGCCGCCATCAACAACAATGTTCGCGCCCGTCATCGCCATGCAGGCAGGGGACGCAACGAACACGATCGCCCGCGCCAGTTCCTCACCCGTGGCCATCCGGCCGATCGGAATCTTGGCGAGGGTGCTTTCGTAGAAGGGCGTCATGTTGTTCTTGATGTAAGTCCAGGGGCCGTCCTCGGTCATGATCGGACCGGGGGTGATGCAGTTGACGCGCACGCCCTGCGGCGCGAGCGCCTGCGACAGGTCTGACGAATAGACCATGACCGCTGCTTTCAGCGCATTGTAGGGCTGCACGCCCATGAATTCCTCGACCGCGCCGGTCGAGCTCATGCAGATGATCGAACCGGCATCGGACTTGAGCAGATAAGGCTTCGCCGCCGCGACGCCGCGCCGCATAGGCAGGATATCGGCCTGCATCACCGCATCCCAGCCGGCATCGCTGTCCTCACCCAGATTGGCCGAGGTGAAGCTGATGAAGATATCGCACCCGCCGAGCGCTTCGGCCGCCTTGTCGACGAAGGCCGGAACCGCCTCGGCATCGGTGACATTGAGCGCTTCGGCATAGACCGTGACCCCGCTCGGTGCGAGCTCGCCGACGATCTTGTCGACCTTGGCCTGCGTGCGGCCGCAGACCGCAACGTGGCAGCCCTCAGCCGCGAGTGCGAGCGCCACCTGGCGCCCGATGCCGCCATTGGCGCCGACGAGAATGGCCTTCCTGTCCTTGAGCCCGAGATCCATTGCGCGTTCCTTCTATGCGTGTTGCGATGCGCGACCATGGGCAGGGCGCGTGGCTGCGGCCACTCCCGTTTTGGGCAGGGGTGCCCCCGAAACTCCAATCCGCCGTCCCAAGCCTCCCGATCTCAGGCCCGGTTACGGGCCACGATCATGTCAGCGGCCTTTTCGGCAATCATGATCGTCGGCGCGTTGGTATTGCCCGAAACCAGACACGGCATCACGCTGGCATCGACAACCCGCAGCCCTTCCACACCGTTTACCCGCAGCGCGCCATCGACCACTGCCAGGTCGTCGATCCCCATGCGGCAGGTGCCTACCGGGTGATAAATGGTTTCCGCCCAGCCCCGCATTTTCTCCAGCAAGGCGGCGCGGTCGGTCACTTGCGGGCCCGGCCAGGCTTCGCCATCATTGAACGCAGCAAACGCGGGCTGGCCGCCGATGCGCCGGGCCATTTCAACCCCGCTGAGCAGCGTTTCGACATCTTCGGGCGCGCTCAGATAATTCGGGTCGATCGCCGGGTGCACCAGCGGATCGGGTGATTTCAGGCGGATTGTGCCGCGGCTTTCGGGGCGCAGCTGGCAGACGTGGAGCTGATACCCATGGCGGCTCGCAAGCCCGCTGCGGCCATGCGCATTGCCCAGCACCGGCATGAAATGCATCTGGATATCGGGCGCGGCAAGACCTTCGCGGGTTGAAAGGAACGCGCCCATAGGCGTGGGCATATGCGCGCCGTTGCCGGAGCGTAGAAACACCCATTTGCCCAGCGCCATCAATTTGTTGATCATCCTGCTGTTGCTGTTCAGCGTGATCGGCTGGCTGCAATGCCATTGCACCATCACATCGAGGTGATCCTGAAGATTGCCGCCGACATCCGGGCTTTCGGCCACCACCGGCACGCCGAAGCCTTGCAGATGCGCCGCCGGCCCGATGCCGGACAGCATCAGCAGCTGCGGGCTGTTGACCGCGCCGCCGCACAGAATGACCTCACGGCCATTGGCGCTGAACGAGGTGTTGTTCTGCCGATAGGCCACCCCTGTCGCACGCTTGCCTTCAAACAGCACACGTTCCACCTGCACCCCTGTCAGGATGGTGAGATTGGGGCGTTTGCGCACCGCCTCGGTCAGATAGGCCTTGGCTGCGGAGAAACGTTCGCCATCCTTGATCGTGGCATCATACTGGCCCACCCCTTCGAATTGCGGGCCATTGAAATCATCGGTGCGGGCATATCCGGCTTGCACAGCAGCTTGCACGAAGGCTTCGTTGAGCACGCTTGGCAGCGCGCCCTTGCGGCTGGTGTGCAAGGGGCCGCCGCTGCCGTGAAAATCGTCCGCACCGCGCTCGCTGTCTTCGGCCTTGCGGAAATAGGGCAGAACATCACCCCAGCCCCAGCCGGTCAGGCCGAGCTGCGCCCAGCGATTGTAATCGCTGGCATGGCCGCGAATATACACCATGCCATTGATCGAGGACGATCCGCCCAGCGCGCGCCCGCGCGGCCAATAGAGCTTGCGATTGCCGAGGTGGGTCTGCGGCTCGGTCCAGAAACTCCAGTCAAACGGGCTGTCCTTGTCCGGCGGGATAATTTCGGCGATGCCGCCCGGCATCTGGATCAACATATTCTTGTCATTACCACCGGCCTCAAGCAGCGCCACGCGCGTGCCTGCATCGGCCGACAACCGATTGGCCAGCGCGCACCCTGCAGACCCGCCGCCCACGATCACAAAATCAAATTGGCCGTCCATGTTGAAGCACTCTCCCCGGAACCCAAGCGCCCCATATCCGGGTGCTGCCATCGGTGCGAACCAAACATGCGAACTGGAATCACCGGAACAGGTGCCCCCCCCCCGAAGCCAATCCCGCACTAGCATACCACCATTTTCCTACATCGCGCTGATCTGACATAAGCCCGCACAAGCTTTCGGGCCGAGCTCATTGTCATTGTCAGTCGGGTCTGGAAAACCGTGCGGCGAGGTGTGTCACCTGTCGCCCATCGCCATGTTTATCGTTGATTATCATAATTTTAGAACGAAATTTGAGGGTGACACGGTGTAACCCTGTGTCACCCTCAATTCGCCATATTCGGGGATGCAAGGGTTGTGGCCCTTGCCCGCCGGAGGCTACTTTTCAACCGCCAACGCGGTGTCTGACTGCCCTCTCGCGGGCCCTCCCCCCTGTTGGGGAGAGGGCCTTTACGGGGCGTCCGATCAGAACTTGATCGTCGCTTCGACGCCGAACTGCTGGCGCGGCGCGACGACGCCGAAGTAGAACAGCCCCGCGTCGAGCACGTTGGAGAGGCGGCCGCCCTTGTTGAGGAGGTCGCGGGCATAGGCGGCGATACGCAGGTTCTTGATCGCGGAGCCTTCGTGGAGGAGGGCGACGCTAGCATCGAGGGTGCCGTAGGCAGGGATCACATCGCGCCGGGCGCCGGTGGTGTCGGCGAGCGGCGAGGTGGTGAGGTCATCGATGAAAGCGTAGTCCAGGGTCAAGGTCACGCGGTCTGCGGTGCTGACCTGCACCCCGTAGTCGACCCCCGCGTTGAACGAGACCTTGGGCGCGCGGCGGAAGTTGCGCTGGGCGGCGACGTCGAGGAACTTGCCGGGGTTGGCAAGATCCGGGATGAGGAACGACTTGTACTTGCCGTTGAGGTAGCCGCCCGAGGCGCGCAGCGTGAGATCGGGCGTGGGGCGGGCCTGAACTTCAAGCTCGAGGCCCCAGATGCGGGCCGACGACGCGTTCTCGACGATGGTTTCGGTGCCGGCCCCGGCGGCGCGGATGATGTCTTCCTGCTTGTTGGCGTAGTTCACCCAGAACGCGGTGGGATTGATGCGCAGCTTGCCGCCCATCAGATCGCTCTTGATGCCGGCTTCGTAGCTGTCGACGCGTTCGGGGTTGTAGGGTCCGATCGAGGTGGCCGAGGTGGCCCGGCCGTTGAACCCGCCAGAGCGGAAGCCGCGCGACCAGCTGGCGTAGAGCATCGTGTCAGGATTGGGCTTCCAATCGAGGATCACGCGGCCGGTGGGATCGCTGAAGGTCTTCTTGGCGCCGGCCGAGAACTTGCCCGGCACAGTGAAGGCGATGTTGAAGTCCTTGGTTTCCCAGGTGTAGCGCCCGCCGACGGTGAGGCGGACGTTGTGGCCAAGCTTGAAGATCGATTCGGCAAAGACCGCGATGGAATCAAGCTTTTGCCCCGCGGTAAAGTTCTGCACCGGCCCGTTGAGGATATAGGCCTGCGCGGCGCGCGCGCCGTTGTAGGGGAAGGGTTTGATGGCGTAATCGGTGTGCAGGTAATAGGCACCGGCAACGAGATCGATATTGTCGGTCAGGTTGCCGCTGACGCGCACTTCCTGGCTGAACTGCTTGTAGGACTGATCGCGGGCTGCAACGAACAGCGGCAGGGCGACGCCCGGTGCGACCGGAATCGGCGGGGTGCCGGTGTTTTCCTCGAGCAGCGAATCGTTGGTGTCGCGATAGCCGGTGATCGCGGTGAGCTTGAAGTTGCCGAGCTTGGCGTTGACTTCGAGGCTGGCGTTGACCCCGTCGATGAAGCTGCGGAAGGGCAGCGAGGTGTTGGCAAGGGTGTAGTTTTCCTTGGCCTGCTTCAGGTAGCCCTCAGAGGCGCAGCCGAGTTCCTTGAGCGGCGGAACCGCCGCAAAGATCGTCTGGGTGAAATCGCAAATGTTGCCCCCCAAGCCGAACGGGAGGCCGCTGGCCTGGGTGAGATTGACCGTGGAGGGATAACCGGAGCGGTCCTTCTGGTAATCGACCGAAAGCAGCGCGGTGGTATCTGGGCCAAGATCGAGCAGCATCGAGCCGCCGATGTTCCAGAAATCGCGGCCCTTTTCGCGCTCACCGGTATAGCGGTTGCGCGTGAAGCTGTCGCTCTTGCGCAGGAGGCCGAAGAGCTTGATCGAGGCGACATCGCCGATCTTGGGCAGGTTGATCACGGCATCGAGGTCATAAGTGCCGTAGCTGCCGTACCGGCCGTGGACCGTCGCCCCGAGTTCGCCGGTGGGCTTTGTGCGGCGCATGCTGATGGTGCCGCCGATGGTGTTGCGGCCATAGAGCGTGCCCTGCGGCCCGCGCAGCACTTCGACGGATTCCAGATCGAAGAAATCGACGTTGGCGCCGGTGTTGGTGCCAAGGAACACGCCGTCGATCGAAATGCCGATGGCGGGATCGAAGGTCTTTTCGAGATCGGCGAAGCTGACGCCGCGGATCGAGGCGGAAAGCGCGTTTCCGGCGAAAGAAATGCGCGCGAGTTGCACGTTGGGCAGGAACTTCTGGATGTTCTGGACGTCGATCAGCACCGAGTTCTGGATGATGTTGGAATTGAGCGCGCTGACCGAAAGCGGGGTGTCCTGCAGCTTCTCGTTGCGGAAGCGGGCGGTGACGACGATGTCCTGGATCGTTCCGGTGTCGCCCGCGCTGGCGGTGGCGGTCTCCGTGCCGGACGTTTGCGCCTGCGCCAGTGCGGCTGCAGGCAGGAACGCACCGCCGATCATCAAAAGCTTGAATAGTTTCGCCAAATTGGCGCTCGCCAATCCCTTCATCTGACCTCTCCCCAGTTTTTATTGTTATTGGGCATACCGTTTCTTGCCGGTCACCCATCAGGGGAAGGTGAACCTCTGGGGTTCGTGAGGCCACTGCGCAATTCGTTAGGCGGATTGTTGCCGGCGGCGTGGCTTCTCAAATGACCGGATGCGGTTCTCTTTGCCAGGCCGAGCAACTCGCGCCCGCCGTCTATGCGGAAGGCGCGGGTGGGTGGTTACAGCACGAAATGATCTCCCGCTGCCCGCACGGTGACTTCGGAGATCGAGACGCCCCAGGGTTGGTTGATGGCGTGGATGATCGCGTCGGCGATATGGTCGGGAGCCAGGCTGGCGTAGTCGATGGAATCGGGACTGAGGCGTTCTGCCGGGAAGGTTCCAGCGCCCATCTGGCCGACCATGTCCATGAAATCGGGCATGTTGTGCGCCACGATACCCACCCCGGCGGCGGGGTTGATCACGGTGCCGGAAAGGCCGGTGGTGGGGACGCCCGTCGGCTTGACCGTGGTCACCTTGATCTTGCCGCGGCTTTCGACGCGCAGCGATTCCGAAAGGAAGTTCACGGCGGATTTGGAAGCGCCATAGACGGCGGCACCGATCACCGGGAAGTTGCCGTAGATCGAGGAGAGGTTGACGATCTGGCCGCGCCCGGCGGCGATCATCGGATCATAGGCGGCGACCATGCCGTTGAGCACGCCCTTGATGTTGATATCGATGCAGCGTTCCCACGCATCGTAGGCGGCTTCGTGATCGGAGAAGAACGCGAGCGGCATGATGCCGGCGTTGTTCATCATCACGTCGATCGCGCCGTAGGCCTCGAGCGCCTGGGCGACGAGGGCTTTCACGGCGGAGAGGTCGCGCACGTCGGTCTCGACCGCCTGCGCGGTGCCGCCGGCGCTGGTGACGGCGTCCACGGTGGCCAGTGCGGCGGCGAGGTCGATGTCGCCGCAGGTGACTTTCCCGCCAAGCGCGGCCGCCTTTTGCGCGACGAGGCGGCCGAAGCCGCCGCCGGCGCCAGTGATGACGATGGATTTGCCGGCGATGTGGTTGGTCATGAGGGGCTACCTTGGTGTCTTGGGACCTTTACCCCTCCGTCAGCCCTTCGCGCTGCCCCCCCATTTCCGGATCGTGAAAATGGAGGGGTCAGGGGTTGGGTGTGGTCGCAAGGGTCTGGCCGTCTCTGGTCGGCAGCGACCAGATCACGACATTGGTGATCATCACAGCGGCGAGTATCGCCATGAGCGCGGGGCGCTGGCGTTCGCCCCGGCGCCACAGGAACACCGCGCCCGCCAGGAGCGCGAACGCGGTGAGCATGGCGAGGGACAGGGCCGCGTCGGTCACGGCAGGAGGATCAGGACTTGAACAGCCCGGACGCGAGGCCGCCGATATCGCCAAGCGGGCTTTCACCGCCAGCCTGACCGAGGACACCGCCGACAAGCTTGGCGGCCTCCGGGTGCTGGGTGAGCATGGTGGCGAAGCTGGCGAGCGAGCCTTCGCCGCCGATGTGGCCGACGATCTGCTGGAGGATGCCCGCATCGATGCCGGTGTTGGCGGCGGCGGTCTCGACCGTGTCGGTCGGCGCGGCGTGACCGGCGGCAAGGCCGGCGATCGCGCTTTCGACCATGGAGGGATCGATGCCGACCTTGGCTGCGAGGTTCTTCACATCGACGTTGCTGCTGATCTGGCCGAGGATCTGGTCAAAAAGGCTCATGGCATATCTCCCTTGGGCTCACTGAGCAGAGAGACTAGCCGCTGTGGCGGTGTGACGCCACTGCCATGATGGCGAGTGACACGGAACCGAGGGGCGGGCAAGCGAGAGGTGACCCCCGGCGCTTGCCCGCAATTCGGCGAGGTCTTCGCCCGGCGTGATCAGATCACGACTGCATCCGGGTGGATGCCCAGCAACTGGAGCACCTGGGTATGACCCATGCCGTCGTTGAGCAGGAAGGTGGTGCCGTCCTTGTCGGTGCCGAAGGTTTCCTTGTAGCTCCCCTGCGAGGGGTTGGCCTTGAGGAAGGCGGCCATGCGGTTGACGTCGCCCTGGTCGTCGATGAAGTAGGAGCCGCCCTTCGACATGCCGAGAGTGGCAAAGACATTGTCGAAGCCCGTGATGCGCACGTTGTCACCGTCATTGAAGGTGAGATCGGTGACGATCACCCACTGGTACACATCGGTTTGCGGCGCGCCCGGGCCGTTGTAGGCGAGCGGTGCCCAGCCTTCGGCAGAGCGGAACACGAACTGGTCCGCGCCGGCGCCGCCGGTGAGCGAATCCTGGCCGCCGCCGCCCTTGAGCACGTCGTTGCCATCGCCGCCATAAAGCCAGTCCTTGCCGCGGCCGCCCCAGAGCTGATCATCGCCCGTGCCGCCGGCGATGACGTCCTTGGTTCCGGAACCCTTGAGGATATCGGCACCCCCGCTGCCGCTAATCATGTTTGCCACGTTAAATCTCCTGATTGAAAGAGTGCATGACGCCCGAGTTCGGACGCCAGATTCGATGTTGTACTAGGTAAAAACTCTTATACTTTCAGATCCCGCCCAATGTTTTCATTATGTTTCCTGTCAGAATTTGCCCCATTCGGCTCCAGACGATACTATATTTGAACCGACAATTGCGGGACGCATAAATCATCTGAATTGGGCCAAATGAACCGTCCTATCCGGACTGGTTGTTACTCACGGCGACAAAGTGACCGATTGGGACGGGCGGGTATCCGCTCCTGCCGCAGGGACTGACACACACGCCGAGCCCGTGTACAATCGATCGAAGGCTTCCGTACCGAGGCGCTTCGGCCCGGCGGACAAGGCTCAGGCGTCCACAGCACTGGTCCGCAGAGATTCTCCATATCGGAGCATTTGGCCGAAAGTGGATTGGCCGCTCCGCAACTTTGACAGCGCGCGGCGGGTGAGCCAGTGTCCGACGCCATGACCATGCATGAGCCTGCCGCCCTGACGCGGCGCGAAGCCATCGCCGGACTTGCCGTCGGCGCCGCCACCCTTGCGCTCCCCGCTTCGGCCGGGGCCGCGCCAGGCCCCGCTGCGCTGCTCGACAAGGCGGCGTGGCGCCTGCTGGCGCTCAAGCCCGAAAACGCGACCACGCTGGGGATCGATACGGGCGCGCATGCGGCCTTGCGCGGAATGCTTGAGGATCGTTCGGCCGGCGGCCAGGCGGCGGTGGCGGCGCTGGTGCGCGCCGACCTTGGGCGAGTCGAGGCGGTTTCCGATGCCGCGATTGATCCGGCGACGCGGACAAGCCTTGCCGTGGTGAGAAGCGCCTATCGCACCGCGCTCGACGGTTTTGCCCTGCCCTATGGCGACATCACGGTGGGGTCATGGCGCAACACGCCTTATGTCGTGATCCAGAACGTCGGCGCCTATCTTGATGTGCCGCGCTTCCTTGATTCGGACCATCCGATCGACACGGCGGCGGATGCCGAGGCCTATCTGGCGCGGCTGGCGCAATTCCCGGCCGTGCTGGCGGGCGAGACCGAGCGGCTCAGGACCACGGCGGCGCAAGGGGTGATCGCGCCCTTGTTCCTGATCCAGAAAGCAATCCGGCAGATGGGGGCGAGCCTTTCCGCAATGGGCGCGCAGAATGGCGGCGGCGATCTGGTTGCCTCGATCGAGCGGCGCACGCAGGGGAAGGGCATTCCCGGCGACTGGGCCATCCGGGCGCGGGAAATCGTGACGACCCGGATCGCGCCCGCGCTGGAGCGGCAGTTGGCCGAACTGATCGCACAGCGCGCCAAGGCGACGAACGATGCGGGCATGCACCAGCGGCCCGGCGGTGATGCCTTCTATGCCTGGGCACTGCGCGCGAGCACGACGACGCGGATGACGCCGGACGAGATCCACAAACTGGGGCTGGAATCGCTCGCCGAACTGCAGGGGCGGATGGACCCGATCCTGCGCGGACTGGGCTATACGAGCGGCACGGTGGGCGAGCGGATGACCGCGCTGGGCAACGACCCGCGCTTCCAGTTCCCGGACAACGACGAAGGCCGGGCCCAGATCATCGCGTTCATCCAGAAGCGGCTTACCTATATCCGCGCACAGATGCCGCGGGCGTTTTCACGGCTCGTGCGCGGCAATGTGGAAGTGCGGCGCCTGCCACTGGCCGAGGAGCCCGGCGCTCCCGGTGCCTATGGCGGGGCAGGATCGATCGACGGAACCGTGCCGGGCAAGATGTGGATCAATCTGGGCACGACACGGCTCCACAGCACTTACAGCCTGCCCACGCTGGTGCATCACGAGGCGATCCCCGGCCACGTGTGGCAGGGCGAATACTCGAACCAGCTGCCCACGATCCGGGCGCTGCTGGCGTTCAACGCCTATTCGGAAGGCTGGGCGCTATATTCGGAGACACTGGGCGACGAGCTGGGCGCCTATGACGGCGATCCGGTGGGGCAGCTGGGCTACCTCCAGTCCATCGCGTTTCGCGCCTGCCGTCTGGTGGTCGACACCGGACTTCATGCGCGCGAGTGGAGCCGCGAGCAGGCAATCGACTGGTTTTCCAGCACCAACGGCTCCGGCCGCGACGAGGTGACCAGCGAGGTCGAGCGCTATTGCAGCTGGCCGGGGCAGGCCTGCGGCTATTTCATCGGCCGCAGCGAAATCTTGCGCCAGCGCGCACGGGCGATCGCGGCGCTGGGCAAGGCCTATGACCTGCGCGACTACGACAACGCGGTGGTCGAGGGCGGTAACGTGCCGCTCGATGTGCTGGCTGCGAATATTGACCGGTACATTGCGGAGAAGCGGGGCTGACCGAAGGCCCTCAGCCCGCTTCGCACAGCGCCTGAAGTTGATCGGCGGCGGCGTTCCAGCCCGCTTCGAAGCCCATGTCCTGGTGCTGCTTCATCGCATCCTCGGTCCAATGCCGTGCGCTGGCGGTGTAGCGGGTGCCATCACCTTCAGCCGCCACTTCCCAGCTGCCGATCATGAACGGCCCGGACGGCAGGAAAGCGCCTGTTGCCACATCGACCTTGACGGCATCGGTGACCACGAACCGGCGCCCTTCTTCCCATGCCAGATAGAGACCTTCGTTCGGCATGAGCTCGCCGTTGGGCCCGTGCATCACCATGTTGGCGGCCCCACCGGCGCGCCGCTCCTGCAGCACGATTTCGGCGCGCCATGGCTTGGGGCACCACCAGTCCTCCATCCGGTTGACCAGCACGTCCCACACAAGCCCATGGGGGGCGGCAATCGTGCGGGTTATCGTCAGCGCATTCATCACCCTTCTCCCGCTCGCGCCGCCTTGATCAATTCGCGGTCGATCGCCTTGGCGGACTGATAGCCGGCGCGGGTGCGGATGCGTTCGGCGTAGGCGGCAAAGGAGGGAAGCGGCGGGATCGAGCCGAAATTGAGGCCCCAGTCGACCTGGCTGCCAACATAGACATCGGCCATGGTGAAGCGCGCGCCGCAGACCCAGTCCCGGCCGGCAAGGAAACCGTCCATCACTGCGATGGCACGTTCATATGTGCCGAAGCCGGCCATGCCCGACTTGCCCTCGGGCACTTCCCAGCCCATCGCGCGGCTGACGACGGCCTGTTCGAGCGGGCCAGCTGCGAAGAACAGCCAGCGGTAGTAATCGGCCTTCTCCGCATCGTGGGGGAGCAGATCGGCCTCGGGATGGACATCCGCCAGATAGGCGCAGATCGCGGCGCATTCGGTGATCACCCGATCGCCTTCGGGCGCATGGTGGATGAGCGTCGGCACCTTGTTCATCGGGTTGGCGGCGGCAAGTTCGGGTGGGCGGCTGGCCCAGTCAACCAGCACGTGCTCGTAGTCGGCGCCCGCCTCATGCAGCGCCCAGCGGGCGATCTGGCCGCGCGACATGGGAACGGTGAAGAAAGTGTAGTCTGCCATCGTTCAGGTTCCTTTGGGGCCGACAAGGCCGAACACGGCGCCCTGCGGATCGAGGGCAATCACATTGTATTCGCCGCCGGGGACTTCGTGCGGGCCGAACAGGATCGTGCCGCCAGCGGCCGTGATGGCCGCGGCGGAAGCATCGATATCCGGCACGCCGAAGTAGAGCGTCCACAGCGCAGGCTGCTGCGGATTCTGGCGCGGCATGATCGCGCCGAGCCGCAAGTCGCCCTGATCCATGAAGCAATAGTCGCCCATCGGCCCCATCGGCATCACATCGTTGAACGCGAAACCGAAGTGCCGCGCATAGAACGCCTTGGCCCCTTCGGGATCGGGGCTGGGAAGTTCGTTCCAGCGCACATGCTGCGCCTTTTCGCGCGACCAGACGTCGCTCGCCGCATCGGGCTGGTCTGCCGGCGGATTGGGCCGCATGAGATAGAACGGGGTGCCGGCGGGATCGGTCACCATGGCAAAGCTGCCTTCGGGGATGTCCATGCGCGGGGCGAGCAGACGGCCGCCATCTGCCAGAATTGCCGCAATCACGGCATCAAGATCGTCTGCATATAGATAAGGCACCCAGGCCGGATGCGCGCCTCCGGCCTCCATTTCGCTCGTGAGCTGGAGCACACCGCCCTGGCCGCCGCCGTCGCTGCGCGTGATCATGCGATAGGCGATGGGCGAACCAGGCTCGGGCGGATGCACCGTCCAGCCGATCACCGCGCCATAGAATGCGGCGGCGGCATCGGCATTGGTGGTCATGAGTTCGTACCAGATGAAGCTGCAGGGGACGCGGACCATTGCTGGGCTCCTCAGGACTGTGGGGAGAGAAGGTCGACAAGCGGGACGAAGCCGCCGAAAACGATGCGCTTGCCGTCGAACGGTGCGGGGTGGCCCTGCTCTCCTGCGGGATCGGGCTCGCTCTCGATCCGGGCCATGGCGGCATCGCGCACGGCCTTGGAGGGCCATTCGATCCAGCTGAACACCGCTGTCTCCCCGTCTTTGGCGGCGATGGCGCGGTAGAAATCGGTGACCTTGCCGTGCGCAACCTCATCGCCCCAGCATTCGACCACCCGCAGCGCGCCGGCCGCGATCAGCCGAGCGCCGAATGCGGCTTCAGCGCTGCGATAGGCTTCACGGTCTTCGGTGCGGACCGGGACGATGTAGCCATCGACATAGGCCATGGCTTGCCTCCCCCGCCCGCGCCGCGATCACGCCTGCAAGCAGGCAAGATCGGGCAGAATGCGCTGCATCAGCGCGGCCTCCCTCGCCGCCACCGCCTGCCACGAGGGCCGCGCGGTTACGCGGCTGTGCCACGCGGCGGTTTTCGGCCAGGCCGCCGGATTGGGGCCCTGTCCGACATAGACGAGCGTGCAAAGCACCGAGGCTACTGTAACGTCGGCGATGGAGAAGCCGCCTTCGACCAACCAGCCCTCCTCCGGGACGATGCTTTCGAGATAGGCGAAGATCTGCGGAAGTTCAGCCTCGCCTTCCTGAGCCAACCCTTCGTTGCCCGGTTTGCCGAGTAGGCGCGGACCGACGACGCGGTTGAACAGGATCTTGAGGCCCGAGGCGGCAAAGATCGTATCGCCGAATTCATCGAACCAGATGGCAAGGCCGCGCGCCTTCGGGTCGGCCGGGATCAAGGCCGGATCGGGGTACTTCGCCTCGAGATAATGAACGATGGCCGACGAATCGGCGAGCGTGAAACCCTCATCATCGATCGCGGGAATCTTGGCGAACGGGCTCACCGCGAGGAATTCTGGATCGGTGCTGCCGGGCCCGCCGCGTGCGGGCGTGTAATCCACGCCCTTTTCACCCAGCACAACCGCAACCTTGCGCACAAAAGGCGAGAGAAGACCCCCATACAATTTCATGGCTTGCCGCTCCCACACCGAGTCTGCACGGAAAGCTTATTGCAGCCTTTCGCAGGCCCGTATAGGCGATGCAGCGATGACCGATATCCCGAACCTGCAGGCCGACACCCGCGCCACCACCGTCCTTGCCGCCCCCGATACCACGCTCAGCGTGCGGGAGACTTTCGGCATTCCCGTCGACATGACCGTGCCGGCCTTTTCCGTGGCCGACGAGCGGGTGCCGGATATCGACCCGAACTACGTGTTCGATCCCGATACCACGCTGGCGATCCTGGCGGGCTTTGCCCACAACCGCCGCGTCATGGTGCAGGGCTATCACGGCACCGGCAAGTCGACGCACATCGAGCAGGTAGCCGCGCGCCTCAAGTGGCCGTGCATCCGCATCAACCTCGATGCGCATATCAGCCGTATCGACCTGATCGGGCGCGATGCGATCGTGCTGCGCGATGGCCTGCAGGTGACCGAATTCCGCGAAGGTCTGCTGCCCTGGGCGCTACAGACGCCGACCGCACTGGTGTTCGACGAGTACGACGCGGGCCGCCCCGACGTGATGTTCGTGATCCAGCGCGTGCTGGAAACCGAAGGCAAGCTCACGCTGCTCGACCAGAACCGCGTGATCCGTCCCAACCCGTGGTTCCGCCTGTTTGCAACGGCGAACACGGTAGGCCTCGGCGATACGAGCGGGCTCTATCACGGCACGCAGGCGATCAACCAGGGCCAGATGGACCGCTGGAACATCGTCGTCGCGCTCAATTACCTGCCCGCCGCGACGGAAATCGACGTGGTGACGGGGAAGGTCCCCGGGCTCGATGCAAAGACCGCAGCCGACATGGTCCGCGTCGCCGACCTCACCCGCAAGGGCTTCATCGCCGGCGACATCTCGACCGTGATGAGCCCGCGCACGGTGATCAGCTGGGCGCAGAACACGGGCATTTTCGGTGACACCGGCTTTGCCTTCCGCCTGTCGTTCCTCAACAAGTGCGACGAGACCGAGCGGGTGCTGGTGGCCGAATACTACCAGCGCGTTTTCGGCAAGGACCTGCCGGAAAGCGTCGTCGGCAAGAACTGATTGCCGCTTGCGAGCGGCTGCCTTGGGGAAGCAGATGTTTGCAAGATGGAAGACAGCGGCGCAGTTCGCGGCGTTTGCGCTTGCGTGGCTCGGGCTCTCGGCAGTTCCCGCCCATGCCGGTGGCAACCAGCCATTTGACGTGACTCTCACCGGCTATGTCGTTGAGGCCTCGGGCAAGTCGATGCCGCTGGCAAAGGATGTCGTGCTTAAGGAGCATGACATTGTGTTCTCCGGCAAGCTGGCCTGGTTCAGCACCGCTGACCTCGCCGGCGCGGTGTCGTTCGACGCGGTCGGGACGAAGTTTGCGGTCGCGCAGGATGCCGTACTGCGCCTGGCCGTCGGCGTGCGCGGCGGCGATCTCGCCGATCTGTCCAAGACTGCCCGCACCTTCTGCGACGCCAGCCGCCACAACATGGCCAAGGGCCTCGCCAACCTCGCCACTGGTGGCATTCTTTCGCTCGGCGCGCGGCTGCGTAGCGACACGCAGGTGTGTCTCGTCGACAAGGACGCGAACGGCGACTTCGACAGCGCCTTCGTGATCGGCACGAAGAAGGCCGAGGACCGCCACCTCGTCGCAATCGAACCTGTCCGCTACGTGCCCCGAACGCTGACGCCGATTGACGGCGACTCCGTGCTCGAAGTCGAATACCTCGACGGCGGCGCGCTCACCGGCCCCAAGTTCTGGCTGAACATGCGCGTGAAGGGGGAGAAGTTCCAGTTCGCCGCGCTGCACATGTTCCAGCTGCGCGGCTTCAGTTTCCGCACGCGGGTGCCGATCACCCAATCGATCAAGCCCACCAAGCTGCCGACCACGTTCCTGTTCGGAGCGGCGAGCCTTACCGTCAAGAAGATCGACCCGGTGACAAGAGCGGCAACGGTCGATCTTCTGACGGACTTCCGTCTCGACGGGTTCGTGATCGAACCGACGCCGCAGACGATCTACATCTTCTACTGAGCCTCAGGCGGTCGGCACCACCAGATACTTCTCGCCAGTGCGGCGCGCGTTGTATTCCGCGACTGCGGCTTGATCGAGCATGCCTTCGAGGCTGACTTCGGCCTTGTAGTGGCTGGCAAAGGTCGTCGTAAGATCGCGCGCGACGCGCCCGCGCATGCGGCCCACGGTTTCCATGCCCGCCTTGGCCATGAACGGCGTGAGCAGCCAGCCCGCCAGATCCCAGGTGAGGCCGAACGCGCGGTTGAGCACCGTCGGCCCGAGGTCGAGCGCACCGTAGATGTAGACCTTTTTCGCCACCGACGAGCCATAACGGCTGAAGGCGGCGCCACGGCTGGCCGAAGATTCCATCGCGGCGAGGATCTGGCCCGCGAGCGTGCCGCCACCGATCGGATCGAAGCCGAGCATCGCGCCCGTTTCGTGGATCGCATCGGTGAGCGCGGCGTTGAAGCCCGGATCGGTCATGTTGAGCACATGCGTCGCGCCGAGGCCCTTGAGGAGGGCAACCTGCTCCTCGCTGCGGACGATGTTGACGAGCGGTACGTTGTCTTCCTGGCAGATGCGCACGAGCATCTGGCCGAGGTTGGAGGCAGCAGCGGCATGGACCAGACCGGTGAAGCCTTCCATGCGCATCGTCTCCACAAAGCCCAGCGCGGTCATCGGATTGACGAAGCTGGAGGCGGCCTGCGCCGGGGTCACGCTATCGTCCACCGGAAGGCACATGCCGCTCTCGGCATAGGCGTAGCTGGCATAGGCGGTGCCAGGGACACAGGCGACGCGCTTGCCAAGCAGCGCCTGCGCGCCCGGAGCATCACCGGCGGCGACGACGACACCGGCCGCCTCGTTGCCCGCAGGCATATCAAGCCCGTGGCGCGCCTTCATCGCACGCGTGGCGTTGTCGGGCATTTTCGCCACGACCTTGCCGGGGGTGTATTCGGCATTGTCGGTATCGGCGGAGGCGAAGAGCAGGCCGAGGTCAGACGGGTTGATCGGCGTCGCCTCGATCTGCACGAGGACCTGGCTGCCAGTGGGCGCATCCCAGGTCTTGGGCACGATCTGGACGGTCAGCGTGCCGTCCGCGTCGAGCCTTGTGGTGAGCTGCTTGCCGGTAAATGCCATGATTCTCTCCCGATTGCTGCCGCGCCGGAAGTGCTCCGCGCGGGTTTCAATCCGCAACTTAACGGCTCATTCGCCGGGGTAAAGCGCGCGCATGAAATAGAGCCCACCCGGCGGTGCATTGTGGCCCAGGCGGCGGCGGTCGCACGCCTCCAGCGCATCCCGCAGATCGGCGGCGGACCAACGCCCTTCGCCCACCATGGCAAGGCAGCCGACCATCGAGCGGACCTGATGATGCAGAAAACTCCGCGCCTCAGCCGCGATGATCACGTGGTCGGCCTCGCGCCGGACGGCAAGGTGGCGGAGCGTCTTGACCGGGCTCGCCGACTGGCACTGCGCCGAACGAAACGTGGTGAAATCGTGCCGACCGACAAGAACTTGCGCCGCTTCGTGCATGGCGCCCGCATCCAGCGGCTGCGCGATCCGCCAGGCGCGCCCGGCTTCGAGCGCGAGGGGGGCGCGGCGGTTGGCGATGACGTATTCGTAGGAGCGGCCGATGCAGGTGAAACGGGCGTGCCACTCGGGATCGACCTCGACGCAATCGAGCACCGCAACCGCATGCTCCGCCAGCCGCAGCCGGGCATTGAGCGCCTCGCCGAGGCGGAATGGCGGGAGCGGCTTGGCGCTGTCGAAATGCGCGCGCATGGCGCGGGCATGGACACCGGTATCGGTGCGACCAGCGGAATGGAGCGTGACCGCGTGGCCGACAATGCTCTCGGCGGCTTCCTCCACCGCCTGCTGGACCGAGGGGCCATGCGCCTGCCGCTGGAAGCCCATGAACCGGGTGCCCTCGTATTCGAGGGTGAGGGCATATCGGATCATGGGTGCGGGTTGTTCAAGCAAAACGAGTTCCCGCCGGAATCGCCCGCCCGCGCAGGAGCGCCGCGGTTTCCATCGCCGGTTTGCCCGCGCGCTGGATCAGCGTCGGGCGGAGCGCGCCTTCCCCGCAGGCAATCGTAAGCGCGTCATCAAGCGTTGTGCCGGGCATATCGTCGCCGGAAACGATTTCGGCAGCCAGCACCCGATACCGCTCGCCATCCAGTTCAAAAAATGCCCCCGGCGCCGGGGCAAACGCGCGGATCTGTCGCTCCACCTCGGCTGCACTCCGGGTGAAATCAAGGCGGCTCTCCGCCTTCTCGATCTTGTGCGCATACGTCACGCCCTCGTCCGGCTGCACCACCGGGGGATGCGCGGGAAGATCGGCCAGCACCTCCACCATCAGCGCCGCACCCTTTTCCGCAAGCTCGGCAGTGAGTTCGCCTGATGTCTTGCCGTCCACCGGCGTTTCCACCGTCGCCAGCATCGGCCCGGTATCAAGCCCGCGCTCCATCTGCATGATGGTGACGCCCGTCCGCGCATCCCCCGCCAGAACCGCGCGCTGCACCGGGGCGGCGCCGCGCCAGCGGGGGAGGAGCGAGCCGTGGACATTGAGGCACCCGAGCCGCGGGGCATCGAGGATCGCCTGCGGCAGGATCAGGCCATAGGCGGCAACCACCGCTACATCGGCCTCCAACGCGGCAAAGGCGGCTTGCTCCTCCGCGCCCTTCAGCGAAACCGGCGTGCGAACGGGAATGCCGAGCGCCTCTGCCGCACGGTGCACCGCAGACGGCTGGAGCTGCTTGCCCCGCCCCGCCGGACGCGGCGGCTGGCTGTAGGCCGCAAGCACCTGATGACCCGCCGCGACGAGCGCATGCAGCGTCGGCACCGCGAAATCCGGGGTTCCCATGAAGACAATGCGCATAACGCTTCGAAAGGCCTTTCGTTTGCGGCATCCGGCCCTATCTCTCACCCCATGGCATCGCAAGAGATCGAGGCGCTGGCGAGCGCACTGGCGCGGCTGCCGGGGCTTGGGCCCCGCAGCGCTCGGCGCGCCGTGCTGTGGCTGATCAAGCGGCGCGAAACCAGCCTTGTCCAGCTCGCCGAGGCGCTCGAAGGCGTGCGCGCGCGGCTTGTAGAATGCCAGACTTGCGGCAATGTCGATACGATAAACCCATGCGCCATTTGTGCCGATCCCCGCCGCGACGCCCGCGCGCTCTGCGTGGTGGAGGATGTGGCCGACCTCTGGGCGCTTGATAGGGCGCGGCTTTTCACCGGGCGCTATCACGTGCTGGGCGGGCGGCTTTCGGCGCTCGACGGCGTGGGGCCAGAGGACCTCTCGATCGGCAAGCTGCTGGCGCGGCTGCAAGCCGGGGGGATCGACGAGGTGGTCCTTGCAATGAACGCAACGCTGGAAGGCCAGACCACCGCGCACTATATCGCCGAGCGGATCGAGACCCTGCCCTTGCGGGTGACGCAGCTGGCGCACGGCCTGCCCGTGGGCGGTGAGCTCGACTACCTCGACGAAGGGACACTGGCGCAGGCGCTCAGGGCGCGAAGGCCGGTGGGTTAGGCGCAGGGGGTGGGCCCTCCCTTGCTCGCCACACCTTGCGAGTCGCGCCCGCCGGGATTATCTGAGCCTCATGGCTATCCGCGAAATCCTCGAAGTCCCCGATCCGCGCCTCAAGCAGATCTCCGCCCCCGTCACCGTGTTCGACGAGGAGCTGAAAACGCTCGTCGCCGACATGTTCGAGACGATGTACCATGCGCCGGGCATCGGCCTTGCTGCGGTGCAAGTGGGCATCCCCTCACGCGTGCTGGTGATCGACCTGCAGCCCGACGATCCGGATGCCGAGCCGATTCCCTGCGCGCATGATGGCCATCACCACCATCACCAGCCGACCAAGCGCGAACCGCGCGTGTTCATCAATCCGGAAATTCTGGCGCCTTCGGAAGAGCGCACGGTCTATAACGAGGGCTGCCTCTCCGTGCCCGAAATGTACGCCGAAGTCGTGCGCCCCGCCCGTATCCGCGCGCGCTGGCAGGACCTTGATGGCGCGGTGCACGAGGAAGACATGGACGGGCTGATGGCAACCTGCCTGCAGCACGAGATGGACCATCTCGAAGGCATCCTGTTCATCGACCACCTCTCGCGCCTCAAGCGGACGATGGTGCTGAAGAAGCTGGAAAAGCTGCGCCGCGCGGCGTGACAGGCGGCGGCTTGCGCTGCGGGTAGAGTCAGGATAAGTTCACGCTTCGTTCCAGAATCGGAGCATGCGTGGAAAGTCCTCTCATTCTTGTTGTCCTGATCCTTGCGCTGCTCGGCGGGCTGGCGCTTGGCTGGTTCCTCGGTGCGCGGCCGATTGCCGAATTGCAGGCGCGGCTGTCGGCGCGTGAGGGCGAGGCGCGCGATCTCGACGAGAAGTTCCGCCGCGCCATCACTGAGCTGGCGGCAGCCAGCGTCAAGGCTGGGCAGCATGATGCGCTAGCCGCCGAGGTGGCTTCGGTGCGCGAGGAGCGCGATGGGCTGGCCGAGAAGTTTGCGACCATGCAGGAGCGCGCCGCCGAGGCGGAGCGGATGCGCCCCGAACTCGCCGCGCTGCGCGCCGACCGCGAGGCGCTGCGCGCCGAGCTGGAGCGGATGAAGGCCGATGCTGAGAACTTTGCCGAGCAGAAGCGCCTGTTGATCGAGGCGCAGGAGACCTTGCGCAAGGAGTTCGAAAACGCCGGGCACAAGGTGCTTGAGCGTGCGCAGGAAGCGTTTCTTGCGCGCGCCAACGCCCGCTTTGCGGAAAGCGAGAAGACCAGCGAGGCCCGGCTGCAAGCGGTGCTGGAGCCGGTCGGCGCGCGGCTCGAAAAGTACGAAGCGCAAGTGCAGGAATTGGAGGCGAAGCGCGTCGATGCCTTCGGGCAGCTGACCGGGTTGATCGAGGGGATGCGACAGGGGCAGGAAGCAGTGCGCACCGCCGCGCTCCAGCTCGGCAATTCGCTGCGCAATGGCCCCAAGACGCGCGGGCGCTGGGGTGAACTGCAGCTGCGCAACGTGCTCGAACAATGCGGGCTGGCCGAACATACCGACTTCGTCACCGAGCATTCGGTCGATACCGAGGACGGACGGCTGCGGCCCGATGCGATCGTGAAAGTGCCGGGCAACAAGATCCTCGTGATCGACGCCAAGGTCTCCCTGAACGCTTATCAGGATGCTTTCGAGGCGGCGGATGACGATGCCCGCGCGCTCGCATTGGGCGCGCATGTGCAGTCGATGCGCAATCATATCCAGACGCTGGGCGCGAAGAGCTATCAGAGCCAGTTCGAGGAAGCGCCCGATTATGTGCTCATGTTTGTGCCGGGCGAGCACTTCATCGCCGCCGCGCTGGAACGTGATCCAGCGCTGTGGGACTTTGCCTTCGAGCGGCGCGTGCTGCTGGCTTCCCCCACCAACCTCGTCGCCATCGCCCGCACCATCGCGCAAGTCTGGCGGCAGGACGGCCTGGCGCGCGAGGCGCGCGAGATCGGCAAGATGGGCGGCGAGCTTTATGACCGGCTCGCGGTGGCGGCGGAGCACCTCAAGCGCGTCGGCTCGGGCCTAGACAGCGCGGTGGGCCATTATAACAAGTTCGTCGGCAGCTTCGAACGCAACGTGCTTTCGGCCGGGCGCCGCCTGCGCGACAAGCATATCGAGATCGGCAAGCGTGAGATCGAGGACGTGCCGCTGGTGGAAACCGCGCCGCGCCACGGCGATGCGGACGGCGGCCCCAAGCTTGCGCTGGTCGAGCCGGACACGGACGGCGAAGCAGCGGAATAGGGGTCGGGCGGAGCGGCTAGCGCGGGCGCTCGTCGAATAACCGCACGCCCGGTGCATCGGCATCCCAATCCGCGCGTGAGGCGCAGAAAAGATGAGCGCGCACACCTGCGCCGAGCGGTTCATCAAGCGTGCCGGCGGTGACGTAGATGTTGGCGTCGTCGACTTCGGCTGGAAGCGGGGTGCCGCAAGTCTTGCAGCGCGTGACCGTGTAGCTCTGGCGCAAGGCAAACGTCTCGCCGTGGTCTTCGCCGCGCAGCCAGCGGAACTGCGCGCGGGGCACGATGAGGATCCAGTTGCCGTTGGCCCCACTGGCCTTGCGGCAAAGCGAGCAGTGACACACCCAGACGCCGTCCAGTTCCCCTGCGATCTCGTAGGCCCTCGCTCTGCATAGACAGCTTCCGGTGCGAACCGTGGTCATGGCGTCCTCCTTATCCCCCCAGCGCCGCGAGCACCTCATATGCCAGCACCGCAGCCGCGACCGCTGCATTGAGGCTGTCAGCCCGGCCCTTCATTGGCATCGTCACGCGCACATCGCAGGCCATTTCGTAGTCCTCCGGCAGCCCGCGCGATTCGTTGCCGACCATGACGAAGCAAGGCGCCGCATACGCCGCGCCGCGATAGGGCACTGCTTCCCGCAGCGAGGCTGCAACCAGCTGGCCCGCCCCGGCGCGCAGCCAAGGCAGGAAATCCTCCCAGCGCGCCTGTGCCAGCGGCACGGTGAACACCGCGCCCATGCTGGCTCGCACGGCTTCAACCGAGAAGGGATCGGCGCAATCGTCAAGCAGGATCACGCCCCCGGCCCCCACCGCATCCGCCGTGCGCAACATCGTGCCGAGATTGCCGGGATCGCGCATCGCCTGCGCCACCAGCCAGAGCGGTGCGCGGCCACGGTCCAGCGCTTCCAGTCGGGTGTCCCACTCCGCAAAAACCCCGGCCACCGCCTGCGGATTGTCCTTGCCGGTCACCTTGGCGAGCAGGTCCTCGGGCATTTCGATTACGTCGCCGCCCGCGCGCACCACAGCCGTTTCTAATGCATCGAGCAGGGGATGCCCCTCGCGCCCCTCGGCCATCAGCAGCAGTTCAGGAATGCGCCCGCTCTCGCGCGCATCCGTCAGCAGGCGCAGGCCTTCGGCAAGGAAGCGGCCCTCGCGCTTGCGGTGCTTCTTTTCGCGCAGGGCGCGCACGGCCTTGATGGTCGGGTTGGAGAACCCGGTGATCTGGCGGCGGGTCATGGCCGGAAGGACAGTCCCTGCTTCAATCTTCGCCGAAGCCGTCCTTGACGAGCCCGGCAACTTTCATCAGCACGGCCTCCGCATCAGGCCCGGTCACGACGATCTCGACCGAATCGCCCTTTGCCGCACCCAACATCATCAGGCCGAGGATCGAACCGCCCTGTGCCTCGGTCCCGTCCTTGATCACGAGGACATCGACGCCTTCGGGCAGGCGTGCCACGGCATTGACGAACTTGGCGCTCGCCCGCGCGTGCAGGCCGCGCTGGTTGATGATGAGAACCGTTTCGCGCGCCGTGGTGACTTCGGTAGACCCGGAAGCGGAAGCAGCGGCGGCGTCGTCGGTCATGCTCAGGCGTCCTGCCCCAGAAATTCGGATGCGATGGTGATGTAGTTGCGCCCCGCATCGCGCGCCGCGGCAGTAGCCTCGCGCACGCCCATGCTGCTGCGCGCCTTGGCGAGGCGGATCAACATGGGCAGGTTGATGCCCGCGATAACCTCGACCTTGCCCGCTTCCATCAGCGAGATCGCGAGGTTGGAAGGCGTGCCGCCGAACAGGTCGGTGAGGACGATCACGCCCTCCCCGCTGTCGACGCGGCGGATCGCCTCGGCGATTTCCTTGCGGCGGCGCTCCATGTCATCGTTGGGGCCGATGCAGACCGCGACGATATCGGGCTGGCGCCCGACGACGTGCTCCATCGCGTGGATGAATTCATCGGCAAGGGCGCCGTGGGTAACGAGGATGAGACCGATCATTGGGGGCTGTGGCTCCGAAGGGCGATGCGGCGCGGGGCCGCGATCAGGCTGCGCACTGGCAAGACAGTCCGGCACCATATCCGGCTGAGTGCCCGACCGGTGCCGCCAACTTCCAGTGCATGCCCATTCCCCCGATTGCCGCGAACCCTCCTGGCCGGGGCCGCTGTGCTTGTTGTTCTCACGTCTGCGTGCCTTCGACCATGTCGGCGGCACGAGAGGCCAGGTTGCGATGCAGCAATGTGGGAGAAAATCCCGCATCGCGCAAGGCAGAAGCAATCTGTTCGGCCATGAAGACCGAGCGGTGCCGCCCGCCGGTGCAGCCGAACGCAATATTCACATAGGCTTTGCCCTGGGCCTCGAAGCGGGGCAGCAGCAGCAGAAGCAGATCGCGGATGCGCGTAAAGGCCTCGCTAAATGCCGGATCGCGGCGGATATATTCGCCCACCGGCGCGTCCTTCCCGGAAAGCGGGCGCAAGGCATCGTCCCAATGCGGATTGGCGAGAAAGCGCATGTCGAAAACGAGGTCGGCAAGCGGAGGCGTGCCGCGCGAAAAGCCGAAGCTGGAGATGGTGAGCGTGGTGCGCTGCGGCGTGAGGCGGCCGAACTGTTCGCGAATCGCCTGCTGGAGGTCGTTCGTGGTGAAATCGGTGGTGGACATGACCACGTCGGCCCAGCGCCGCAGCGGTTCGAGCAGTTCGCGTTCGGCGGCGATGCCCGTGGCGGCGGGCTTGTCCTCGCTCATCGGGTGGCGGCGGCGAGTCTCGTTGTAGCGGCGCTCAAGCTCGGACCCGCCGCAATCAAGGAACAGCGTGGTAACCGAAAGATCTGGCCGCGCGGTAAGGCGCTTGACCCGCTCGATCGTGCGCGCGGGGTCAAAGCCCCGGGTGCGCGTATCGAAACCGATGGCCAGCGGCGAGCCGGCATCGAGCTGCGCTGAGCCCGGTTCGGTTTCGAGCAGTCGGTCGAGCAGACGGATCGGGAAGTTGTCAATCGCTTCCCAGCCCATGTCCTCGAGTGTGCGCAGCGCGGTTGTCTTGCCCGCACCGAGCACACCGGTGACCAGCAGGATGCGCTGCGGGGCGCTTTCCGGTTCCGAGTCGGGCGGCATGGCCTTCGTTTGCGCCGTTCGCTGCGCCTTGAAAAGACCACAGAAGGGCATGCCCCCGGCTATGTTTCAGGTGGAGACAGGTCGCGGGGGTGGCAGGCCATAATGTTGCAGCGCGCGCTCGGCGCGCAGCGGGAGGACGGGCGTGTCCGGCCAGAGGCGGATGCGCGGAAGCTCCACACCGTGCAGCGTGATGATTTCGGGCTCGGTGATGAACCGCGGCGCCTCGCGGTCGAGCAGGACGACGAGAGCGACCGGCACACCCAGCATCACCGGCGCGATCTCGATGATGCCAAGATTGCGCACTTCGAGCAGGCCGCATGTCGCTGGCACGGGGCTCGCGACAAGCCGCGTTCCGTCGCGCTCAAGCGAAACCCCGTCATCACCGATAAGCGCCGCGCCGCGATCGATAAGCGCGAGCGCGAGGCTGGACTTGCCCGAGCCCGGCGCCCCTTCGATGAGCAGGCACTGCCCGTCGATCCACACGGCCGTGGCCTGGTGATGGAGAATATCGAGCGGCTCCGTCATTCCTCGTCCTCACCCGCCATTGGCAGTTCGAGCACGAGCTGCGCGCCGGGTTCGCCGCCGGGGCGGTCGGTGATCGCGAGCGTGCCTTCGTGCGCCTCGGCAATCGTGCGCGCAATGGCCAGACCGAGGCCGCTGTGCGCGCCGAAGGCCTCGGACGGTGGGCGCACGGAGTGGAAGCGCTCAAACACTTTCTCGCGCTCGGCCGGGGGCACGCCGGGACCGTCGTCGGTGACGGCGAGGTAGACCCGGCCCTCGCTGCCCCAGACGACGACTTCGACGGTGCCGCCCGGTGGCGAGAAGGAGACTGCATTGTCGAGCAGGTTGTCGAGCACGCGTTCGAGTTGCAGAGCATCGCCGCGCACCATGGCTGCGCCCCCACCGCGCGCGAAGCGGATCGGGCAAACCGCGCGGTCGGGCCGGTCGGGCCGCATGCCGCGTGCACCGACCACGTCGCGCGCAAGCTGCGCAAGGTCGAGCGGGGCGAATGTAGCGCGGCTCAGCTGCGCATCGATGCGGCTGGCATCGGCGATTTCAGTGATCAGGCGGTCGATGCGCTGAACATCGTGCGCGGCGATGGCGGCAAGCTGGCCGCGCAGCGCCGGGTCCTCGATCTTGTCCATCGTTTCAAGCGCGCTGGAGAGCGAGGCGAGCGGGTTCTTGAGCTCGTGCGCGACATCGGCAGCGAAGCTTTCGACCGCGTCGATGCGCTGGCGCAGCGCGCTGGTCATATCGGAGAAGGCGCGGGCGAGGAGGCCGATCTCGTCGCCTCGTTCGGGCAGGCGCGGCACGACCACCGCGCGGTCGCGCCCCAGCCGCACACGCACGGCGGCGCGGACCAGCGCACGCAGCGGCTGCACAATGGTGCGCGCCAGGAACAGCGAGAGCTGGATCGACAGCATGAAGGCAATGCCAATGATGACCCCAAGCGACTGGCGCGCATCGCGCACCGACTGGGTGACGTCCTTCGCGTTACGCAGCGCGAGCAGCATCTCGCCGCTGGTACCGACCGGCGTTGCTGCGGTGATCACAGGCGTGCGGTCGGGCGCGTAGCGCAGATAGACCTGCGTCGCATGCGCGGTGCGGGCGCTGGCGATTTCGGGCCAGTTGGCCGCGCCCGGCTCGGGCGGTTCGCGGTAGCGTTCGATCGCAGGGGCGCCGACCACGAAATCAACCCCGCGATCGAGCAGCCTCGCAGCGGTCTGGTACCAGGCCCCTTTGGCGGGATCGGCAAAGGCGAACGGGGGCGGGGCAAGGCGGAAGCTGTCGGCCACGAGCGCGCCGTGCGCATCGTAGAGCGTGAGGCGCAGCTTCTGGGCATTGCCGATTTCGGCGAGCACGGCGCGGCGCTGAGCAGGGCTTGCCTCGGTGAGAGCAATGGCGGCGATTTCCGCCTCGGCGCGGGCAAGCTTGAAGCGTTCTGCGAGGAGCTGCTTGCGATAGCTGTCGAGATAGAAGAACGAGCCGGCCAGCAGCGCCAGCGCAATGCCGTTAACCGCAAGGATACGCGCTGTGAGCGAGACGCCGCGCACGCGCCACATGCGGCGGCGGGAGGCTGCGCGGGGCGGCTCAGGCGTCGGCGAAACTGTAACCGGCGCCATAAAGCGTCTCGATCGCGGCGAAGGCGGTATCGACCCCGCGGAACTTGCGCCGCAGCCGCTTGATGTGGCTGTCGATGGTGCGGTCATCGACGAAGACATCGTCGTGATAGGCCGCGTCCATCAGCTGGTTGCGCGTCTTGACCACGCCGGGGCGCAGCGCCAGCGCTTCCAGAATCAGGAACTCGGTGACGGTGAGCGAGACGGGCGCGCCGTTCCAGGTGACGGTATGGCGCGCGGGGTCCATCTCGAGGCGGCCGCGACGGATCGGCTCGGGCAGCGGCTGGCTGTCCTCGCGCCCTTCCTCCGGCGCGGCAGCATCGCGGCGAGCGACCTCGCTCCGGCGCAGGATTGCGCGGATGCGGGCAATGAGCAGACGCTGGCTGAACGGCTTGGCGATATAGTCGTCCGCCCCCATGGCGAGGCCCTGCGCCTCGTCCGCCTCGGCATCCTTGCTGGTAAGGAAGATCACCGGGAGCTGGCTCTTCTCGCGCAGGCGGCTGAGCAGTTCGAGCCCGTCCATGCGCGGCATCTTGATATCACACACGGCAAGATCGGGCGGGTTTTCAAGCAAGGCCTTCAGCGCCGCGGCGCCGTCGTAGTAGAGGCGGGTTGCGAATCCTTCGGCCTGCAGGGCGATGGAGACGGTGGTGAGGATGTTCCGGTCATCGTCCACCAGCGCGATCACGCGGGGATCATCGGCGCCGCGCGGCGCGGCGCGGGCTGCTGGCGATACCGGGACGGGCGGGACTTCGGACAGGGCGGTTTCCGGTACAGCGAACGGGGAGAGCCGGATTACCGGCCCCAGACGCGGCTGGCAACCGGGCGGAGGACGCCGACTGGTTTAATGGGCAGTTGTACCGAGTGCAACTTGCTGCGCAAAAAACTACATTGCCCTAAGGCCATTTGACGCAGCATGGCGCAGTGACTATGCGCCACTTCGGACTCAGCGCATTCGTATGCAAACTGTGTACGGAGTCGCCTGGCGGACGAGTGCATTCTGGGTGTGATTGCAACGCGCGGGCCTCGCCTCGCCTGGAGCCCAAACCGGCACGGGCAGCGGCGAACCGCAATGGGAGACCGACCTGTGTCTGATACCGCATTGAATGTTACCCTCGCGCAGCAGGGTCTGCCCGAGCCTGCGCAGATCTTTGCCAACCTCGGCACCGCGCCGCTGGTCGAGCATGCGATCCGGAACAGCGAGGGCGTGCTTTCAGCGGATGGCCCGCTGGTCGTCGAAACCGGCAAGCACACCGGTCGCAGTGCCAAGGACAAGTTCTTCGTGCGCGATGCCGAGACAGAGAACACGATCTGGTGGGGCAAGACCAACGTCGCCATGACGCCGGAGCAGTTCGCCGCGCTGAAGGTCGATTTCCTCGCCGCCCTGGGCGCGAAAGACAAGGCCTATGTCGCCGATCTGTTCGGCGGTTCGCAGGCCGATCACCGCGTCAACGTGCGCGTCATCACTGAATTTGCATGGCATTCGCTGTTCGTGCGCACCTTGCTGGTGCGTCCCTCGGCAGAGGAGCTTACCAGCTTCGCGCCGGAATACACGATCATCGACCTGCCCAGCTTCCGCGCCGATCCCGCGCGCCACGGCTGCCGCACCGAGACGATTGTCGCAGTCAACTTCACCGAGAAGCTGATCCTGATCGGCGGCACGGCTTATGCCGGCGAGATGAAGAAGTCGGTCTTCGGAATTCTCAACTACCTACTGCCGGTGAAGGGCGTGATGCCGATGCACTGCTCGGCCAATATCGGCGCAGACGGCACTACGGCGGTGTTCTTCGGGCTTTCAGGCACGGGCAAGACGACGCTTTCGGCCGATGCCAGCCGCACGCTGATCGGCGACGACGAGCATGGCTGGTCGGATACGGCGGTCTTCAACTTCGAAGGCGGCTGCTATGCCAAGATGATCCGCCTTTCGGCCGAGGCCGAACCGGAAATCTTCGCGACAACCAAGCGCTTCGGCACGATCCTCGAAAACGTGGTGATCGATCCCGAAACCCGCACGATCGACCTCGACGACGCCTCGCTCGCAGAAAACAGCCGCGGGTCCTACCCGATCGAGTTCATCCCGAACACGAGCGAGAAGAACCTCGGCCCGGTCCCGGCGAACATTATCTTCCTGACTGCGGACGCTTATGGCGTGCTGCCGCCGATCGCGCGGTTGACCCCGGATCAGGCGATGTATCACTTCCTCTCGGGCTATACCGCGCGCGTCGCAGGCACCGAAATCGGCGTGACTGAGCCGGAAGCGACCTTCTCCACCTGCTTCGGCGCGCCGTTCATGCCGCGTCACCCCTCGGTCTACGGCAACCTCCTCAAGGAGCGTATCGCCAAGGGCGGCGTGAAGTGCTGGCTGGTCAACACCGGCTGGTCGGGCGGGCTCGCCACGATGCCGGGGATCAAGCGCATGCCGATCAAGGCGACGCGCGCGCTGCTCAACGCCGCGCTCGACGGCAGCCTGAACAGCGCCGAATTCCGCATCGACCCGAACTTCGGCTTCGAAGTGCCGGTGGCGGTGCCGGGCGTGGACACCAAGCTGCTCGATCCACGCGGCGCCTGGGCCGATGCGGACGCCTATGACCGCACTGCGAAGGAACTGGTGCGCAAGTTCATCGACAACTTCGCCCAGTTCGCCGACCACGTCGACGAAGGCGTTCGGCAAGCGGCGCCGGTTGCTGCCTGAGGCCTGGACCGCCTCACCCAATCTTTCTGGCAAGAGGCCTCGCCCTGTGCGAGGCCTCTTTTTTGTTTCGAGAGGCCAGAACATGTCCGCGCATTCCATCCGCCCCTTTGCCGACGATGCGGCGGTGCGCCATGTCGGCGAAGGCCTTCTGGCGCGCACCCTGCCCAAGCCGGAATGGACGCACGAGGCACATCTGGCCGCTTGCCTCTGGCTGATCCGCGAGCGGCCGGACTTTGCGCCGGAGCGCGAGCTGCCTGATACGATCCGCAGCTACAACGTGGCGGTAGGCGGCGAGAACAGCGACAGCGCGGGCTATCACGAGACGCTCACCCAGCTCTACATCCGCGGGGTTCGGGCCTTTGCCGAGACTTTGCCCGAGGGCACCGGGCTGGTCGAGGCGGTCAACGCGCTGCTGATGAGCGAGATCGGAGACCGCCGGTGGCCGCTGTGCTTCTATTCGAAGGAGCGCCTGTTCAGCGTGGACGCGCGGCGGGGGTGGGTGGAGCCCGATCTGGCGGCGGTGGGTTGAGCAAGGTAACAGGTTCGCGCAGAGGCGCGGTTGCGCCGCCAGAAGCGAAACCCCCGCGGCTCCGTGCCTCTGCGCGAACCCGTCTACCCCCTTACCCCGTCCGCCGGGGCACGAAGGGAAAGGTGCGGCGCTCTACCACTTCCTGCACCGCGCGATGGGCTTCCTTGATCGCGGCGTCGGTATGGGGGCTGGCGGCGGCATCGCTGTTGGCGATGCTGACGAGGCCGAAGGGCTGGCGCGCGATCACGCAAGGGCGCGTAGGGCTTTCGCTGTAGACCCATTCCACCGGATCATAGATCGAGTTGTAAGTGTAGGAATAGCCGTGCGGCCAGCGGTTCATGGTGATCGCAGCGATATCGCGCGCGGCATCGAAGCCGGCGGCGCCCAGCATGCGCTGGAGCTGGCGGCGTGTCTCGCGCTCGAAATCGGCGAAGGTGATCTCGAGCAGTTCGGCGCGGCCGACACGGTGCTGATCGCGGCGAGGCAGGCCGGGCTTGTTCATATACTTGACGAGGTGGAGCACGACCGGCTCGTCCGGCGTCTGCGGGTGCTTCAAGTCGCCAAGGCTGACCGCCTCGGTAAGGCCGACTTCCTGATGGTACATCGTCGGGCAGTGGAAATTGGCAGCGCCCAGCTTCACGAACGGCCGCCAGTTCGTCACCGCCACGCTGGTATAGACCATCGGGCCCTTGACCCCATAGGCGAGCGCTTCCTTCTGCGGCTGCGGCAGTTCGGGCATCAGATAGGGGATCATCATGTTCCAGCAGGCCATGATGACCGCCTTGCCCCGCACTTCGACCAGCTTGCCGTCCTTGGCATAGTGCACCGCAACCTCGCCCGCGCTGGAGGGATCGCCGCGGTGCGCGACATTGAGAACGAGGCTGGAGAGGCGGATTCGGGTGGGCGTGCCGGGCCGGTCGATCGCGGCATAGTCGATCATCGCGGTGCCCATCTCCTCCTGGGTGCGGGCGGTGGTTGCCTCCGGCACGAGTCTCGAGACGAGGAGGCGCGCGAGCGTCGCGTTGCCATCAGGGAAGTGGATCGATTTGTCGCCCTCGCGCTGGCGGCCGTGCTGCCCGCCGGGAAGATCGGCGAAGAGATCGGCAGGCACATCGCCCAGCGCCATGCCGGAAAAGCCGGGATAGCCCTGCACCCACGCGAAGAGCGCGGGCACGGCATCGCCGCCGACGCAGAAGCTGGCCTTGCCGATATCCTGAAACAGCCAGTAGACCTGTGGGTCGACGCCGACCTTCTCCATCAGAAAGTCCTTGTAGGAATGGCGCGCGAGCCAGTCCTTCTTGGCTGCCTGGTCGAGGCCGGGGAGGTAATCGGGCTGGGGCTGCGCGAAGAGGCGGGCAAGATCGGCGCGCGCCTTTGGGCCGAGCGGCGCCTTCTCGAGCTTTTCAGGCTCGATCCGCCCGCCGCGCCAACCGCCGCCCATGGCCAGCACCACATCCTTGCCGCCAAACGTCTCGGCATCGAACACCATGCCGTGGCCGAGCCCAAGCGACTTGTAGAGCGTGGCATTGGCGCTGTTTTCGCGCTCGTAGCGTGCGATATCGACGCCAAGATCATCGAGCAGGGTTCGCGACCACTGGTCGTAGCGCGACGGGCTTTCGATATTGAGCGTGCCGCCGTTGCAGACGATCTTGCGGCCGTTCACGGTGAATTCGTTGCGCTTGGCATGGCCGCCGAAATCGTCGTGGTTGTCGAGCACCAGCACCTTGGCGCCGGGGCCGACGCGTTTGTGGAAGAAGTGCGCGGCCGAGAGCCCGGAAAGTCCGCCGCCGACGATCACGAGATCATAGACCTCGCCGCTGTCGGTCGCCTCGGCCAGCTTGAGCGAGCCGTCGCGCAGCATGTGCGCCGCCTCGAACGTGCCGGCGTGCGAACCACGCAGGCCGGTGCGCGCCGGGGGATAAGGGCTGGCATCGCTCTGCGCGGCCATCACGGCGGGCATTTTTGGTGCGCCCGCCATGGTGAGGCCGGGCATTCCCGCAGCCAGCGCGCTGGTGCCAACGGCAACGCCGTTGATGAAATCGCGCCGCGAGATCGCCCGGTCCATTCCGAGCTGCCGGTCATCGTTGGTCATGTGCTTTGCCCCTTGCCTTTAAGGGCAGATTTGCGCCCAGCGGCGGCGCTGTCCAGCACGAAAGCGCTCAGCCGGAAAAGGCGGAGGTAGCACGCAGCAGGTTGTAGGCCTCCACCACAGTTTGCAGCTGCCCCTCGTGGCTGCGATCCCCGCCGTTGCGATCGGGGTGGAAGCGGCGGACAAGCTCGGAATAGCGGCTGCGCAATGCCTTCCTGTCGGCATCGAAGCCGAGGCCCATGACCTCGTAGGCCTTGCGCTCCTCTGGCCCGATGCCGCGCCGGGCGGCCTCCTGCCGGTTCAGCGCATCGGCGCGGCGCGCCTTGGCGCGGCCCGCGATGGCTTCCAGAGGATCGGCGAAATCGTTCCAGCGGGGGGCCTGGTCGATCCCGGCGGTGGGGCGGAAAGCGCGGGTTTCGGTCGCCCAGCCGGCGAGCGGCGACTGCGCGGCCATGATCTCTTCAGGCGTCATGCCCTTGAAGAAATCGTAACCGGCGTTGAAGGCGCGCACATGTTCAAGGCACATGAAGCGGTAGTCACCCGGACCGTCGAAACCCGGGGCGCGGGTGCCGGGCGCGCGGAATTCGCCCGCCTCGGCGCAGCCCGGGACAGCACATCGCCGCCCGGAGTTCGGGATACGGCCGTGGAAGCGATCATGTCTCATTCGGCTTCCACATGGGCAATGATCGGCTAAGATGGAAGACATGACTGGACCCATTGCCCAAGAAATCACCCGGCTGCTCACCGCAGCCTTCGCCCCCGAACACCTTGCCGTGATCAACGACAGCGCCCGCCACAGCGGCCATATGGGGGATGACGGTTCGGGCGAATCGCATTTCACCGTGGAGATCGAAAGCGCGGCTTTTGCCGGGGTTTCGCGGGTACAGCGCCAGCGGATGATCAATGCCGCGCTGGGCGACATTCCGGGGCAGCGCGTCCACGCCCTCGCGATCAAGGCGCGTGCGCCGGGTGAGTGAGGGGGCGCGCAGGATCCGGCGCGCGGCGCGCCTGCTGCTGATCGACGAACAAGAGCGCCTGCTGCTTATCCGCTTCGCCCCGCCCACGCGCCGCGCTTTCTGGTGCGGGGTGGGCGGCGAGTGCGATCCTGATGAGGATTATCACGCGGCGGCCGTGCGCGAGCTCTTCGAGGAAACCGGCCTCAGCGTCGGAAACTGCGGGCCGGAGATCGCGCGGCGCACCGATGACTTCATCACGCTGGAGGGCGAGCCGGTCACGTCGGACGAGCGATTCTTCTGTGTGCGCACCACAAGCTTCACGCCCGACAGCGCCGGGCACACGGACCTTGAGCGCGCGCTCATCAAGGAATTTCGCTGGTTTACCGCCGCCGAACTGGCAGAATGGCACGAGCCGGTGTTTCCGGTGAACATCCTCGATCTGCTGCAGGCCGAGAGGGCGACATGACCGATCCCGTTCTTCAGACCCTGACGCCCGTGTCGCACGATCTCGGCGGGTTCGAAGTGCGGCGGGTGCTGCCCTCGCCTTCGCGCACGATGGTGGGGCCGTTCATCTTCGTCGACCAGTTCGGCCCGGCGGTGCTGCCCGCCGGGACCGCGATGGACGTGCGGCCGCATCCGCATATCAATCTCGCGACGGTAACGTGGCTGTTCGGCGGCAAGTATGCGGGCGCGATCGACCATCGGGACAGTCTGGGCACTTTCGCCACGATCCGCCCCGGGCAGGTCAACCTGATGACGGCAGGCAGCGGCATCGTCCATTCCGAGCGCGGGCCGGAAGCCGAGCGCGCGGCGGGGCCAAGGCTCTACGGCATGCAGACCTGGCTCGCGCTGCCCGACGGGCGCGAGGAGATCGACCCCGCTTTCGAGCAGCAGACCGACCTGCCGGTGATCGAGGACACCGACGTACGCGCGCAAGTGATCATGGGCACCCTATGGGGCCGGACCGCACCGACGACGCAGCACAGCCAGACAATCTATGCCGAGATCATGCTGCAGGCAGGCGGGGCAATTCCCGTCGACGCCTCGGCGGACGAGCGCGCGGTGATGCTGGTAGGCGGCGATGGACGCGTTGGCGGGGTGGAGCTTGAGCCCTTTGCGCTTGCCGTGCTGGCACCGGGGGCGGCACTGACCTTGACCTCGCGCGAAGGGGGGCGGGTCATGCTGCTGGGCGGCGAGGCCTTCACCACCAGGCGCCACGTCTGGTGGAACTTCGTGAGCTCCAGCCGCGAGCGGATCAACCAGGCCAAGCACGACTGGGATGAGGGGCGCTTTCCCAAAGTGCCGGGGGACGAGGACGAATTCATCCCCTTGCCCAAAGTGCCGAACACGATAGCCAATCCATAAGAACAAACGAGAGGGAGAGACTGCATGGCTTTTGCCGGAGAGGTGGCGTGGATTACCGGGGCATCATCGGGGATCGGCGCGGCCATTGCGCGGGGGCTTGCGGCCGAGGGCGCGCATGTGGTGCTGTCGGGCCGCAACCGGGAAGCGCTCGAGGCTGTCGCGGCGGATTGCGGGGAAGCGCTGGTCCTGCCTTTCGAGGCGACCGACTACGCGGCTGCCTGCGGTGCCGCCGATGCCGCATGGGACTGGGCAGCGGCGCGCAGCGGCGGGGTGGACCTCCTGTTCAACAACGCCGGCATCTCGCAGCGCAGTATCGCCGCGCAGACCGACTTTGCCGTCTATGAGCGGATCATCGCGGTCGATCTCCTTGCACCCATCGCGCTGACGCAGGCGCTCCTGCCGCGCATGGTGGCCCGGCGCAAAGGCCGCGTCGCGATGGTCGCGAGCATTGCCGGCAAGGTCGGCTCGCCGATGCGCACGGCCTACAGCGCCGCCAAGTTCGGCCTGATCGGCTATGCAGACGCGCTCCGCACCGAAGTGACCAGCGATGGGCTGCAGGTCCACGTGATCGCGCCGGGATCGGTGCGCACAGAAGTTTCGCGCAATGCCCTCAACGGCGATGGCAGCGCGCGCGGCGTTAGCGACCGCGCAATCGACAAGGGCATGGATCCGGCAGACGCGGCGGCGGCCATGATCGCGGCGATGGCGGCAGGTGAGCGCGAGATCATCATCGCGCGCGGGCTTGAGCTGGACATCGGCGAAGCGACCCGCACCCCCGATGCGATATTCGACAAGATGGCCGCGCTGTTTGCCGATGGCTACGTGGCGAAGATGGGGAAAGGCACATGAGCAGCGAATTGAAGCGCGTTACGCTGGCAAACGGTATCGAGCTCGACGTTGTGGATGCGGGCCCGCGCGATGCTCCGGCACTCATGTTCCTTCACGGCTTTCCCGAATCGCACCGCACCTGGCGCCACCAGATCGCGCACTTGTCCGGCCGCTTCCGCTGCATCGCACCCGACCAGCGCGGCTATCGCGGTTCGTCGAAACCGGAAGGTGCGGAGAACTACTCGCCAGACAAGCTGATCGGCGACATTTTCCTTCTCGCCGATGCACTTGGTGTGGGGCAATTCACTGTGCTGGGCCACGACTGGGGCGGCGCGATTGCCTGGGGTGTGGCCTTGATGGGGCAAGGCACCCGCGTCACCCGCGCGGTCGTCGCCAATGCGCCGCATCCGGGGATCTTCCAGAAGCTGCTCTATCTCGATCCGGTGCAGCGCGGGGCGAGCCAGTACATGCGCGCGTTCCGGGATACCGCCAACGATGCCATGGTGCGCGAACATGGCCTCGGCGCGCTGCTGATGCAGGCGCTGAATTGGGACCGCGCGCCGGTGATGGAAGAGGAAGAGCGCGCCGCGCTGCTGGCCGACTGGGCGAACCCCGATGCGGCCATCGCCATGCTCAACTGGTACCGCGCGAGCTCGATGGACGTGCCGGACATGGACGCGCCTTATGCGCTGCCGGACGGCTTTGCCCCGCCGCCTCTGCCGCCGCTGATGATCCCTACGCTGGTCATCTGGGCGATGGACGACATGGCGCTGCCGCCGGCGAATCTTGAGGGGCTGGACGCGATGATCCCGAACCTGACCCTCGTGCAGGTGCCCGATTGCGGGCATTTCGTGCCATGGGAAGCACCGGCCAAGGTCAACGCGGCGCTGGATGCGTTTCTGGATAGGACCGGTGGCTGAAGACACCCCGCGCCCCTGCACGCTGCTGCGCCATCACGGCGGCGGGCATGCGCCGGTCAGCTATCTCGAGCTGTTCTTCGATCTCGTCTATGTCTTTGCCATCACGCAGATTTCGCATGCGCTGCTGGAAAACCTGACCTGGCGCGGACTGGCCGAGGCTGGGATGGCATTCCTCGCCGTGTGGTGGGCCTGGATGTATACCACCTGGGCGGCCAACTGGGCCAATCCGGACCGCGCGCCGGTGCGGATCATGCTGCTGCTCTCGATGCTGGCGAGCCTGCTCATGGCCGTCGCGCTGCCCCATGCCTTTGCCAGCGGCGCGGCGGACAGCGGGCCGCTGTTTGCCGGCAGTTACCTGGCGCACCAGCTGGGGCGCACGTTGTTCATGGCTGCAATCATGCGGCGGGACGATCCGCGCGGCATGTTCAACATGCTGCGGATTTCCAGCTGGTTCGCGATGTCCTCGGTGTTCTGGCTTGCGGGCCTTGGCGTGGAGGGCGACGCACGGCTGGCCTGGTGGATGGCCGCACTCGGCATCGAATACCTTGGCCCAATCGCGAATTTCCGCGCCCCCGGCCTTGGCACTTCGCTGCCGTCGGACTGGAACATCTCGGGCAGCCATATGGCCGAGCGCTGCGCGCTGTTCATCATCATAGCCTTGGGCGAAGGGGTGGTGGTGATCGGCACCAACCTTGCGGCGGCGGAACTGACCACGGAACGCGTGACCGCATTTCTGACCACCTTTGCCGGATCGGTACTGATGTGGTGGATCTACTTCGACCTCGGCGCGGAGCGCGGCGCGCGGCACATAACCACGCATGCCCAGCCCGGCCGCGTAGCGCGCGAGGCCTATACGTATCTGCACATGCCGATTGTAGGCAGCATCATTGTCTGCGCGGTTGCCGATGCCCTGCTGCTGGAGGGAACGCACCCGCACGCGACGCACGAACTGATCCTGACCACATGCGGCGGACTGGTGACCTATCTGGTCGGCCTTGGCCTGTTCAAGCGCTTCAGCAATGCGCTCGGCAACTTCCCGCTCTCGCACACCGTGGGCAGCGTGCTGCTGCTGGCGCTGGCCGGATGGGCCTGGTGGCACCCGCTGCCCGCGACACAGTTTGCCGAGGCGTCCGTGATGGCGCTCGGCGTGGTGGCGGTGTGGGAATGGGGTTCCTACAACGGTGGTTGGCGCGAGCGGCTGATGCGGCTCTGGCCGGGGGGCTCAAGCCCGGCCTAGACTGTTGGCGTCACGCGAGTTGGAGCCGGTAGAAGTGCGTGTCCACAGCCATGCGCGGGAACCCGGTGGGCAGGGCATCGGGGTCGATCAAGGCAAAGCCGTTTTTATCGTAGAAGCGCCGCGCGGCATGGAGGCGTTCGATGGTGCCGAGGGTGACCGCGGTGATCCCATTGGCGCGGGCATGATCGACAAGAATCGCCAGCAGGCGCGCTGCCACACCATGCTCACGCCCCCGCGCTTCCGCCGCGACGAACATCTTGCGCAGCGCGCCCTGATCCTTGCCGAAGCCGATCAGGCCAATGGTGCCGACAATCCGGCCATCCTTCTCGGCCACCCAGAAACCCCCTGCGCCGGACTGATAGACCTCGGCCACCGCGCGCAGATCGGGCTGCTCCTCGGGAGTCACAGGCACCGCAAATTCGCCCTGCTGGATCCCAAGGATATGGGTAATGACCGCATCCTCGTCGGACTTGGCATAAGGGCGGTAGGTGATGGTAGACATATTGTGCGCTGTGCTGACAGAAGGCGCCGTCTGCAAGAGGGATCATGCGATCAGTTCGAAAGCTCCAGCCCTACCGCCCGCGCATTGATCGGCTCATCGTTCACGATCGGCTTCAGCATGCGCATGATCCGCTTGGCGATGTTGGTATCGCAGCCTGACATCGGGATCGTTACCCAACGCGCAGCGTAACCCGTCTTCTGGAATATCAGCCCGCCATATGTACCGCCATCGTACACTGTATGGCAGCCGACCGGCAGGAACCATTCGACCTCCTCTGGCTTGCCCGGCTGCCGAACTGGAGGCCGAAGGACCGCAAGCCGGTCCCGCAATGCCTTCAACGCGCTTGCAGGAATTCGCTTGGTCGAAACCGTCCGCCATTCGCGTGTGCCGCCATCGGTATCAAGCGTGATCGTGCCATCGGGACGGATCATGATGGAATTGTGCTGCTCGGAGCGACTGTTCGCGTTGTAGCCGATCGTCACCGTCTCATCCGGAGCAAGCGGGAGAGCAGGCTGGGTGCCATCGCCAATCAGGGACCGGGCTGGAGCCTGCTTGTGGCCGTCGCAGCCGCCGAGCAGCGCCTGCAGCGCCGCGATACACGCAAGTCCAAAGGCAGGGGCTGCGCGCATGATCCGGCTTACAGCGTCTTGAACCCGTCCGTCTCGGCCGAAAGCGTCTCCAGCCATTTGGCGAGCAGATCACGCTTCGCCGGCATCAGCGCCTTGCCAGCAGGGGATAGCACCCGCGCTGGCACGTCGCGCAGGTTTTCCTTCAGCATCGGCAGCACGGCTGGGGTATCGGGCTGGCCGCCATTGGGGTCCGCCAGCGCCATGATGCGCGCAGCGCCGATGGCCCCGAGCCAGTCGAGCGCGTCGGCGTCGTGGAGGTAGAGCGATTCGGGCACCGTCGGCGTGCGGTAGTACATATGCTCGCGGATCGCGGCCTGGACCTTGGGCAGCTTGGCCATCGGGAAACCCATCGGGGCGAGGATCTCGCCTACCAGATCGGCCGCGACATCAGAGTGGTCGAGATCGGGCTTCTCGTAGGGTTTGAACGCGGCGATGTCGTGCAGGTAGGCAGCGGCGAAGAGCACGTCGTCATCCAGCGTGACCTTGTCGGCGGCGGCCATGGACTTGGCGAGCGCATAGTCGCGCGCGGAATGCGAAAAGCCCCAGGCGGGGTGTTTGCAATGCTCCGCATTGAACGCAAGCACCTGCCCGCGCCAGTCGAGCGGCGGGGAATCGGCCAGCGCCGGTCCGGCGGTGAGCGCGAGGGCAGCGAGGAGCAGTCTGAACGGGCGCATGGGGGGCCTTTCGGGGCGATAACCGCTGGATGCTAGCATGGGGGCGGGATGGCGCAATTGGCCTGTGCGGCCATTGCCGGTTCGACTCAGAAAATGGGGACTGTCCCTATTTATTGCCGTGCCATGCTACCCAAGCGCCGTGGGCGTGGGCCTCGCCCAGCAGCACCGGCTCGCCGCCGCCGGGCCAGTAGCGGACGGTGAGTTCGTGGCGGAAGGTTTCGCGGTTGGTTTCGAGCATGATCCACGCGAGGCGCTGGCCCTCCTCGCCCGCCCCGGTGATCGCCCGCGTAATCCGGGTGCGGGTTTCAGGCGGAAGATACTGCCAGACGATCGAGTGGTAGAATACGCGGGTGGTATCGGCTTCCAGCGGTGCGGCGAGGCGCTGGTCGACCCACTCGCCCGCATCCATCTGCACGAGGTGCGGGGGCTGCTCACCCGCCAATGCAGTCGCGGCGTCGATGCGCGCAAGGCGTTCAGTCACTTCGGCCCAGACGTAGCTTTTCAGGCGCAGCGCCTCTGTCGGATCGGCAAGGTTCACGGGAGCGCGGTCGCAGCCCTGAATGGAGGTGATCTCCACCCGCGCGGGCGCGGGCGGCGGCCCCCGCCATTCGGGCCTGATTCGCATCGGCGAGCTTTCCGGACCGACCTCGGTGCCGCCAAGATCGTAGTGGTATCGCTCCATCATCGTGTTGACGCCCGCACTCGCGCCCAGTTCGTTCAACTCGAAGCGCGGGCCGAGGCGCGGGGAAAGCCAGAGCAGCGCGGCCATGATCGAGGCGGAGCGGCCCGCCTCGTTGGTCTGCGGCGGGCCATCGAGCCAGGGTGAAAGCGTGGCGTCGTACTGGTGGGCGAGGTCCACGATCAGGGAGTCGATGGCATGCTGATCAGTCAGTTCGCCGCGATAGACAGGGAAGAGACGCAAGTCCGTTCCGGAGAGCGCCAGATGGTGGAATCCCCCCGCAAGGCGCAGCGGCAGCGCATCCTCCAGCGGCTTGCCCGGCCAAGTTGCGAGGCGGCGCCCGGTCTCCGTTTCGCCGCCGAGCAATGCAAGCTGGGCACGCACCACCCGCGCCGTGCAGGGCGAGCCGTTGTTCGCGGCGTGGTCCGCCTGCCAGGTGATCGCTGCCGCCACATCATTGCCGTCCATCACCGCGTCCATAAGGTTGCCCTTTCCGGCCCTTTGCCATAGGGGGCGCCGAGCCATGTCCGCTCCCACACCTGCCCCTATCGTCTTCGCTTTGCCCAAGGGCCGCATCCTCGAGGAGGCGCTTCCCCTGCTCGACAAGGCGGGAGTCGTGCCCGAGGCCGACTTCTTCGACAAGGCCTCGCGCAAGCTGAGCTTTGCCACGAGCCGGCCGGACATGACGATCATTCGCGTGCGCGCGTTCGATGTGGCGACGTTCGTGGCGCATGGCGCGGCGCAGGCAGGGATCGTCGGTTCGGACGTGATCGACGAATTCGACTATGCCGACCTCTACGCGCCGGTCGATCTCGACATCGGGCATTGCCGGCTGTCAGTGGCCGAGCCCGCCGACATGGTGGCCAGCGGTGCCAACACGCGCGAGAGCCATGCCCGCGTCGCGACCAAATATCCCAGCCTCACGCGCCGCCATTTCGAAAAGCTGGGCGTCGCGGCGGAAGTGGTGAAGCTGAACGGCGCGATGGAACTGGCGCCTTCGCTCGGCCTTGCCAGCCGGATCGTCGATCTCGTGTCTTCGGGCCGCACGCTCAAGGACAACGGCCTTGTCGAGACGAGCCGGATCATGCCGGTCTCGGCCCGCCTGATCGTCAACCGCGCCGCGCTCAAGACTGATCCGGCGCGCATGGGCGCCCTGATCGATGCGTTCCGCGAACTGGTCGCCAGCGGAAAGGCGTCCTGATGCTGCGGCTCGACACGCGCGAGGCGGGGTTTGCCGCAGCCTTTGCTGCCGTTGTCGGCGACCGGCGCGAGAGCGATGCCGACGTCGCGCGCGATGTCGCCGCGATTCTGGCCGATGTGCGCGCACGCGGCGATGCGGCGCTCGCAGACTATACCGCGCGGTTTGACGGACACGACCTCGGCGATGAATGGCGCATCTCCGCCGAGACCTGCCGCGAGGCATTCGATGCGCTGGAGCCCGGCCTTCGCGCCGCGCTCGAACTCGCGGCGCAGCGCATCCGCGCCTATCACGAGGCGCAACTGCCTGAGGACCGCGACTATCAGGATGCCGCAGGGGTCCGGCTCGGCGCGAAGTGGCGCGGTGTCGACGGCGCGGGGCTTTATGTGCCCGGCGGACGTGCGGCCTATCCCTCCTCGCTCCTGATGAACGCGATTCCGGCCAAGGTGGCGGGCGTGGGCCGCCTGGTTGTGACGACGCCGACACCAAAGGGCGCGGTCAATCCGCTGGTGCTGGCCGCCGCGCATCTGGCCGGCGTCGATGAAGTGTGGCGCATCGGCGGGGCACAGGCGATTGCGGCGCTGGCTTATGGCACCGAGCGCATTGCGCCGGTCGATGTGATCACCGGCCCCGGCAATGCCTGGGTGGCCGAAGCCAAGCGCCAGCTTTACGGCGTCGTCGGCATCGACATGGTGGCGGGCCCCTCCGAGATCCTCGTGATTGCCGATGCGGCCAACGATCCGCAGTGGATCGCGGCAGACCTGCTCAGCCAGGCTGAGCATGATCCCGCCGCGCAGGCGATCCTGATCACCGATGATGCCGCGTTTGCCGATGCGGTGGCGGCATCAGTGGAAGCCGAGATCGCGCTGCTGCCGACGGCGGCGGTGGCGCGGGCAAGCTGGGATGCGCACGGGGTGATCATCGTGGCGGGTTCGCTCGACGAGGCCCCTGCCCTTGCCAATGCGCTGGCGGCCGAACATGTCGAGATCGCGACGGATGACCCCGAGGCGCTGTTTGCCGGCATTCGGCACGCCGGTTCGGTGTTCCTCGGCCGCCATACGCCCGAGGCGATCGGCGACTATGTCGCCGGGCCCAACCATGTGCTGCCCACCGGGCGGCGCGCGCGCTTTGCGTCCGGGCTGTCGGTGCTCGATTTCATGAAGCGCACCAGCTTTATCGCGGTAAGCGAGGCGGCGCTTGGCGCGGTCGGGCCTGCCGCCGTCGCGCTGGCCGAGGCCGAGGGCCTTGCCGCGCACGCCCGCTCGATCGAATTGAGGCTTGGAATATGACGCGCGTTAAAGGCCCTGCCCGCCTGCCAGCCCGTTCTGCCGCGCGGCTTGCCGCGGTGCAGGCGCTCTACCAGCTTGAGATGGAGCAGCCGCCGCTGGCATCGCTGCTCGACGAGTTCCACATGCACCGGCTGGGCGCGGAGATCGAGGACGACCAGTACCTTGAGGCCGATGTCGCCTTCTTCGACGACGTGGTGCGCGGCGTGGCGGCGCGGCGCGAGGAGATCGACGGTCTGCTGACGCGGCGGCTCGCCGATGGCTGGTCGGTCGCGCGGCTCGACCGCACGATGCTGCAGATCCTGCGCGCGGGAGCCTACGAACTGGTGGCGCGAACCGATATCGGTGTGGGCACGGTGATCAGCGAATACCTCGACGTGGCACACGCTTTCTTTGATGCGCGCGAGACGAAGTTCGTCAACGGTCTGCTCGATGCGATCGCGAAGGACGTGCGGGCGGATTGATTCCCCTTTGAGGGGGGAGAGAAATGTCTCTCGCAGAGACGCAGAGGGAAAGAAGAGCGCAGAGATGTTGCTCCTTCGGCGAAGCCGTTTTCTCTCCTCCTTTGCTCATTCTGAATGCTGGAATTCAGAAAGAACGGCCTCTGGCGCGCGAGGGGTTATCGCCCGTCTCCCAACCACTCCCGGTTCGTTTTTGCGCGTGCAACGACGAAGCTGAGGACTCAAAGCCGCGCGGCGTGCCAGCGGATATGGTCTTCCATGAAAGTCGAGATGAAGTTGTAGCTGTGGTCGTAGCCCGGCTGCAGGCGCAGCGTGAGGTCCACGCCTGCGGCCTTGCACGCAGCCTCAAAGAGTTCGGGGCGCAGCTGTTCGGCGAGGAACGCGTCCGCCGCGCCCTGATCGAGCAGGATATCCCCCGCCGGGCGCAGGCCGTCCTCGACCAGCGCGGTGGCATCGTGCGCACGCCAGGCGGCGCGGTCCTGCCCGAGGTAGCCGCCGAGCGCCTTGTGGCCCCAGGGCACCTGCCCCGGCGCCACGATCGGCGCGAAAGCGGAGAGAGACTTGAATTTGTCCGGGAAGGTCAGCCCCAGCGTGAGCGCGCCGTGGCCGCCCATCGAGTGGCCGGTGATGCCCATGCGCGCGGGATCGATGGGAAAGTGGTCCTCAAGCAGCGCGGGCAGTTCGTGCGCGACGTAGTCCCACATGTGGTAGTGCGCGGTGAACGGCTCTTCGGTTGCGTTGACGTAGAAGCCAGCGCCGAGGCCGAAGTCGTAAGCGCCTTCCGGATCGTCAGCCACGCCCTCGCCGCGCGGGCTGGTATCGGGGGCGACGAAGATCAGCCCGTGTTCGGCGCAGAAGCGGCGGTACTCGCCCTTGTCCGTCACATTGGCGTGCGTGCAGGTGAGCCCGGAAAGGTAGAGCAGGACGGGGAGCTTTGCCCCCGCTTCCGCCTGCGGGGGCAGGAAGACCGAAAAGGTCATTCCCGTCCCCGTCGCGGTGGACTGGTGCCGATAGACGCCGAGCGTGCCGCCGTGCGCCTTGCTCGTCGAAACGGTCTCGAACGTGGTGTCGGTCGCCATGTCCTTGTGCCTCAGCTGCCGATCACGTGCAGCGCGCACAGCTTGTTGCCGTCCGGATCGCGCAGATAGGCGAGGTAGAACGGCGAGCCTTCACGCGGGCCCGGCGGGTCTTCGCACGCGGTGCCGCCATTGGCGCAGCCGGCGGCGTGCCAGGCATCGGCCTGGTCCGGCGTCATCGCGAAGCCGATCGTGCCGCCGTTGGCGGGGCAGGCAGGCTCGCCGTTGATCGGCGGGGTCAGGAGGAACATGCTGCCGCCATGTGCGTAGATCAGTCGGCCCTTGGGATCGACCATCCCGGGATTGCCGCCGAATGCCGCGAACGTGGCATCATAGAACTTCTTCGAGCGCTCGATATCATTGCTGCCGAGCATGACGTGCGAAAACATGGCCTCTCCTTTTATCGTCAGCCTTGTGTGCCGCCCCGGGCGGGAACGGCGCGGGCCGGGTTTGCCCGTGCCGGGGGCGTGTGGTCAAGGCCCCAGCCAGAGCAGCGGGCAGATTTCAGGCGGGAGAGTTCAGGTGGGTCGATCGTGCCGGGCGATGCCGCGCACGAAGATGCCGACAGCATGGGCGACCTGGCGCTCGATCTCGGCCTCTTCAGGCGGCGGGATCAGTCCGCTGGAGACGCGCAGATGCAGATCGCCGCGCACCATGGCAAGGAACTGCTCGGCTGCGAGGCGCGGATCGGGGCAATCGATCAGCCCTTCCGCATGGAACCGGGCCAGCGCGGGGCCCAGCACGGAATAGGCCGCTTCCGGACCGAACGCGAAGAAGGCGCGCGCGACTTCCGGGAAACGCTGGCCCTCGCCGTGCACCGTGCGGTGGATGATGAGGGCATCGGGCTGGCAAAGCCGGCTGAGGAAAATCTTGCCGAAGGTGTGGAGCAGCGTTGCCGGATCGCGCGCGGTATCGGCGAGCTCTTCGAGCGGGCCGATCACCACCTCGCACTTGCGCTGCATCACCGCGTGAAACAGTTCCTCCTTCGAGGCGAAGTATTTGTAGAGCGTCGCCTTGGAACCGCCCAGCCGCGCCGCAATCGATGACATCGAGGTGATGCCGTAGCCCTCACGGGCGAATATCTCCGCAGCGACGGCGAGGATATGCTCGCGTCGTTCGTCGGGGTTTGTCCGCCCCAACCGGTGCTGCGTGGCTGCCTGACTAGTGACCATTCCGTACACTTAGCACTTGACTCGAAAGAGGCAAGCGGGCAACTCATTAGTGACCGAACCGTACTGTCATTATGGTGTCTTCGATGCGCATTGGTTATCTCTCCCGGCACGCCGCCGCGCTTCTGGCCGGCTGTGCGATTCTGACCGGTTGCGCGTCCGTGCCCGAGATGGGACCGCGACCAGAACTGCGCGATCCCGCCACGCTGGGCTCGCTTACCCCGCCGGGCGCAAGCGGCGCGTCCGCCGCATGGCCTGGCGAAGGCTGGTGGAAAACCTATGGCGACGTGCAGCTCGCCGCGCTCATCGAGGAAGCGCTGGCAGGCTCGCCCACGCTCGCCGCCGCCGAGGCGCGGGCGCGCAAGGCCGAGGCCTATGCGCAGAGCGCGGGCGCAGCGTTGCTGCCCACGGTTTCCGCCAGCGGCCAAGTGGCCGAGGTCAAGCAGAGCTACAACAACGGTTTTCCCGCCCAGTTCGTGCCCAAGGGCTACAACGACACCGGGCGCGCCAGCCTCGATCTGGCCTATGAACTCGACTTCTTCGGCAAGAACCGCGCAGCGCTGCGCGCCGCAACATCGGAGCGCGAAGCCGCCGAACTCGAGGCGCGCGCCGCCCGGCTGGCACTCGCCACCTCGGTCGCCGCCGCTTATGCCGACCTCGCCCGGCTTGCCGCCGAGCGCGAGGTGCAGGTGGCCGCGGTCCAGCAGCGTGAGGAAGTGGCCCAGCTAGTCGCGCGGCGCGTGGCGAGCGGGCTCGATACACGCGGGGAGCAGCGCCAGGCCGATGCGGGCGTGCCGCTCGCGCGCGGGGACCTGGCGGCGACGGACGAGGCGATTGCCTTGACGCGCAACCGGATGGCCGCGCTGCTTGGCGCTGGGCCCGAGCGCGGCGCGGCAATTGCGCTCCCTGCCGCGCGCGCCCTGCCCGCGCCCGCACTGCCAGCCATTCTCGCGCTCGATCTCGTTGGCCGCCGTGCGGATATCGCCGCTGCGCGCTGCCGCGCCGAGGCCGCCGGCGCGCGCATCACGGTGGCGCATGCGGGGTTTTATCCCAACGTCAATCTCATCGGCTTCATCGGCTTGCAGTCGCTGGGGCTGGGCAATCTCACTGCGCAAGGTTCGGATATCGGGCAGGCGGGCGCGGCGGTTAGTTTGCCGATCTTTGCGGGTGGGCGCATCGCCGGGAATTACCGCGCCGCGCGTGCCGACTACGACGAGGCCGTGGCGCAGTACAACGCCGTGCTGGTGCGCGCACTGAACGAAGTCGCCGATGCCGCCGCCGCGCAGCGCGCGCTGGGCACCCGGCAGGCCGAGGCCCGTGCCGCACTGGCCGCTGCCGAGGAGGCCTATGCCATCGCGCGCCGCCGCTACGAAGGCGGGCTTTCGCCCTATCTATCCGTCCTGACGACGCAGGACGCGCTGCTCAGGACCCGCCAGCTCGCCGCCACGCTTGATGCCCGTGCGCTGACCGTGAACGTTGAACTCATCCGCGCGCTGGGCGGCGGATATGGACCCCAGGCATGAGCCTGACCGAGGACACCCCGATGGCCGACCGCGACCCCCAGATCATGCTCGAATCCACCCCGACCGTGGAACCCGCGCCCGCCAGCACGGCGGCGGCAAAGCGCAAACGCGGCTTTGCCATTCTCGGCGGCATCGTGCTTGCGGCGGGGCTGGTTTACGCCGGATATGAGTTGCTGTTTGCCGGGCGCTATGTCGAGACCGACAACGCCTATGTCGCCGCCGAGATCGGGCCGGTAACCCCGCTCGCCAACGGCACAGTGCTGCGCGTGGCCGCGTCCGAAACGATGAGCGTGAAGAAGGGAGACGTGCTGGTCGAGCTTGACCCGTCCGACGCGCGAATCGCACTGGCCGAGGCCGAGGCGGCTGTCGAGCAGGCGCTGCGCCGGGTGAATCAGACCGTCGCCACCGGCACCGCGCTCTATGCGCAGGTGAGCGCGAGCGCGGCCGATATCACTCGCAAGCAGGCACTGGTTGGTGTCGCTTCGGCGAACCTTGCTCGTGCCCGGCTAGATCTCACGAGGCGCGAGGCGCTGGTTTCAGGCGGCGCGGTTTCGGGAGAGGAGCTTTCGAGCGCGCGCAACGCCTTTGCCGCAGCGCAGGGCCAGCTTGCTGTTGCCGAAGCGGACCTTGCCCAGGCGCGAGCCGTGCGCGGCTCGGCCACCGGTCAATCGAACGCCAATGCGGCATTGGTGGGCGGCACTTCGCCCGAATTGAACCCCGACGTCCTCGCTGCCAAGGCGCGGCTCGAGCGTGCGAAGCTGGATCTGGCGCGCACCGTGATCCGCGCGCCGGTGGACGGCATCGTCACCCAGCGCAATGTGCAGGTCGGCCAGCGCGTCGCGCCAGGGGCGGTGCTGATGAACGTGGTTCCGGTGGGCGAGGCTTATGTCGATGCCAACTTCAAGGAGAGCCAGCTGCGCCGCGTGGCGCCGGGCCAGAGCGTGGAATTGACATCGGACCTCTATGGCAGCGGCGTGGTCTATCACGGCCGTGTTACCGGCTTTTCGGGCAGCACGGGTTCGGCGCAGGCGCTGATCCCGGCACAGAACGCTACCGGCAACTGGATCAAGGTGGTGCAGCGCCTGCCGGTACGCGTCGCGCTCGATCCGAAGGAACTCAAGGCGCACCCCTTGCGCGTCGGCCTCTCCATGACCGCGACGATCGACACCGGAGCGAAGTGAGATGAACGGCGCGGCGGCGCTCGAGGCACGGCCGGAAGGCCTGAAAGGCTGGCAGCTGGGCCTCGCGGGCATGAGCTTGGCGCTCGCCAATTTCGTGGTCGTGCTCGATATCACGATTGCCAATGTCTCGGTGCCGCATATCGCCGGAAGCCTCGCGGTTTCGCCGTCACAGGGCACCTGGGTGATCACCTCCTATTCGGTGGCCGAAGCGATCTGCGTGCCGCTTTCGGGCTGGCTGGCCGCGCGCTTTGGCGCGGTGCGCGTGTTCCTCACGGCGCTCATCGGCTTTGCCTTGTTCTCGCTGCTATGCGGGCTTTCGCGCAGCCTCGAGGCCCTGATCGTGTTCCGCATCTTCCAAGGGCTGAGCGGCGGGCCGATCATGCCGATGTCCCAGACGCTGATGGTGCGGGTCTTCCCGCCCGAGAAGGTCGGCACGGCGCTCGGACTGTGGGCGATGACCGTCGTCGTTGCGCCGATCCTCGGGCCGATCTTCGGCGGTACGATCTCCGACAACTGGACCTGGCACTGGATCTTTTTCCTCAACCTGCCCGTCACCGCCTTCTGCGTCGTGTTCGCACTGCGCTATGTGCGGCGCTTCGAAACACCCACCGTGAAGCGCCCGATCGACTATATCGGGCTGGTGCTGCTGGTGATCTGGGTTTCCGCGCTGCAGGTCGTGCTCGACGAGGGCCGCAATGCGGACTGGTTCGCGAGCTCGTTCATCTGCACGCTGGCGGTGATTGCGGTGATCGGATTTGCCGCCTTCCTGATCTGGGAGCTGACCGAGGCCAATCCGGTGGTCGATCTCAGCGTCTTTGCGCAGCGCGGATACAGCGTTGGTGTGGCGGTGCAGAGCATCACTTACGCCGCGTTCTTCTCGGCGATCGTGGTCATCCCGCTCTTCCTCCAGACCAATCTCGGCTATTCGGCGACTTATGCTGGCTACGCCACGGCGTTTATCGGCGTCATGGCGGTGATCCTTTCGCCGGTGGCGGCGGGGATGATTGCCCGTTACGACGTGCGGCGCCTGATCACGTTCGGCGTGGTCTGGCTCGGCCTCATGTCGCTGCTGCGCACCGGCTGGGTGACCCAGATGGATTTCTTCACGCTCTCGCTGCCCCAGTTCCTGCAGGGCATCGGGATGCCTTTCTTCTTCATCGGCACGACCTCGCTCGCGCTGGGCTCGGTGCGTCCGGATCAGACCGCCTCGGCTGCGGGTCTGCAGAACTTCGTGCGCACGCTGGCGGGCGCCTTTGCCACCTCGCTGGCGACCACCCTGTGGGAGCGCGAGGCCAGCAGCGCGCATGCAGAGCTTGCCGGACTGGTCCATCCCCTGCCGCAAGGCACCGGCCTGTCGGTGGAACAGAGCCGCATGGTGCTTGAGCGAATCGTCCAGACCGAGGCCGTGACGCTGGCCACAAACGCCATTTTCTGGGGTTGCACGGCCTTGTTCGCACTCGCAGCGCTGATCGTGTGGTTCGCCCCGCGCCCGCGCGGCGAAGTGGACCTGAGCGCGGCACATTGAACTTTAAGTTTTTGTTTTTAAATATTTATGTTGCAAGTCTCGCCCACTGGAACACGTCGGCCGCGGGTGTCTTGGCACGGCGTCGACTGCCGCCAATTGGACGAGTTTCGGCCAAGCCCCTCCAGATTGGCGCAAATTTCTTCTTTTACTTAAGAGACTTAACGCAATTGCGAGACCTTCGACCATTCGCGCTTTGCGAAAATACCTTCTCTATGCTAAGTACGAATCCTGAGGCCCCATACGAGGGTCGGGTCCAAAAAAGAAAAGACTCGCCAATTTCCAGTCGCCCTGAGGCGCATCTCTTTTTTTGTGGAGTGACAAGATGGCTAACCCCTCTGCTGGCTTTGTAGCCCGAGCGATGTGCGCGCTGGCCGCCGCTTCGCTGATCGCCGCGCCGGTGATCGTCAATGCCGATGCCGGTGCACCTACCAAGCACAAAGTACACAAGCGCTCGACCAAGTGCCCGGCGGGCAAGCGCTATTCGAAGAAGAGGCATCGGTGCGTCGCGGTGGCCTGGAAGGGCCAGCGTAATGCAGGTGCTCTGCCCCGCAACACCACGGTGACGACGTCGAACGCGACCCCGGCTGCGCCCGCTGCGCCGCAGACCTACGCTCCTTACACCCCGCCGCAGACCGTTGCGACGACCCCGCCTGCTCAGCCGGTTTCCACCCCGCCTGCACCGGCGACTGCTGCAGGGGCCGTGGCTGGCGGCGCTGGCACGAGCATTGGCGTGGCCGTCGGCCTCACCGCTGCGGCTTTTGCACTTGGCGGCGCCATCGGTTCGGGCCATAGCCCGGGCGGCTGATCGCGTGCTGGGCGCCTAATGCCCACGCAACAAAAATCGGCCCGGCCTCGCAAAGGCCGGGCCGATTTCGTTTGGGCGCCTATGCCTGACTTGGCAGCGTCGCGGCCTGCCAGACGCAAGTTCACGGGTACATGCCGAGTTAGACGCGACGGAGGAATTCACTCCGCGCGAGCGCGGGGCAAAGGCGCCCTCCCCTATCGCCAGGCCCCGCTTGCATCCGAGGTCATGCCGAGCGCGCGGTAAGCGGCGTCGATCAGCGACTGCCCGCGCGGGTTGACAAGGATACCCGCACCCATGCGATTCATGGTGTAGCCCATGCTGAGGCCTTGCGCCGGATCGGCAAAGCCCACGCTCCCGCCCATGCCGACATGGCCAAAGGCAGCCTCGCCCAGGATCAGGCTGTCGCCGCCCGCAGCGCGGTTGTCGGTGCTGGTCATGAAGCCCATGGCGAAGCGCATCGGCTGATAGAGAACGGCATCGCTATGCGTGGCGGCGCTGACCCGGCCCATACGGTGAACGCGGTCGGCCGAAAGCAGGGTACCGCCGCCATTCGCCAGCGGAGCGTACATGCCCGCAAGGCCGCGCGCGTTGGTAATGCCATTGGCGCTGCCGATTTCTGCAGCATGTATCTCGCGCGAATTGAAGTCTGCGCCGCCGAGGTTGGTAAGAAACAGATTGGGAAGGCTTCCCGGCTGGGTCATCGCCGCACGAAAGAAGGCGGACGCGAAGTTCACCTCGGCCGGATCGGGCGCGATCATCGGCGCGACGCGGCCCTCCTCGCTTTCGGGGAGGCCGATGTGAAAATCGAGACCGAGCGGCCCCGCAACGTTCTCGCGGAAGTACTGCCCCAGCGGCATGCCCGAAACGAGCCGGACGAGCTGCCCCACAGTCCAGGCATAAGTCACCCCGTGATAGCCCTGCCGCGTACCCGGCTCCCAGTGCGCAGGCTCGGCGGCGACGCGCGCGGTCATGTAGTCCCAATCGGCAAGCCCACCCGCCTTGATAGGCTCTGCCACGTGCGGCACCGGCGAGGTGTGCGCGAGCATCATGCCGACCGTGGTCGCTTCCTTGCCGCCGCTGGCGAACTCGGGCCAGATGTCGCCGACCGGTGTCTCATAGGCCACCTTGCCCTGATCGACCAGCATATGGAGGCTGAGCGCTGTCGCCGCCTTGGTGCAGGAATAGACGATCGAAACCGTATCCCGGCCCCATGCCTCCCCGGTATCGGGCCGAGCGAGCCCGCCCCACAGATCGACCACGGTCCGGCCGGCAAGGGTTATGGCGATGCTCGCGCCCTGCTCCTTGCGCTCCTCGAAATTGCGGCGGAACTCGGCGAGAACGCCGGTGAACTGGGCATCGCAGTGGCCGGAAATCGTGCGGCCGTCGGCAAGCTCAAGCGAGATCGCGCTCATGTCAGGGTGAAATCCTCTGCCTTGAAGGTCTTGGTCATCTTCCAGTAGTCGACCAGCCGGTAGGGCAGAAGGGCAAAAACGCGGCCCGCATCGTTGCGGTACCAGTTGGTGAGGCCCTTGTGAGTCCAGACCATGCGAGCGTGGCGTTCATCGACATCGGCGACGTAGGCGTCATGCGCCGCTGGCTTCACGTCGATGGCGTGCGCGCCCGTCTCCAACACCTCGCGCAGCGCGGTGAGGATCAGGCGCATCTGGCATTCGGTGATGAAGATGACATTCCCGCCATGCGCCAGCCCCGTATTGGGACCCATCAGCATGAAGAAATTGGGGAAGCCCGGGACCATTGTGCCGATATAGGCGGTGGCATCGTCCGGCCCCCAGAACTCGTGGAGATCGCGCCCGTCCTCGCCCGTGATCGTCATGGGAGCGAGCATCTTGCTGGCCTGGAAACCGGTTGCGTAGATGATTACATCGGCCTCGATCAGTGTGCCGTCTGCCATCACGACGCCTTCGGGCACGATCTTCGCGGGTGCGCCCGTCACCAGATCGACATTCGGACGCCGCAGCATGTCATACCAGTTGTTGTCGACCAGAATGCGCTTGCCATAGGGCGGGTAGCTCGGCGTGCACTTGGCGATCAGATCATCGCGGCCCGCCAGCTTCGAGCGGAGATAGCGCTCCATGAACTGGCGGTGGCGGGCGTTGACCTGGTTGATCGACTTGCCGCCATCATCCCACGCCGGATCGACCTGGAGCGAGGCGTGGAGGCCATCGGCGAAGGCCCAGAACAGCTGGAAGCGGTACCACCGCGCGAAGAACGGCACGTGGGCAAGGACCCACTTCATTCCTTCGGACACTTCGGCGAAGTAGTTGGGATTGGGCACGACCCAGTGCGGTGAACGCTGGAGAATAGTGAGCCCCGCAACATCGGGTGCGATCGTCGGCCCGACCTGCTGGCCCGAGGCACCAGTGCCGATCATCACCACGCGCTTGCCCGCAAGGTCGAGACCCTCCTGCCACTGCGCGGTGTGGAGCGCGGTGCCGGCGAAAGTCTCGCGCCCCTCGATTTCGGGCAGCTTGGGCCGGTTGAGCACGCCGACCGCCGAAATCACCGCGCGCGCCTTGAGGTGCGTCACCGCGCCCAATGCATCACGCGTGGCCACATCCCATGTGCCGGTGGCCGCGTCATAGGTCGCGGCACTCACCTCGGTCTCGAAGCGGATATGATCGCGAATGCCGTACTTGTCGGTCGCGCGCTCGAAATAGGCCCACAGCTCATCGCGCTTGGCGAAGAAGTGCGCCCACTCGTGGTTCAGCTCGAACGAGTAGGAATAGAAGTGGTTGGGGGTATCGACCCCGCAGCCGGGATAGAAATTCTCGTACCAGCTGCCGCCGACCGCCGGGTTCTTCTCGATGAGCGTAAAGGGAATACCCGCCTGCCCCAGCCGGATCGCGGCGCACACGCCCGACATGCCGGCGCCGATGATTACCACCGGGAAGCTTTCGAGCGAAGAAGGCTCGGGCCGCTTGCGCCAGATCAGCCCACGCGGATCGGGCTCGGCAGCTTCGAGATCCTCACGCATCATCGCGGTATAGTCGGCGCTGACGTGCTCGCCGACTGCGGTCGAGAGCATGTCCTGCAGAAAATCGCCCTCCGGCAGCGGCGGCAGCGGGCGGCAGCTACGCGCGTAGTCGAGCAGGGTCGCTTCAAGCCGGGCGCGGATCTCGGCGCGCAATTCCTCAGGCATCGCCTCGTGGTAGTTCATCGGCCCGGTGATGTAAGGGCGGGCGCGATCAAGCAGGCCGTGATCGCCAGTCAGCTGCACCAGCACGAGCATCAAGGTGGCAGCGTCAGCCTCGGCCAGCGCGGCCCGCAGCGCCTGCGGATCGGCGGCCAATGCGGAAAGGTCGCCCGGTTCGGAACCTGTGGCAGGTTCCAGATTCAGCGTGGTCAAGCCACTCTCCCTCAATATCACTTGCCATCTACCTAGCGGAACAGGTATCTACGCACCAGTAGATAAAAAACGTGCGCAGTTTCAATGCTGCGGGGGAAGAGGGGAAAAATCATGGTTCGCAGCCGTTCTTGCGTAATTGCTAATTTCACGCCGCGCCGCACCGTGCTTGGCTTGTTCATGGCGGGCACCGCGCTGATCGCGATGCCCGCGCTGGCGCAGGAAGCCGCCCAGTCTGCTGCGCCGCCGACCGAAGGCCTGGCCGATATCGTGGTGACCGCCACGCGCAGCTCGGAATCGCTCTCCAAGGTCGCCGCCTCGGTTTCCGCCATCTCGGCTGCAGATCTCGGCGTCGGCGGGGTCAAGGACGTCCAATCACTCGCGACCGCCATCCCCAACCTTTCGGTGGGCGACCAGTTCGGCGTGAACCGCATCTTCATCCGCGGCATCGGCCTCACCTCGATCGACCTCGGCGCGGACGGCGGCGTCGCCTTCCTGCAGGACGGCGCGCAAATCGCCCGCCCCGCCGCCCAGCTTTCGGGCTTCTATGATCTGGAGCGCGTCGAAGTGCTGCGCGGCCCGCAGGGCACACTCTATGGACGCGGCGCGACTGCGGGCGCGATCAACCTGATCACCAAGAAGCCGACCGCCGATCTCGATGGCTTTGTCCGCGCGAGCTATGGCAACTACAACGCAGCATCGCTCGAAATGGCCGTCGGCGGCGCCATCGGCAGCGACAAGGTGATGATCCGCCTCGCCGGCAAGTACGACCGCCGCGACGGTTATGGCATCAACGAATTCACCGGCAACGACATCGACAACCGCGATGCCTATGCGATGCGCGGCACGATCCTCGCCAAGCCCGCCGAGGATCTCGAAATCACGGTTTCGGGCGAGTATTTCAAGGAAAGCGACAGCAACTACGCGTTCCACTATTTCGGTCCGACAGTGAAGCCGGAGAACTTCCTCGGTTCGATCATCGGCGGCAAGTCGCTGTTCACCGTGGCGGCCGCGGCGGGCCGGAAGGCCAATATCCGCAATATCTGGTCGGATCAGGAGCCGCTCAACGAGCGCGACGGCTACAGCTTCACCGGCACGATCGCGTGGACGCCGGGCGACTGGGACGTGAAGTCGATCACCTCGTACCACAAGTTCACCCGCTTCAACCGCGACGACCTCGATGCGTCCGACGCCAACATGTTCGGACAGAACAACTACGACGAGCGCAGCAAGACCTTCAGCCAGGAGTTCGTCGGCAGCTACAAGAGCGAAAAGTTCGATGTGCTCCTGGGCGCAAACTACTTCCATGAGGAACTGTTCGGCAGCGTGCGCGTGCCGCTGACCAACCTCGGCATCCTGTTCGGCCTGCCGGCCAACACCTTCGACAAGGCCAACTACCTGCAGTTCGGCACGGTCAAGATCAACGCTTATGGCGTCTATGCGCAGGGCACCTACGCGCTCAGCGACAAGTTCAAGGTGACCGCCGGCGGGCGCTTCAGCCATGAAAAGCGCGAAGGCATCGGCACGTTCGATTTCCTTGGCAGCGTCAACACCGACAAGGGCAAGAGCTGGAACGCCTTCACGCCCACTGTCACGCTCAACTATCAGGCGAACGATGCCACGCTGGTCTACGCCTCGGTCACGCGCGGCTTCAAATCGGGTGTGATCAACGTCGGCTCGCGCAACGACGTGATCAACCCGGAATACGTGTGGAGCTATGAAATCGGCTTGAAGACCGCCACAGCCGACCGCAAGCTGCAGGCCAATCTTGCCGCGTTCTACATGGACTACACCGATCTGCAGGTCGGCTTCGTCGATGCGACCAGCGTCGTCACCACGGTCAACGCGGCTTCCGCTCGCAACTACGGCCTCGAGGCCGAACTGCGCGCCAAGCCGGTCCCGGGCCTGACCCTCGAACTGTTCGGCACCTACCTCAACGCCAAGTATCGCAAGTTCACCACTGGCGATTACCGCCAGGGCTTCAAGCAGATCAGCGTTGCCGGCAACCGCCTGCAGAACGCGCCGGAATTCTCGTTCCGCGCAGGCGCGGATTACGACATCCCCATCGGCAGCGCCGGCAAGCTCAATGCCCGCGCCGAAGTGAACTGGCAGGGCCGGGTCTACTTCACAGAATTCAACAACGCTGATGCGACGCAGGGCGCCTACGCCCTCGTCAACGCCGGGCTCAAGTTCACCTCGGCGAACGACAAGTACTTCGTCGATATCTGGGGCCGCAACCTCGGCAATGCCCTCGTCATCACCAACAACATCATCACCGCGCCGCTGTTCAGCAGCGTCCGCGTCGGCTCGGTCGCTCCGCCGCGTACCTACGGCGTGACCTTCGGTTTGAACTTCCGCTGACCGGCGGGCAAGGGGAGAACGGGGGATGAGCGAGGCGCTGCGGTTCGACCTGACCGATCCGCAGCTCAAGCGCGATCCCTATCCCATCTTCAAGGCCCTGCGCGACGGCGAGCCGATGCATTTCTCGCCGCTCGGGTTCTGGATCGCGACCCGCTACGACGACGTCCGTGCGATCCTGATGGACCGCACGAACTTCGGGCAGGGCGATTTCCTCTCGAACATCCGCCTGTTCTACGGGCCGGACTTCGACGTCCTGTCGCATTCGGCCTATCGCTGGCTTTCGGAAATCTTCCTCTATCAGGACCCGCCGCGCCACACGCGCGTGCGGGGCCTTGTCACCCAGGCGCTCACCGCCCGGCGCGTGATCGAAATGCGCCCGCGCGTGCAGGCGGTGGCCGGCCGCTTGCTCGATGCGGTGGCTGACAACGGACAGATGGAAGTGATCCATCAGTTTGCCTACCGCTTCCCCACGCTTGTCATGTGCGACATGCTCGGGCTTTCGCCCGAAGAAGCTTCGGACGAAGTGCTTGCCGCGCTCAACCAGGCGATTGCCGATTCGTTTGTTGTATTCGAGATGCGCGCCTTCTCGGACGCGGAACTGGGCCTTGCCAACCGGCAGATGGATTTCCTGATGGACTTCTTCGGTGCGGTCTTTGCCGAGCGCCGCCGCGCCCCACGCGACGATCTGGCGACGGCCTTGTGCAATGCGCGCGACGAGAACGGACCGCTCACTGATCACGAAATGGCGACAGTGGCCATCGGCCTGTTTGGCGCCGGGTTCGAGACGACTGCGCACATGATCGGCAATGGCCTGCTCTCGCTGGCGAAGTTTCCGGACGAATGGGCAAAGCTAGTCGCCGATCCGGACCTCGCGGAAGCCGCGACCGAGGAAATCCTGCGCTATGAAAGCTCGCTTGTGGGCACCAACCGCACCGCCTTCACCGATACCGAAGTGGGCGGCAAGCTGATCCGTGCGGGCGAACGCGTCCTGACCCTCGTTGCGGCGGGCAACCGCGATCCCGCCGTGTTCGCCGAGCCCGACCGCTTCGACATCACGCGCAAGGGGCCCAAGCATCTCTCCTTCGGCGGCGGCATACATTTCTGCGTCGGCGCGGAACTGGCCCGGCTTGAAGGCGAGATCGCGCTCAAATCGCTGGTCGCGCGTTTCCCGCAGCTGCAGATCGATGCGGCGAGCGCCGAGTGGCGGCAGGAAGGCTTCATGTTCCGCGGGCTGACGAAGCTCGACGTCAGCTGGTAATCAGAGCCGTTCCTTCTTCAGCCGCATCCCCGCCTTCTCGCGGTCCCAGGTATCGGGCGTGATGCCCTCGGCGCGCAGCTCGGCTTTCATCACTTTGGCCGTCGGCGTCTTGGGGAGTTCGGGCAGCACGCGGATATAGCGGGGCACCATGAAGTAGGGCATCCGCGCCGCGAGGAATTCCGAGAGTTCCTGCATATCGACGTTGGCGCCCGGCACCGGGGCGATCACCGCCATTACCTCGTCTTCGGAATACTCGCTCGGCACGCCGATGGCGGCTGCCTCGCGCACCGCCGGGTGGGCCATGACTTCGCTTTCGACCTCGAACGAGGAGATGTTTTCCCCGCGCCGGCGGATCGCGTCCTTCACGCGGTCGACGAAGTAGAAATACCCCTCCGCATCGCAGCGGAACGCGTCGCCCGTGTGGAACCAGCCGTTGCGCCACGCCTTGGCCGTCGCTTCGGGGTTCTTGTGATAGCCGCTATTCATCGCCCAGGGCCGGTCGGTTCGCACGATCATTTCGCCCACGGTGCCCACCGGCACTTCGCAATCGTTGCCGTCGACCAACCGCACATCGACCCCGGGGCGGACCTTGCCGCACGTGCCAAGCTTCACCGGATTGGGCTCCGAGACAATGGGCGAGGAGATCTCGGTCATGTTGAAGATGGTGTAGACGTCGATCCCGAAGCGGTCGCGGAACGGGCCCGCCGCATCGGTCAGCGGCACCATGAAGGCCTTGGTCACACCATGGTCGCGGTCCTCCGGCCCCGGTGGGCGCTTGATCAGGAACGTCGCCATCACGCCGAGCAGGAACACGACGGTGCATTCGGTGCGTTTGACGAAATCCCAGAACGTGTCGGTGGAGAAGTTCTCCATCAGCGCGATCGAGCCGCCGCGCGCCAGCATCACAAAGGGAATGCCCAGCCCGCCGATGTGGAACACCGGCATGTTGACGAGGAAGCGGTCCTCGCCCGTGACGAAATGCCAGCTCTCCGGCCCTGCATTGGTGTAGAGGTGGAGGTAGGAGGAGAGCACACCCTTTGACGGCCCGGTGGTGCCCGAGGTGTAGATGATCGATTGCGTGTCCCACGGCTCGATCGGTCGCTCCAGCGGAGCGAGCTCGGCTTCCTCGCCGGTCACCGCATCAAATGCATGGACGGCAAAGCGCGCGGGTGCGGCGCCCTCGCCCAGCCGCACGATCGTGGCGACGGCCGCCGTGTCGATCCCCTCCAGTCGGTCGAGCAGGCCGCCATGGGCGACGAGCACACTGGCATCCGAATTGGCCAGCACATGCTCCAGGATCGCCCCGCGATAGGCGGTGTTGAACGGCACGAACACACCGCCGAGGTAATTGATCGCATAGAACGTGATCAGCGCCTCGCGCCCATTGGGCAACCACACGGCCACGTGATCGCCGCGCTTTACGCCAAGCTTCTGCAGCCCGGCCGCCTTGCGCACCACGAGGTCGCGCAGCGCGGCATAGGTCCACTGCCCGCCATCCTCGAACACGGCATAGACCGCATCCGGCTGCGAAAGCGCAAAATCATCAAGCAGATAGCGCAGCACGCAGCGGTGCCGGTCGAGCACGCGCGGATCGGTGTGGCCCTTGGTCTCAGCCATGCTTGCCTCCTGCCGGCTGAACCATCTTCTGCACCATCGTGATCGCGTCCATTACAACTTCAGTGGCCGACCAGCGCCCGCCTTCGTGGTACCACAGTGCGATCCAGCTCAAGAGACCCGAGACCCAGATCGCGGTGCGCGAGGGGTGCATCACTTCGAACTCGCCCGTACGCTTGCCCTTGTCCAGCAGCGCGGCCAGCTTGGTGTCGAACGTATGGCGAAGATCGCGGATGCGCCGCGCGTCCTCGGGCTGCAGGCACTTCTCCTCGCGCAGATAGACGGTCACGTAGCGCTGGTTTTCGATGATGATCCGCGCCACGCGCTCGACCACGATCTTCAATTGCTCGCTCGCGGTGCCCTCGACGGCAAGCGCCTCTTCCAGTGCAGACAGCGAAAGCTGGATGCCCGTCTGGCAGATCTCGTAGAGCAGTTCGCCCTTGTTCTTGTAGTACGAGTAAATGAAGGGCTTCGTCACATTGAGCTGCTCGGCCACCGAATCCAGCGTCGTCGCCTCGTAGCCGTTGAGGAAGAAGAAGTGGCTCGCCTCCTCCAGAATGCGCCGCCGCTTGTAGGCGGTGATTTCATCCTTGAGCTGGGCGACGGCGCGCTTCTTCCTCGGTTTGTCCATGAGATCCGCGATATCAGTGACGTCGGCGAGCTTGTGCATCAGCCCATCGCGGTCCGCAAGATTTCCATCACGTCGGCCGCCGTCTTGATCGTGCGCGGATTGGTGCGGCCCCAGATGTCCTCGAGCGTGTATTCCGAGATTAGCTGCAACTGGTTCTCGCTGACGCCGACTTCCCGCAAGCTACGCGGCATGCCAAGGCCGCGGATCAACTGGTCGAGCAGTTCCGAGGCGGGACGCGAGGGATCGCCGAGGCAGGCGCTGATGCGCTTCTGCCGCTCGCCGTTGACCAGCGCGTTGAAGGCCTGGACATAGGGCGACATCACGCAGCTGGTGTGGCCGTGCGGCACATCGCAGGTGCCGCCCAGCACATGGCCGATGGCATGGCTCGCACCCATCGGCACGCCGCCGATGATCGGGATCATCGATTGCCAAGCGCCGATCTGGCACTTGAGGCGGGCGTCGAGGTCGGTGGGGTCCGCCTTCACCGCCGGGAGCCCCGCCGCCAGCAGCCGCAGCGCGCTGTCGGCAATGCCGTCGCAGAAGTCGTTGGAGAGGAACGAGGCGAGCGTCTCGGTCGCGTGGTCGACCGCGCGCACGCCGGTCGAGAGCCAGAGCCATTCGGGCGTGTGCACGGTGATCGCGGGATCGAGCACGACGCAGACCGGCACCATCTCGCGCTGGGTATAGGCCTGCTTGAGCTTGATCGCCTCGTCGGTCGCGCCCGAAAGCGGGTTGAACTCACCACCCGAAAGCGTCGTCGGTACGCAGATCGCGCGCACGTCGGGCCCGGCAAACTCGGGGATCACCATGTTGCCCTCTTCATCGACGCGCACGCGGTAGTCGTCGAACTGCTCGATCGTGGTGATGTTGTGCTTGAGGCAGATCAGCAGGATCTTGCCCGCATCGGTGACGGAGCCGCCGCCGACGGTGACGACGAGATCGGCCCCCGCCGCCCGCGCGGCATTGGCCGCCGCGAGCACGTCGCTGCGCGGCGCGTGGGGCTGGATGCCGTCATGCGTCGCGGCGTGGCGGTCGCCCAGCGCGGCCTCGATGCGGCGGATTTCGTCGGTCTGGCGGTTGAGGAAGCTGCTGGCGAGAATGAACACCCGCTTCGCACCGCGCGCCGCCGCTTCCTGCGAAACCGCTTCGGCCGTCGGCACGCCCAGCGTGACGCGCTCGGTTGCCGTGAGCATGACCTGTGAGGCTGTAACCATCGCCGCTCTCCCACTATTGCTATGTTTATACTCTAGAGTAGCATTTATGGAATGCGGGTCAACGGGGGATCAGGTCCAACTGATCACGAAGATGCAGGCCTTGCCGCCCCCCGTACAGCACGCCTCGTGCCGCACCAGCACGTTCGGAGAGACCAGCTCCGAGAACAGCCGCGTGAACACGCCCCGGTGCCAAGGGCAACCCGGCATGGCGATGGGATTATCTGTAATCGACACTATGGCCGCCCCTCGCTCCATCCGCGCGGAGAACGCACCCGAACCGGCAAATGTCCAGGCATGCCCCCGGATCGCGCGCAGCAGCAGGCGGGCGGACCACGCGGACGGCAGGCGGCGCAGCAACCACTGCGCGCCCTGCGGAATGCGGTGCTCAAGCAGATACTCGGCCGTGCGCGTCCCCGCTTCCCACGAAAGTTCGTCCCAGTCGCGGGGCTGGCGGGCCTGCACGGCCAGATGCAGCGCCGCCGCCTCGCGCTCGTCGGTCATCCGCTCGGGATCGCGTGCAAGATAGTGGGCGAGCCCGGCCGCCCGAAGCGCCGCCGCGCGCTCCTCAACCTGTTCGAGGAACTGGGCGACAAGGTCGAGATCCACGACTTCGACAAGTACAATTTCGTCACGCCGATCATCAAGCCGGCGGCGATGGACCGGGCCGAACTGCTCGACCGGGTGATGAACAACTACCGCCGGTTCTACATGCGCAAGGCGCTGTTCTCCTATCTGTCGACCAGTGCCCGGTCGAGTTCAAAGACGTCCACAAATCCCCCAAAGTCAAATTGCCTGCATAGGCCCGGTCGATGGGGTTCATCTTGCCGAAGTTTCCTTCGACTTGCCAGTGAGATGGATCGCAAGGCTCACCACCGCGAATTCTGTGTAGACATGATGGCATAGGATGGACTGCCGAGGGAATGCGCTGAATGCGAACCAGATCGAGGCCGCGAGCGGGTTTGCATTGCAAGTGAAGCGCAGACTGAAAGATGTATTCACGCCATCCGCTAGGGATCGCCATCCCTCACGACCGCGCGAAGGCAATCAGCTCGGCAAAGTCATGGCTATCTGCTGCGCGGAGCGCTTGCACATAGGATCGGCGGGTTTCGTTGGGATCAACAAGGTTGACGCTGCCCCAGGTAAACCGGGTCTGGCCGAGTTGCTCTGCGAGCAAATCACCAACCAGGCGCGAGAAGCGTCCATTGCCGTTTGGGAACGGGTGAATGGCGACCAGCTTGTGCGAGAAGCGTAGGGCGATCTCGTCCGGCGGGTAAGTCTGATGCTCGACCCAGTAGCGGGCATCGTCGATGGCTCCGGCAACATCCATCGGAATGCGCCAGGCATCGACGCCGATATTCCGCGCTGTCTGACGGTAGGTGCCCGCCCAGTGCCAGACCTGACCGAACATCTGCTTGTGCAAGGTGCGCAGGAAGCGCTCGTCGAGCACCTCACGTCGGCGCGACGATAGCCAGCGCAAGGCACCGGCGATGTTGACCTGCTCGGCCTCGTTCAGCTCGCGGCGTAGGGCGATGTAGGTGGGAATCAGGGCATGGCGCTCTTCGGCTTCGAGCGGAGTGTTGGCCTCGTCATCGGCGCCGAACAGCGGATCGCTCATGCTTCATTCCAAAGCCGGCGCGGCGAACCGGCCAGGATCTCTTGGATCAGGCGTTCCCGCTCATCGCTGAGGTCTCTTGTGGTCATCGCCTGATTTTCCAGACGCATGGTGTGATGAAGCCGCTCCAGTTCGGAGTCGGCTTTCTTGGCGGCCTGATCGCGGATGATCTGGTCGAGCGAAGTGCGGGGCACGATGGCATAGACCAGGACGCAATCCATGGCCTCTGCAGTTTCGCGCAAGGTCTTGAGGCTCGTCGCGCCGGTCCTTTCGGCTTTTTCGATCATGGCGACGCGCGGGCGGGATACGCCCATGCGGTCAGCTAGTTTTTGTGCTGACATACCGAGTGCTTCGCGGATGGCTTTTACCCAACCGTGTGGGGGCATCGCCATGGCATCGCTCGCCACTCCGCTGAGGCGGCGGTCGAGATTCTTGCGAGCTAGTTTTGTCTGGTCGGGGCTCATGGGCATCATCCTTGATGTCCAAAAATATCACATATATGTGATGATTTCAATCTACAAAAGAAATATATTTGTATCTTTTGTAGTGATGAATGGAAACAAATATGTTTCTCACCTTGGCGCCGGGCAACAATAAATATCGCTCCACCTGAGAGCAATGACGGCGCTGCAGTCCGGGAAGACGCGGATTGCTTATCTACGGTGTCCGGGCCTTGTACCTACAGAAGCGCGACGAGACGACAACTTCACGTCCTCGGCGCCCGTCCGCAGCGTGTCGAGATAGTCCGCCCACCATTGCGCCATCTCGACGCGCTCCTTCCAGTGCGGTCCGCGGTGATAGGCGCTGCGGACGGCATTCTTGTCCATGTGTGCCAGCGCGCGCTCAATGGCGTCTGATGACCACTCGCCGGATTCATTCAGCAGGGTGCTCGCCACGGACCGGAAACCGTGGGCGGTCATTTCCTCTTTCGTGTAGCCCAACCGACGCAGCCCCGCGTTGAGCGTGTTTTCCGATATCGGCTTCAGCGGGGTCCGGATTGATGGAAACACATAGCGGCTGTGACCTGTCAGAGGGTGCAACTGTTCAAACAGGGCTACCACTTGCCGCGACAGCGGAACAACATGCTCCTGCCTCGCCTTCATGCGCTTGGCTGGAATTCGCCAAACGGCCGCTTCCAGATCAATTTCTGCCCATTCGGCGCGCTGCAGCTCGCCAGGGCGCACGAACACGTAAGGTAGGATCTGCAAGGCCATACGCGTCGTTGGCAGACCCTGCCCCTCGTAGTCGTCGATCGCGCGGAGGAGCTCGCCCACCCGTTTGGGATCGATGATTGCTGCGTGGTGTTTGGGTTTGCGCTTCGCCAAGGCTCCGCGCAGATCGCGTGTCGGGTCCACAGTGGCCAGTTGGTTGGCCACGGCAAACCGACACACGCTGCCGATAAACTGCAGTGCCCGGTGCGCCTTCTCATCATTCCGCGCAGCTTCAAACGGACGCACCGCAGACAACACATCGAACGGCGTGAGGTCCGCGATCGGGCGGTTGCCGATAGCCCTTTGCAGAATGCGGATGAACCACCGGCGCTTCGTGATTGTATTGGCCGCCAGACCATCGCGTTCGTTCTTGGCGATGTACGCCTCGGCCACCGCAGTGAAGGTGTTTGCCGCACTGACCTTGGCGGCGATCTTATCGCGCCGCTTCTGCTCCGCAGGATCAACTCCGTTCAAGAGTTGCTTGCGCGCCTCGTCGCGCCGGTCCCGCGCTTCCCGCAGGGACAGCTCCGGGTAGCTGCCGAATGATAACTTCTTCTCTGTCCCAAGCAGTGTGCGAAATTTCATGTTCCAAAGCCGTCCACCCGACGGGGTTACGGTAAGGAAGAGCCCCTTCTCATCCGCGACTTTGTAAGGCTTGGCGCGAGGCTTCAGTTTTCGGATCGATGTTTCGGAAAGGGGCATTTGGGGGCCTCCGGAAATCGGCTTCTCAAAAGGCCCCCGCAAAAGGCCCCCAAATGCGTCTGGAAACAGACGGATTGATGCGGAAGCTTCTGGCTGAGCCAGTCGATTTTATGGCAGATTTCCGGGGTTTTTTCAACCTGACGCGGACACTGGCGGAGGTGGAAATGGTGCCGCTTAGGTGATTCGAACACCTGACCCCATCATTACGAATGATGTGCTCTACCGACTGAGCTAAAGCGGCGTGCCGTGTTGGCAGGGGCGCGCTTTAGCCATAGGGCGCGCGCTAGGCAATGGGGTTTCGCTAGACGGATAGCTGGCGGGCCTTATCGGGCGGGCAGACGCCGCCGCGGTCCTCCTAAAAGGGACTTGATGCCCGGCTGCGATGCCGTCATAGGACGGGTTCGGCTTTTGCCGCTGGTTTGGGCCCCTTTCAGTCTCTGGGGCCAGCCCTGCGCGGGTGTAGCTCAATGGTAGAGCAGCAGCTTCCCAAGCTGAATACGAGGGTTCGATTCCCTTCACCCGCTCCATTTTCCTGTCCGCCAGCATCCGCCAGCGTCTAGACAAACCCCCAAAATCCAAGGTATTTAGCGGCTATCAGGCCGCAGGCATCCCTCCGCGTCCGCGTCCAGCCGCCAGTCTCTGGGGGTATGATTGGGGGGTATATGCAAAACGGCCAACTCGACACCCCCACGCTTGGGGGTATATTGGGGGTACAGACCCCGGAGAGGCTAGGAAATCCATGGCTTTGACCGATGTAGCCATCCGCAATGCCAAGCCCGGCGCGAAAGCGATCAAGCTGGCGGACGGGAACGGCATGTTCCTGCTTGTCACCCCGGCTGGCGGCAAACTCTGGAGGCTCAAGTTTCGGATCGATGGGCGCGAGAAGCTGCTGGCCATCGGGGCCTATCCGGAAATTGGTTTGGGAGAGGCCCGTAGGCGTCGAGAGGAAGCGCGGGAACTGATCGCGCTTGGCAAAGACCCTTCGCGCGAAAAGCAGCGCGAGAAGGTGCGCGCGCGCGTTCTGGCGGCGGACACGTTCAAAGCGATCTGCGACGAGTATTGCGAGAAGCGACGGCGTGACGGTGCAAAGGGCTGGGCAGCTGCCACCGCCATCCGTAGCGAGTATCTGCTTTCGCTGGTTTGCGGATCAATCGGCAAGTTGCCCATTGGCGAGATCGAACCAGCGGACGTGCTGACAGCGATTCGCCGGATCGAAAGCAAGGGGAAGCTGGAAAGCGCGCGTCGAAGCCTACAACTGGCTGGCGCGGTGTTCCGCTATGCCGTTGCAACGGCGCGGCTTTCATCGGACCCGACCCGCGATCTGCGCGGCGCGCTGACAGCGCCAACCGTTACCCACTACGGCGCGATCACCGAAGCAAAGAAAGTGGGCCAGTTGCTTCGCGCCATCGATGACTATGAAGGCAGCGGCATAACCAAGCTGGCCTTGCAGATTGCGCCGCATGTGTTCGTCCGCCCCGGCGAGCTTCGCCATGCCGAATGGAGCGAAGTCGATCTGGACGGCGGGCTGTGGATCATCCCGGCGGGCAAGATGAAAATGCGCAAGGCGCACCATATTCCGCTGTCCCGGCAAGCTGTGGATTTGTTCCGCGAAGTGAATGCCATCACGGGACCCGCCGGATTTGTATTTCCTTCGATCCGCACCCGTGCCCGCCCCATGAGCGAAAATACCGTCAATGCCGGACTGCGACGGCTGGGCTATTCCACCGATGAAATGACCGCGCACGGCTTCCGTGCGATGGCTTCCATGCTTTTGAACGAAAGCGGCAAGTGGAACCCGGACGCAATCGAGCGCGCGCTAGCCCATGGCGATACCGACAAAGTGCGCGCGGCATATCACCGGGGTGCCCACTGGAATGAGCGGGTGGAAATGGCGCAGTGGTGGTCAAACTATCTGGACCAGTTGCGCAAGGGGGCGGATATTGTCGCTTTCCCCGGACGCGAGGCGGTGTGAACTGTTCGACGATAACAGGGCTTGAACACCCGGCGTCCGCCAATCAGGGCGCGTAGTGCCGCGCAGTGGGTCTCGACGCGGGGCCGGTCGTCCCCCGGCGTTTCCCATGAAGCAGCGCCTGCAAATTGGCGCAGCCTGCGAGCGTGATTGGCTGAACCAATACTATGATGGTTCCCCCCGACCCTATCGATCCCGTGAATCCATAATCGATTGGCATGTGCGCAAAATCGAGTGGCAGTACGGCATTCAAATCACGCCAAGGGCAGTGGCTTCATGGTGGGCATTGTTCAGAAAATCCCGCGATGGCTGACGCTTTTGAATATTGTCAGATGTTTTTGCCAGTCCGCTGGCGTGCGTTCATATGTCTTGCCGCCCGCCGATAGCGCAGTGCTTTCAGCGGCTGGAAACATCACATGGAACCTTACCTTGCATCGATCCCCGAAGCGCGAAGCGCCCTTGCCCGCCCGGCACGCTCTATTGCTTCAAGTGCCGCCAGCCGCGTCCACCAGCCATGGGCATGGTTGAAGCCACCCGCCAGAATGCCACCACGGGCAACCTGAGCGCAATTTGCGAGGTGTGCGTTACCATGATGCACCGGCGCACCCGCTTGGCTGCGATTGCGGTGATCATGCCCAATCTGGACGTCCAAATCAGGGAGGCAGGCCCACGCCTATTAGAGCGGCCTTCTCCCTCCCTGAATTGTGACAAGCAAGAGGACTGACAGACCATGGCAAAGCACAATGCTGCGAACGCCCGGATCAAGCGCGAATACTTCACCTATCTGAAGGAAGCGCAGCGCCGCGACGAAGGATCGATCGATGCCGTTGCCAAGGCACTGGCGCGCTTTGAAGAGGCGAACGGGCACGAGGACTTCAAGACCTTCCACCGGGCGCAGGCGGTGGCATTCAAGCATAAGCTGGACAAGCAACCGGCCATCCGCACCGGCAAGCCCCTGAGCCGGGCAACCGTCAATTCCACCCAGTCCGCCTTGCGTGCGTTCTTTGTCTGGCTCACTGGCCAGCCCGGTTACAAATCCCGCCTCACTTATGCGGATGCCGACTATTTCAATCTGGCTGAAACCGACGTGCGGATTGCCAAGGCGGTAAGGATCAAGCCGTTCCCCACGCTGGAGCAGGTCCATCACGTGCTGTCCGCCATGCCAGCCGGCACCGATATCGAACTGCGCAATCGGGCGCTTGTCGCCTTTGCGCTGCTGACAGGCGCGCGGGACGGGGCGCTTTCGTCCTTCAGGCTGAAACACGTCGATCTGGCGCAGCGCCGCGTCGATCAAGATGCGCGGGACGTGCGGACGAAGGCCAGCAAGACCTTTTCGACGTGGTTCTTCCCGGTGGGCGGCGATGCCTTCGCGATTGTCGAACACTGGTGCCAGCACCTGCGCACTGGGCTGCTATGGGGCGATGATGATCCGCTGTTCCCGGCAACGCAGCTGGGCCTTGATGCAAACGGCGCGTTCACCCCGGTGGGGCTGCGCCGCGATGGCTGGAGCAATGCCGGGCCGGTGCGCAAGATATTCCAGAATGCCTTCGCGGCGGCTGGCTTGCCCTATTTCAACCCGCATTCGTTCCGCGATACGCTGGTGCAACTGGGCGAACAGACCTGCCAGACGGTGGAGCAATTCAAGGCATGGTCGCAAAACCTTGGGCATGATCGGGTGATGACCACGCTGACCAGCTACGGCAATGTCGCCCCGCACCGGCAGGCGGAACTGATCCGGGGCATGGGCGCGGCGAAAGGCGCAGTGGGCCAGCTTGCAGGGTCCGTTGACCCGGAGCTTGTGGTGCAGGTGCTGGCCGCATTGCAGAGTATGCCGCGCTAGGCCGCATGTGAAGATTCGGTTGTACGCGGAACGACCGAGATTGGGACTTTGCGGTCATTCCCCGGCGGCCTATCAAATGGCAGGTGTTTTGGATTTAGCGACATTCACTGCCCAACTGACCGGTCACGCACAGCAACAGCAACTGGGCCGGTTGCCGACCGGCGGGGTTCGGGCGGCGATATGAGGTTAGCTGCCTTCCGCTCGGGAAACCGACGCACCGTCAACAAGCATCTAAACTCAAACCGCCAATGCTGCTGCGGTTCTGATAAGTTCTTCCTGTGGGACCAGGATCGTGCCGCCGCGCGGCCGGTCGAGGTCTAGAATTGTCGCGAATGCCAACGACAGCAGTGCGAAGAAAGTCAGCGAAACGATCGCATGGCGCGATCCGGTCGCTTCCAGCGCATATCCCAGCACCGTGGCTCCGGCCACGCAGAACAGCGCGAGCAACTGGATGACCTCGCGCGGTAGCCGCGCCTTGCGTGCTGCGTGCCGCGCGGTCGCAAGATCACCCGTGGTGTTCAAGGCCTGCACTAGAAGAGGACCGCGGGTGTCGGGCGGCGCGGCCTGGAGGGCTGCATAGAGGTGAGCGGAAAATTCATCGAGCCGAGCGGCGGCGGCCATGCTGGTTCGCTCCCAGGCGGCATCGTCTGCGATCAGCCCAGCTTCTGCCCGTGCTGCGGCATAGGCCGCCAATTCGGGCCGCAGAGCCTGTTGCTGCGCCGATGTGAGCAGAGAGAGCCGGCTCGCCAGTGTCCCCAGCGCGTTTGCTTCTGCCACCACCAATTCGCGCCGCTCCTCATAGCGGCCAACGGCCAAGCTGAAAGCAAATGCCAGAAGCAGCGCCAGCAGTCCGAACATCCCCGACAGGATATAGCTTTCGTCTCTATCTACCGCTTCGGGCGTGCGACGACGCAAGTACCGGTTGAGCTGGTTTCCCAGTATGCTGCCTAACGTCATAGCTGCAAACAGCGCCAGCGCCTCCACCCATATCGGCGCAAGTTCAAACATCACGGATTACCCATGAACCAGCGACATCGCCGTCCGCCTGAAAATGGACGACAGTAGATGGAGGGGAAAGCGTTTGGCAATGCGGCGACTGAACTGACCCGATCACGATCTTAAGCCCCTTCCGGCGGCGAATTTGGTGTTATGAAGCAACTCGCCAGATCAACGCTAGCAATTGGGCACTAGTAGATTGACCGCACAGTCAAAGTTGATTTTACGAATTACTATGCGATTAGATCCATGTGATCACACAAGTTGGAGGCTGGGCTCGGCCAAGCGTCAAGAGACTTTCATGAAGTCATAGCAAGCGCATGCCGCACCGCGACCAGCACCACCTCAGCCGGTAGTGCTTTTGCATTCCACAGGCGCCATCCGCCCCCTTGCAAAACTGACATGCACGCCCGACCCGGCTTTCCGAAACACGGTCACCCGCCCATTGGTGAAAGTCTCTGGAGCGTTGTCACCGGCCCCATCGATCTTCTTGAGCACGATCAGGACTCCATCGGCTTCCGTCAGATAGGCCGCTCCGGCCTCAAACGCTATGCCAACGGCCTCATTTGCACAGCGAAACATGCCTGGTGTAGGGCTGATATCACCGTGTGCCATCCCGGATGCCGAGAGTGGTGCAATTTTTCGCATCACAATGCTGTGCCCTTCCGGTCCGCCAAGGATCGCGGCCCCGTTGTCTGACCAACTCACGGTGTTGAGCATCTGCAGGCTGCGCAAAACGAGGTCTTCCTGGTTCATCACGGCGGGTGACACGCACATTTTGCGGGTCGACACCAAGGGGCCAAAGCTAAGCTTAGCCTTATCGACAGTAAAGCGACCCGTTACCGCATTGCAACCCAGCTGGCCTGAGACACGCCCCTTGTCATCAAAGGTCAAAGTCAGTTGGACATTGTCCATGACACCGCGCCGATCGACATCTTCTATGAGCCATTGGCCTAGAAGGCCACGCCGCGGCGCCGGACCGCGCATAGAATTTCCGGCACCATGGATGGAAACTTCGGTTGAATTTGGTGTTTCAGCCGCAGCTTGAAGCGTGCCAGCCGATTGCACATCAGTCGCGGTCGATGTGTTGTTCAAAGATGCGGGATTCGAAGCGCATGCTGACATAATACACACAGAAAATAGGCCGATAAACCGTGAGTACGACATAATATTTTTCCCGGAATCAAGACTTTTTCATTTATATAAATTTTACTCGATAATATGCGACATATCTGTCGGTATAAAATTCGGCATAACTCGAAGCTCAACCGTGCGGAGTGCGGAGTTGACCTCTGAGGTTTCCGCCTAAGTCGGAGTACCTCTGCAACCGACGATCACCAAAGTTCGCTAATATTGGCTTTGCTTGCCTAAACGCACGCGTGTACGAACGCACCAGCGCGCTGCGTCCGCATTACTTTACAGCGTAGCCACGGCCTTCCATGCATGCGGCTACCGCCTTTTGGAAATCGGCAAACTTCTGATTGTCCACTGCTTGCTGTTGCGCTTGCATCCTGCGAGCATGCGCTTCGGCTGCAAGGAGTTGGCGATGTTTGGCGCGATTGCGGGCACGGCCATTGAATGCGCCGACGGTGGCGCCGATGGCTGCCCCTCTGCCAGCATTGCCAGCAATAGCGCCGATGGCGACTCCCGTGATGGCCCCTCTCGCCGCACCGCCAATGGCCTCGCCCCCTACCGTGGCCCGCGTGTCCTGCAAACCCTGCGCACGAGTTTGCGCGTCCGCGGCGTTGTCCTGCTGTGCCCTCAACGCTGCGGTTGCATCGAAACCAGTTTGATTTTGCGCCCAGGCGTTGCACGCAGCCGTGTCCTTTTCTTGAACAGCCGCCGTTTGGCCCTTGCTTGGATAGAAAACGGGCTTGTTACTCAACGCTTGCGCATAGCCCGTCGAACAAACTGCAAGTCCTACATAGCATGAAGCAATACCAAGCGTCAGTTTTAGTAAATGGCGAGCAGAGTGACCCTTAGCCTTCATGAAAATCTCCTCAAAGATAACCCAAATTTTTCTGATAATATTCAAAAATAATTCTTCTACAGGAAATTTTTAAGGCAGATTTTGCCTCATGCCGAAATTACAATTTTGTCGATATTTCGCTTCGTTTGTCCGGATTGTATAAATGGTCTGCGTGGTATCGGGGGGCAACATCAGGCGTGTCGTTGTTCGACAGGAGCCCCCCTTTGATTGCAGATTCACTCGGTTTCCTGGTCCCCAAGGAGGTACCGCCAGCCTAATCCGCCCACGGCCGCACCCAGCATAGGAGCCAACCAGAACAGCCAAAGCTGGCCGAGCGCGTCCGTAGTTGCGAACAATGCCACACCGGTCGAGCGCGCGGGGTTGACCGAGGTGTTGGTCACAGGGATCGAGATAAGGTGGATCAGTGTGAGCGCGAGGCCAATCGCGATCGGCGCAAACCCGGCTGGAACCGCCTTCGAGGTTGATCCCAGGATCACGATAAGGAAACCCGCCGTCAGCACCACTTCGATCAGCAGCGCAGCTGTGAGCGAATAGCCGCCCGGCGAGAGCGCGCCGTACCCGTTCGAGGCGAAGCCGCCCGGGGCAAATTCGGGTTTGCCGGTGGCGATCACGAACAGAAGCCCGCCGGCAACGACCGCACCTGCGACTTGTGCTATCCAGTAGGGCAGCAGATTGCGCCACTCGAAACGGTTGGCCACCGCAAGCCCAAGGGACACCGCCGGATTGAAGTGACCGCCCGATATCCCGCCAACCGCATAGGCCATCGTCAACACGGTCAACCCAAAGGCCAGCGAGACCCCCGCGAACCCGATGCCGAGTGACGGAAACGCCGCCGCCAGAATGGCCGAGCCGCATCCGCCAAACACAAGCCAAAATGTGCCGAAAAACTCGGCGGTTAGCTTCTTTGTCATTACGTGCCCCCTCTTGTCCAATCTAAACTGATCGAGCAGCATTAAGGCTCGGCCAGATCTTGCGAACCGCGACATCAGTAGCGGAACGCCGTGGTCATCAGCATGCCAAAGCCGTCGTTGGAAAGTGAACCGCCGGTCGGCAGCAGATATTGCGTACGCCGCCAGGTGCCTTCAAGCCCTAGGCGCAGCCATGGAGCCGCCCGCCAGAATATGTTGCCCCACACGGTTTCGTTGCGGGTCTTGTCACCGGGAACCAATTGCTCCCGGTTAGGGCTGTCGAGGCCATAGCCGAAGGTGGAATATGCCTTGCCCGACCAGGCAAGCGCCACTTCGCCCCAGCCGCCGCTGGCATGGACTTCGCGCCGAGTAAGCGGATTCACGCTCGCGCCAATGGCGGCGCCATAATTGCCCAACGCCTGTCCGGTCCATACCTCTCCCTGCAGCGCAAGACGCGAGGAAAGGCTGACCCCTCCATCGATAGAGATGCCCCGAACGTGATTGGTTCGCACATCAAAGGGAGCGGAAAGGCCATAGAATTTGCGGAACTCGCCATAGACGGCCGAGATACCAAATTCCCACTTTGATCGATCCAATAGGCTCGACCAGCCAGCAGGCGCGTGCGTCACCACCAATCGTGTTTCTACATTGGGGATGCCATTGTCTTCCGTCCGGTCGGTCAGATCCTTCGAAACAAAAGTCGAAATAGGATCGGACAGTGCCACTGCTGCCTCGAAGTTTGTGCCGCCGCCAAGGGGCGCACGCCATTCTGTTCGCAGTTGGGCGCGCGGTGAATTGGCGGGGTTTCCGGAAAAATACAGCGCCGAAACGCTATCTACGACATCAGGCTGGCGCGGACTGAACAATTCAAACATAAGACCTGCGGATAACGTCCAGCGGCCGTTGCTTGCCGAACCATAACCAAACAGCGGCTGGAAGCCGTAACTCGCGTTGAGCAGGCTGCCATTATAGAAGGTAAACATCGTTCGAGCTGATACTGTCCAATCGTCACCAGCTGGAATATCGATGCCGAGTGAAATGCGACTGTACTGGGCGGTGATGTCGAGAACGTTGTCACGACCTGTTACGTCCGGCGGCGCGAGAAAAAACACTGAACCCGCCGGCCCGACAGTCCGACGCGAAGACGCCAGCGTATTCAGCGTGAAGGCACCGCCAAGCATCACATCGGCATTGCCGATATGCACGACATGCTCGGGTGCTTTGATTGGTGCCGAACTGGCCACCTCAGGTGCTGTTTCGGCCGCGACCATGACCGAGGGAGAGACCTCCGAGGTGACAGGTGCGGGTCTTGTCTGGCCGACGATAAGCCCTCGCAATTCAGCGATTGCCTTGGCTTGCGCATCGATCTGCGCCTGCTGGGCTGCGATCTGCCGTTGCAGGTCTGCAACCAACGCTTCCTGATCCGTTGTCGCCGCCGCAGCAGCAGTCGGCAAGGCCGCCAGCGCCGCTGCCATGATCAAACGGCGTGTCACTGCCTTGCCGCGTCAAGGTGAAAGATCGGCACACCTTCCTTGATCGTTTCAAGGACCTTGATCGACTTGATCGAGGTTGGCGCAACCTTGAGCGGATTGGCATCAAGAATGACCAAGTCGGCAAGCTTGCCGACTTCGAGCGTGCCCTTGGTCTTCTCTTCATGGACCTGATAGGCGCTGTAAGCCGTTACAGCCCGCAAGCCTTGATAGGGGGTCAAACGTTCGTCAGGACCAATGACGGCTCCGCTGCCGGCGGCGATCCGGTTCACAGCAGCATCCACGATGCCGAGAATGGAGGGCGATGGCGAAACCGGGGCATCGTGGCTAAGCGTGAACGGCAGGCCTTCCTTTACGAACGTACCGCCACCTGCAGCCTTCGCCGCGCGGTCAGCGCCCCAGAAATGGACCACAAAGTCGCCCGCCGTAGGGATCGATGCCGCCAGGAACGTCGGAATAGCGCCATAAGCGCGCATTTTTGCGATCTGGTCCGGCCGTAGATACGATGCATGGATGAACACTGGACGGTGGTCGCGCATGCCGTATTTCTTGACGGCCAGTTCGATGGCACGGAGCGCCTGATCGGCTGCCGCGTCACCGTTCATGTGCATGTTGATCTGGACGTCCGAGGTCCACAAGCGGTCAAACGCTGCATTCAGCACGGCATCGGGAATCTGTTCATAGCCACGATAGACCCCGGTCTTGCCGGGCGGGTTGTTGGTGAAAGGCTCCGTAAACCAGGCCGTGTCGACACTCCCGTCCAGCCAGAATTTGACCCCGCCCATGCGGACGCGATTGATATAGCGGGTATCGCCGTCGACGCGGGTATCCAGAGCCAAGCGTCCAGCGGCCGCGTCGGCGCGCACTTCGTTGGCCTGCGCCAGCATCGAATCAAGAATGGTGTTCTTGGCGCAGACGTAAAGGTCAATCGGCAGGAGCTTCTTGGCGATTGCATTGCGCAGGATGGCCATGTCGTCATTGCCAATGCCAATGCCGCAATCTTGCGCCGACGTCTGGCCCATGCTGGCCCAAGCCCGTGCGCCGCCTGTGATGACATCGTCGGCCAATTTTCCTTCGAAGGGGGGACGCTTCTCACGCACCATGTTCAGCGCGGTTTCTTCCATCGGGCCTGCCAGCGCTTTGCCATCGGCCTTGCGCGCAAACGTTCCGCCCACCGGGTCGGCAGTTGAGGCACCAACGCCCGCAATAGCGAACAGCGCGGAGTTTCCGGCACCAAGATGGCCTGAACCGTCAACGATCATCACCGGTATTTTTGCCGAGATCGTATCGAGCTCTTCAACCGTTGGCGTGCGATTTTCCTTCATCTTCTTGGCCGAATAGCCAAAGCCAACGATCCAGGCGCCCGCTGGCACCTGAGTCGCTTGGGCTTTCATGCGCGCAATAAGGTCGGGAATATCGGGAGTTCCGACCAGATCTGCGTCGATCAGGTTTTTGCCGAACGCGACCATATGGCCATGGCTGTCAATGAAGCCCGGCAGGAGGGTCTTGCCGCCAAGATCCACAGTGTGCTGCGCCGAAGGTGCTGACGCGCGCGGACCGGCATAACTGATGCGACCATGGTCTACGGCAAGAGCTTCCACATAGGCAGGCTCATTGCCTGCCATCGTCAGAATATCGCCATTTACATAAAGTGTGTCGGCGGATTGGGCCGCAGCAACTGGCACTGCAAGTTTGGCCGGCTCATTGTTTGCCGCACAAGCCGTCAGCAGTGCCACCGATACCAGTGCCGCAAACCGATAAAGTGGCATGGCCAATCCCCTTCGCCCGAATCATCTCGGAGACTCGATTGGGATATGCTCGAAAAGAAAGCAATTGCTTATTTTGTGAACTCCGCACGATCAGAGGCGGGTGCGATCCTCGAAGTACGGCGCGAGGTAGTTGCAGACCACGGCTTTGGCTTCATCCACCCACGCTGCGTCGTCCGCCGCTTCCTCGTGAAGCAGAAGGTCCAGAGCAGCCATTCCTACCTCGATCGCCACGCGCCCAACCCGCGCCGCGGTCACGGCGTCGACGCTTGCCCGGGCGATCAGCATATCCGCCACGAGCGTGCCCGACTCGATGGATTCGGCGCGGTCTAAAAGTTGAAGCTCCGGACAAACTTTCATGGCGATCCGCATGGCGGCTGCGCCAGCAGCAGTCTTGCGTCGCTCCGCAGCGACATCAATGGTCTTGCAGACGGTTTCGCGCCACGGCATGCCTTCGCGGTTTTCATCGACGAGGTGCGTCAATGCTTCCGTCCAGCGCCGAGACATCCGCTCGTTGAGCGCAACTAGGATCGCCTGCTTGTTTGCGAAGTACTTGTAGAGCGTTGCGATGTTGACGCCAGCCGCTTCGGCGATGTGATTTGTGGTGAGGGCCTCGTATCCCCTCGCTTCAAGCACGTCCGCAGTGGCGTCGATGATCCGATCAACTGTGTCCTTGCCTTTGCGGCCCACCGGCGCTTTTCGCAGGTGACTATCCGCTCTATCCATCATGTGTTCTCTCGTGCTGCGCCTGTAAGCCTGCTGGCAATATTATGCTTTAGGCCCCTAAATTTAGCCTCAATTCACCCGGAACTTCTGAGCGCCCGGGCAAGGGGCAACTGCCATTGTTGGGCGGCTGCTAATCTCATGGCCAGCGGTGAACAGAACTATACCTTTTGGGTTTTGTATCTTATTTATTGAACGACTGCAATTGCGTCGCTTTTGCTGACGAATTTTTTCGGGACGTGCCTTCGGCAGTAAATGTCTGAAGCGGACGACCACGGTGGCTACGCTGAACGACCGGGTCTGGTCGGGAGCTGCTCGATTGTAGGAGGCCGCGACAGCCGAAACGACAGCGACTTAAATGGGCATGCGCGCGGCACACCCTCACACCGATATCGCCGCGAGAAGCGGGACAATGATGCCGCAGCAAGTGGTTCCTTGGTTTGTGAAAATTGAACGGACTGCAACTTCGGACTCTACCAAAGGCGGAACCAAGTGTGTGGCGGATTCTTCGGGGTGTCCTAGCGCTTGGGTCTCCGGAATAGCGTGGGTAGGACCCGCGATTGTTTGCCGGATCGGCCAATGGGTCGGGGTTGAGCGGGCAACGTCGCTCCAAGTCACAGTGAATCGAGCCCCAAGGCTTGTGAGAATTGCAGATTTCCGTGATTTCGGCAGCGCATGCGGTCGTCAAGATTGGCGTTTTCGACCGGAAGTCAAAGTGACGGGAAAGCGACGAAGGGTGCAAAATCACCAGTTCAGGCAATCAATTCAAGCACTTCGCGCAGGCGACAAGTCGGGTACGGTGTGGGGTCTTTTCTCATAATCTGTGGCCGGTCGCGGTGCCCGAAATCGACTTGTGGCATGGGCTTCGTTACCATCGGATCCGCTCGCCCGGCTGCGATCAAGCCGCCTTCCACTACACCCAGCAAACACTTCTGGGGGTATGATTGGGGGTATCTTGCAAAATTTAGCATAGGAAAGTGTTAGATTAGCGTGCTTTTCAGGCCATTTCGCGGTTCCCTTCACCGCCTGCCACCCCCGCTGATCCCGCTGCATGCTTCGCAAGCGCCGCGCCCGGTGCCTTTGCCTGCCTCGCCGCTCGAGGCGCGGTCCGCGGATAGCAATGCCGGCTGCCGCAACATTCTCCTTGCGCGGTGGGGCCCGCGTTTGCCAAGCTTGTACCCGCGGCTGGTAAAGCACCGCAAAATGGGGGGGAGCGGACCAGACCTATCATCCGGGTCACCTTCGGGCGATGCCGGCGAAGGCTTGAACCGCGCGTTTTACCTCCGATCACAAGTTTTTGACCAGCGCTTGCTTTGTGGACGCCGGCCAGCTTCATAGAGGTTGAAGGGGTTCACGATGCACAGGCGGTTCGGGCAAGGTGCACTCGGAGGGAATAGCGTGCCCGTGGCTCTCGGCCTTACCTCCATACACCAGTCTCGATCCAAGCTTGCGCGCAGGTCCCTGCCCGGCGCCCTGCTGGCCATTGCTGCGGTCGGCTTGGCCGGCCCCGGGTCCGCCCTCGCGCAGCGGGTCGACGACAACGCGATCGCCAGTGCAAACGATGCCTTTGGCCAGGCGATCGGCAACGAGCGGGTCGGGCTCTATACCGTGGACGATGTGCGCGGGTTCAACCCGGTCGATGCCGGCAATACGCGGATCGACGGGCTCTACTTCGCGCCGGTCGATCGCATGCCGAACCGGCTGATCCGCGGCAGCAAGGTGAAGGTCGGCATTTCGGCGCAGGGCTACCCCTTCCCCGCGCCCACCGGGATCGTCGACTATGACCTTTCGGCAAGCGCGCAGGTCGATCAGCTGACAGTCGGCTTCGAGCGCGGGCAGTTCGGTTCGCGCGTGCTCAGCGTCGATGTGCTGCAGCCGCTGGCCGGGGACCTGAAGGTCTATCTGGGCGGCACGGTTCGGCGGCAGAACCGGCATGAAGGCGGCAACTTCAAGTCGTACATCGGCACCGGCGGCCTCGCGTGGCGACCGTGGGCCGGAGCCAGCGTTACCGCATTCTACGCCCGGACCCGCACTTTTGACGACGAAGCGGCGCCCTCGATTTTCCCTGGCGGCGACTATCTGCCGCCCCGGATCAGGCGCCGCGCGATGATCGGCCAAAGCTGGAGCAAGCGCGACAGCACGCAGGAACTGGCCGGCGCCATGATGCACCTGCCCTTCGGTAAATGGCAGCTCGAGGCGGGCCTGTTTCACGCCGAGCGCCGCTTCGATGCCAATTTCACCGATCTGTTTGGCCGCATGCGGCCCGACGGTACGACGCCAAACCGGGTGATGGTCGCCGACGCAAACAATCTCGATCGCACGCTTTCAGGCGAGGCGCGGCTGACACGCACCTTCGGCACCCGCGCGCTGGCGCATCGGGTGATCCTCAGTTTTCGCGGGCGCAGCGGCAAACGGCGCTTCGGCGGCGTGCAGTCGATCGCACTTGGCCCGAGCAGCCTGAACTTCGCGGACGAGCGGCCCAAGCCCAACTTTGCCTTTGGCCCGGATGATACCGACAGTTCGGGGCAAGCCACACTGGGCCTGGGCTATACGATCACCGCGCCTGGGCGGTTTCTGCTGGATGTGGGCCTTTCCGGCTCACGCTACCGCAAGACCATCAATTTCACTTCGGCCGGCCTTGTCACTTCCGTGCGCGACCGGCCGGTGACCGGCAGCGTGACCGGATCGCTGAACCTCACGCGTTCGCTCTCGGTCTATGGCGGGCACGTGCGGGGCTTCGAGGAAGTGGCGGTGGCACCTGTCAATGCGGCGAACCGGGGCGCGGTGCCACCGGCGATCCGCACACAGCAGACCGACATCGGCCTGCGCTATGCGGTAAGCCCCGGGCTGAGCCTCGTCGCGGGCGTGTTCGAGATCAAGAAGCCGTACTACAATCTGGACGATGACGCGAACTACCGCGAGCTCGGCATTTCCTCCAACCGGGGCCTCGAGATGTCGCTGGCGGGCACGCTCCGGCCGGGGCTCAGCGTGGTACTAGGGAATGTGCTGCTGGATCAGCGCATCAGCGGCGAACTGGTCGACAGCGGCCGCATCGGGCCGCGCCCGATCGGCAGCATCCGGCGGCGCAGCATCGTCAACATCGACTGGCGGCTTGGCGGCGGCAAGAGTCCGCTGTCGCTTGATATCGCAGCGGAATCGCTGTCCTCACGGATCGGCAATGCCAGCAACCGCCTGCTGGCGCCGCCGCGCGAGTCCATCGATCTCGGCGCGCGCTACCGCTTCAACGTCGCCTCGGCGCGCGCGCTGTTGCGCGTTCAGGTTGCCAATGTGCTGGATAACTATGGCTGGCAGGTCGCCACCAATGGGGCGTTCCAGTACACGGTTGGGCGGCGCTTCCTCGCCGAACTGCGCGTCGATATCTGACGCCTCTGGGCGCCGCAGGCGCAGTGGCGATCCCCGCTCACTCCTTCGCCGCGCGCTCCCGGCTTGCCCGGGCCTCGCGCTTGATCGTCTCCAGCCCCGCCGGATCGACCAGCTGGCCGTGCATCACAAGATTGTTGGCGTGGCCGAAGTGGTGGAGATTGAACGCGGACTGGATCGCATTCCACAAGCCTTGCGCGTCCATCGACTGGTTCACGCTCATCTTGGCCATCTTCAGGCCGATCATGGGGCGCGAGGCGATTTTCTCGGCCATGGCAAGCGTGAAGCTTTCGAGCTCCTCGCGCGGGACCACCTCGTTGACCATGCCAAGCTGCTTGGCCTCCGCCGCACCGATCGGTTCGCCGGTAAACAGCATCTGCTTGGCCTTGCGGTGGCCCACTTCATAGGCATGGACGAAGAATTCGTGGCCGTTCATGCCAAAGGCCACCACCGGATCGGAAAACTCGGCATCCTCGCTGGCGATGATCAGATCGAACGGCCAGATCAGCATTAGCCCGCCGGCAATCGCCTTGCCCTGCACGGCCACGATGATCGGCTTGGGCAGGTTGCGCCAGCGCCAGCAGAAGCCGAGGTAGATTTCCTGCTCGCGCGCCATGTACCCCTCGGGGCCGGGCTGACGGTATCCGCCAAAGCCCATGACCGGGGGCCTCAGATCGCCGATCTTCGCGGTGTCGGTCAGGTCGTGGCCAGAAGAGAAGTTCTTGCCGTCCGCAGCCACGATCACCGCGTGCACCCCGTCGTCATCCATCGCCAGATTGAGCGCGTCGTTGATCTCGTAGAGCATGCGCGTCGACTGGCCATTGTGCTTTTCCGGCCGCGCCAGCGTGATGCGCGCGACGCGCTCGGCAGGCCGGTCGTAGCGGATATCCTCGAACAGCGGTGCTTCGCCCATCAACCCGTTCCCTTCATGCACATGTCTGCCGCCGCTGTTCCCGGTGTGGCTCAGGCGTGCGGGTAGAGCTTGGGGAAATCAGGATGGCGAAATCTGTCGCCGGGAACCAGCCCTTCGTAGAACTCGCTCACATCGCGCGAGCCCGTTTCCTGCCGGTTGAAGCCGACAGCGGAATCCTTGCTCACGCCGGGCCGCTGCACGAAGTTGCAGTCGTCGCCGAAGAACCGCAGCGAGATCGTGCGCCGCTCGCCGCCCGCGTCGGTGTGCCCGCCGCCATGCAGCGTGCTCGGATGGAAGACGAGCACATCGCCCGGCTCGACCTCCCAGGCCAGAATATCGAACTGGTCGCGATTGGCCTCGACATCAGGCAGGCGCGGCATCTCGGCGACATTGTAGAGCGGGGCCGTATCATCCTCGCCGGTAAAGGCCGATCCGTCGAACAGCGTGCCCCGGTGCGATCCGCGCACGAATTCGAGAGCTTGCGACAAGGGCACGGGATCGAGGCTGACCCACATGACGGACATGTCGGCCCCGTCTACCGGGAAGTACGACGTGTCCTGATGCCACGGCGTGCGGCGGCTGGCGCCTTTCTTGTGGAATATCTGCTCGAAGAAGAACCAGACGTTCTCGCAGCCCCAAAGCCCTGCCATCTGCGCGCCGAGTTCCGCCTTGCGCAGCAGGGGATCATAATGCGGCCAGCTCAGGGTGTTGAACAGGTCCTGGTAGAACACCGTCCCGTCCTGAGGAAACAGCTGCTGCGCGGCCGTGCTGGGGTTGGCAAGGCTCCACTCGAACCCTTCGCGCGCGAGTTCGAGCATTTCGGCATCGAACACCTTGGGCAGAAACACCACGCCGTCCTCGCGGTAGCGCTGCGTCAGGGTGCGGGCGCTGTCGGCCTCGGCGGTCAAAGTGGTCATGACGCAGGTTCCTTGGTGAGTTGTCAGCGCGCTTCGGCGAGCCAGCAGATGCAGCGGCGCAAGAGATCCTTGAATGCCGCCCCGTCCCAGGGGCCGCGCACAACCGGCGCCTCGTCCATCAGCGGCCTTGCATCGAAGCGACCGCAGGCGTGGCCGAGCGGGCTGTAGGCGACCTCGCCCGCGCCGAAGCTGCGCACGTAGAGCTGCGGCCGGGGGGGATCATCGTCCCACTGGCCCAGCAGGTAACCCGGTGCCTCGCCCTTGTAGCGCGCGGTGAGCAGCGTGCGATAGTCGCACAGCGGCTGGGCAATATAGGGCTCGTCGGTCACCGTGAAATCTTCGAGCCCGCGTGTGATCGGATGATCGGCATCCTCGACATGGATGTGCATGGTCTGCGCGGAGAGATGCGCGACAAAGCGGCTGCCGAGCAGATCCATGAAGGCCGGTGCCACCGTCTCTGCTGTCGGTTTGACGAGCCCGGGAATCCGCACACCGCTGGCGACGATTTCCGGGCCGTCGGTAAACTCGAGCCCGGCATTGGCGCCGTGCAGCGCCAGCAGCCGTCCGCCCGCCGCGACGAAATCCACCAGTGCCTGCGCCTCTTCGTCCAATGGCATGAGATCGCAGGTATAGAGCACCACGGCGGCAAATCCGGCGAGATCGCCGACACCGCTGAAATCATCGGCACAGCGCACGCGGATGCGGTCGTCCTCGGCCATCAGATTGAGCAGCACGAGGCGCGCCAGATCGAAATCGTGGTACTTGCCGCCGGTCACAAGGTGGATGCGGACAGGTTCGCTCATGCTACGCTCTCCGCAGAGATGAGGTAAGGGGCCGCGCCGTCCCACTGCGCGGCGGCACGCTCCGACAGGACGAAGAAATCGCGGGTCGAGGCGGTATCGGTGATGAGTTCGACGAACAGGCCGAGCGTGCTCCGGCAATCGTAGTAGCGCAGCTCCACTTCCTCGTTCAGCCGTCCGGTCGTAACCGGCGGCCCGGCATCAAGGAGCGCCGCCGCCCGGTCGAGATCGGCAACGAGGAACGCGTGATGATGCGGGCGGCATTCGCCCGGCTGCAACGGTGCCTCGCCGTAGACGTTGGGCCATGTGCCGGAAGGCTCGATCAGCTCGATCATCTTGTCGCCAAGCTGCGCAAAAGCGATGTCGAGCGTGACCGCCTGCGGCGCACCGCGATAGGTCCAGCCGCCGAAGGTCATGCCCGGCATATGGATGAACGGCCCTGCGCCCGTGCGCCGCGCCCAGATGTCAACGCTCGTGGCAAGGTCTCCGACGACATAGCCGAGCTGCATGATCGGGCCGTGCATGATGAAGTGACCTTTCTAGTCGAGCGAGGAAGGTACGCCGTGCCAGGCATGGGGCCGCGCTTTCATGCGCACGAAGAAATCCTGCAGCCAGGGCGCTTCTTCGGGGATCGGCTGACCGTGGTTCTCGCCGAACTGGAGGAAGCAGTAGAGGTAGATATCGGCCAGCGTGTAACGATCACCGCAGACGAACTCGCGGCCCTGCATAACGCCGTCGAGCCAGACCATGCGGTAGCGCGACTTGGCCTTGAGCACCGCCGCCGCCTCGAGCGGCAACAGGCTCTTGGTCACTGCGCCCTCGATGTCCTTGTCGCCTTCGAAAAACGCGCGGCCTTCCTCGGTGGAAAAGCCCTCGCCCATCGGCCAGGCAATGTTCTGGTCGATCCGGCGCACCCACATCCGCGTCTCGGCGCGCTCTTCCGGGGTGGAACCAATCAGCGGCGGATCGGGCTGGATATCCTCGAAATACTCGCAGATCGCCGTCACTTCGCTGATCGCGGTGCCATCATCAAGCTCGAGCGCCGGCAGTTCGCCCATCGGGTTGATCCGGCTGATGAAAGGTTCGCGCCGGTTCTCGCGCGTGAACAGATCGACATAGCGCCGCTCGAGCGCGATGCCTTTCTCCTGCGCGAAGATCCAGGCGATCCACGGATTGGGTGCAAACAAGTCGAAATCGTAGAAGATCATGTCCGCCTCTTTCGTGGTATCGCCCGGATGGTTGTCCGCGCCGGGGCCCCTAGAACTTGCCCTCGATCGAGATGCCGATGGTGCGCGGGTAGACGATCTGGTTCTGACCGCCGGGCTTGTTCAGCGGGCCGACCGTGTTGCCCACGTTGTCGCTGAAGATGCCCGCTTCCCACTTGTCCGTGCCGATGCTGGCGCGAACGTAGCCGATCCCGTTGAACGGCGCGTAGACCCCGTTGAAGATGCTCTGCTGGCGCGAACGGTAGCTGTAGCGCGCGTTGATCCTGAGCTCGAGACCGCCCGGCCCGATCTCGCGGCTGTAGGTACCACCGAGATTGAAGGTGGTCTTGGCGGTACCTGGCAGCTGGTTGCCCTCGCGCAGCTGCGGAATCTTGGCAACGATCGGCGCTGGCACGTTGTGGATCGTGGTCGAGTTGAAGTTGCCGTTGGCCGTGAGCGTCAGGCCCTTCACCGGCGTGCGCCATGTGATCGAGGGCTCGAAGCCATGGCCGCGAACATCGCCGACCTGGGCAACGATGGTCTGGAGCGCAGGCGAAAGCTCGATTTGCGCGCGCGGCCAGTCGACGTAATATCCGGCCAGCTCGATCTGCACGGTGTTGTCGAACAGGCCCCACTTCAGGCCCGCCTCGTAGTTCCAGAGGGTATCAGGCGGGGAGATGTTCGAGAGATTGACGCCCAGCACCGCATTCGAGGCGCCGACGATGGAGGCCGAGGAAATCGCGCCGCTGCGGAAGCCCTTGGCCGCCTCGGCATAAATGAGTCCGCCGCCCGGCGCGTGGTAGGCGATGTTGAAGCGCGGGTTGAAGGTGCTGTTGCTCGACCGTGTGGTGCTGCGGTTGGGGATCACGCCGCCCGCAATCTCGAGCTGGCTGTTCTCTTCAAAGCGGCGCTTTTCCTTGTAGTAGCGGCCGCCAACAGTGAGATCGAGCTTGCGGTCGAAGGCCGAATAGGTCGCTTCGCCATAGACCGCCCAGCCCTGGCTGAAGAGCTGGTTCTTGTCGTTGACCGTGTTGAAGCCAAGCACGCCCGGCGCCACGAGGAAGTCGGGCAGCTGCACCGTCTGGCCGCCGAAGGTATCACCCTTCTGGTAGAAGAAGCCGACGATGTACTGCAGCGGGCCCTTGCCCGACGAGGTCAGGCGCACGTCCTCGTTGAAGTTGTGCGTGATCAGGGGCCAGAGCGAGGTGAAGTTGCCGATGCCGGGAATAAAGCCGCCGTTGTTCGAGATGACGGTGTTCTTGATATGCCCGGTCGAGCTTTGCAGCGTGGCGAAGCCGAGGTCGTACTCGATGTCACCGCTGAACAGCCAATAGTCCGAGAGCGCCTCGCCGAAGCGCTGGTCGATGCTGGCGGGATCGGGGAAAGTGATGCGGTCGGACCAGTTCTGCTTGGTGTCGTTGCGCCAGGCCGAAAGACGGATGGTGAGGTTGTCGGTCGGCTTGGCGAGCAGCTTGACGCGGCCGGTGAAGCTGGTGGCGTAGTTGTCGTTCTTCACGCCCGTGGGGATGATGTCTGCATAACCGCCGACCCGCTTGTAGCTGAGCACCCCGCGCAGACCGAGCTTGTCGCCCACCACCGGCAGGTTGAGCATGACATCGCCCGAATAGCCCGGCTTGCCTCCTGTCACGATATTGCCGCTCGCACGGATCGAGCCGCCGGTGCGGTCAAGTTCGGGATCGTTGGTCAGCACCTTGATCGTGCCGCCGATCGAACCGAGACCATAGAGCGTGCCCGAAGGACCGCGCAGCACTTCAACGCGCTTGAGGTCGTAGAACGTCGCGACCGGCGCATAGGGGCGCCCCGGCATCGTGAAGGCGAAGTTGTCGAGGTAGTAGCCGACAGCGGGATCGCCGTCGGTCTCGGACGCGGCAATCGCGCGGATCTGGTAGGTCGTGCTGCCCGCGCCGATGGTGGCGCCGGTGGTGGCGCTGGGCACGAGCGAGATCGCCTGCCCGATATCGGTGACGCCGGAGCGCATCAGCGTCTCGCCGCTCAGGCCCTGAACGGCCTGCGGGACCGAGGCCAGCGTCTGCTCGCGGCGCTGGGCCGTCACGATGATTTCGCTGTCGTTTTTCGCCTCGTCCGCGCTGGCCTGAGCCTGCTGGGCATGGGCGGCAGGCGATGCCAGCAGAACGGCCATCGCGGCCGAGGATACGGCAAGGCGCAAGGCGCGGGCGCCGACTTGGCTCTTCGTCATTGTTCTCTCCCCCTCTGTTGTTTTCAAGGTCTGCGGCGTCCGGGCCGCAAGGCGTCAGGCGTCAGGCAAGGTCGGGTCAGCCCGGGCGGATCCACGGGTAGTCCCCCATCAGGCAGCGATCGATCTGCTGGTGGAAATGGCGGATGCGGACTTCCTGATCGCCCAGGATCATGCCGCGAAAGCCCAGCGAGCCGGTGCCCTGCTGCATGGTCGGCATGTTGGAGCCGTCCTGCTTGAGCACATTGGCGAGGAACGGATCGAAGGTGCCGTCAAACGCTTCGCCATAGTCGTCGAGTTCGCCGTGGCGGTAGGTCCGGTGGTTGACGACCGGCTGCTCTGCCCCGGGGGCGCGGCGCTCGGTGATCAGGAAGTCGTAGTAGCAGATGCCGGGATCACTGGGGTGCGGCCGGTAGCGGAACATGATCGAGCTTTCCGGCGTCTGGGTCAGCGTGGTGCCGGGGAAGAACGTGTAGTGATACTGGTGGACGAGCTGCTCGTCGTTCATCCGGCGATAGGGGAAATAGGTCTCGTTCTCGATCGCCCGCTTGGCCTTGATCACCTCGAGATGGATGTCCCGCAGGCTGCCCTTGTAGTCGGCGGGGACCAGCGTGCCGATGCCGAGGAACTTCTCGCGCAGCGGGGTCATTTCCTCCGCATTGCCCAGGAGCTCGCTGACCGTAAGGTTGAAGTTGATCATCCGGCTATGCACGCCGAGCAGCTCGATCGGCACGTCGTAGCCTTCGGTGATGTTCATGAAGTCCGAATGCAGCGACTCGAAGTGATAGCTTTCGTTGAAAGCGTCGTGCGCGTGCTTCCAGTTGCCGTTCCACTCGAAGGTGGTGCTGTCGATCAGTGTGTAGTTCTCAAGCTCATAGGTCTCGAGATGCCAGCCCGCTTCGCCGAGATATTCGCGCAGGCTGATCGCGTGCGGATCGAGATTGAACCACACCCAGCCGCCCCAGATATCGGTGCGGATGGGCGCCAGATCGAGCTCGCCCTTGGGCACACCTTCGCGGTACTGTGCAAACAGTTCCGGCCGCGCGATTGCGTGGAGCGAGCCGTCATTGTTCCACTTCCACCCGTGATAGGGGCAGGTAAACCGCTCGACCGAGCCCGCCGAGGTCTGGCACAGCAGATTTCCGCGGTGCTGGCAGATATTGAAAAAGCCCCGGATCGCGCCATCGTCCGACCGCACGAACAGCAGCGATTCCTTGCCGAGCGTGTGCAGGCGAAAGTCGCCCGGCTCGGCGAGTTCGGACACATGGCAGCCGACGTTCCAGGTCTTGGTCCAGATATGGTCCCATTCGCGCTGCATGAATTCGCGGGAGTGGAAGCGCTCGCCGTCGATGCGCTGGTAGCCTATCACGGGAATGGGTTTGCGGGGGACGAAGGCCGGCGCCTGGGTATCCTTGGGGCCAGCCCCGAGAGCCCCGATCAGTCGATCCTCGATCTTCGCCATTTGCAGCGCCGTCCTTGCCCAAGGTGTGTGCGGTATCCGGCGTGCTGAGGAGGTGGCCCGATCATGCCTGCATGTCGCGGAGCCGGGGCCATGCCCCGTCATCCCGCCACCATGCGCTCTCCCAAACGCGCCGCCGCATTAAAACATGCCGATCAGCTTGTTTTGAAAACTACACCCGCCCCGCAACCTGTCAATAAACATGCTGAGTGGCTGGTTTTAATGATAGGCTTTTGGTGCAGGCTTGACTTGCACCCCCAAATTCCCGGACGAAGGCTCCATGACATTGCGTTCGTCCCACACGACATCGGATGATTGGGAAAATCCGGAGCCAGGCCGCGAAGATGCCGCACTGCCCCAGTCGGCGCGGCGGACATCACGTGCCGCGGGTGCCTCGCCGCTCCAGATCGCCAAGAGCGAGGCAATGCGCCTGCGCGTGCTGGAGGCCACCATCGATTGCCTGCAGGAAGGCAAATCGCACGAGGTATCCATCGCGGTGATCGCCAAGAGTGCGCGGATTTCGCGCGGCGCGGTGCAGTATCATTTCGCCACGCGGCGCGATCTGCTCTGCGCGGTGATCGCCCATATCAACGCCCGCCGCCTGCAGCAGTTCCGTGCCGATCTCTCGGCGATCAGGCCCGAGGACGACCTTGCCGAACGGATCGTCGATACCCACTGGAAGCACCTCGGTGAGCGTGACTTCCTTGCCTATCAGGAACTCGTGCTGCTCGCGCGCAGCGATCCCGAAATGACCGAGGCCTTTGCCCCGCTCTATCAGGATTTTCTCGCCGAATGGTACGAGACCGCGCGCCGGGCCTTCGGCTGGAGCTACCGCGACCGCGAGGTGATGAAGGCGGGCAACATCGCGCACTACCTGCTTGAAGGCATGGCCTATGGCCAGCTCGCCGGGCAGCTTTCGCCCGAAGTCATTGCCGACATGCTCGATCACACCAAGTCGATCCTGCGCGCGGCGATCCAGAAACAGCAGGACGGCGGCTGACTTCGCCGTCACGCCGTCCATCCGCAACAGACCAGAAACGGGAGAGCGACATGGACGGCAGATTTGCAGGCAAGGTGATCCTGATAACGGGCGCGGCCTCGGGCATCGGCCGCCGCACCGCCGAGCGGCTGGTGGCCGAAGGCGCGCATGTCCACGGCGCCGATCTCTCGCCGGTCGTCATCGAGGGCGTAACCGCCCACCGCCTCGACGTAACCAGCGAAGCCGAATGGCAGGCGCTGGCCGACCACATCGCCGCCGAACACGGCCGCCTCGACGGCCTCGTCAACGCCGCCGGGGTGATCCGCATGGGCACGACCATGGAAACCTCGCTTGCGGATTTCCGCCTCGTCATGGCGGTGAATGTGGAAGGCACGTTTCTCGGCAACAAACACGCCATGCGCGTGATGCAGCACCAGGGCACCGGCGCGATCGTCAACATATCGTCCACGGCCGGGATCTGCGGCTCGCCCGGCGCGGCGGCATATACCGCGAGCAAGGGCGCAGTACGGCTGCTGACCAAGACCACCGCCCTTGAGGCCATTGCCATGCCCAGCCGCATCCGGGTCAATTCGGTCCACCCCGCACTGACCAACACGCCCATGGCCGATGCGATTGTCGACCAGCTCGGCGGTTCGGATGAGATCCGCGCGGCGCTCAGCAGTCTGATGCCCTCGGGCCGCCTCGCCGAACCGGACGAGATCGCCAGCGGCATTCTCTTCCTGCTCTCGGACGAGGCCAGCTACATGAACGGATCGGAACTGGTGATCGACAACGGCTTCACCGCGCAGTGAGCAGCTGCTGACGCGGCGCTCAGGCGGCGAGTCCGGCCGCAGCGATCCCCGCCAGCGCGGCGAGTTCGTCGTTGTCGCTGGTATCGCCCGTCACGCCCACCGCGCCGATCACCGCGCCATCGGCGCCGCGCACCAGCACGCCGCCCGCTGCGGGCACGATCCCCGCCGGATTGAGCCCGGCGGCGGCATTGATGAACGTCGGCCGCTCGATGGCCATCTCGCCAATCGTGCGCGAGGATACCCCCAGCGCCAACGCGCCCGAAGCCTTGGCCGTCGCGATCTGCGGGCGCAGATTGGAAGAGCCATCTTCGCGCGCGAAGGCGATCAGGTGGCCGCCGGCATCGAGCACGGCAACGCTGATCGGCTTGAGGCCAAGCGTGCGGGCCTCCTTGAGTGCGCCGGCGACGATGGTCTGGGCGGAGTCGAGCGCAATGCGGGTCATCTGGTTGTTACTCCTGGGGAAGGTGCTTGAGCGTGTCTGGTCTGGGCCCACCGGTCGCCCAGTCGAGCAGTTCGATGGTGTGGACAACGGGCACGCCGGCATGGCGCGCGATCTGCACTGCGCAGCCGACATTGCCGGTGGCGATCACATCGGCTTCCAACGCCGCAAGCCGTTCAGCCTTGCGGGCGCCGAGCTGGTCGGCAATCTCGCTCTGGAGGATGTTGTACGTCCCCGCCGAACCGCAGCACAAATGCGCCTCGGCGGGCAGGCGCACGCTATACCCGGCCTCTGCCAGCAACCGCTTGGGCGCCTCGGTCACTTTCTGCCCATGCTGCAGCGAGCAGGGCGGATGATAGGCGACGGTCAATCCGCGCGGCGTGGCTGGCGGCAGGCCAGCCTTGGCCAGATACTCGCTCACGTCCATCGCCAGAGCGCTCACCCGCGCTGCCTTGCCCGCATAAGCTGGATCGGAGCGCAGCATGTGGCCATAGTCCTTGATCGTGGTGCCGCAGCCCGAGGTCGTGACGATCACCGCATCGAGGCCCTTCCCCTCGATCTCGCGCATCCACGCATCGACATTGCGCCGCGCCGCATCCAGCGCATCGCCCTCGCGCCCCAGATGGTGCACCAGTGCCCCGCAGCAGCCCTCCCCAGACGCAAACACCACCTCATGCCCTGCCCGCTCCAGCAGCCGCACTGTCGCCGTGCGTACCTGGGGGCTCAGCACAGGTTCGGCGCAGCCCTGCAGCAGCGCGACCCGGCCCTTGGGTTGAGAAACTCGCTCCGGCTGAACGAGCACGGGCGCAGGCACCCGCGCAGGGGCCAGTGCCACCATCGCCGCCAGCGGACGCAGCGCCTTGATCCGCTTCATCAGCGACACAAACGGCCTGCCCAGCGGAGCCAGCTCCAGCGCCAGCCGCATCCGTCCCGGATAGGGCAGCACAAAGGCCAGCAGCCGCCGCATGGCCCGTTCGTACCAGGGCCGCTTGTAATGCTCTTGGATATAGGCCCGCGCGTGATCGACGAGGTGCATGTAGTTCACCCCCGAAGGACACGTCGTCATGCAGGCAAGGCAAGAAAGACAGCGGTCGACATGCTTGACCGTCTCCGGCCCCGGCACGCGCCGGTTTTCCAGCATGTCCTTGATCAGGTAGATCCGCCCGCGCGGGGAATCGTTCTCGTCGCCCAGCAGAACATATGTCGGGCAGGTCGCCGTGCAAAACCCGCAGTGCACGCACTTGCGGATCACCCCTTCGGAGCTGGCCATCGCCGGATCGGCGAGCGCATCAGGCGGAAAGCGAGTCTGCATCCGCATCCTCCGCAAAGCGCCCGGTGGCAAAGACATCCTGGGGATCAAACGCCCGCCGCACCCGCGCCTCGAGCGCCATCACACCGCGCGCGCGGGGCTGAAACGCGGGGACGCGTGCGCGCATCGCTTCTGGCGCGAGGACCAGCCGCGCCTCACCACCAAGCGCGGCTGCTGCGGCTCGCACGGCCTCGTCTTCCTGATCGATCCCGACCCACAAGCGCCCGCCGCCCCAGTCCATCGACCACTCAGCGCCCTCCGGCAGCGCCGCGATCAGGCCGGGCGCCGCGCGCGGCGGCAGGTGGACATCCCAGCGCACCGAGCCCGTGAGGTCCGCACCGGTCATGGCCCGGCGCCACAAGGGCGCTGCCTCTACCGGAGCCATGACCGAAAGCGCGCCATGCCCCGCCAGCAACCCCGGAAGCGCCGCGCAGCGCGCCGCAACCGAAGGCGCAAAGCCCGCCACGCGCAGCAGAACCGTGCCATCGGGCAGTGCGGCGGCGGCGGAAACGTCCGCCGTGCTTCCCAGCGCCGCCGCCATCGCCGCGTGGGCAGCGGCGGGCGAGTCCACCCGCAGCGCCATCGTCACCACCTCGCGCGGGTCGGGCAGCACCTTCAGGGTCAGCTCGGCCATCGCCCCCAGCCGCCCCCACGATCCCGCCATCAGCTTGGGGAGGTCATAGCCGGTCACGTTCTTGACGACCTTGGCGCCTGCGACAAACACCTCGCCCCGCCCCGAAATGGCGGTCAGCCCCAGCAGATGATCGCGCGCGCTTCCTGCCGTCACCCGGCGCGAACCCGCGACACCCGCCGCAACCGTCCCGCCAATCGTGGCCCCCGTATCGCCCCAGGGCTCGAAGGCCAGCATCTGCCCCTCGCCAGCGACCAGCGCTTCCACTTCGGCCAGCGGCGTTCCTGCACGCACCGTCAACACCAGTTCCGCCGGATCGTAGTCCACCACCCCGTGAAGGCCCCGCAGCGAAACCACGTCCACCGCACGTGGTGCGCCAAAACCTGCCTTCGTCCCGCCGCCGCGAAGCTCCAGCCTGCGCCCCTGCGCCGCAGCATCGGCCACGATCTGCGCGAGATCGGCCGCATCCCTTGGTTCCAGCATCAGAACCTCGGCAACTCGGGATGCGGCAGCGCGCCATGGTGCACGTGCATCCGCCCCAGCTCGGCGCAGCGGTGCAGCACCGGAAAGACCTTGCCCGGATTGAGCAGCAGTTCCGGATCGAACGCACACTTCACCCGCTGCTGCTGTTTGAGATCGGCCTCGCTGAACATCTCGGGCATCAGATCGCGCTTCTCGATCCCCACGCCATGCTCGCCCGTCAGTACTCCGCCGACCGCCACGCATAGCCGCAGGATATCCGCGCCAAACGCCTCCGCCTTGTCGAGTTCGCCCGGCACATTGGCATCATAGAGAATCAAGGGATGCAGGTTGCCATCGCCCGCGTGGAACACGTTGGCCACCCGCAAACCATACTCTGCGGACAGTTCCTCCATCCGCCGCAGCACGTCGGGCAAACGGCGGCGCGGAATGGTCCCGTCCATGCAGAGGTAATCCGGCGAAATCCGCCCCACCGCCGGAAAGGCCGCCTTGCGCCCCGCCCAGAAAGCCATGCGCTCGGCCTCATTGTCCGAAACCCGCGAGGTCACCGCGCCATTGGCACCCGCAATCCGCGCAATCTCGCCGATCAGGAAATCGCACTCCGCCGCCGGCCCATCGACCTCGACGATCAGCAGCGCCCCCACATCAAGCGGATAGCCCACTTGCACGAAGGCCTCCGCTGCATGGATTGCGGGCCGGTCCATCATTTCCATGCCCGCCGGGATGATCCCCTCGGCGATCACTTGCGCGACGCAGGCCCCCGCTTGTTCGGCATCGGGGAACCCCACCAGCACCGCGCGCGCCGTCTCGGGCTTGGGCAAGATGCGCACCGTCACTTCGGTAACTACGCCGAGCAGCCCTTCCGAGCCGACCACCACGCCCAGGAGATCGAGCCCGCCGGGATCGAGATGCCGTCCGCCCAGCCGCACGATCTCTCCGTCCATCAGCACGATCTCTGCGCCCAGCACGTTGTTCGTCGTCAGCCCATATTTCAGGCAATGCACCCCGCCCGAATTCTCCGCGACATTGCCGCCGATGGTGCAGGCAATCTGGCTCGAAGGATCGGGCGCATAGTAGAATCCGCGTCCTTCCACCGCCTGCGTGATCGCCAGATTGGTGACGCCCGGCTGCACCACCGCCACGCGGTCCTCGTAGTCGATCTCCAGCACGCGCTTGAACTTGCCCAGCCCCAAGAGCACCGCATCAGCCAGCGGCAGCGCCCCGCCCGAAAGCGAAGTACCCGCCCCGCGCGGCACGACTTTCACGCTCTCGGCATGGCACCAGGCCAGTACAGCGGAAACCTGCGCCGTCGTCTCGGGCAGCACGACCAAAAGCGGCGGCTGGCGATAGGCGGTAAGACCATCCGATTCCCAAGGTCGCAGCGCCTCTGGCGCATCGATTACGCCCTCACCCGGCACGATTGACCGCAGCGCCTGCGCGATCCGCTCGCGCTTGGCGAGCGTTTCGGCATCAGGCACCGGCATGGCAATCGTCATCAGCGGCTTCTCCGGCTCAGGCGCCCGCCTTCACCTTCTGGCGGAACGCGTGCAGCAGAGGCTCCGTATAGCCGCTCGGCTGCGATACGCCATCGAACACCAACGCCCGCGCCGCCTGGAACGCGAGGCTGCCCGCCGGATCGCTCGCCATTGGCTTGTAGAGCGGATCGCCCGCGTTCTGCACATCGACCTTGGCCGCCATGCGCAGCAGCGCCGCGTCCACCTGCTCGGGCGTCACCACCCCATGCAGCAGCCAATTGGCGATATGCTGGCTCGAAATCCGCAGCGTGGCGCGGTCCTCCATCAGGCCGACGTCGTTGATGTCCGGCACCTTGGAGCAGCCGATCCCCTGATCGACCCAGCGCACGACATAGCCCAGAATGCCCTGCGCATTGTTGTCGATCTCGGCCTGAATGTCCTCGGCCGACCAGTTCTGACCCGCCGCCACCGGAATGGTCAGCAAGGCATCGAGGCTGGCGATCCCTTCCGCGCGCCGCTCCACCTGCCGGGCGAACACATCCACCTTGTGGTAATGCGTCGCGTGGAGCACCGCAGCCGTCGGCGAGGGCACCCATGCGGTGTTCGCGCCGGTCTTCGGGTGACCGATCTTCTGCACCAGCATGTCGGCCATGCGGTCGGGCATCGCCCACATGCCCTTGCCGATCTGCGCCTTGCCGGAAAGCCCCGAGGCAAGGCCGATCTGCACGTTGCGATCCTCGTAGGAGGTGATCCAGGGGCTCGTCTTCATGTCGCCCTTGCGCAGCATCGCGCCCGCCTGCATCGAGGTGTGCATCTCGTCGCCGGTACGGTCGAGGAAGCCGGTGTTGATGAACATGATGCGGTCCTTCACCGCATGGATGCAGGCAGCGAGGTTCGCGCTGGTGCGGCGCTCCTCGTCCATCACCCCGATCTTGAGTGTGTGGCGCGCAAGGCCCAGCACATCCTCCACCGCGTCGAACAGATCGTTGGCGAACGCGGCTTCTTCGGGCCCGTGCATCTTGGGCTTCACGATATAGACCGAACCTGTCCGGCTGTTGCGCCGCGCGCCATTGATATCGTGCATCGCGATCAGGCTGGTCATGATCCCGTCGAGAATACCCTCCGGCGCCTCGCCCCCGCCCGGCAGCAGCACCGCCGGGTTGGTCATCAGGTGCCCGACGTTGCGCACCAGCAGCAGCGAGCGGCCGTGCAGCGTCAGTGTGGAGCCATCCGGCGCGGTATAGACGCGGTCCGGATTGAGCCGCCGTGTCATCATCGCGCCGCCCTTCTCGAAGGTATCCTCGAGGTTCCCCTGCATCAGCCCGAGCCAGTTGGCATAAGCCGCAACCTTGTCCTCGGCATCCACCGCCGCGACCGAATCCTCACAGTCGCAGATCGTCGAAATTGCTGCTTCGAGCACGACGTCGGCAATCCCCGCCGCATCGTCCTTGCCGATGGGATGGGCGCGGTCGATCACCACTTCGATGTGGAGGCCGTTGTGGAGGAACAGCAGGTTCTCGCCCGCCCGGCCGACCAGCTGGCCTGCGTCCTTCAGCGCCGGCTCGCCGCCGGTCCAGTCCGCCCACGAACCCTCAGCCAGCGGCACCGCCTCATCGAGAAACGCCTTCGCCCAGGCAATCACCTCGGCCCCGCGCACCGGGTCATAGCCCTTGCCCTGCGCCGCGCCCGGAATGGCATCCGTGCCATAAAGCGCATCGTACAGGCTCCCCCACCGCGCATTGGCGGCATTGAGCAGAAACCGCGCATTGAGGATCGGCACGACCAGCTGCGGCCCCGCCGTCACGGACAGTTCCCGGTCGACATTCTGCGGGGCGACAGTAAACGGCGCGGGCTCCGGCACCAGATAGCCGATCTCGGTGAGGAACGCCTTGTAGGCGCCGAGGTCCTGCGGCTGGCCCGCGCGCGCCTTGTGCCACGCATCGATCTTCGCCTGCAGGTCCTCGCGCTTCGCCAGCAGCGCGGCATTGCGCGGCGCAAACCGGGCGAAAATGTCCGCCGCGCTGGCCCAAAACGCGTCTGCCGTCAGCCCCGTTCCCGGCAATGCGCGCGTCTCGATGAAGTCCGCGAGGACCTCCGCCACTTGCAGCCCCGAACGCTCGACATATCCGCTCATCGCACACACTCCTTAGAACCCGAAGCCGCCCCAAACCATCCCGTCACCCCGGACTTGATCCGGGGGTCCCGCTGGCCGCAATCGCAGCGCCAGCGGGAAAAGCGGGACCCCGGGTCAAGCCCGGGGTGACGATGAATGGCAGGCCGATCGCTCCTCCCTATCGCTTCACCCCGCCTTCCGGTAGAAGGAAATAATTCAACGCAGCTTCTCCTTCAGGGAAACAATGTTCGATCCCGATTACGACCTCTTCCTTGCCATCATCGAAGCCGGGTCGATCTCCGCCGCCGGGCGCGCACGCGGCCTGTCAACCGCCGCGCTATCCAAGCGCCTCGCCCGCCTCGAGGAGCGCCTCTCCGCCCGCCTTGTCCACCGAACCACGCGCCGTCTCGCGCTCACCCCGGCGGGGCAGGACCTGTACGACGCGCTGCTCCCCTTGCGCTCCTCGCTAAAAGCGGCGGAAGAGCGTGTCAGCGGTCGCCATGCCCATGTGCGCGGCCCCCTGCGCATCACCGCGCCCACCTCGTTCGGGCGCATGCACGTCGTGCCGTACCTGCCTGCCTTCCTCGCCGCACATCCTGCGGTGCACCTCTCGATCGACCTCTCCGACGAGTTCGCCGACCTGCTTGACGGCAGCTGTGACATCGCCATCCGCATCGGCGCAAGGATCGGCGCCGGCCTCGTCGGTCACCGCCTCGGCACCAGCCACCGCGTGCTCTGCGCCGCGCCCGCCTATCTCGAAACGTTCGGCACGCCGGGGACGCTGGCAGACCTCAAACATCACCGCCTCCTTGCCACCACCAGCCAGCTCCCCTGGCAGCTTGATGGCCCCGAAGGCACTGTCACGCACCAGGGCCAGAGCCACGTGCGCACCAATTCGAGCGAAGTCGTGCGCGAACTCGCACTCGGCGGCTGCGGGATCGCGCTGCGCTCCTTGTGGGATGTGCACGAAGCCCTCGCCTCGGGCGCGCTGCACCGCGTGCTTGCGCAGTATCAGGGCTCGCAGGATGTCGGCATCTACGCCGTCCACGCGCCCACCCCGGCGCTGCCCGCGCGAATCGAAGCCTTTATCGCCCACCTTGGCGCCCACCTCGGCACCGGCGGCGCATTGGGCTAGGCAGTAACCTTCATGCAGGCGATCCCCCGTGCGGCGAGGCGCGAACAGATCGCATGGGCATCGCGGCCCGAAGCGCGCAGCCGGTAGACTTGCACCGAATGCACCACTGCCGGCACGATCACCGGCTCAAGCGATTGCAGCTCGGGCTGGGTCGCTGCCAGTTCCTGCCAGAGGTTGTCCGCCCCGGCGATATTGGTCGCCGCCGCCAGCTGGATCGTTTGCACCATGCCTTGCGGGGGCGGCGGGACCAACTTGGGGATTACGGGCTGGGGCATGGCACGCGGAGGCTGGGCGGGTTGGGCAAAGGCGGGCTGGGGCGGTGCCCATGCCTGCCGCACCGGCGCGGGCGGCGCAGGCAGTCCCAGTGCCGCACTTCTCGCCGCATCAGCAAAGACCAGCGGCTGGCGCACGATGACCACCGAAGTCGAAGCCGGATTGGTGAGCGCATAGAGCTCTTTGGCAAACTGCCACGGCAGGCGAATGCAGCCATGCGAGGCCGGCGCCCCAGTTACCCGCCCGGCATGAAGCGCCACTCCGCCCCAGGTCAGACGCTGCATGTAAGGCATCGGTGCGTTGCCATAAGTGCGGGAGCGGTGGTGCACGTGCTTCTGCAGGATCGTGAAGGTCCCTGCAGGCGTGCCATGTCCGCGCCGCCCGGTCGAAACCGTCGTGGAGCCCCACTCCGCCCCGTCCTTGAACACAAACAGGCGCTGCGAGGGGATGCTCACCACAATCAGCACGCCTCGCCTGAGCGCCGCAACAGGGCTGGGCGGCGGAGGGGCGGCAGGCGGCGTGTCAAACACAGGATCAGGCCCGCACTGCGCGGGAGCGTAGGCGAGCTGCGGCGCAGCCTGCCGCTGCGCAAAGGAGGCATGGGCCACCATGGCGCATCCCACCAGAGCCAGCAGCAGCGCGGCCACACCCGAGACTCGTCCAAATGCCCTGCTCATGCGCGTATGGTTAATGGATCGTTACACCACGCGACACAGATTTTTCATATGCTGCGGTTGAGTTCCTCAGCGGGACGGTCAGCCAGCGCCGCCACGCGCCGCAAGCTGCGGTCCCTCCGCCTGCCACCCGCCGCCCAGCGCGCGGAACGCCGCCACACCGGCGCGCGCCGCCTCGGCCCGGGCGCGGATCGCCTCGTCCTCGGCATCGAGCCGCTGCCGCTCGATCCCCAGCACTTCGACCCGGCTCACAGCGCCTGCAGCAAAGGCGCTTTCAGTCCGACGGCGCGCATCGCCGATCCGCGCCGCAACCGCGCCCAATGCCTCGGCCTCGGCACTGCGCTTGGTCAGCGCGAGCAGCGCACTCTCGCTTTCGCCTGCCGCCTGCAGCGCGGTCTGGCGCCAGGCGGCCACTGCCTCGTTCAGCCGCGCTTCGGCCGCAGCCTGCTGCGCGCGCAGGCGCCCGCCGCTGAACAGCGGCGCGCTGATCCCAGCGCTCGCTCCCGTTTGCAGCGCACCGCCGGTCAGGAGATTGCTCGCGCCATTCGCAAGAAACCCGGCAAAGCCCGAAATCGTAAGGCGCGGATAGCGCGCGGCAATCGCTTCGGCGACGCGGGCGTCGTTTGCCGCCACCAGTCGCTGCGCCGCCACGACATCGGGCCGCCGCGCGAGCAGCGTCGCCGGGCCATCAGGCACCACTGGCGCCCGCACACCGGGAACGGTGCCTTGGCCCATTTCCGCGGCCGCCTGGCCCGGAACGCGGCCCATCAGTACGTCGAGCCGGTTGCGCTGCGCTTCCAGCGCTGCCTCCAGCGCCGGAATTGCCGAACCTGCACCGGACAGTTCCGCACCGCTCTGGTCCGTCACCGTAAGCGCCGCCACGCCGCGCTCCGTGCGCAGGCGCAACAGTCGGTCGGTCTCGGCAAGCGTCTCCACCCGCGCCTTCGCCAACGCCAGCCGCGCCTCGAAAGCGCGCGCATCGATGTAGGCACCGACCACTTCGGCCGCGACCGTAAGCCGCGCGCCGGCAAGGCCCGCCGACGCCGCCCCGGCCTCGGCCCGCGCTGCACGCGCTCCGGCAGACAAGCGGCCGAACAGGTCCAGCTCCCACGAAGCCGCACCATTCAACCCATACTGCTCCACCGTCCGCTGAAAGCCGGGAAAGCGCGAGAACGCCCGCCCCTGAACATCCTCGATCGACTGGCGCTTCACCGCTGCCGATGCATCGAGCGAAGCGCCGGGCAGCATGGCGCCCTTCGCCGCCTTGAGCCCTGCCGCCGCAGCCTCAAGCCGCGCCGCCGCCATGGCGATATCGAGATTGCCCGCAAGCGCAGTCTCGACCATCCGGTTCAGCACCGGATCGCCGAAGCCGCGCCACCAACCTTCCTCCAGCGGCACGGGCGCTGCCATCGCCACCGGTCCTGTCGGCGCATTGCGGAAAGACCCCGCCAACGCGGGGGGCGCAGGCAGGCTGCGCGGCGCGGCCTGAACCGGCAGTGGTGCAACGACGGCACTTAGCAAAAGGGCCGCGATACCGGCAGGGAACGGGCGCATCGGAAGAGTCCTTGACCTGTGAATGATGAAAGAATATACACTTCTTCATGAAAATCAACCTGGCTCTTTCAGAAAAGCGAAAAGCCGGCAGGCCGTGCGTCGACCGGCGTGACGAGATTCTCGACGCGGCCGAGCGACTTTACGAGGCGATGGGGTTCGAAAAAGTGACGTTGACCGACGTCGCCCGCGCGCTCGGCATGTCGCCCGCCAACCTCTATCGCAGCTTCGCCAACCGCCAGGCGATCGACGAGGCCGTGACCAGCCGCGCGCTGACCGGCGTGGAAGATGCCGCATGGCGCGTCGCGCGCGGCGCATCGGTTGACCCGATCCACACCTTTGAACTGCTGTGCATGGATATTTCGCTGAGAATGCGCGATCTTCTCTTCAAAAGCGGACGTTCCAGCGATCTTTGCCTCGCCGCCACGCGCGGCAACTGGCCCCCGGTCCAGCAGTTCATGGACACGCTCCACGGCCTCATCCGCCATGTCATCGCCGAAGGCCAGCGCCAGGGGGTGATGCGCGCCGATCTCCCGCTTGAGGAAACCACGGCGGCGGCATTCACTGCCATGGCAAAGGTCTGGCACCCGGTGATGCTCGATACGTTCGGCGTCGCTGACCTTGAAAGCGAAACGGCAGGGGTCACGCGCCTTGTGCTTGAGGCCCTCAAAGATAAAAAATGAAAATAGATGCTATTTTTCATCTTTCCCTAAATGCGGGGCGCGATTATAGGTGAGTCGAAAGTGCCCGATCGGGCTCGGAGGCTCTCATGCAACGCCGCGCGACTTTACGTTTCCCACTCACCGCCACGGCGCTCACTGGCGCCGCACTGCTCGCCGCCTGCTCGGGGTCCGCACCAAACCAAGCCGTCGAGCCGCTCGTGGCAACCGTGCTGGCTGCGCCTGATGACGGGCGTTCCGGCGAAGCCTATACCGGCACCATCCACGCCCGCATTGAGAGCACGCTTGCTTTTCGCGTGCCCGGCAAGATCGTCGC
>NZ_JBAXOI010000011.1:0-149459 GCF_037133355.1 Novosphingobium sp. | reverse complement strand
ACAGTGCGGACAACGTGCTCACGGGTCTTGCCGGCAACGATACGCTGTCCGGCGGGCTTGGTAACGACACGCTCTATGGTAATGACGGCAACGACACGCTGAGCGGCGGACAGGGCGACGACACGCTCAATGGCGGCGACGGCAACGACACGTTGAACGGCGGCAACGGCACCAACACCGCGGTCGGTGGGCTCGGTGACGATTTCTACGTTGTCACTTCCGCCACTGACACGGTGGTCGAGGCTGCAGGCGAAGGCACGGACCGCGTCTGGTCGACCGCTACGTACACGCTGTCCGACAATGTCGAGCAGCTGATCCTGGGCGGATCGAGCGCGATCGACGGGACCGGCAATGACGGCGACAACGTGATGTACGGCAACAGTGCGGACAACGTGCTCACGGGTCTTGCCGGCAACGATACGCTGTCCGGCGGGCTTGGTAACGACACGCTCTATGGTAATGACGGCAACGACACGCTGATCGGCGGCGAAGGCGATGACACGCTTATGGGCGGGCTGGGCGTGAACCGGTTGAGCGGTGGCCTGGGGCAGGATTCCTTCGTGTTCGGTTCAGCCCCGGCTGCGGGTAACGTGGACGTGATCACGGATTTCAATCATGATGAGCACGACGCGTTTCAGTTCAGCGAGTCCGGCTTTGCCGACTTTACCCATCTGGGCGAGCTAACAAGCGAGGAGTTTTACGCTTCGGCCGGTGCCATGGCCGCTCATGATGCCTCCGACCGGGTGGTGTACGACACGACCTCTGGCAAGCTGTATTACGATGCCGATGGCGCGGGCGGCCTTGATGCAATCCAGATCGGCACGGTCGGAGCCATCATACACCCCGTTCTTATCTATAGCGACTTCACGATCATTTCTTGACAAGTAAACCGACATGGAACTTGCTGCAGAATACGTCTCCGCGCTCAGTTGAATGGTCATGGAGAGCCCCTCACGTCTCGGAAGGTCTGGATGCCCCACGCATCCAGCCATCCCGCTGGGCCGGAGATGGAGTCTGACACCCGCGTCGATCTTAATCTGGCCAAGACCATGTCAGGCTCATACTATCGGTTCGGCGGAAACTTATACCAACCTGCATTGATCATGAACCATGGGCCCATTTGCGGCTGCCGATGGTCATGATTTGCCAAGGCTGATCGATGAGCTTGTTCCAGGCTTCGCAGCAGTGGTCGAATAACCGTCCGGCGAGCCGCGCTTGCTGCTGCCGTCCGGTGTGTCAGGACGTCCTATAGGTCGTGCAATAGGGCGCGCTTAGGACAGCCATGACGCAGGTAACGGTGCTGACGGGGGTGCGACGCCGCCGGGATTGGACAGATCAGGCACATGGGTACGGATCAATGAGACTCGGTATCACAGGCCCACCCAAACACCGATCAGAGCAGGACCTTTCCGGCTGGTCCGATCACCCATTCCCGGATCCACCAAGCGGGCGAAAACCCGGATCAATGCGGAGCAAAACGGGATCAGACAGTACGCGACTTGTCGCAGCGTCAAACCTTCTCGAAATGTTGCTCTTTCGGGCGAAAATCGGCCCCTGCCTTTTAGGCAAGCTGGGGCCATAGCCCGCCAATCCGGCATCGTACGTAGAGCGTTGCCGGAGCGGACCCGGCGCAGGCCGCGCCGGATCCGTTCTCAGGCACTGGCGATCAGGCGACCCGCCGCGCGGCCTCGCCTTCGAGCGACTGGTCGACCGCCGCCGCGACCATCTGCGCCGTGACCGCGCTGAGGGTCCAGCCGAGATGGCCGTGGCCGGTATTGTAGAACACCCGCGCGCGCCGCCCGGGGCCTACGCGCGGCATCATGTCGGGCAGCATGGGCCTGAGGCCGGCCCAGGGCAGCACCTCACCGACGCCCACGCCCGGAAAGAGCTGGCGCACCCAGCTGACCAACGGCGCGATGCGGTCCGCGCGGATGTCGCGGTTCTCGCCGTTGAACTCGGCGGTGCCCGCCACACGAAAGCGGTCCTTGCCGAGCCGCGAGGTGACGATCTTGGCATCCTCGTCAAGCAGGCTGACCCACGGCGCGGCGGCCTGGCTCGCTTCGTCGCGCATCATCACAGTGATCGAGTAACCCTTGACCGGGTAGACGTTGACCCGGTCGCCGATCATGGCGGCAAGGCGGCGGCTGCCAACCCCGGCGCAGATCACCAGCCCGTCGAAATGGCCCACATCCTCGATCCGCGTGTCGGTCAGGCTCGCCGTGCGAATAGTGACCCCGCGCTCATGCACGGCAATCGCCTGCACCGCGCGATCGAGCTGCAGCACCGCGCCCTTGCGTTCGCAAGCGGCGGCGAGGCCGCGGGTGAACTTGCAGATGTCGCCGGTCGCATCGGACGGGGTGAAGTAGCCGCCGCAGTAGTCGCCGGTTAGCGTGGGGTCGATACGCCGCATATCCTCGGCGCTGACTTCGAAGCGATCGAGCCCGCCCGCCCGCACGAGATCGTTGGTGCGGCCTGCTGCGGCAAAGCTTGCCGCATTGCGATAGATATGAAGTATGCCGCGCCGCTCGCAGTCAAAATCGATGCCCTCCAGCGCGGCAAGATCGAAGAGGTACTTGCGCGCCTCGATTGCGAGCCGCACGGTTTCCATGGTGTTCACATCATGGCGCGGGATCGCGCCGAGAAATTCGGCGATCCAGGAAAACTTGTGCCAGCCCGGCCGCGGGTTGAACAACAGCGGCGCATCGCGCCGTGCCATCCAGCGCAAACCCTTGAACACGGTGGCGACCGAGTTCCACACTTCGGCATTGCTGGCGGAAAGCTGGCCACCATTGGCGAACGAGGTTTCCATGGCCGGCAGCGGCTGGCGGTCGATGATGGTGACGTGGTGGCCGCGCTCCAGAAGCGCGTGGGCCGTGGTGATGCCGGTGATACCGGCGCCGATAACTGCGAAATGCGACATGAGCTGTGCTCCGTGACAGGTGAAATGCGTCTCAGCCGACCCGGTAAGGGCCGACGCGGCGTTCATTTCCCCATCTCTGTCGCTTGTGCCTGAGAGCTTGACCGCTTCGGTATCACCCGCTTGCCGCGCGTGACCCTACAATACGGCTTTCTCCGTCGGCGGATGACCGCGCCGTGGCCTAAGCCCGCCGCGCCATCACTCTCCAGAGTGTCAAGACCACACGGTTCCTGGTGCCTGAGAGTTTCCTGGGGGGTTGCTCCGTCGGCGCCGGATCAGCGATCCGGACTCTCCCATGCGGTCGTCAAGACAAGGGCTGCAGAGTTCTCCTTCGTGTTGGGCCGCAGGCGGCCGGGGAGCGGTCTGGTGCGCAAGGCCATGACCCTGAGTCATGATCGCATCGCACAACGGCATTGTGCACCAGCGAAGGCGAGTCGTCTATCGTGAAATCACGTTATTCACCGGCTTGACAGGCGAGGCGCCGCCACCGGTTTCGCTGCGTCGCCCACGACAACGAACGCCGCCCAGTAAAAAGGGTGCGAGGTCTGCACATCGTCCATCAGGCGGCCTTCCGCCTCGGCCAGTGCATCGCCGACCGATTGCCCCGACTTGCCTGCGATGAGACCGCCGATCAGGCGCCGCGTCGCGTCAAAATCGTCGGGCACAGGCCAGTGGCTGGCGACCACCGCGCGTGCACCTGCGCCGGTGAAGGCGCGCACAAGTCCGTCGAGAGCGTAGTTGCCGCCCGTGGTCACCCCCGCCTCGCGGCTTGCGGCGATCGTCGCCATCCCGGCGGTGTCGCAGGCCGAAAGGATCACGAGATCGGCATCGAGCTTGAGATCGAAGATTTCGCGGAAACTGAGCAGTCCGTCCGATCCCTTTGCCCCGAAGCTGGTCACCAGGGCCGGACGCGCGGGGCAATCCTTGCGCGGGGCGGACACAAGGCCGTGGGTGGCGAAATGCAGCACGCGGTACTGATCAAGCGTCTGGTCGGCGAGCAGGGCGATATCGGAAAAGCTCGTCCCCGTGCGCACCACGCTCGTGCCGCCGATGGTCCTCGCAGCAAAGAGCAGTTCGTCGAGCTTGACCGGGCGCTGCCACACCGCCAGCGGCCAGTCGCAGCTGTCGGCCACTGCGGCGAGCGGCTTTTGCGACGGCACGGCATTGTTGCCAAGGCCAAGGTAGGGCCGCGCAGCCTGCGACGGCGAAAGCTTTCGTATATCAAGGAAAGCGCGCGGACTGACTGCGATCGAGATCGCCCGCCCCCGGCCAAGCCAGGCAATCCCGGTGAAATCGAAAGCATCGGCATCGATGTCGACCGTTCGCGCCTTGTAGGCCGCGATCCCGGCATCATCGGTAACCAGTACCGCAGGGGGCAGCTGCAACATGGCCGCATCGGGTTCGAACACGAGATGGCGCACGGCGGGCATGTCCGCCGCCACCGGCCCGAACAGTGCCTTGTAAAGCTTGCGCGAGCGGTCGAGATCGAATGGGCGGTTGACCGCCTTGCCGTTTTCGATCGTGACGATGCTGTTGCGGATAGCCTGGACTTCACGCGTCAGCTGGCTCCGTGAGAGCGGCACCGGGAAAAGGCGGGCCGACGCAGTGTCCGCATAAAGGCCGTAGAGGTCGGAGCCGACCGCGACGAGCTTGTAGTAAGCTTCACCCGGTGCAAGTGCGGCCTGCATGTCGGCCAAGCGAACGCGGCGGGGTGCAAGCGCGGTGTAGCGCGGGAAGGCCGCCAGCTTGGCAAGGATTTCGGTCTGTTCGCGGCGCAGCCCTGCAAGCGTTTCCTGCTGGGCCGCAAGCTCGGCCAGCTCGGCGGGGCCTTGGCCGGTGAGCGCGCCAAGGCGGGCAGCCTCGCCTTCGGCCCGGGCGATATCGCGGCTGCGCGCAAGGGAAAGGCGGAACAGAGCGGCAGCGCCATCGTTGCCTTCGGCCAGCTGGCGCGCAAGGATCGCCTGGGTTTGGGCGACACCGGGCCGCTCCAGCACTTGCGCAGCGGCAAAGGCCGCGCCCGCCAGCGCCGCCGGATTATCGGCTGATTGGGCAAGGAGTGCGAAATAGGGCGCAAGCAGATCGCGTAATGTAGTTCCGCTGTCGGGCACTGCAGCGCTCTCCTCGACCACGGCGGCGAAGAGCTGGCGCGCTGCGGCCGTGTCACCTGCCGGAAGCAGGAATGCAGCCTTGCGTGCCTTGGCTGAAAGCACAGCGGGAGACGATGGATAGGCTGCCTCGAGTGCGGCGATGGCTCGGTCGAAGCCGGCCTCGGCTTCGCTGCGCTGTCCAGCAGCGCCTGCGATCCGGGCCAGTTCGATGTCGATTTCAGCCGAAAGCCAGACGATCGAGGCGATCTGCCCTTGCCGCACCGCGCCGAGCCGCATGCGCGCCCGGCGAAAGCCCGTCGCAGCTTCCTCGATGCGGCCCGCCATGCGTGCGGCCGTAGCAGTGATAGCATCAGCCTGCGCGTCGAGGATTTCCGCCTTCTCCGCCGGGGTCAGCGCCGGATCGGCCGTACCCATACGCCGGGTTGCGGCATTCTGGCTGTTGATCGCCTCGGCCAAAGGCAGATTGATCTCGCCGGCGGCAAGCCGGCGGCTATCGAACACCGCGTTCACCGGATCGACCGGCCGCGCCAGTTCGGCGTCGGCGCCTTCGGGGCGTTGCTGGTTGAGCTGATCGAGCGCGCGGTAGTTGCGCAGCAAGCGCTGGGCCAGACCGTCACCGGTCAGCGCGGCGCGCTCGCTTTCGCCGAACAGACGCGCGGCGGCATCGAAATTGCCGAGGTTGGACTGCTGCAACCCTTCGTTCGCGAGCGCCTCGGCCAGCTCGCTCTGGTCTCCGCCGCTGACCCGCTGCTTTTCGGCAAGCACTTCGAAGAAGGCCGCGGATTCGGCAAAGCTGCTGCCGTTGTTGCGCAGATACCCCTCGCCGCGCACGCCGCGCGGATCGAGCAGACCAGCCTGGAGGCGGGCGAAGGCCGCAGCGTCGGTAACCTCGGTCGTGGCGACGCGGATCTCGCCCGGCACCGGCCGGTCAAGCACCACGCTGGCGAGCGCGAGGCGCAGCGCCGCATCGTAGGCCGCCAGCCCCTCGACATAGTAGCTCGTGCCATCACGGGTTACGCCGTAGCGGCGGTAGTCGAGCCCGCTGGCGGGATCGCGGCAGATGAGCCCGCTCACCTCGCCCAGCGCCGGGATCATCGCGCGGCCGACAGCACCGCAGACCCGGCCCGGCCCGGCAGAAGCAGGCGCACCGGTATCCGGCGCCGTTTCCACCGCAAGCGCGCGGCGCACCGCAACCAGTGTGCCCACCGGCCCGGCCGCATCACGGCAGGAGAGTGTATAGGCCCGGTCAAACATGGCTTCGAGACGCGGATCGCGCGGCGCGGCCTGCGCGCTGCACACAACCCCGGCCGAGCCGAGCCGGAAGCTGCTGCGCACCGAGACCGGCACCGGACGCGCGGCCAGCACGGCAGGCGCCAGCGCCGCGCCGATTACACCAAACACAGCCAGCAAGGTCAGAGCGCGCCTCATGGCCGGGCTCCCTGCGCAGTGCCGCTGTTACCCGACATCAAGGCCGGGTTGCCGCTGCCCGCTATCGGCTCGTCGCTTTGCCCGGTGAGGGCATCGGGCTGAACCGGCAGGATTACCTGCGGCGGTACGATTGCGCCGCGGCTCTTCGGCGAGGGATTGTCCGGATCATCCGGGTCGCCACCAAGCTCCGGTTCGTCTTTCTTGTCGAACAGATCGGGCAAGCCGGGGTCGGACTGCCCCTTGACCAGTCGCAAGCCGCAAGTCGCCGCGCTGAGCAGGCAGCCATTGAGGCGACTGTCCGCTGCAAAACCGGAGAGATCGACCCCGCTGGCCTTGAAGAGCCGCCAGGCTTCCGCCCCGCCAACCACGCCGGTCGCCGTGCGGAAGGTGCCGTTGATGATGACGGTGATCGGATCAGCCCCGCCCAGCGCGACCTTGAAGCCTTCCAAGGGCTCCTCGAACCCGAGCGGATCGATGCCGGCACCGGTGCGCTGGATGTAGAATGTCCGCCCCACGGTGAGATCGAGCGCGCCAGCCTGGAGCACAGGGCCATTGCCGCCCGCACTCACCGTGTCGAGCGCGGGCTCGACCCCGACAAAGAACGGATCGGAGGCAAGGCTGGTCAGCAGCGCGGAAGCGGCAAGATGGATATCGCGCGCGTTGATCCGCACCGTGCCGGAAAGTCCTCCGCCCTTGCCCAGCACAGCGATGCTGCCGGTATCGGACGCAAGCTGGAACTGCCCTGCATCGAATACCAGCGCATTACCGGCACGGAAGCCGTTTGCCTTGAGCGCGCCGGTCACGCGGATCGTGCCGCTTGCCGCGCCTGCAGGGGAGGCGCCGGCGGCAAAGCGCATGGTGCCCGCCGGATCGTCGATCGTGCTGCCCGCGTCGGGCCCTGTCACGTCGAGCTTCCCGATCAGGATATCCACGGCCCCCGCACCGTCGCGGCCGAACACGCTTACCGAACCGCTGTTGATGCGGCTCCATTCTGCATTGTCGAGCGAGAAGGCCGTGCCGGAGACAATAGTGCCATCAAGCCCGTCGCCGATGCGCAGCCCATCGGCATTGCGCGAAACCAGCGTGATCGTGCCGGTGACCCCCGCATTGAGACCTGAACCCGCAGGCATGACAAGGTCGTTGGCGCGCAGCTCGATGGAGGGCGAACGCCATATGCCGCCGAGCGTGGCCGTGCCCCCGGTATCCACCAGGATGCTGCGCGCGGCATCAATGCCAAGGAGTCCTGCATCACCCGCAGCCGCTGCCGTAAACGCGCCGGCCGTGACCGGTCCGGTTACGGTCACACTACCGCCGACCGCCGCAAGCGGCTGGGCGAATACCGCGTCGAAATTGAAGGCGCCGATCGCCCCGCCGGCAAGGGCCAGCGTGTTGCTCGCGGCCAGAATGCGCCCGGCGGCAGGCGAGGTGAGACTGCCTGTGCGCACGCTGCCGCCCGCCAGCAGAACGATATCACGCCCGCGCACGGCGCCCGCCGTCAGATCGCCTGATGCGATCAATGCGCTATCGGTTGCCGCTGTCACCGCGCCGGCTGTCAGCGAGCCACCGTCCGCACGCAGCTCCACTGTGCCGGTGGCGCCGCTGGCCGCGCCAACCCGCGCATTGCCGGCAGCCCGAACCTGCACAGTGGTGGCGCTGGCAAGATCGCCGAGCGTGATCGCGCCATCGCCGCGAACCTTGATCGCGCCCGCCGCAGTGATCGCACCGCCGGTGATCGCGCCCGCGGTGCCGATGGCAACCTCGCCCGTGGCCGTATCGATGGTGCCGAAATCGAGCGTGCCGGTCGCACCCAGATTGGCCGATGTAGCCCGGACATTGCCCAGTGCCACGTTTCTTCCGCCCGTCTGGACCTTGCCCGCCGCAGTCAGGTCGCCGGTCTGCAAGGCGCCTCCCGCAAGGAGCGCCAAATCACCGCCGGCATTGACGTTCCCCGTGATGACCGCCCCGCCACTGCTGGTAACCGTGACCGCCCCGGGCGCGGCAATCGCGCCTGTCGTGATAGTGTCTGTCGCTCCGAGATCGACCGCCCCGGTGGTGGCGGTAACCTTGCCCGCACCAAGTGTCGTCCCCGCGGTCACGCCCACGGTCGCCCCGTTGAGATCGCCGGTCTCGATCGCTCCGTCGCTCGTTGCGGTAAGCGCGCCCGCCGCCGTGAGAGCCCCGGTCCTCGCCGACGTCTTGGCACTCACGCGGACAAGGCCAGCATCGGCACCGACAGTCTGCGCAATAAGCGCGCCGGTCACGTCGAGGGTAACATCACCGGCCGTCGAAGTCACCGCGCCGGACAGCGTGGTGTTGCCGGCCGCGACCAGCGCGATCCCGTCGCGACCCGCCAGCGCACCCGCTTGCAGTGCACCGCCAGACTGGACGGTCAGCGTGCCGCCCTTGGCCTCCAGCGAACCGGCAGACAGCGTCGCGCCGCTGACAAGGCGCAGTTCACCCGCGCCGGCAGTCGCATTGCCGAGCGTCAGCGTTGTGCCGGTGGAGACCCGGAGCCCAACACCCCCCGCAAGTCCAGCCGCATCGAGCTTGCCAAGCCCTGCGCTGCCCCCGGCCGAGACGAGCAGCCGTCCGCCCACAGCGGCAAGATCGCCCGTCACAAGATTGCCGGTTGCCGAAACGACGACATCGCCTGTCGTGCTGGTGGCCGAGGTCAGGCTCAGCGCGCCGCCAGAAGTTGCCGTGATCCCGCTGGCGGCGGAAAGCTTGCCTGCCGTAGCAGCGCCTTTGGCATCGAGCGCGACCGTGGCGGACACCGAAGTCACGTCGCCCGCCGTAACCGCCCCGCCGCTGCTGGTTAGCGAGGCTGCTGCGCCTGCCGTCACCGCACCTGTCGAAAGATCGTTAGCGGCCGTGAGCGTCACAGCGCCGCCGCCCGATTGCGCCGTGCCGGTCAGCACCGCACCGAGGCCGGTGACCGTAACGCCGTTGGTGCCGGCGAGATTGCCTGTCGTCAGCACGCCGCCGCTCGACAAGGTCAGCACATCGCCGGCGCTTGCCGAGACGACATCCATCGCGCCCTTGGCGTCCGCCGTAATCGCGCCGCCGACCGAAGTCAGCGCAGCGGTCTTCACGGTGCCGGCGGTGCTGGCAAGCGTCACAGCGCCCGCAGCCGTGACCGAGCCGGTCGTCAGATTGTTCACAGCCGTAAGCAGCGCAGTCCCGGTAGCCGATTGCACCGTGCCGGTCGTCACGCCCGCCAGCCCGGTCACCGCGACCCCGGTCCCGCCGGTCAGGTTCCCGGCCGTAACCGTGCCGCCGCCGCTGAGCGACACCGTGCCGCCTGCGGTGAGTGCGCCCACCCCCAGCGTGCCGCCTGCCGAAAGATCGATCCCGCCAGTCGCGGTGATCGCCTGCATGGTCAGGCTTGCGGTGGTGACCGCGCGCACGGATGCGGCACTGCTCGCCGCCAGCACCGAGAAGTCGCCCCCGCCCGCGATCGGCGGGGCCGCAAAGACCGCGCCGATATCGTAGGCGCCGAACGGATTGCCGCCGGTCTCGAGCATGCCGAAGTCGGCCAGCATTACGCGACCGGTGGCCGAGAATGCGCCGATCGTCTGCGGCCCGGTCGCCAGCACGAGAAGCTCGCGTCCAGTCAGCACGCCCGTGGTGATGCCGAGCGGCGAGAACAGCTTGATATCGCGCGCTGCCGAAAGATTGCCCAGCGCAATGCCGCCTCTGCCGAGCACGGTCATGTCATACGTCGCGCCGGGGGCCGCCGAGGGGCTCACCAGCCCGGCCGAAACCGCGCCGCCGACAATCGCGCCGTTGGACGTCAGCACGGCGGCATCGCCTGCCTGGACATCCCCGCCGAGCGTTAGACTTGCATTGCCATCAAGTCTTGCCGTCTGGCCCGCGGTGACGCCGCCGGCCGCAAGCGCCGCTCCGGACGTCAGCGTTGCCGCATCCTTCGCGGAAACAGCGCCCACGGTGACATTGCCCGGGGCAAAGACATTCACCGCGCCGCCGGCGGAAAGATCGCCGATCGAGATCGTATTGCCCGCCGTAACCGCAATGTCAGCCGTCGCGGTGAGGTTGTCGAGGCGCACGAGGCCTGCCGCGTTCAGCGTCAACACAGCTCCGCTGTCGACCGAGAGATAGCCGAAGAGGCTGCCGCCTGTGGTCAGCGTGACCGATCCCGAGCCGAACAGAGTGCCCGACGGGCCTGCCGGTGCGGCGCCGGGTATCCAGTCCGCCGCCGAAACCACAGCATTGGCGCTACGCAGGTTCGCGCCATCGAATGTCACGCTCAGACCGCCCGGGGTCACGAAGCTGAAATCGCCGGTCAGCGTGGTGTCCCCACCCGCAAGTGCGATGATCGAGGGCAGCGAACCCGGCGCCTCCACACCCACGGCGAGGAAATCGAGACTCGTGGCAGTGATTGTGCCGCCCGTCAGCAGGAACGTCAGCGGCTGGCCGAGCACGGTGGCTGTTCCAGCAACGGCGCCTTTGCCCCCGGTGGCGGCTGCGCTGAAGGACAGCGTGGTGGCAGCAAGGGTTCCGCCATCAATCGTGAGAGCGGCGCCACGCGGATCGGGGAGCCCGCCCGGATTGCCGACCGTCGCCCCGCCGCCTGCGCCGAGACCGCCGCCCCCGTCCCCGCCGCGCGCATTTGCCTCGATCAGCGCGCCTGCAGTGAAAGTAGCGGCTCCCCCTTGCGCGAGCAAAGTCGACCCGCCGCCTATTGCGTTGCCGCCTGCGCCCGCCACGCCCGCCACAGTGCCGGCGCCGGCCACACCGCCGGTGCCGCCAGTGCCGTTCGCCAGCACGCTGGTTCCATCAAAACTTGCCGAGCCGGTCGGCGCTGCGCCTGTGGCAAGGCCTGCGACCACCCCGATGCTCGCAGTGCCGCCCTGCCCTGCGCCGCCCGCGCCGCCACTAGCGCCAGGGCCACTCACGATGCCGGCACCTGCGCCGCCTGTGCCACCGGTCCCGTTCGCGTCGAGCACTGTGCCTGCCAGAGTGAGCACACCATTGCCCGCCTCCGCAAGCGCGCGGGCCTGACCGCCGGTGCCTGTACCACCAAGCCCACCGGGGTCGGCCAGCAACGTCGGCGTGCTTCCTGCACCGCCCGTGCCGCGCGCGATGATCGCGGTGGTCCCGAAGGTGACCGTCGCATCACCCTCCAGCGCACTGTAGGCGATCACTTCCGCACTGCCGCCGGTTCCGGCGCCGCCGTTGCCGCCATTGAAGCCCGCGCCGCCGTCGCCATAGGCCGTCACTGCGAGCCCGGCACCGGTCGTCTTGCCATTGCGTGCCGAAACCGAGGCATTGCCGCCCAGCCCAGCGCCGCCGGTGCCACCATTCCCGCCGGTGCCGATCGCAGAGACTGTCGCGGCGCCCGTCGCGGCGATCGAACCGCCCGCGCCGAGCGTGCCTGTATCCCCAGCCGCAAGGCTTGCGATGCCGCCGGAACCCGCCCCGCCGGTCCCGCCTGAGCCGGTTGCGCCAGACACCGCGCTGTCAACCAGCGCTCCGGCACCGCCATCACCATCCGCCAGCACCGAGAGCGCGGACCGCGCCGTCACCACGCCGCCGGACGACCGCACGACCGCCGTGCCGCCGAAGCCTGCGCCGCCGCTCTTTCCGTCAGCCGCAGCCGAGGCCCCGCCCTGACCCGATGCGTCGACATTGACCACATCGTCGATCGTGGCGCTCGTACCTGTTGTCAGGTCTATCCCGGCGCTGCCACCGGTACCGACTCCGCCCTCGACCACACAGGCCGTGCAGCGGTTGCCATCCGCTCCAATGCCGCGCGCGTCGAGCAGCAACCGCCCGCCTACCGTGAGCGATCCGCCACCTGCTCCGCCCTGGACTTGTGCGCTGCCGCCCGTGCCATCGCCGCCGATAAAGCCTGCAGCGCCGACCGCACCGCCCCTGCCGCTGGCATCGAGCGTGACGCTGCCGGTAACCTTGACGGACGCGCCGCCGCTGAAAGAGACTTGCGCCGCACCGCCTGTGCCGGAGCCCGAACGCGTCAGCAGAGAATCCGAAACCGCCTCGCCCGTAGCGGCGCCTGTCAGTTGCAGGTTACCGCCGACTTCGACGACTCCTCCGCTGCCTGCTTCCAACGCCGCTGTTCCGCCCGTGCCCGTGCCGCCTCCGAAGCCGACACGGCTTGCATCGACCGACACTCCGCCCAGCACCGTCATTCGGCCGTCGTTCACGATGATGCGCGCTGGTGTGCTGTCGCTGGCGGTGTTGCCCGAAACCGTGCCGGCATCAAGCGAACGCACGGTGAGGCTGCCCGCGATGTCGAGGGTCGAGCCGACACCGGCCACGCTGATAAAGGCGGCGTCGTTTGTGGCGGCCGCCGGGTCCTGAACCCCGGCAATGCTGACATTCGAGGCGAAGTTCGCCGCGCTGCCGCCCTGGACCACCAGCGATGCCTGACCTGTCGCACGGCCCGTGACTTGCGAGGTCGCGTCGATTGCGCCAACCTCCAGCGTCGTCGGCACGAGCCCGCCGCTGGGCGAGCGGACAGAGCCAATCTCGCCTCCCGTGACGTCATAGCCCGCAGAGAGAACGATTGCGTTGCCGTCGACGTCGGCCGCGCCGGCGACATCGAACCCGAGCTTGCTGCCGCCCTTTATCGCCATGGTAATGGCATCGTTCTTGGGCACCGCGACGACATAGACACGGTGAGCCGAATTGATCGCACCCGCCGGACCGGTGATCGTTCCTTCCTGCGTAACCACTTCACCCGCAGCGCTGGTACCCTGGTCGATCTGGATGTCGAACAGGCCATTGGGACGGAACGTGATGGTCGAGGCATCGGCCGCAACGATGACGACCGAACCGTCGACCGTCATCGTGCCTGCGTTGATCACTTTGGGCGCGACCAGTGCGACATAGGCATTGAGCGGCCCGGCTGTGATTATCGCACCATTCTGAACTTCAACCCGGCTCCCAGCATTAGCCGGCAAGAACTTGAAACTGCCGGCAGAATCGAAGCTTCCAGTTATCGGATCGTAGGCAAGATCGGACGCGGTAAGGGCAAGATTGCCGACGTTGAACACACCTGTCGGAGAAACGAGAATCCCGCCCGGGCTGTAGAAGAACAGCGTGCCACCGCGGCTGACCGCGCCGGTCGCGAGGTCGACGAGCTGCGAGGTGACCGTGCCGTTGAACACGATCGGGCGCGATTGATCCTTGGGAATGATGCGGTTGAGGACCACCAGCGAGGTCGAATCGCGCGTGGTGTAAAGCGCACTGGTGCCGATGGGCTGAAAATTGATCGGGCCTCCGCTACCGGTGTCGGTAGGGGTCCAGTCGATCACTACCCTGGGGGCATCTACGGCGACCGTCGTGGTGCCAGCCCCCGTAATGATGCTCCCCGCCCCGGCAACGATCACGCCTGTCGCGTCGAACGACTGCGCATGCAGCGCCGGGGGCGAGCAGAGGAGCATTGCGGCGATGGCCAACCGCGAGGGATTGGCGCGGGCTCTGCGGCGCATCAACGGCCTCCCCATGGCAAGAGGCGGGTGGTGAGCGAGATCAGCAGGCGAGGCGCGGGCTTGCGCGCGGCAAAGCCTGCCCGGTCAAGCGGCACCGCGCAGCTGGCATCGAGCCGGAACCGGCTACCGATATCGGCGCGCAGGCCGCCGCCCACAGACGTCAACCGCTGCGGCTTGCCAGCACCCCGGTCCCAGGCCCAGGCAGCATCGAAAAAGACGAACGGCTGGATCACCGGCCCGTTGCCGCGCAGCACCGGCAGGCGCGGACCGCGCAATTCGGTGGCCACGCCGATCCCGCTGTCGCCGGTGATCACGCCGGGATCGTAGCCCCGCCCGACGGTGTAGTTTCCAGGGGCAAAGGCCTCGAAGCCCAGCACCTTGCGGAAGGCATACTGCCCGCGCGGCCGGGCAGAGAGCGAGAAACGGCCAAGCGCGCGCTCGTATTCAACCTCACCGCGCACCACCGTGGCTGCAGGCGAGGCATCGAACCGGCTTGTCGGCACCCGGCCCAGACAGGCCGCGCCAAGGCAGGAGGGGGTGGCCCCAAGGCCCGCGATGCCCTGCCGCACCTCGAACGAGCCGCTCAGCCGCCACGCAGGGTCGGCATGGGCAAGATCGATCCGGTCAAAATCAAGCCTTGCCCAGAACACGCGCAGCCGGTCGCGGCTCAGTGGCACGATCAGCGTGGTGGTCTGGTTGAGCAGGTCGAAACCGCCGCCGACCCACAGATTGCCAGCCTGCGAACGCACCAGCGGATAGCGCGCATAGAGGCTGGCAAGCAGCGTGTGCGCATCGAGCACCGCCCCGCCGCCAGTCGGCCCGAGGTCGGGCCGGGTCCAGGCGTAAGTCAGCGAGGCACCGACCAGCAGGCCTTCGCGGCCCGGCCGGAATTCATGGCTTGCCTGAAGGATGCGCTGCTCGCGAAAGTCGGCGGTGCTGTAGTAGGAAAGCGTCGTCGCATCACCCGCGCCGGTCAGCCCGAAGGCCTGCGCCCTCACCTGGCCACCCCAGCGACCGGTCGCCGCGGAAGCTAAGTTCTGGATCGAGATATCGGCAACAAGTGATTGACGCAGAACAGTAACGTCGCCAATCAAATCACCCGGGGTAGTTCCGGCCGGGCGCAAGGTAAGCTGGACATTGTAGCCTGGCAGATCGCGCGCAAGGAGCAGATAGCGCTCGGCCCGGGTGCGGTCGAATATCTCGTCACGCGTCAACTGGCCAAGATAGGCGCGCAGCTTGCGCTCGGCCCCGCGCGTCTCGCCCCGCGCGCGGATCGCGGTGATCCGCGCATAGAGCACCTCAAGGCGCACCGCACCGTTTTCGATACGCTGCACGGGCACCTGGACCGCCGCCAGATAGCCCCTTGCCCGCAGGATGGTAGCGGCCGCATCGCGGATCTCGCACAGCACCGCGATGGGCTGCGGCGAGCCCGCAAAAGGCTTCCACGCGGCCTCCATCTCGGCTGCGGTCGCCCCCTTGAGCCCGTTGAACGTGACCGAAGTGACTGTCGTGGTGATCTTCGCGAACTGAGGATCGGCAAGCGGGCAGCTCGAGCGCTCGATCCCGCCCGAAACCGTCAGCCTCGGGGCCTCGACCGCGGGCGCGCGGGTAATACCGCCCAGTTCATCGCGGCTGGGCCCGGCTATGGTTGGTGTGCTGACTTGCGCTGCGGCGATCGGGGCCAGCACCGGCGCCAGAGCAAAGCCGGCTCCAGCCAAGGCGAGCGCAAGCCAGCTTCGGAGGGCGATACTCGCCCTGCGCCTGCCGGTGCTTGCACCCTCGCTCATTCAGGAAGCCCTCGTCTGCAGTGCTGCGGTCGATGCGGCCATGCAATTCTTGTTACCTTGCGCGTAGCAAGCGCAAAGACCGCGAGTCAAACGGGATTGGATGGAGCACACACCATTGATTTAAAGTCCAAAAATTAAAATCCGCACCACATTGGCACGAAGTTCGCGACGACTCGCACCGATCGCTGAATCGGCTTCCTAAGCCCGGTAAAAGTGATCGGACGCCGCCCGATGGTAACGTCCGATCATGACATGAAATGAATTATTTCAGCCCTTGGCAATGCTTTGCAATTAATACCTTAGGCATCACCTGAATCCAATTTGCGCCATGGCGATGCAAATTCAGGCCAGTGCACCATGGCAATGCTTGTACTTCTGCCCCGAACCGCACGGGCACGGCGCATTCCGGCTGATGCCCATGCCGACATAGGGATCCACCGGCTCTTGCGCGCCTGATCCCAGGAGGGGCGGCGTGAACGTGCCGAACAGCTGTCCGGCCGGCACCACCCTTGCGTCGTCTTCACCGGTCAGCGGGTCGATGTGGCTGGTCAGGAAATCGGGCAGATCGGGCAGCTGGAAATCCTCCGGCGCGCCCATGCGGATCTCGCTGGTCATGAGGATGCGGGTCACGTCCTCCCGGATCGCCTCAAGCATCTTCTCGAACAGCCCGAAGGCTTCCTGCTTGTATTCGTTGATCGGCGTCTTTTGCGCATAGGCCCGCAGGAACACGACCTGGCGCAACGCGTCGAGCGTAGCAAGGTGCTCCTTCCAGTGGTGATCGAGCCGTTCGAGCAGCACCGACTTCTCGAGGTTGCGCCATGAGGACGGCTCGATCGTGGCGAGCTTCCCGGACATCTTATCCTCGGCCAGCGCGACAATCCGTTCCTCGATGACTTCAGGCTCCAGCCCGTCCTCATGCGTCCAGGCATCGAGTGGCAGCTCGAGCCCGAGCACTTCGCCCACGCGCGCGGCCAATGCAGGCACGTCCCACTGCTCGGGATAGGAGCCCGGCGGGCAGGCATCGCCGACAATCGCGTTGATGGTATCCTGCCGCATATCGAGGACCACGTCGTCCACCGCGTCGGCATCCATGATGTCGGCGCGCTGCTCGTAGATCACCTTGCGCTGGTCGTTCATCACGTTGTCGTATTCGACGACCTGCTTGCGCACGTCGTAGTTGCGCGCCTCGACCTTCTTCTGCGCGGTCTCGATCGCCTTCGACAGCCAGCGCGAGCCGATCGCCTCGCCATCGGCAAGGTTGGAATTCATCATCCGGGCAAACAGCGTGTCGGGCCCGAAGATGCGCAGGAGATCGTCCTCGAGGCAGAGATAGAACTTCGACAGACCCGGGTCGCCCTGACGGCCCGAGCGGCCGCGCAGCTGGTTATCGATGCGGCGGCTCTCGTGCCGCTCGGTGCCGATCACGCAGAGGCCTCCGGCAGCGAGCACCTTGGCCTTTTCCTCCGCGACTTCGGCCTTGATCCGGGCGATCCCGGCATCACGGTCCGGCCCCTCGGGCAAGTCGCGCAGCTCGTCCTCGATGCGGAACTCGACGTTGCCGCCGAGCTGGATATCGGTGCCGCGCCCGGCCATGTTGGTCGCGATCGTCACCGCGCCGAGCCTCCCGGCTTGCGCCACGATATGGGCTTCCATCTCGTGGAAGCGGGCGTTGAGCACGTTGTGCGCGACGCCTTCCTTGTTGAGGAATTCGGAGAGCAACTCCGACTTCTCGATCGACACCGTGCCCACCAGCACCGGCTGGCCGGTCTCATAGCGCAGACGGATCAGCTTCGCGATCGCCTGGAACTTGTCCTGCGTGTTCTTGTAGAATTCGTCTTCTTCGTCCTTGCGCTGCACCGGCACATTGGTCGGGATCGTTACGACGTTCATCTTGTAGATGTCGAAGAACTCGGACGCCTCGGTCGCGGCGGTGCCGGTCATGCCCGAAAGCTTGGGGTACATGCGGAAGAAGTTCTGGAAGGTGATCGAGGCCATCGTCTGGTTCTCGGGCTCGATCTGCACGCCCTCCTTGGCCTCCACCGCCTGGTGCAGCCCGTTCGACCAGCGCCGCCCGTCCATCATACGGCCGGTGAACTCGTCGATGATGATGATCTTGTCGTCCTTGACGATGTAGTCGATGTCACGCTTGAACATGACATTGGCTTTCAGCGCCTGGTCGAGATGGTGGACCACCATCGTGTTCTCGACGTCATAGAGGTTCGAGCCGACCAGCAGCCCATTCTCCTCGAGCTTGCGCTCGACCCATTCGACGCCGTCCTCGGTGAGCGAGATGTTCTTGGTCTTCTCGTCCGCCTCGTAGAGCTCCGGGCTGATCTGCTTCACCACCGCGTCGACCGAAACGTAGAGCTCGCTCTTGTCGTCGGTCGGGCCCGAAATGATCAGCGGGGTGCGCGCCTCGTCGATCAGGATCGAGTCCACCTCGTCCACAATCCCGAAGTTGAAGGGGCGGTGCACCATCTGCGAGCGCTCCTGCTTCATGTTGTCGCGCAGGTAGTCGAAGCCGAGCTCGTTGTTGGTGGCATACGTGATGTCGGCCTCGTAGGCTTGGCGCCGCTCATACTCGTTCATGTTGGGCACGATCACGCCCACGGTGAGGCCGAGGAACTTGTGGATCTGCCCCATCCATTCCGCGTCGCGGCGGGCGAGGTAGTCGTTCACCGTGACGACGTGGACGCCCTTGCCCTCGATCGCATTGAGGTAGGAAGCGAGCGTCGCCACAAGCGTCTTGCCCTCGCCAGTGCGCATTTCCGCGATCTCGCCGCGGTGGAGCACAATGCCGCCAATCATCTGCACATCGAAGTGGCGCATGCCGAGCACGCGGCGCGAGGCCTCGCGGCAGGTGGCGAAGGCTTCGGGCAGGATATCATCCAGCGTCTTGCCCACCTCGAGCTGGGCGCGCAGTTTGGCCGTCTGCCCGCGCAGATCCTCGTCGCTGAGCGCCTGCATTTCGGGCTCATAAGCCGCGATGGCGCGCACGATCTTGTCGAGCGATTTGACGTAGCGGTCGTTGGACGAACCGAAGATGGCCTTGGCGATAGAGCCGAACATGGCGGGATTCCTGTTGTGAGACGAAGTGCGCGGGATGGGCCGCGACGATCAGGCGATCACGCACTGCGGCGGATCGAGGTAATGCGGCAGGCCTGCGGGCTATTCGCGCGGGCGGTCCGAAATGCTGATGCTGATGGTGCGGACCGGAGCAGGCGCGGGCAGCGTTTGCGCGCGAACGCGCCCGATCTTGCCGTCCGGGCGCTGCGCCTTGACGAAGCCTTGGTCCTCTGCGCGCTCCTGGCTTGCGACAAGCACAGCAGCCGACGCCGCGCCCACAACTTCCGCGTGGGCGGAAGACGCGGACACCTCGGTCAGCGAAAGGCCCGAAAGCAGGGCAAGAAGGACGAGCAGAAGCCGCATCATCGGCGCAGATAAGAGCAATTGCTGCGAAGGTCTACCTCCGCACCGCAGTTTTATTGCACAGGCGGCAAGTCTTCTATCTCCACGATGGTGCGAACCCGCACGCGCCGCGTGATCGGCTTTCCATCCTTGTCCTGCGGAACGATGAACTGTGCCTTGGGATCGCAGTCGTCCTTTGGGAGCTGAGGTACTTTGCCGGTCACCTTCTCGATCATGCAATCCCGCATTCTGCCGTCGGTTCCGACCACAAAGGTCCGTACAATCTCCGCGGGGCCGATCTCTTCGGGCCCTCCCTCCGGAATAGTCCAGCGCACCGTGCTGCGATAACGGCCTTGAACCGGTCGTCCCTGCGGATCGGTGGCTGGATGGAACCGGGCCCGCTCCATGAGAAGTTTGCAAGTCTGGGTATCGAGTGCTTCCGAATAGCTCGAAGTCTCGACTGTGCAGGATGTAGGCACGCCGTCGGGACCAACGCCGAGCACAAATCCAACGCGGCCTTCTATCTCATCGCGCAGGGCCACCATGGGATAGTCGTCTTCGGCCACCCAATCGCCCGGACTGCCAACCGGAGTTGGTCCGCGAGACGATGGCAGTGCCGGAGGAGGTGGCGGCGGCGGCGCGAATACCGGCCGCGTCTTGTAGTCGGGGGGCGCATCGGCCGCAGGCGCCGCCGCCAGGGCGAGAAAAAAGACAAAGCTACCGTTTGGCATGGCCGGAGTATCGGGAGCCGATCGCGGTCTGTAAACCGCCAATCACAACCGAACCGGCATCGCTCGGCGGTGATTGAAGCGCGCCACCCGCCGCGCTAGGGCGGCGCTCATGACCGAAGCTCGCTCCCCCCTCGCCCTGCCCTTCCCCGCGCTGCCCGCCATTGCCGGCGCAACGCCGCGCATCGCCCGCGCGGGCTACAAGAACTGGGGCCGATGCGACCTGACTTATGTGGAACTCGCTGAAGGCACGGCGGTGGCAGGCGTATTCACGCGCAATGTTTGCTGCTCTTCCGAGGTCGAGCTTGGCCGCCAGAACGTGGTTCAGGGCCATGCCCGCGCGCTCGTCGTCAATGCCGGCAACTCCAACGCCTTCACCGGCTACCGTGGGCGCGAGGCAGTCGAGGCGATCATGGAGCAGGTCGCCGGGCACCTTGGCTGCGTGCGTGAGGAAGTCTTCGTTTCCTCCACCGGCGTGATCGGCGTGCCGCTGCCCAAGGACAAGGCCCGCGCCGGGATCGAAGCGGCTCTGACGGCAGAACCCTGCTCATGGGAGGAAGCCGCCAACACAATCGGAACCACCGACACATTCGCCAAGGGCGCCACCGCCAGCGCGGTGGTCGGCGGGGTCAAGGTACAGCTGAGCGCCATCATCAAGGGCTCCGGCATGATCGCGCCCGATATGGCCACGATGCTCGGCTACATCTTCACCGACGCGGCCGTCGATCCGGCTTTCCTGCAGGCTTGCCTCTCAGAGGCGAACACCCGGACCTTCTCGTGCATCACGGTCGACAGCGACACCTCGACCAGCGACACTGTTCTGGCATTTGCTACCGGCAAGGCGGGCAATGATCCGCTGGTCTCGGCAGACAGCCCCGGCGCCGATGCCTTTGCCGCCGCGCTGCACGACGTCTGCCGGAGCCTCGCCCACCTCGTCGTGCGCGATGGCGAAGGAGCGCAAAAGTTCATTGCGGTCACCGTCTCGGGCGCAGTGAGCGACGAGAGCGCCCGCCGCGTCGGCCTTGCCATCGCCAATTCGCCGCTGGTGAAGACCGCCATCGCCGGTGAGGACGCCAACTGGGGCCGCGTCGTCATGGCCGTCGGCAAGGCGGGCGAACCGGCTGACCGCGATCGCCTTTCCATCGGCTTCGGCGGCGTGTGGGCCGCGCGCGAGGGCCAGCCCTTGGCCGACTACGACGAGGCACCGGTCGCCGCGCATCTCAAGGGGCAGGAAATCACCATCGAGGTCGATCTTGGCATGGGTGACGGAAGCGCGACCGTCTGGACCTGCGATCTCACCCACGGTTACATCGCAATCAACGCCGACTATCGCAGCTGAGCCGCCCCATGATCACCATCTGGGGCCGCCTCAATTCGCACAACGTCAAGAAGATCGCCTGGGCGGCCATCGCGATGGGACTGGAACATCGCCGGATCGACATGGGCGGCGCGTTCGGGTTCACGCCGGAATACCTTGCGCTCAATCCCAATCGCATGATCCCGGCGATCGAGGATGGTGACGTCATCCTGTGGGAATCGAACGCGATCCTGCGCTATCTTGCCGACGCCCGCGCCCCGGCATTCCGCAGCGACGATCCGGCCGAGCGCGCACGGGGTGACAAGTGGATGGACTGGCAGTTCCACTTCGCCGACGCGCAGCGCGATGCCTTCCTCGGCTGCGTGCGCGAAGGCAAGGACGCAAGCGATCCTCAAGTGGCCCGCTCGGCCCAGGCCGCCGGCACCATGATGGCCCTGCTTGATGCCGAACTCGCCGAGCGGACCTGGCTTTCGGGCAAGCGCTTCGGGATCGCCGATATTCCGATGGGCGTCTATGCGCACACGTTCTACACGCTGCCGATCGCGCGGCCGGACCTGCCGCACCTCGCCGCATGGTATGCCTGCCTCCGGCACCAGCCAGGATATGCCGAAACCGTGATGATCCCGCTCACATGACCGCGCTCGATACCGCCATCGTCGCGCTCATGCGCCGCGTTTCCGCCGAGGTCATCCTCCCGCGCTACCAGACCCTTGCTGCGCATGAGGTGATCGCGAAGGCCGCCAACGATATGGTGACTATCGCCGATACCGAGGCCGAGGCGATGCTGGCTGAGGGACTTGCGGCGATCCTCCCCGAAGCCGCGATTGTCGGCGAGGAGGCGGTGCATGCCGATCCCGCGCTGGCCTCACGGCTCGACACCGGCCTGTGCTGGATCATCGATCCGATCGACGGCACCAACAACTTCGCCGCCGGCAAGCCACCCTTCGGCATCATCCTCGCGCTGAGCGACGGAGGCGAAACGCAAAGCGGCTGGATCTACGATCCGCTGCAGGACCGGCTGTGCACCGCGCACAAGGGCCGGGGCGCGTTCGTGGGCGGCGAGCGCGTCACCGCCCGCCCCACCGGCGAGACCCCGCCCATCGCCGCGATCAGCACCGTGTTCCTCGATCCGGCCCAGCGCGCCGCAGTACAGGCCCGCATCGCGCCCTACTATACACTGGTGGATATCCCGCGCTGCGCAGCGGAACAGTATCCGCGACTCGTGCTCGGGGTGAACGATATCTCGGTATTTGAACGCACCTTGCCGTGGGACCATGCGGCAGGGGTGCTTTTCGTCAACGAGGCGGGCGGCAAGGCCGCGCGGCCCGACGGCTCGTCCTACCGCACCGACCAGCACGGGCAAAAAGGCCTCTTTGCAGCCTCTTCACCCGCACTGTTCGAGGAATTTGTGAAGCGCAGCAGCGCCGCCAATTAGGCGGTTACTGCGCCGGATCGCGCACCTTGAACGGATCGGTCGGCGTCGGCTGGCTCGGCAGCACGGCGCGCGGCAGTTCCTTGTCACTGTTGGCAGCCTGCCACAGCATCCCCGCCATGATCACCGCCGCCTGCCGCATATCATCGGCGCGCATGTGATCCACGGTGTCGAGGCTGGAGTGGTGGACGCGGGTGTCATAGTCGAGCGGGTCCTGGATGAACTGGTATCCGGGCAGCCCGATGGCCTGCATGAACACGTGGTCCGTCCCCCCGGTCTTGCTCACCACCAGCTTGTCCGCGCCCAGCATGTCGAACGGCGAGAGCCATTCCTTGAGCAGCTTTTCCGCACCGAGATTGCCCTCGGAGTAGATGCCCCGGAACCGGCCCGAACCGTTGTCCATATTGAAATAGGCCTTGAGCTGGCTGTATTCGGGCTTGGGCGTGATCGGGAAGGCATTGCGCCAGGCGGCATAGGAATCGATCCCCTTGAGCGCGGGATCGACCGGACGGCTGGCGAGATGCTGCTCGATATAGGCCCGGCTGCCGAGCAGGCCCTGCTCCTCGCCGCTCCACAGCACGAAGCGGATCGTGCGCTTGGGCTTGATGCCCAGCTTGGCGATCAGCCGCGCCGCCTCGATCACCGTCACGCTGCCCGCGCCGTTGTCGTTCGCACCGTCGCCCGCGATCCAGCTGTCAAAATGTGCGCCGGCCATGACATAGCCCGCCTTGGGATCGCTGCCCGGGATCTCCGCGATCACGTTCTCCGCACGCAGGTTGCTGTCATCATAGCGCGCAGCGACGGTGATCGCGATTTCCGGGGCCGGCCCGGTCTTGGCGAGGCGCACAAGACGGCGGTAGTCTTCCTGCGCCATATCGACAGCCGGAACGGCGAGCGTCTCGCCCGGCTGGAAGTCATAGCCTTCGCCGTGCACCAGCTTGCCATCGCGGTAGGTCATCTTGACCATGGCAAGCGCGCCCTCGGCCTTTAGGAAGGCGGCGAGCCTGCCCTGAAAGCGGCGGTTGCGCACCTGCAGCGCTGCGGCATCGGGATCGAACACCGGCTTGGTATACGTGTCGAGCGCGGCAATATCGGCATCGGTGTAGCGCTGGAAGACCGGCTCCTTGCTCTCGCTGGTCTGGCCGGGGAGCGAGACGAGCACGATCTTGCCCGCGAGCTTGCCCTTCCACTCGGCAAAGTGTTCCTCACGCGACATCGGCGCGATGACCACGGGCGCGCGCAAGGTGCCCGAAGTCGGCGGCGACCAGGCCACGGGAAGTGCCGTCAACGCGAGCGGCCGGGGCGAGACCATTGCCACCGAATAGCTGTCGAGGTTCCAGCCCAGCCCGAAGTCGAACGGCTCGACGTGAATATTGACGAGGCCCTGCTTCTTCAGCTGGTCCATCGCCCAGCTTTCGGCCTTGCGGTGGTTTTCCGAATTGGTGAGGCGCGGCCCGATGCGGTCCATCAGCGCCGAAGCAGTGATCATCGCCTCGCTGCGGTTCATGCCCTCATCGATGATCCGCGCAATCGCGGCACTGTCGCCCTCGGGCGCTGCCAATCCGGGAGCCGAAGCACCAAGGGCAAAGAGGCTCGCCGCGCAGGCAAGGGCGAACCGGTGGGCAATCGGGCTGGGCATAAGGGTCGGGCTCCGGAAGCTGGGATGCAAGGTCAGTCTTGCATCCCGCTCCGGACTTGCCAACCGGCAATCAGCTATTTGTCACAGAACGCTCTCGAGCCAACCCTTGAGCTGGCTCTTGGGCGCAGCGCCCAGCTTCTGCGCAACGGCCTTGCCGTCCTTGAACAGGACGAGAAGCGGGATCGACTGCACGCCGATTTCGCCGGGCACGGTGGTGTTCTCCATGATGTCCATCTTCACGATGGAAACCTTGTCAGCGAGTTCGTCGGCAATCTCCTCCAGCGCGGGAGCGATCATCTTGCAGGGGCCGCACCAGTCGGCCCAGAAATCGACGAGCACAGGCTTGTCGGCGCCGAGCACATCGGAGGCGAAGCTGGAATCAGTAACGGCTTTGGTGGCCATGGCAGGGTAACTCCTCGGGTTTGGTCCGGTATGTAAGCCCTCTTGCGGGCGGCGCAAGGAATCAGGGCGCAAAGCTTTCCTGCGCGGCCTGAAGGGTTGGCTTGTGGCTCTCGATCACCGCTTTGGGGATCACGATCAACTGCGGGGTGTGGGTATAGAGCAAGGCCGCCTCCACCCGGCGGCCGGGATAGATCGCCTCCAGCGCCGCAACATAAGCCGCCATCTGGCGAAGGCTGGCAAGCGGCACCGCATCCACACTTCGCGGCGGGCGCCGGTCGGTCTTGAAATCGACCACGCGGACCCGCGCCTCGTCCAGCAGCAGCCGGTCGAGCGTGCCGCTGATGACCCGCTCGCCCACCACCGCCGCGATCGGCACTTCGGCCAGCGAGCCGGGCCCGAAGACTTCGGCCCAGGCGGGGTCCGCCAGCACGCGCAGCGCCGCTTCGGCCATCGCGTCGCGCTCATCCTCCGGCATGTCAGCCGCCATGCGCGCGAGCCAGCTTGCCGCCGCCGCACCCCGCTCGCCGGGTGCGAGTTCGGGCAGGCGCTCGATCAGCTTGTGCAAAAGGCTGCCGCGCCGCGCCGCAAGGCGCGCAGCGGGGCCAGGGCGCGAGGGGGGATCCGGGGTGTCGTCGGTCTCACCCAAACCCGAAGGCGCCAAGGGGCGCGGCGGGCGCGGTTCGGCAGGGAGCGGCGCGCTGAGCCAATCGGGCAGATCACGGCGCGAAGAAGCAGACGGCGGCGGGGCATCGGCCACCTTGGCAGGCAGCGGCCCCAACCCGCCAAGCTGGCGCATGCCGTCCCAGATCGTGTCCTCTCGCCACCCGCTGTCCTCATCGCCGAACAACGGCGAAAGCTGCGCGTACCAGCTGTCCTCGGGCGGCTCTTTGGCCCGGCTGCCCAGCGCGCCGCCGATGAACAGCGCCTCTTCCGCGCGTGTCATCGCCACATAGAGCAGCCGCCAATGTTCGGCACGCTCGGCCTCGGCCGCGCGCTCGGCCGCCTCGCGCACCGGCCCGGCGCGTTCGGCCTTGCGCAGCGGTGGCAGCGGCACCTTGCGACGTTCCTCCAGCACCTCTTCCACCAGCGTCAGATCGCGCAGTGGAGAAGCGTCGGGATCGGCAGCGGCATCAGCGAGGATCACGATCGGCGCCTCCAGCCCCTTCGAGCCGTGCACCGTCATCACCCGCACCAGATCGGCCTTTTGCCCTGCCTCGCGCTTCAGTTCCCCCTCGCCTGCATCGAACCACTGCAGAAAGCCGACAAGGCTGGGTGTCTGGCCCGAGGCATAAGCCATGGCGGCATTGATCAGCTCGTCGATCGGGTCATTCGCCTCGGCCCCCAGACGCGCGACCAACTTGCGCCGCGCTTGCCAGGGGCCGACCAGCAACCAGTGGATCAGCTGTGCAGGCGTGCCGTAGTCGGCCTTGGCCAGCAGCGTGCGCAGCTGCTCCATCGCGGGATATGTTGCGGGGCCCTCGGTGCTGCGCAGATGGTCCCACAACGCCGCACCCTTTGGCCGGTAGCCGTGATCGAGCAGCATCTCCTGCGTCCAGCCCACCAGCGGGGAGACCAGCAGCGCAGCGAGATTGAGATCGTCAAGCGGCTGCGCGCAAAACCGCAGTGCCGCGACAAGGTCCTTGACCGCAAGCGGCGCGCCGAGCCTGAGCCGGTCCACGCCCGCGACCGGCACGCCCTGCGCATGAAGCCGCGCCACGATCAGCCCGGCCAGCGCCTTGCGCGAGCGGACCAGCACCATGATGTCGCCCGGTGTCGCCCGGCGCGGCCCGCCTTTGTGGAGCGGAAAGCCCGCATCGAGCCACTGGCGCACCTGCCGCGCGATGTTGTCGGCCATGATCCGGTCGGGACGCGAGAGCCAGGACTCGGCGCCCTCTTCGCCCGCCTCCTCGACCTCTCCTTCCGCCTCGCCCTCCGCAGCGCCGCCCACCGTCCGCCACTGCACGACCATGCCGGGACGCGCTTCATCTCCCCGGTGCGGCTCGGGCGCTTCGGGCAGGCCGAAACGTTCTGGACCAATTGCCGCAATCGCGCGGTCGACAAAGGCGAGGACCGAAGCGGCAGTTCGGTAGGAGCGCCCAAGCCCCAGCGGCAGCAACGCCCTGGCCGGATCGTCAGTCACCTCGGCGAGCATTGCAAGTTCGCGCCGCACCCGCTCGCGCGCGGCGGCGAAGTTCTCGGGGCTCGTGCCTTGAAAGCCGAAAATCGCCTGCTTGTAGTCGCCCACCACGAAGAGCGTGCGGGTGGCATCGCCGCGCTGCCCCTCGCCGCTGAAGAAATCGGCAATCAGCCCATCGAGCACAATGCGCCACTGCGCGGCATTGGTATCCTGCGCCTCGTCCACCAGAATATGATCGAAGCGCCGGTCGAGCTTGTAGCGGATCCATTCGGCCGGCGCGCGTTTCGTCAAAAGATCGGCGGCGGCGCGGATCTGGTCATCGAAATCGATGAACCCCTCGCGAGCCTTCGCTTCGGCCCAGGCAAGGGCAAAGCACCGCCCCAGCGTAAGCGCGGGATCGAGCCGGGCGGCGAGCTCGATCAGCGCGCGTTGATCGGTCACGCGGGACAGACTCTCGATCACCCGCGCCTGATACTCGGCATAGGCCGGCTCATGCTTGAGGAGATAGCGCGGCGATTTCGCTTCGCCCTTGGCTGTCAGGAACTGTTCCGCAAAACCATCAAGCCCCGCAACGCGCGCCTGTGGGTTCGCTTCCAGCCAATCCTGCATGACCGATGCGGCATCGAGCCCGGTACGCGTCCCCCAGCGCAGATTGGCCTGCATGCAAACCTGAACCGACCTCACATCGAAGGCCTCGTCGCGCACCAGATCGACCAGCCCGGCACCGTCCTCCTCCGCATCGAGCCCGAGGAGCCGGTTGATCCGCGGGCGCAGCGGGGGCTGCCATGCGCCAGGCCCATCCCACAGATCATGCGCCCCCGCACAGCGCAGCAGGAAGGCAGGCACCGCATCCTCGCCCATCCGCAGGCTAAGGTCTTCGAGTGCGGTGAACAGCGCATCGTCGCCTTGCGCCTCAGCCGTGATCAGCAGCTCGGCCAGCACCTCGCGCAGCAGAAGATCGCGGTCGCGGTCCTCCATCGCACGCGTCCCGGGCATGAGCCCAGCTTCGGCGGGGAATGCGCCCAGCAGCCACTGCGAAAAGGCGTGGATGGTCTCGATCCGGAGCCCGCCGCCGGGGCAATCAAGCACGGCGGCAAACAGGCTGCGCGCGCGTTCCACCACCGCTGGTCCGAAGGGTGCGCCGATGGCCTTGAGGTCGATGGCGAGCTGATCGTCGGGCAGGCGCACCCAGCGCGCGAGCACCTCGTTGACGCGGGTCGCCATTTCGGCAGCGCCCGCCTTGGTGAAGGTAAGGCACAGGATCTGGTCAGGCGTAACGCCGTCCTGGAGCAGCAGGCGCAGCACGCGCGCAGAGAGGACCTGCGTCTTGCCCGTGCCTGCCGATGCCGAGAGCCAGACCGTGCGGTCCGGCTGCACGGCAAGGCGCTGGTTGTCCTGCAGCGGATAGACTTTGCTCATGCGCCGCTTCCCCGACCGGCCTTGCCCCGGCCCTGCCATTCCTCGAGCCGCATCAGCTGATCATAATCGGTATAGCCCGGCAGATCGGGATTGGGCCTTGCGGTGAAGGCTTCGTTTCCAAGGATCCACCTGGCGATGGCCTCCATCAGAAAGTCCAGCGTCGTCTCGACAAATTCGTCGCGCGGCAAGCCGGTCTTCTTGCGGTTACCCTCGAGCACCGGCTCTTCCATGTAGCCAAACGTGTCCTTACCCTGCTTCTTCTGGAGCGCCCAGTATTCAAAGCCGTTCGCCAGCCCATCGATCCCGGCAAACCCGCCCCGTTCGGCAATCAGCGCGATGAGGCCGAGCTGCAATGCATAGCCTTCCTGCACCATCCGCCTCGAAGGCGGCTTGCCGGTCTTGTAATCGACCACAGCCAGCGTGCCGTTGGCGCAGCGGTCGATCCGGTCGGCGCGGCCATGGAGGCGCACGCCGGCAATGTCGATGGCTCCATCGGCCTCCCATGCGATGGGCACCCGGCCCGCAACGGCCAACTCGGCATTGTGGCCCTCGACCCATTCGAGCGCGGCCATCAGCCTTGGCCGCCACAGCCCGCGCATGAAGGGATGCGCGCTCATCGCCGCGAGGGTGCGCTCGGCCAGCGGCAGCAGTTCGCCCCGCCGGCTGCCCGCATCGTGCCATTGCTTGAGCACATCGTGGACCACAATCCCGCGCCAGGCCGGCGTCGCATCGGCATCGAGCGGATCGAGCGCACGCAAACGCAGTATCTCGCGCGCATAGAACTGATAGGGATCGCCGCGCAGCCGGTCGAGCGCGGTTGCGGAAATGCCAACCCTGCGCTGCTCCGCACTTGGCATCGGCGCGGGCTGCGGACATGGCGGCGCAGGCTCGGCCCAGTCAAGCGCGCGGGCCACGCGCACCGCTTCCTCCTCGTGCTCAAGCTCGCGCCCCAGCATGGCACGGATGCGCAGGAGAAAGCGCGATGGGATCACCGGCCCCGCCGCATCGCGTAGCGCATGGCTCAGCACCACTTCGGGTGCACCCAGCGCGGCGGCAAGATCGTGGGCGGCAAGGCCGATGCGGAAGTCCGCCCCCGGAATGCCGAGCGCGCGCAGCACCGGTGGTGCAAGGAGCGGATCGGGCGCGGGTGCCGGCGGCCAGCGGCCCTCGGTCATACCTGCGCAGATCACAAGGTCGGCGCGGCTCATGCGCGCTTCAAGCAGACCGTAGATGGCAAGACGCGGATGGCTGCCATAGGGCGGGCGCACCGCGATCTCACCCATCGCGTCGGTAAGCAGCGCTGGCAGATCGGCGGGATCGACCGGCAGATCGGCAACTTCGGCTGCACCGCGCCACTGTTCGACAAAGGACGCGAGCGCGCGCCCGTCGGCCCCGCCCCAACGCTCGGGTCCGCACAGCGCCTCGGCCACTTCGGCAAGCTGGTCGAGCGCAGCGCCGAGCGACATGTGCGCATCGGCCGCCATGATGGGGGTAAGCAGATCTGCCGCCTCGTCCCACCACGCGACGAGGCCGGGGGCGGTCTTCTCCCGCGCTGCCGCCGCACCGCGCACCGCCGCAAGGCCCGGCCCCGGACGCGGCCCGCGCAGCGCCAGATCGAGCTGGCGCACCCGCTCGAGCCAGACCGCGCGCCCCTCGCCCTTGCGCACCAGCGGATGGCCGAGCAGCGCGAGAAGCGGCACCGGCGCCGCCGCGCCGGCGGCCATTTCGGCGAGTTGGAGCAGCAGCCGCCCTGCCGGAGTCTGCGGCAATGGGCGGCCGGCGGTATCATCGGCGGCGATATCCCAGCGCCCCAGATGCGCGACCAGTCTCTGCGCCAGATCGCGGTCGGGCGTGATCACCGCGACGCGCCGTTCCGGTACCGCCAACGCCTGCCGCACCAGCACGGCGAGCGCCTGAGCTTCCTCCTCGGGGTTTGCGGTTTCCATGACCCGCACGCCCGACAGTCGCCGCTGGTCGGCCGGGAGCTGCGCCCAGACTGTGCTCGCCTCGGGCGGCAGGAACAGGTTGGATATGGCGCGGCTGCGCGCGGGCGGCGCGGCGGCAGGACCGGAGCGGTGCCAGGCCTGAACCTCGCCGCGCGCGACCCCCATGCGCGCGAGCAGCAGCTTGAGGTGATACTGCGGATGCGTCACCACATCGCCGCGCCCGAAGATTGGCGCCTCCGGGCTCGCACCATTTCCCGCGACGCCCAGTGCGTCCCAAACCGCATCAGGCAGCGCGAGATCGAGGTCGGGCAGGATCACCGCACCTTGCGGCAAATCCGCCACAACGCGAAGCAACCGCGCGACGGCAGGCGCTGCCGACGTCACCCCCGCCGCCACAACGGGATAGGCAGGCGGATCGGCCCGCCAGCGCTGCGCAACATGGGCCAGCAATCGGTTGCGCCGCACCGGCGCGTCGATCTCGCCCCGCTCCCCGCAACGATCCCGCCACCGGGCGAGAACACGCGCGAACTGGGCAGTGCCACGCTGCCAGTGCTCGGCCAGATCGCCGACCAGCCCGATCACCTGCGGATCAAGCAACGCCTCGAGTTCGACGTCCTCCACAGCGAGCCGGTCCATCGCCTGTGCAAGGCCCCTCGCCTGGCGCAGCAGCCCGGCTGCCGAGGCAGTGCGCGTATCGGGATCGGCGCGCAGCATCGCCGCGATCGCGAGCAGCCGCGCCACCGGATCGGCGGCCGGGGGAACCAGCGCGCCGCTGCCGAGCGGATCGAGCAGCGGCCCCAGCGTCTCGTCAAGATCGAGATCGCCCACCACCGCCATGCGCGGCAGAAGCAGCCCGCGCTGGCCTTCACCGCCGCCATCGCCGCTTGCCCGAACGAACGCCTCGGTCACCGTTCGAACCGCGCGGCGGCTCGGCAGCAGCAGTGTCAGTCGGGCCAGGCCGAAGCTTTCCTCGTGATAACGCGGGACGAGCCCCGCCACCAGCGCATCGGCAAACCCGCGATGCGCGGCGATGGAATAGACTTCAGGCTTGCGGTCAGCCACGTCGCAAGGCGGCTTCGGTCGGCGCAATCATCTGCGGCGCGCCCACTTCAAACCACAACCCGCTGTGCGAGATGCCATAGAGCCGGCCCTCCTCGATCGCGCGGTCCCAAAGCACTCCGGTCGAGAACGCCCCCGAAGGCGCATCGCGCAGCAGTCGGTGCGAGACGATCTGGATGCCGGTATAGATGAACGGCGCGACGCGGCCCGTCTTGCGCCGACTGATCCGCCCGAGCGGATCGAGATGGAAATCCCCGCGCCCGGTATAGTTGTACGTGCGCGCATGGCAGACCAACAGCAGCAGCGCATCCATCTGTGCCGGATCCCAGGCATCGCTCAGAGCGGCAAAGACATTATGCGGCCCGTCCAGCCAGACATTGTCGCTGTTGAGGCAGAAAAACGGATCGGCGTCGATCAGCGGCAGCGCCTTGACCATGCCGCCACCGGTTTCGAGCAAAGCCTCGCGCTCGTCCGAGATGGCGATTGCCGGGGCGTTGCGCTGCGCCAGATGCGCCTCGATCTGCCCGGGCAAGTAATGCACATTGACCACCGCGCGCGAAACGCCGGCCTCGACCAGCTTGTCGAGGCTGTGATCAATCAGCGGCCGTCCGTCCACGCGCACCAGCGGCTTGGGCCGGGTCGCGGTGAGCGGGCGCATGCGCTTCCCGATGCCGGCGGCGAGCACCATCGCGACATCGCTGGCGAGGGGCGCGTGGCGCGCGCTCATACCGCGAAAGTCCCGCCCAGCCGGCCGGTCGGATCACGCAAGGCCGCCGGCACATGGGCATCGAACCAGCGCGCCACCGGCGCCAGCGCGGGATGTGCCAGATCGCGTTCGAGCAACGCCCAGACGCGCGGGATGTAATCCAGGTAGCGCGGCTTGCCGTCGCGCTGCCAAAGCCGCACGAATATCCCGATGATCTTGGCGTTGCGCTGTGCACCGAGGCGAGCATAGTCTTCGGCGAAATGCGGCCCGGCGCCGCTCTGCGTGATGTAATGCTCAAGCATGGCGCGCTCGGTCACCGGATCGACATCGCGCCGCGCATCCTGCAGCAGCGAGACGAGATCGTAGGCGGGATGCCCGACCAGCGCGTCCTGGAAATCCAGCAGCCCCTGTCGGTCGAGCCCGCCATCAAGCATGATGTTTTCGGCATGATAGTCGCGCAGCACCGTTACCCCCGGGCGCTGGCGCGCCAGCAGCGGGCCGAGCACTTCCTCCCAGGCCTCGGTCCAGCTCTTGAGATCGACGTAGAGCCCCTGCACCGGGCAGAACCAGTCGATGAACAGCCGCGCTTCGCGCTGATATTCGGCCAGCGAGTATTGCGTGAACGGCCCCGGCGGCAGCTGGTGCAGCTGAATCAGCGCATCGACGGCATGGGCATAGACCTCGCGCTCATCCTGCGGCCAGGCATCGAGGTATTCGCGCATGCGCACCTCGCCAAAGTCCTGCAGCAACACCAGCCCGGCGCCCGTGTCCTCGGCAAGGATCTGCGGCGCGCGCAAGCCGTTGGCATCAAGCCAGCGCGCCGCGCGCAGGAACGGCTCGGGGTCTTCGCCCGGCGGCGGCGCGTGCATCAGCATCGCGGTGCCGTTTTCGCGCCGCAGGCGGAAATAGCGCCGGGCCGAGGCATCACCCGGAATCGGCTCGATCGCGGCGCCAGCCCAGCCGGCATCGGCAAGGAACGGCGGTGCGGCATCAGGGAAGGTCATTTCCATCCCCTGCGCTCTACCCAATCGGGACCCGCCTCGACAATGGCGACGCGCTCATTTTCAAGGATTTCGAACCGGATCGAAAGACAGCCCGGCTCATGCGCGAAACCGCCGGCGTGTTCGGGCCATTCCGCGATCAACACAGAGTCGGCGCGGTAGTCGTCGAGCCCCAGTTCGGCGACTTCTTCCGGGTCCTCAAGCCGATAGAAATCGGCATGGACCACGCGCAGGCGAAGCGCGGGCGGATCATAGACCTCGATTATCGCAAAACTCGGGCTCGGCACTTCACCACCATACCCGAGCGCAGCGATAACCGCGCGGGCAAGCGTGGTCTTGCCCGCACCAAGCCCGCCGCTCAGCGCGAGGACATCACCTGGATGGAGCAGGCCCGCGATGCGCCGGCCCAGCGCCTCGGTCGCCGCAAGATCGGGCAGCGGCACAATCATGGCAACAGTACCATCGCACTCGTCCCCTCACCCTTCTCCGAAACCAGTTCGAAAGTGCCGCCGTGCGCCGCGACCAGCTGGCGCACCAGTGGCAGGCCGACCCCGCCGCGCCGATCGACCGAACGACCATCGGCGCTGATTTTCAGCCCCTCGAGCGCGCGCGCAAGCTGGGCCGGATCCATGCCGCAGCCATTGTCGGAGACGACCACCTGCAAGAGCCCGCGGGCGTCCTTGCCGCCCTTGCTCGCCTTGCGGCGCGAGGCTTCGACGAGGATGCGGCCGCCCTTCGGCGTTGCGGCGATGGCATTGTCGACAAGTTGCCCGAACAACCGCCGCAGTCGCCGCCGGTCGCCGGTCGCGTTGCCAATGGCATTGCTGCCGCGCAAGTCGAGCGTGATTCCCGCCTCGGTGAGCCGCTCGGCCCGCTCGCGAACGACTTCGCCCAGCAGGGGGAAGAGCTCGACCGGCTCGGCCGCGAGCGGCAAAGTGCCGGCCTCGCTCTGCGAGAGGTCCAGCACGTTTTCGATCTGCTCGCCGAGCCGCTCGACCGAAGTCAGGATCGCGGCGACATAGTCCTGCGCCTGCGGGGTCAATTCCCCGGCCATGCCGCTTTGCAGCAGTTCGGCAAAGCCGCCGATGGACGTCAGCGGGGTGCGGAACTCGTAGCTCATGTTGGCAAGGAAGCGTGTCTTGACCGCATCGGCCTCGACCAACGCGGCGTTGCGCTCGCGCAGCGCGGCTTCGGCCTTTTCGGAATCCGTGATGTCCAGCACGGTGAGCAGGCCGTTGCCATCGGGCAGCGGCACCCCGGCAATGGCGAAGCAGCGCCCGTCGGCGAGCACGATCCGCCCGCTCTGCTGCTTGCGCTCGAGCGAGGCGGACTGGATCACCTGGCCGATCGTGCTGATCTGCGCGGGGCGCTTGAGCAGCTTCGCTATCCGGTTCAACAGGGCATCGGCACGAGGATGAGTGGCAAGGAACTCCTCCTCCAGCCCCAGTTCGCTCGCAAAGCGCCGGTTCCACAGCTGGAGCCGGCCATCGGGCCCGAACACCGCAAGCGATTCGAACAGGTTGTCGAACGTTGCGGTACGCGTGCGCAGCAGCGTGTCGCGCGTCGCGGAAAGCTGGAGCTGCTCGGTACGGTCCTCGAAGATCATCAGCAGGCCGCCATCGGGCATCGGCTGGCCGATCACGCGCAAGTGCGTCCCGTCGCCGAGGTGCCAAGGTTCCTCGCGCGGCTCACGCGCCAGGAACCAGCCCTGCCGCTCGCGCCGCCATTCGGGAAAATCGCGCACCTCGGGCAGGCGCGCGCTGTCGCGCATGCGGTCGAGCACGCGGTCAAACGGAGGCGTATCGACCACCCAGGCCTGCGGCACACCGAAGATGCGCAGGAACGGCTGGTTGGCAAAGACCAGATTGCGCTTCTCGTCGAACTGCGCGATTCCGGCCGAAAGCGTATCGAGCATCTCGCGCTGCGCTTCGCGGAAGCGGCGGAACTGGCGCTGCAGCTCCTCCATCTCCTCGGTATCGACCGCATAGCCTGCCACGCCGTCCTCGCCCAGCGGCAGGTCCGACACGCGGATCGAGCGGCGTTGCCCGCCGATCGTGGCGGAGACCACGCGTTCCATCGCGATACGGCGGGCAAAGACCTGCTGCGCAACCTTCGCGGCGCTCACGCCCTCGACCGGCTCGACTAGTTCGGTGCCGGAGGCGACCACCTCGCCAGCACTTCCTGCCCCCACCGCCTTGACATAGGCGCTGTTGACCAGACGCAGCGCCATGTCAGGCCCGCGGAACCACATCGGCAGAGGCGCGGCCTCGATCAGCCCCGCCAGCGCCGCAAAATCGGCGCGCGCCGAGGCCGCTTCTCCGCGCAGGCGGCGCAGTTCGGCCAGGCTCTCGGTAAAGTCGAAGAACCACACCAGCGCTGCCCCGCCGGGCGAAACTTGCGGGTCGGCAAGATACCCGCGGGCGGCAAGGCTGCGCCGCCCGCCCCGCGGGGTAAGCGCCAGCTCAAACGGTGCGCCGGTCTTCTGCGCCTTGCGCACCGCATCGCTGAGCTGCGAGATCTGCACTTCGTCGAGCCCGGCCTCGCCGGCATCGAGTTCGCTGAGATAGCCCGGCATGCCATCAAGCCCGAACCAGCCCGCCAGCCGCGACGGACCTTCGATTCGCCCGTCTGCCCGCACCAGCAAGGGCAGCGCGGGCGCTTCCTCGATCATGCGCGAAAGCCGCCGGGCGAGGCGCTGGGTGGCCTCCGCGCGGGACAGCCGCCCCCGCGCGGCAAGCACCGCCCAGGCCGCCGCCAGCGTCCACGCGGCCAGGACCAGCGCGATCAGAACGAGGGCAAACTGCGGAACTACCATCGCTTGCTTGGCTAGGGTGCGGCGCGGCAAATTACAATGTCGGGCCTGGCACAAGCTGTGGGAGGCCCGTCACGAAGAAGGCCCGCGCTTTCGCGCGGGCCTTCCGAAGCGTTCGAGCGTCGCTTGCCGCGCGGCTCAGTAGCGGTAGTGGTCCGGCTTGAACGGGCCCGCCTCGGGCACGCCGATGTAAGACGCCTGCTTGGACGAAAGCTTGGACAGTTGCACGCCAAGCTTGGCCAGGTGCAGCGCCGCGACCTTTTCGTCGAGGTGCTTGGGCAGAACGTAGACCTCGTTCTTGTACTGCTCGGGATTGGTGAACAGCTCGATCTGCGCCAGAGTCTGGTTGGTGAAGCTCGCGCTCATCACGAAGCTGGGGTGGCCGGTGGCGCAGCCCAGGTTCACGAGGCGGCCCTTGGCCAGGATGATGATCTGCTTTCCGTCCGGGAATTCCACCAGGTCGGTGCCCGGCTTCACTTCGGTCCACTTGTAGTTGTCGAGCGCCGAGATCTGGATCTCGCTGTCGAAGTGGCCGATGTTGCACACGATCGACATGGGCTTCATCGCCTTCATGTGGTCGGCGGTGATCACGTCCTCGTTGCCGGTGGCGGTCACGAAGATGTCGCAGCGCTTGACGGCTTCGTCCATCGTCACGACTTCATAGCCTTCCATCGCCGCCTGCAGCGCGCAGATCGGGTCGATCTCGGTGACCATGACGCGCGCGCCGCCCTGGCGCAGCGACGCTGCCGAACCCTTGCCGACATCGCCGAAACCGGCCACGCAGGCGACCTTGCCGGCGAGCATCACGTCGGTGGCGCGGCGGATCGCGTCGACCAGCGATTCCTTGCAGCCATAAAGGTTGTCGAACTTCGACTTGGTCACCGAGTCGTTCACGTTGATCGCGGGGAACGGCAGCTTGCCGTCCTTGGCGATCTGATAGAGCCGGTGGACACCCGTGGTGGTCTCTTCCGAGACGCCCTTGATGGCCTTGACCGTGTCGGTGAGGTAGCCGGGCTTCGCCTTGAGGAACGCATTGAGCGCGCGGACGAACTCGATCTCTTCGGCATTGCTCGGCTCGAACAGCGTCTCGCCCGCTTCCACGCGCGCGCCCCACAGCGCGAACATCGTGGCGTCGCCGCCATCGTCGAGGATCATGTTGGCAGTCTGGCCCGGGGTTTCGGCGTCCCAGGTGAATATCGAGCCGACATAATCCCAGTATTCCGCAAGGCTTTCACCCTTGATCGCGAACACCGGAACGCCCGAAGCCGCGATCGCGGCAGCAGCGTGATCCTGCGTCGAGAAGATGTTGCAGGTCGCCCAGCGCACATCGGCGCCGAGCGCGGTCAGCGTCTCGATCAGCACCGCGGTCTGGATCGTCATGTGAAGCGACCCGGTGATGCGCGCGCCCTTCAGGGGCTGCGAGGCGCCAAATTCCTCACGCAGCGCCATAAGGCCGGGCATTTCCGTTTCAGCGATCCGGATTTCGGCGCGCCCGAAATCGGCGAGGCCGATATCGGCGATTACATAGTCCTTCCGGGCGTCAAGCACGCTGGCCACGAGGCATTCTCCAAGATTGCAGTCAAACGACAAAAAGCCCGCCGGGAGGGTGGGCCTTGCTAACACCCCCTTAGCGGGCCTCGCGGCCTTAGGCAAATACTATATAAAGATGTCTTTATATCCCTTTCGGACAGATGCCTCCTTGGGACAGTCCCGCTGCGCCTATGGCAATTTGCGCGCGGGGGGCATGGCCGCAACCGCAACCTGGACCGGGCATCGTTCGAGCGCGACATCCTCGCCCACCAGCAAATCGCCCGCCCGTGGCAGCGCCTCGTCGCCGCTTTCGGCCAGTGCGGCGGCGATCTGGCCAAGATCGGCGCAGCCATAGTCGGCGCGATCGCCATAGCGGTTGGCCATGCGCACGCTCGCCTCGTCAAGCGCCTCGAGCGCACCGATCGGTCCCAACCGGCCGCGCATCTCGGCAAGAATCATCTGATTGACCCGGCCAAGCTGCGGTCGGTGCCGCAGCAGAAAGCGGTCATAGGCCGCGCGGTAGTCCTGCGCGGTGCCGCGGCAGCGCAGCGAACCCACCATGAGCATGACATCGAGCTGGCGCATGCGCGCGGCCCGCACAAGCTCGGCCGACCAGCAGGCCGGCGCCGCCAAGGCTGGCGCTGCAAGGCCGATCACCAGCGCCCCCGCAGCGATTGCCGCGCACGCCTTTTGCACCACAGAGCGAACGCGCATATCCCGATTCTCCCCTCGCAGCCTCCCAGGCTCGAAGGGGCAGTTTGCGGGGCCGGACTTACTCCTTCTTCAAGACACGCGGTGAAGCGGACTTAACCATCTGCCAGCGGTTGCGCTGTCACACACCGCCCCTATATCGGCCTATGCGCATCAACGCACAGATCAACAGAAAGAGGATCCTTGCCCATGACGATTGCGGTTGGAGACAAGCTGCCCGATGTGAAGCTGGTGAAAGCCACGGCCGACGGGATCGATGCGGTTCAGTCGGGCGAATACTTCGCCGGCAAGCGCGTCGCGCTGTTCTCGGTGCCGGGCGCCTTTACCCCCACCTGCTCGGCCAAGCACCTGCCGGGCTTCGTGGAAAAGGCCGCCGAAATCCGCGCCAAGGGCGTGGACGAAATCGCCTGCACGGCGGTCAACGATCCCTTCGTGATGAAGGCCTGGGGCGCCGCTGCCGGTTCGGCCGACGTCACCATGCTGGCTGATGGCAACGGCGATTTTGCCAAGGCGCTCGGCCTCACCATGGACGGCACCGGCTTTGGCCTCGGCATTCGCGGCCAGCGTTTTGCCATGGTGATCAACGACGGTACGGTCGAGCAGCTTCATGTCGAGGCCCCGGGCGACTTCAATGTCTCCTCGGCCGAGTATGTGCTCGAGCACCTTTGACGTAATAAATCGTAATACTCATGCCGCAGCGCAGCGCATACAGCGCGGCACTGCGGCATGGATTACCCCCGAAGTGCAGCCAATGCATGCTTGACGACTGTCAGAATTCCGCCATCCTGCTCCTCGCTGCACCGCACAATGGGGTCATGTGATGGACGGTATTCGAGTCGGGAAGCGCGTTGTCGGAACCCAGTCGCCGGTGACGATTGGCTGGGAAAACATTCCCAAGGTTGAGGGCGGCCTCCTCAAGCGCCTGTTTTTCACCTGGTTCCAGCCAGCGGTGCTCTTCGGACTCGTCGCCTTCTGGTACTACGCGCCGAATTCCATCGCCAAGGCCTCCACCGCGATCGGGATCGGCATCGGCTTCCGGGTGATCCTGCAAATCCTCGAGTTGACGAACCCTCGCCACCAGTCGTGGCAGATCACCTGGAAGGAACTGGCGACTGACCTGTTCTACGTCGGCCTCGCCGGAACTTTGCTGAATCTTGCGGAAAACTACATCGGAAGCGATGTCGCGATCGAAGCGATCCAGGGCAGCCTGCACCTCGAAAAGTTCGCGTGGTTCACCGGCCTGCCGCTGCTCGTCCAGGCGTTCCTGATCATCTTCATCTTCGATTTCGTGCAGTACTGGATGCACCGCGGGATGCACAACTGGTACCCGCTGTGGCTGCCCCATTCGGTGCACCACTACATTACACAGCTCAACGTCCACAAAGGCGCGGTCGGCAATCCGGTAGAACTGTTCCTGATCGGCCTCGGCATCGGCGGCCTGTTCGATTTCCTGCCGCGCGCATTCCTGCTGGCTGGCGCGATCGGCATGTCGGTTGGCGCCTACCAGCACATCAACGTGCGCTTCAACAGCCCCCGCTGGTGGCGCTGGACGTTCAACACCACCGAACATCACAGCCTGCACCATTCTCAGGACTTTGAATCAACGCGCAGCAATTACGCCAACACCTTGATCTTCATCGACCGGATGTTCGGCACCTGCATCGATGGCGAGGCTGAACTGCTCGGCATGGAAGGCGGTCGCCGCATGTCGATCCGCGAGCAGATGCTCTATCCCTTCACTGAAGGCTGGAAGGCATACAAGGAGCGCGCCACCCGCGCGCCGCTCTTTGCACGCGCTAATTCCTCATCAGCGGTACCGGCGGAATAAGCGTGTCGAGCCTGAGCGCGGCGATGGCCACCCCTGCTGAGAAGGTCTCGCCGCTACGCCTGATGGACTGGATCTGGCGCTTGCGTGGCGAGGTCCCCCTGCCGGCCGGACAGACCGCCGACGAAGCCCTCGGCAAACTCGAACCGCTTTTCGCGCATCCCGGCACCACCCATGCGCGCATGGGCGACCTGATTGCGGTCACCAAGAAGGACCAGCTTGCGCAGGACCCGCTCTCGGTGGTCGATTCGGGTGTGCTTCACATCGTGCCCGCCGGTGAGGGCGCGGTTCTGCGCTACAACCTGATGAGCCGCGCGCTGCTGTGGTGCTTCCTCGCCCCGCTGCTGTTCCTTGGCGTCGCGCAACTGACCATCGCGCTCGGCAAGCTCGAAAAGCCGCCGACGGAGGAAAAATCAAAGAAGGACGACAAGAAGAAGGACAAGAAGTCCGAGATCCAGCTCAGTCCAGTCGATAAGTTCCTCGGCGCCCCCGCGCCCGAGAAGCCCAAGGACGAGAAGGACAAGGACAAGAAGAAAAAGGCCGAAGAGGAGGCGCCCGAGGGCTTTTCGCCCACACCGGCCTATGTCTTTGCCGGCATTTTCGCGGCGCTCTATATTCTGGGCCGCATCCTAGAAGCAATCCTGATCCGGCGGCTGTTTCAGCGAACGCTGGCGTGAACGCCGGGGGCGCCGCGTGCTGCAGCACCCCCGACAATGTCTCAGGCCAGATCGAACCGGTCGGCCTTCATCACTTTGGTCCAGGCCTTGACGAAGTCGGCCACGAACCGCGCCTCGCCCCCCGCTTCGGCGTAGGCTTCGGCCACCGCGCGCAACTGGCTGTTCGAACCGAACACAAGATCGGCCCGGCTCGCCCGCCACTTCACTTCGCCCGTCGTCCGGTCACGGCCTTCGAACGCCTCCTCGCCGCTGCCTTCGACCGCGCTCCATGCGGTGCTCATGTCGAGCAGGTTGACGAAGAAGTCGTTGGTGAGCTGGCCCACGCGGTGCGTCAGCACGCCCAGGTCGCTGCCGCCATGGTTGGCACCCAGCACGCGCAGGCCGCCGACCAGGACCGCCATTTCCGGTGCCGAAAGCCCGAGCAGCGAGGCCCGGTCGAGCAGCAGTTCCTCTGTCTTCACGCTGTGTTTCGCCGCAAGGTAGTTGCGGAACCCGTCGGCACGCGGCTCGAGCACGTCGAAACTTGCCGCGTCGGTCCACTCTTCCGAAGTATCGCCGCGCCCACCGCTGAACGGCACCGCAACCCCGGCCGCCGCCTCGATTGCCGCGCTGCCCGCCAGCACAATAGCATCGGCCACCGAAAGGTTGCCGCGCGCAGCCTCGATTGCCGCCAGCACCTCGGCCAGCTCTTCAGGATCGTTCACCGCCCAGTCCTTCTGCGGCGCCAAGCGGATGCGCGCCCCGTTGGCGCCGCCGCGCTGGTCGGTGCGGCGATATGTCGAGGCCGAGGCCCAGGCCGCCTTGATGAGCGCTGACGGTGCAACGCCCGAAGACAGGATCGCCGCCTTGAACGCTGCGACCTCGTCCTCGCCCGGCATGGTCCCGGCCGGAACCGGATCCTGCCAGATCAGGTCTTCCGCCGGAACTTCCGGGCCGAGGTAGCGTGCCTTCGGCCCCATATCGCGGTGGGTAAGCTTAAACCAGGCACGGGCGAAAGCATCCTTGAACGCCTCGTGATCATCACGGAACCGCTCCGAGATCAGCCGCAGTTCGGGATCGACCTTGAGCGCCATGTCGGCGGTGGTCATCATTGTCGGCACGCGCAGCGAAGGGTCATGCGCGGCAGGCGCCATGTCTTCCTCGCGCTGGTCGATCGGCTGCCACTGGTGCGCGCCGGCAGGCGAGCGGACCAGTTCGTACTCGTAGTCGAGCAGCAAGCGGAAATAGTTGCCCGACCATTCGGTAGGCGTGTTGACCCAGGGCCCCTCGATCCCGCTGGTGATCGCATCGCCGCCCTTGCCGCTTGCGTGAGTGCTGAGCCACCCGAAGCCTTGCGCGGTGATGTCCGCCGCCTCGGGCGCGGGGCCGACCAGCGCAGCATCGCCCGCCCCATGTGCCTTGCCGAAAGTGTGGCCGCCTGCGGTGAGCGCGACGGTCTCCTCGTGGTTCATCGCCATGCGCTCGAACGTGATCTTGATATCGCGCGCCGAGGCCAGCGGATCGGGCACGCCGCCAGGGCCTTCGGGGTTCACATAGATGAGGCCCATCTGGATCGCGGCAAGCGGGTTCTCGAGGTCCATTTCATTGTCAGGCTGGATGCGCGTCTCGGCGGCATCAACCCACTTCGACTCCTGCCCCCAGAAGATATCGCGCTCGGGCTCGAAGACGTCGGCCCGGCCTGCGCCGAAGCCGAACACCGGCCCACCCATCGTTTCGATCGCGACATTGCCCGCAAGCACGAAGAGATCGGCCCACGAGATATGCTTCCCGTACTTTGCCTTGATCGGCCAGAGCAGCCGCCGCGCCTTGTCGAGGTTGCCGTTGTCGGGCCAGGAATTGAGCGGAGCAAACCGCTGCTGCCCGCTGTTGGCGCCGCCGCGACCGTCGGCGGTGCGATATGTGCCCGCCGCGTGCCAGGCCATGCGGATGAAGAACGGGCCGTAATGCCCGTAATCGGCCGGCCACCACGGCTGGTTATCCGTCATCAGCGCGGCCAGGTCAGCCTTCAGCGCGGCATAATCGAGCGCCTTGAAGGCCTCGGCATAATCAAAATCGGCACCCATCGGATCGGGCGAAGTGCCGCCCTGATGCAGGATGTCGACGGGCAGCGCCTCAGGCCACCAGTCCTTGTTCGTGCGGCCAAGCAGCGACCTCGGGCCGCCCTTGTGGACCGGGCAACCGCCCGACGCATCTCCGGATTGCATGTTCATGGCTTCAGACTCCCTCGTATTCGATGGAGCAGAAGGTACGCCTCTGCGCTTATTGCGTGAAGCGATTAAACTGCATTGGAGTTATCGAGTTTACCTATCAGTCAGCGGACAATGATCGAATGGGCCGAAACCCCGATACGCGTTACAGGCACCCGTCAAACCGGCGCGAGCGGCCTGTGCGCGCCCACCGGCGGCGTAACGATGATCGCGTCACCAGCCCGGACCGGACCACCGCGCACCACAACCCCCATCACGCCGCACTTGCGGATCAATGCGCCGTCCGCCGCCCGGTCCAGCACCGCCGCGAGCAGCCCGGTCTGGAAGCGTTCGATCTGCGCGCAGGGGTTGCGCAGCCCTGTCAGCTCAATCTCGGCACCGCCAATCTCGAGCCGGGTGCCGGCGCCCAGCCCAAGCAGGTCAAGGCCGCGCGTCAGGATGTTCTCGCCCAGATCGCCGGACGCGACGGCAAACCCGCGGGCCGCGAGTTCCTCCAGCAACTCGGTGTGAAGCAAGTGTACCTGCCTGAGGTTGGGCTGCGCCGGATCGACAGCCACACGCGAGCGGTGCTTCACCGTCTCCCCGCAATGGGCATCGCCTTCTACGCCAAGTCCTGCCACGAGAACGATCCCATCCGTCGCGACTTGCTTCGAAAAAGCGTGGCCCGCCGCCCGGCTCACCGCGACCACAGTGGGGGCATCAGCGGCCACGGCCTCAATACCCCATCAGGCTCAGGACTTCCTTGCGGCTGCGATTATCCTCGAGGAATGTGCCCATCATGCGGCTGGTGACCATGCCCACGCCCGGGGTGCGCACGCCGCGCCCCGTCATGCAGCCGTGCTGCGCCTCGATCACCACCGCCACGCCGTGCGGCTTGAGGTTGTCCCAGATGCACAGCGCCACTTCCGCGGTCAGCCGCTCCTGGATCTGCAGCCGCCGCGCATAGGCATTGAGTACGCGCGCGAGCTTGGAAATGCCCACCACCTTGTCGCGCGGCAGATAGGCAATCGCCGCCTTGCCGATGATCGGCGCCATATGGTGTTCGCAATGCGATTGGAAAGGAATGTCCTTCAGCAGGACGAGTTCGTTGTAGCCGCCCACTTCCTCGAACTGGCGCGCAAGGTGTGCAGCCGGGTCCTCGGCGTAGCCCTGGCAATATTCCTTCCAAGCGCGCGCCACGCGGCTGGGGGTATCAAGCAGACCTTCGCGCTCCGGGTCGTCGCCCGACCAGCGGATCAACGTGCGGATCGCTTCGCGCACTTCGGCGGGAACCGGGATCTTGCCCGCCTCGCCGGCGTCGTCATCGTCATGTCCGTGGTGGACGTCCATTCCCGGTCATCTCCTTGGAGGTGCCGCATGTGCGCGGCGAGCCGCATCACTTGCGCTGGATGACCAGCTCGTCGGGGTGCGCGACATTGAGATCGGAGCGCAGCAATTCGCCAACCAGATCGGGATCGGCGTGGCGCGGATCGAGCAGGTCCACCCGGTTGCGCAGCCGGTCGCGCTCGGCTTCCAGCTGCTTCACTTCAGCCTGGCGCTGCTCGAGCAGCCGGGCATTTTCAGTCCAAGCGAGCACGCCGCTCGGCCCGGCAAGCGCAACCGCGCCAAGCAGCAGCAGCGCAACAAGCGCAAAACTCTGCGTCAGGCTTTCGCGCGGCAGCTTGAGATGGGAGCGGCGACGTTTCATCGCGGGCACAGAATCACACTTGTCTTGTCGATTCAACCGCAAAAAGCAGATTTGTGGCAACCGCAGCCGGGCCCCGCAACGCGGAAGGCCCGGCCACGCGAGGATCAGGCCGCCTGCAGGTTGACCGCAGAGGTCTTGCCACGGCGATCGGTTTCCAGCTCGTAGGAGATGCGCTGGTCCTTATCGAGCGTGGTCATGCCAGCGCGCTCGACGGCCGAGATGTGCACAAAGGCATCGCCGCCGCCGCCCTCAGGCGCGATAAAACCATAGCCTTTGTCGGTATTGAAGAATTTCACGGTTCCGGTGATCATTTTGCTTTTCCTTGTCCAAAGCAATGACGGGCATGCGCAACAGTCGCGCATCCCGGCTTCGTGTGGCTATCTCTGGGACAAAGGGTGGAGCCTAAGCAGGCCCGATATCCGTCGAATGCGACGTCAGCCCGGTGGCCCTAGCACCATGCCCGGGAATTAGCGAGCGCTCATCGCACAACCTTGCGCATGCGCTTCAGGCGCAGGTCAGAAGGCGGGGTGCGGAATCCGTTCGCGCAGGCTGAGGCCGCGCCGAGCCGGAGCGGCAGCATCGGCCAGCTGGGTAGGCGAACCGGACCCGGTATTGCCCGCCGACGAGACCTGCGAGCCACTTGCCGGGCCGACCTGAGCAGCATCCGCTTCACCCGCAGGAGCCAAGGACTGACCCGATTGCACGGCATTGGCGTTGCCGCTTCCGCGCCGCACGCCGCGCCGGGCCGACGGGGCCAAGCGAGCCCTGCCAAGTGCGGAAGCGCGAACCGGAGGGCTCGCCTCCGCGGTGATCGCCGCAGCGGACTCACGGCCAGCACCAAGCGCTGCCGAAAGCTTGCGGGACGGCGGAAGATCAAGAAGCGCAAGCGGACGACCCGGTGCAGGCGGCGGCGCAGCGCGGCTCTCCGCCGCCACCGGCTTGGCAACTGGCCTCGCCGCGATCGCCCGCGCGCCGGCCGGCGCTTGCGCAGCCACCGGCGGCGCAGCCCGCATCAGAACCGAAGGCCTGGCAGCGGCAAGTTGGGCGGGAGCAGGCTGGGCCGCGACAACGGGCTGCGCGCTTGTCTGCGGCGGGATGGCGGCCGAACGGCCAGCCAGTTCAGGCGTCAGCCCTTCAGCATAGTCCCAAGCGGAGGCGGGCCGACGCATCACATCGCGGATGTCTGAGGTCCGGGTCGTGGTGCGCGGGCCGGGACGCATGACCGGCGGTGCCAGCGAAATCTGGACCGGTGCTGCTGCCGCGGGTGCGGAAGGCGCGGGCCTGACGGCGGCGAGCGCAGGTGCGGGCGCGGGCACCGGAGCGCTGCGGAGCACGGGAGAACGGGTTGCATCGGTACCCGCGCTGCTCACAACGCGCACCGGAGCAAGAAGGCCCGCTGCCGGAAGCGGGCGGCTTGGCGAAAGGATCGAGGGGGTGTTGTCGGCAAGCGACGCCGTGGCTGCAGCGCGATCGCGGATCAGCGGAGCGCGGCGCGAAACAGCCGTGCGCTTGGCAGGAGCCACGGCAACCGGCACAACCTCTGCAACGGTTGGCTCTGCAACGGTTGGCTTAGCTGCCGCCGGCCTCGAAACCTCCACAACGGGAAGCAACTGGGCGCTTGATGTCAGCGATTTGGCCATTCCAGCATGCGCAGCGGACTTGCGCGGGCGCGCTGAGGAAAGCGCGGTTCCAGCGGTCGCTGTGGCAGCGACAGGCGTTACCGCGGTGATCGGAGCGGCGGTAAGAGCCTTCGTGCGCTCGCCATCGGCCCGTGCGGTCTGGCCAAACGCGGGCTGCGGCACAACGAGGCGCGATTGCGCCGGCTTTTCGGGTTGCGGCCTCGGTTCATCAACTGCGGAGACGGCATGCTCCGACGCCCCGGCACGGAGCAGCAGTCCTGCACCGACGAGTACGGAAACAAACCGCAGCGCGTTGATGGCAATGGTGCGCACCCGGCTCGGATTTCGACCAGCAGGGGCACTTGCCGGCACCGGATCAACCAGCGCTTCCGGAAATGCAGCGTTGTCAGCTTGCTGCGCCATCTCGCCCGAACCCCCAATGTGTCGCTGTTCCAACACTCGACACCTAAGGAAGAGCCCTTAGCCGATTCGCATGAGCCATTTATGACAAACCAGTCATTAACACTTATTGTCTCAGGCAGTTCCATCGCCCGATCCTGCGACGCCATCGGGCGTCCGTCGACCTCATTTGGGGGATCGAATTATCGGTATAAAATTGTAATTTTATAGTACCTATATGGCATTTTTAGCCTTGGAAATAATAACCAACATTTCTCTCCATAAATATTCACATTGGCTATTTCGACTTCGGCAAGGATTTCGCCGAGCCGTCAGGAGCCGCATCCGGCATCGGCCCAACACCCGTCAGGGGCACACGCGCGGCGGCACATCCGTTCGCAGCACTGCGATATTCGCAGAGCAGCGAAGTGCCGCTACCGCCTGCGCTTGACGGGCCGTCCGCTCTTGGCCAGCGCATGATCGAGTCCAAGCCTCGAGGAATCGCCGCGCATGACAGCTTCCGCCCCGCCCTTTACCGGCAATTTCGAACCGGCGACCGATCCTGCCTGGGAAGGCTGGTACCATTGGGCCAGCATTGACCCGTTCGAGGATGCAATCGGCCCGTTCTACACACGGCGCGACGAGGTGGGCGTGGTCACAGGCTTTCGGCCCGGGCCGCTCAATTGCAACAGTCATGGCAACGTCCACGGCGGCTGCATGATGACCTTCGCCGATTTCTCGCTGTTCATGATCGCCGGGTCGGGCGGGGAGAGCGTCAACGGCGTCACCGTCACATTCAACTGCGAGTTCGTAGGACCGGCGCGCACGGGCCAGTTGCTCGAGGCGCGCGGCGATGTGATCCGGGCCGGGCGCAGCCTCGTTTTTGTGCGCGGTGTGGTTACTGCAGATGGCGAGGCGGCGCTGTCTTTCTCGGGCACGCTCAAGCGCACCCCGGCGCCGCCCTCGCACTGATCATCCGGAAGGGCGCAGGTAGGCGGTGCGGCCAATTGCGGCCGCCCGCCTTCCCCGCCGACCGGGGGTCAACCGATGCGCTTGCCCGTCATCGGGAAGCTGCCGAACATTCCGGCCGTAACAGTGCCGGCCAGCTCGTCGCCCTCGATCGTTGCCTTGCAATCGAGCTTCATCGGCATCGGCACGGTAATGTCGCTCGACCAGCTGATGGTGTTGCCATCGACGCTGCCGCCGGTGATCGCCATGTTGCCCATCGGCCCCGAATTGCTGCCGCTGAAGCTGTCACCATCGACTTCGATGGTGAGGATCGAGGTTTGATCGCCCATGGGCGAACGAGTCACGCACTCATACTTTCCGGCAACAGACATGGGCCTCTCCTTGTGTTGTTCCGCGGCGCAGGAACCATGCTGCCTACAGCGATGTCAATAGGAATGGTCCGGGAAGGACTGTTGACCTCTGAAGCACAAGGCCTGACAACCTCCACGTGACCTCCCCTGCCCCCGCCTCCATCCTGCACGACGGCTTCCTGCTGCTGGGCTTCGCGCTGGCCTTCGTCTTGCTGTTCCGCCGCCTCGGGCTCGGCGCCACGCTCGGCTACCTTGTCGCGGGCGCGGTGCTGGGGCCATTCGTCCTGAACATGGTTGGCGATGCGGAGCAGAAGCTGGGTTTTGCCGAGCTTGGCATAACCTTGCTGCTTTTCCTCGTCGGGCTCGAACTCGATCCATCCAAACTCTGGAAGATGAAGCGCGACATTCTCGGACTCGGCTTGTTGCAGGTCTCGCTCTGCGGTCTCGCGTTGGCCGGCGTGATCATGCTCACGACCAATTTCTCGCCCGCCGCCGCACTCGCGCTCGGTCTGCCGCTGGCGCTTTCGTCCACCGCGCAGGTCCTGCCGATGCTGCAATCCTCCGGCCGCCTCAGGACGCGCTTTGGCGAGCGGGCTTTCTCGATTCTGTTGTTCCAGGATCTCTCGATCATCCCGCTGATCACGATCATCACCGCATTGAGCCGCAATCCCGCCGATGTCGGGGGACCACCTGGATGGCTGCTCGCGCTCGAAACCGTCGGCGCGATTGCAGGCCTTGTCGCGGCCGGCCGCTTCCTGATCCGCCCGCTTTTTCGCCTGATCGGCAATCTGGGCGAGCGCGAGATGTTCGTGGTCGCCGCCTTGTTCACCGTGCTCGCTGCGGGCGCGGTCATGGAACTGCTTGGCCTCTCGACCGCGCTCGGCGCCTTCATCGCCGGCGTCATGCTGGCGGACAGCCCTTATCGCCACGAACTCGAAGCCGATGTCGAACCCTTCCGCTCGATCCTGCTCGGCCTGTTCTTCCTGGCGGTGGGCATGATGCTCGATCTTGGCGCCATCGCGCGCGATCCGCTGTTCGTGCTCTCGATGGCGCTCATGCTGATCACGGTGAAGGCCGCGGTCATGTTTTGCATCGCGCGCCTGTTCGGCATGCCGTGGCGCGGCGCGCTCGCGCTCGGCCTGCTGCTCAGCCAGGGCGGTGAGTTCGGCTTCGTGCTCTTCGCGCAGGCCAGCCACGCGCTGCTCATCGCACCCGAGGCGGCCAGCCTGTTCGGCGCGGTCGTCACCCTGTCGATGGCAACCACGCCGTTCCTGATGACCGCCACCCGCCGCTTCCGTGCCGAGCCGGTGCCCACCGCGACTGCGACCCGCGAAGGACCCAGCAATGACGGCGCCAACGCACTGATCGTCGGCTACGGGCGCTTCGGGCAGGCCGTCGGCCAGGTGCTGCAGGCGGGCGGCATTACCGTCACGCTGATCGATACCGATGTTGAAATGATCGACGTGGCCGGCACGTTTGGCGCCAAGGTCTATTTCGGCGACGGCACGCGCATCGACATGCTGCGCCAGGCGGGCGCCTCGGAGGCGGAAATGATCCTGTTCTGCCTCGATGGCGACCAGCTCGATGCGCCGATGCTCAGTGCGGTGCATGAAGCTTTCCCCAAGGCCGCGCTCTATGTCCGCGCCTTCGATCGCCGTGCGGTGATAAAGCTGCGCGATGCGCCAGTCACGGTCATCGTGCGGGAGACATTCGAGTCCGCAGTAGCAATGGCCCGCGCCGCGCTCGACAATGCCGGGCTCAGCAACGAGGCAATAACCCGCGCCGAAGCCCTGTTCCGCATCCGAGATACAGCTCGGCTCGACCGGCAGGTCGAAACGGGCGATCCGCGAGCCGCGCGTGATCAAATGCTCACTGCGCCGGAGCCGCAGGAAGTCGAAGGCGAGCCGGGCTAGGTAGTTGCACTTGCATTGATTTTTCGATGCTCCCGCATGATCATTGATGCATCCGCATCGACTTACCGATGCATTTGCATGAAAAGGCTCCCGCGCCATGGCCAAGCCCGCCGCCATGACCTTGCTGGTCTGGACGCGCCTTCTGCGCGCAGCCGATCTCGCCGAGCAGCATTGCGCTGCCGCGCTGCGCGCCGCCGGGCTCCCGCCGCCCGACTGGTACGACGTGCTCCTCGCGCTCGAACGCGGCGGGCCGCAGCGGCCGCGTGCATTGCAGACATCCTTGGGAACCGAGCAATATGCGCTCTCCCGTCTGCTCGACCGGATGGTCAGGGCCGGACTCATCACCCGCACCCCCTGCCCGGACGATGCGAGGGGCCACACCCTCGATCTCACAACCGAAGGGCGCACGATGCGCAGCGCCATGTGGCCAGTCTATGCCGAAGCGATCGAGGCCGCGCTCGGCGCGCGAGTGGTAGAGGACGACTGCGCCGCGCTTGCCCGGATGCTCGGCCCGCTGGCTGTACCTGTCAGCGGTTGACTGTCTCGGCCATCAGCTCGAGCACCCGCGCCTCGCTCACCACTTCGGCATATTTGGCCTGCAGGTCGAACAAGTTGGCTTCGTGCGGAGCGGCATGCCGGTCCCCGCAGGCATCGCGTACCACGAAGGGCAGGAAGCCGTTCTGGCAGGCATCAAGCGCGGTCGCGCGCACGCAGCCCGAAGTGGATACGCCGGCGATGATCAACGTATCGACGCCAAGCGACGTCAGCGTCGCCGCCAGATGCGTTGCGAAGAAAGCCGAGGCATAGCGCTTGGTAATGACAAGATCACCGTCCTGCGGGCTCAGCACTGCCGGGAAAGCGCCCAGCGGCGAACCTTGCTGGAACACCGCAAGCGCGGGAACCTTGCGATAGAACACCCCGCCATCCGCACCGCCGGGGGCATACTCCACATTGGTGAAGATCACCGGGATGCCCGCCGCGCGCGACGCCGAGACAAGCCTCACCGCACTCTCGACCGCCGCCTCGACACCCGCGTAGAGCGGCGAGCCGGGCTGGAGATAGGCCTCGACCATATCGATCACGATCAGCGCGGGGCGGTCCCCGAACGGCAGCGAGCCATCGAACGCGCCCGCGTAGTTGCCGGAAAGGTCCGCCTCGCCCCGCGCCATCAGATTACCCCGCCCGCCGCAAGGTCCGCCAGCTCCGCTTCGCTCATGCCGAGCAGGCCGCCATAGATTTCGTCATTGTGCTGTCCCACCGTCGCGGGCGCTGGCCGCCGCACCCCGCTCGGCGTGCCGGAGAGCTTGGGGAACGAACCCTGCATCTTCAGGGGCCCGAACCGCTCGGTCTCCACCTCGATGATCGCGCCGCGCGCTGCGAAGTGCGGATCAGCCAGCATATCGGGCGCGCGGTAGACACGGCCTGCCGGGATCGAGGCTTCGATCATCGCGTCGTCGACTTCCTCGATGGACTTGTTCCTGGTCCAGTCGTTGATAAGGTTGTCGATCTCGGTCTGGTTGGCTCCGCGGGCAAGGTGCGTGGCGAAACGCGGATCATCGCCGAGTTCCGGCTGGCCCATGACGGCGGCAAGGCGCTTCCACAGCGAGTCCTTGTTCGCCCCGATCATGAACTCGCCGTCTTTGCACGAATAGACGTTCGACGGCGCGATGCCCTTGAGGATCGAGCCCGACCGCTCGCGGATCAGCCCCATGCGGTCGTACTCGGGCACGAGGCCCTCCATCACCTGCAGCACGCTTTCATAGAGCGCCGCATCGATGACCTGACCCTTGCCTGTCCTCTCGCGCACATGCAGCGCGGCCAGCACGCCCATGCAGCCATAAGTCGCGGTCAGCGTATCGCCGATGGAGACGCCCATGCGGCTCGGCGGACGGTCGGGTTCGCCCACGATGTAGCGCCAACCGCCCATCGCCTCACCGATCCCGCCAAAGCCGGCGCGGTCCGAATAGGGCCCATCCTGCCCATAGCCCGACATGCGCGCAATGATGAGGCCCGGCTGCTCGGCCAGCAGCACGTCAGGCCCGAGGCCCCACTTCTCCAGCGTGCCCGGCTTGAAGTTCTCGATCAGCACGTCCGCCTCGCGGATCAGCTTGCGCACCAAGGCCTGGCCTTCGGGAATGCGCAAGTTGGCCGAGACCGAGCGCTTGTTGCGCGCGATCACTTCCCACTGCACTTTCTCGTCGCCCTGCCCCCAGTCCCGCATGGGGTCGCCGCCACCCTTACCGTTGACGTGCGGCGGCTCGACCTTGATCACGTCCGCACCCATGTCGCCGAGCAACTGGCCGCAGAACGGCCCGGCCAGCAACTGGCCCAGCTCGACGACGCGGATATCGTTCAATGCACCTGCATGCATATCCACTTACTCCGCCGCTTCCAGATGCGGCCAGACCGGCTGGATCGGCGCAGGCAGTCCGGTTTCGTCCACGCAGCCCTCACGCAGCGCCTCGATCCCCGGGCCATAGTTGAACAGCGGCAGTTCGCCCCGACCAGCGCGCAGCTCGGCCCGCAGCGCTTCGGTGGCGGCCAAATCCACCACGCCGGCAGCGTCAGCCACAACCCCGTAGTCGCGGGCGCCCTCGGGGCTCACCAACCCTTGCGTGATTTCAAGACCGACGAGCGCCGGATCGCGCGCAAGCGCATCGCCCCAGCCGCCGCCGCCCCAGGTGATGAAGTGGAGCTGATCGCCTTCCTGAACCTCGACATCCTCGACCTTGTTGCCCACGATCACGCTGGTGCCATCGGCCCGCTCCAGCACCTTGCGCGCGCGCTGCCCCGGCTCGCCACCGTTCACGCCCCACGGCGGGACGAACCAGCGGTCGTCATGGATCGAGATCGTGCCTGCGCTGAGGAAACGGTAGGTCATGTGAATGCCGTTTCCGCCGCGGTGGAGCCCCGCCCCGCCGCTATCGACCGCACATTCATAACGCTCGATACGCATCGGGAAGTAGCGTTCAAGGAACTCGTTGGGCACGTTGGTGAAGCCCGGCCAGAGCGAGTGGCCATCCGGCCCGTCGCCCATCGGCCGGCCCGGGATCCCGCCAAAGCCGATCTGGAACAGCTGGAACCACTCACCCTTCTTGCCGGGCCGCGCATCGTTGCCCGAATAGAACAGGTGCGGTGAAGACGAGAACCCGGCTGCATTGAGAAACTCGGGAGTCTTCTGGCCCAGCAATCCGCCCAGAATGTCGAAGATCCGCCCCAGCGCATGGGTGCGACCCGAAAGGGCTGCGGGGAACTTCGGCTTTAGGAGAGAGCCTTCGGGAATGCGCACGTCGATCAGATCGTAGAACCCGTCGTTGAACAGGATCTGCGGATCGAAGACCATGATCATGTAGATGCCGAAGAACATCTTGAACATGTTTTCGTTGAGGAAGAAGTTGATCGAGGCTTGGCTCTGCGGATCGGTGCCCGCAAAGTCGAGGATCACCCGTCCATCCTCGCGCCACATCGTGCATTTGATCTTGTAGGGGCCGTAGCCCATGCCGTCGTCGCAGATGTAGTCCTCGAAGCTCACCGGCTCCTCGGCAATCGCCATGCCGATCAGCGCCTGCATCGCGCGGTGGTTGCGCGCCAGCAGGTCCTGCGTGGCCGAGACATAGACGTCGTCGCCAAAGCGTTCGGCCATTTCAACAACGCGGCGCGAGGCAACTCGGCAGGCCGCGATCAGCGCGTTGAGGTCCGCCTGGCACCAGTCGGGCTTGCGCGTTTGATGCATGACGAGCTTCATCAGGTCGTCGTTGTATTCACCCTTCTTCCAGATCTTGACCGGCGGGATGCGCACGCCTTCCTCGAAGATCGAGCGCGCATTGATCGGCATCGAGCCGACGACCTTGCCGCCGATGTCGCTCTGGTGGCCGAACATCGAGGTGTAGGCGATCAGCCGCCCGTCCTTGAACACCGGCAGCAGCACCAGCCAGTCGTTCGAGTGGCTGATCGCGCCATCGACCGAATAGGGGTCGGACAGGAAGATCATGTCCCCGTCTTCCAGTGTGCCCTCGAAGTTATCAAGAAAGCCGCCGATGAAGCTGCCGAACTGGCCGACGATCATCTTGCCGGTGTGATCGGCGATCAGCGGGAAGGCATCTCCCTGCTCACGGATGCCGGGCGACATTGCGGTGCGCACGAGTGTCGCGTCCATCTCGATCCGCGCATTGCGCAGCGCGTTTTCGATGATGTCGAGCGTGACCGGATCAATGGCGACGCGGTTGAACGGGGTCGGGTTGGTCTGGACAATGGTTGCAGGCATCAGCGTGCTCCGGGAAAAATGAACCCCGCCCCGTTCGTGTCGAGCGAAGTCGAGACACCATGCGCTTGGTGTCTCGACTTCGCTCGACACGAACGGAAGGGGAGAAAAAGGGTCACTGCAGATTGATCAGGATGTTACCGACGGCATCGACGGTGCCGACACAGCCGCTTTCGATGAGCGTCGTCGAGTCCATCTCGCAGACGATCGCCGGGCCCGGGATCACGTCCCCGGCGCGCAGCAGGGCGCGGTCGTAGATCACCGCCGCCTGCTCGCGCCCGTCCATCCACAGCGTATGGTCGCGCATCCTGGCCGCTTCCGGATTGCCGTCGCCCTGCTCCAAGGGCAAGGCGGGCAGGTCGAGCGCGCGGCCCAGCGCCACAGCGCGCAGGTTCACGATTTCATGCGGCGTATCCATGTTGAACGTGAAGAGCCGCTTATGCTCGGCATCAAAGCGCGCGAGGATGCCGGCAATGCCGTCCGCCTCCAGCACATCCGCAGAGATCGTGAGCGGCACTTCGAAGGCCTGCCCCGCATAGCGCACATCGACTTCGAACTCGGTCGTGATCTCGTCCTCGGGCACGCCGTCAGACAGGAGCTCGCCCCGCGTCTGCGCCGCCATATCCGCGAGGATCGCGACGAGTTCGCTCGCCTCGGTCTGGCTGGCAAGGCGCGAGAAGCTGCGCGCGGTTTCGGTGCGAATCCGCGTCGTCGCATCACCCAGCGCGCAGAGCACGCCCGGCGAGACCGGTGAGACCGCAGGCCATGCCCCCAGCAGCCGCGCAATCGCGTTCACGTGGAGCGGCCCTGCCCCACCAAAGCCCATCAGTGCGAAGTGGCGCGGGTCATAGCCCTGCTGCACCGAGATCATCCGCAGCGCGCCGAACATGTTCTCGTTGACGATATCGATGATCCCGCGCGCCGCGGCCATCAAGTCGATGCCCAGCGCATCGGCAATGGTCTGCACCGCCTTGGTCGAGGCTTCGCGGTCAAGCCGGAACGTGCCGCCGAGCAGGTTCTCGGGGAGATAGCCAAGCACGACATTGGCGTCGGTCACGGTCGGCAGCTCGCCGCCCTTGCCATAGGCCGCCGGCCCCGGCACCGCGCCCGCCGATTGCGGGCCGACGCGAAGTGCCTTGGTCAGTTCTGGCACATAGGCGATCGAACCGCCGCCCGCGCCCACTGTCTTCACATCGAGGGCCGAAGCCCGCACCGAGAGGTGGCCCACCTCGGTCGTGCGCTGGCGGCGCGGCTCGAGGTTTTCGATCAATGCCACGTCGGTCGAAGTGCCGCCGACGTCGAGCGTCAGGATATTGCGGATCCCCGCATTGCGCCCCACCCAGATCGCGCCGGTCACGCCGCCTGCAGGGCCGGACATCAGGATGTTGACCGGATGCTCCTCGGCCTTCTGCGCCGACATCAGCCCGCCGTCCGAACGCAGCAGCGAGAGCTTGCCGGTCATGCCTTCGGCCGCAAGCCGGTCGCGCAAGTTCGAAACATAGCGCCCCACCACCGGACGAACCGCCGCGTTGGCGACCGTGGTCAGCGTGCGCTCGTATTCCTGCATCTCGGGCAGGACCTGATGGCTGAGCGAAACCGGAACGCCCGGCAGTATCTCCGCCGCCAGTTCGCCGACGCGCGCCTCATGCGCGCCGCTGACATAGGCGTTGATCAGGCTGACGGTAACCGCCTCGACGCCCTGCGCCTTGAGCAGGCCCAGCTGCGCGCGGATATCGGCGTCATCGAGCGGGCGCACTTCGTTGCCCTCGGCGTCGATGCGGCCCTTGATCGTCACGGTATCTTCAAGCGCTGCCAGCGGCGTGGGCTTGGGCCAGATGATCCAGCCAGCCAGACCGCCCGGCACGAAGCTGCGCGCGATCTGGAGGATGTGGCGATAGCCTTCGGTGGTCACGAGGCCGACGCGCGCGCCCTTGCCTTCGAGCACGGCATTGGTCGCCACGGTGGTGCCATGGAGGAAGTAGTCGATATCCGGCGGCGTGATCCCCGCCTTGGCGCAGATCGCGCCGACACCGTTGAGAATGCCTTCCGAGCTGTCATGCGGCGTCGAAGGCGTCTTGTGCCGCCAGAACGCGCCGGTGCCCGTATCGAACAGCAGCAGATCGGTAAACGTGCCGCCAACGTCGACACCCAAGCGGTAACCCATGGCTTATCCCTCTTGCAGCTGTTTTGGAAATGCCGGGGCCTTGGCGACCATAGCCGGCAGCGTGCGCCCCATCACTTCGGCCAACCAATGGTTGGCGCTGATGAGCGCGGATAGTTCGAGCCCGGTGTTCACACCCGCGCGCTCCAGCATGTAGACAACGTCCTCGGTCGAAACATTGCCCGCCGCACCCGGCGCAAACGGGCAACCGCCCAGCCCACCGATCGAGGCATCGACGGTGCGCGCCCCGGCCTCGACCGCCGCCCAGACATTGGCGAGCCCGCTGCCGCGCGTGTTGTGGAAATGGACCCGCACCGGGATCGGCGCAACAAGTTCGCGCACCGCCGCGACCAGCCGCGAAACATGCGCGGGATTGGCCACGCCAATGGTGTCCGCCAGCGCAATCTCCACCGGCGCGGCCGCAGCCAGTGCTTCGGCCATGGCAAGCACGCGCGCCTCGGGCACTTCGCCTTCGAACGGGCACCCGAACGCAGCCGCGATGGTCACCTGGCCGAACTTTCCGGCGCTGCGGGCCGCATTGATAATTCCCGTGGCAGCCTCGATCGAGCCGTCCGAGGTTTGCCCCTGATTGGCCATGGCAAAGGTGTCGGTAGCCACCGAGACCGCGCCAAGCTGGTCGATCCGCCCCGTCGCGAGCGCCCTATCTGCCCCGCGCGCATTCATGACCAGGCCGATGTACGTGACATCACCCCTTTCCGGCAGTCGGGCGCAGACCGCTTCGGCATCAGCCATCTGCGGCACAGCGCGCGGATTGACGAAACTTGCCACCTCGATCCGGCGAACGCCTGCGGCTAGCGCCCGCTCGATGAGCACCAGCTTGTCCGCCGTGCTCACCATGGCCTTCTCGTTCTGCAACCCGTCGCGGGGGCTGACTTCGACCATCTCGATTGATTTTGTATACATTATTCAGCCGCTTCCTGCGTGATGCCAGAGGCAAGACGCGCCCGGTGGGCATCGGCATAAGCGTGGTAGGCACGCAGGATATGGCTGGTCATGATCGCTTCGGCCCAGGCTCCGTCACGGCGCGCAAAAGCAGCAGTCAGTTCCTCATGTTCGGCGTGTGAGCGGCGCAATTCTTCCCGCGTATACTGCCGTGCGGTGCGAAGCACGACGGGCTGCTCGATCAGAGTGCCCAAAAGGGCAGCCAGCCGCCGTGAACCCGCAACCTCGAGGATGATCGCATGGAACTCGCGGTTGCCTTCAAGAAATCCTGCGACGTCCGGCATGGGCTGCTGGATCGCTGCCCCGAGCGCGCGATTCGCCTTGCGAATCCGCTCAAGCGCAGTCTCGGTCATGCGCTCCGCCGCGCGCCGCGCCGCCCGGCCTTCGAGCATGGCTCTGAGTTCAAAGGCATCAGCCACGTCGTCGATCGACCAATCAGCCACGAAAGTCCGCTGCGTATCGGTGCGGCCGACCAGCATGTCGGCCTCGAGCCGTCGCAGCGCCTCGCGCACCGGGGTCCGGGAAACGCCGCACATATCCGCCAGCGCCTCCTCCCCCAGCTGCGCGCCGGCGGGGAGCTCGCCCGAAAGAATCATGTTCCGGATCGCGCTGTAGGCACGATCAGAGGCGCGCGACATTGAGGCTCCCGAGATTTTCCGCAACCATTCGGCTTGACCGATGGCATTTGTATACAATATCCATGTCGGCTATCAAGCCGTGAATGCCATGGGGGCACGAACAAGAACGCGGCGGCCGCAAAACGGCAAAGCGACACACAGGGAGTTTTTTCCGATGCGCATCTCGCAGTGGTTCACCACGACCAGCCTTGTTTCGGCCTCGCTCGCCGGCGTGGCCTTCGCCGCAGTCCCTGCCCTCGCGCAGACCGCGCCCCAGGCGCAGGCCGAAGCCGCGCCAGCCGAGGAAGGCGCAATCATCGTCACCGCGCGCCGCCAGAACGAGCGGTTGCAGGATGTTCCGGCCTCGGTCTCGGTCCTTACCGCGGCCACGCTCACCAACACCGGCTCGACCCGCGCGCAGGATTTCGTCAACCTCACTCCTGGCGTCACCATCGTGACCGGCACCGCCGAGGCCGGTGACACCCAGATCAACATTCGCGGTATCAACGGCGCGCGCGACGCGGAAAGCTCGGTCGCTCTCGTGGTCGACGGCATCCTCAAGACCAACACTGCCCAGCTCAACCAGCGGCAGGGCACGCTCAGCCAGGTCGAACTGCTCAAGGGCCCGCAAGGCGCGCTCTATGGCCGCAACGCGGCAGCGGGCGCCATCGTGCTGCAGACGATCAAGCCGACCGACACGCTGACCGGTGCAGTCCGCGCCTCCTATGCCGAACAGAACACCTTCGACGGCGCCGCACACATCGCCGGCCCGCTCGGCGACAACGTCGGCTTCGTGCTTGCCGGCACCTACTACAAGACCGACGGCTTCTGGCGCAATCTGCGCGACAACAGCAAGACCATCGCCGATAAGGAAGACTGGTCGATCGACGGCCGCGTGCTCTACGGCGCGGGCACTGACACCCAGATCGATGTCAAGGCTCGCTACGCCCAGTTCCGCGGCGCCTCGCTGCCGTTCAACGCCGCGTTCCACCTGCCCAATTTCGCGGCCGTGAACCCCAAGTTCTACGAGGACGTCAACAAGCACGAGTTCCGCTTCTATCCCAACATCCGAGCCACCAACGACCAGAACAGCTTCGACTTCTCGGCCAAGCTCGATCAGAAGCTGGGAGACCGCCTCAAGCTCGTCGCCTGGGCGCTTTACTCGAAGGTGGATCAGGACCTCGTTGCCGACGGCACCTCGGCGGACTTTGCCCGCTACATCAATGCGGTGAACCCGGCGGCACAGGGCGCGGTCAATGCCTGCTTCGCCAGCACCGCGGCCAACACCGGCTTTGCCGTCAACCAGCCGGGCTTCATCGGCGCGATCCCGGTGCCGTTCATCTTTGCCCCCGCCAACGGCTCGACCTTCGGGCCCTACAGCCCGACGACTTGCGACGGCACGCAGTATCAGGTGCGCAAGCAGAAGGACTTCTCGACCGAGTGGCGCCTGATCGGCGATGCCGGCAGCGCGATCAACTGGCAGCTCGGCGCCTACTACCTGCACATCGACCGCTCGACCGGCGTCAGCCTCGGCGCCGACACCGGCAAGGGTGTGATCAAGCAGCTCTACAACGCGCCCGACAGCGCAAACCCCACCTCGCTGCTGCTGGCAGACAAGTTCAAGACCAACGTCTACGCCGCTTTCGGCAGCCTCGAATACAAGCCCTCCGAGCAGTTCGAGGCGGGCCTTGCGCTGCGCTATGATATCGAAAAGCGCAATGCGCAGAGCGTGGTGCCGGTCGCGACCGATCCCTTCACCGGCGGCCCGATCAACCCCGGCCAGGCCTTCGGCGCCTTCACGCCCAAGAGCGCGACGTTCAAGCAGGTCGAGCCAAAGGTCACGCTCAGCTACAAGCCCACGCCGGACTTCAATCTCTATGCCAACTGGGGCATCGGCTTCAAATCGGGCGGCTTCAACAACCAGGGCTCGGCCGCGGTGGTGAACGCCAACTTCAAGCAGTTCATCAACGCCAACGTCACGATCAACGATCTCTACGACAAGGAATGGTCGAGCGCGTTCGAGGCGGGCCTCAAGGGCAACCTGCTTGACGGCAAGCTGACCTTCGACCTTGCCGGCTACTACACCCAGGTCCACGGGATGCAGTTCTTCGAGTTCTTCGTCGGCAGCTTCGGCCTGCTGCGCGTCGTCTCGAACATCGACAAGGTCGACCTCAAGGGCGTCGAGCTCAACGTCGCGGCCAAGCCTGTGCGCGGGGTGAAGCTGTTCGGTTCGGTCAACTACACCGACAGCGAGATCAAGAAGAACTCGGCCCGCCCGAACACGATCGGCAACAAGTCGCCCTACACCGCTGACTACACGATCAACGTGGGCGGCGAGATCGAGCAGCCGATCGGCGATGGTCTGCGCTTCCTCGCCCGTGCCGATTACCGCGTGACCGGCCCGACCTGGTTCTCGACCGTGCAGAACCAGACCGCGCCGACGCTGTTCTCGGGCCTGCTGCCGATCTCGGCGCTGCAGCTTCCGGCTGTGGTCGGCGATGCCAAGTACGACGTGGCCCGCCGCAGCACCTTCGGCGTGCTCAACCTGCGCGCCGCGCTGCAGACCGATCGCTACAGCCTCGCGGTCTTCGCCAACAACGTGACCGACAAGAAGTACCTCGCCGAAGTGATCCCCGCGATCGAGTTCGGCGGCTCGTTCATCTCGCCCGGTGCGCGCCGTATGATCGGCGTGGAGCTCGGCGCGAAGTTCTGATCCCGGGCGCCTCTCGGGGGCGGCTACAGAAAAGGCCCATGTCGCTGCTGCGGCGTGGGCCTTTTTCGTTTGCGCGGAGTGGTCGTCAGCCGTTCCCGAAGCCGGGCCAGAGATAGCGCTGGTAGACCATCCCGTTCATGTCGACATCATCGGCATAGCGCACGCCGAACTTCAGCGCGACGGAGCGCGAGGCGATGTTGTCGGCATGGATCACCGACATAACTGCCGGATGGGTCAGCTTCGCGCGCGCATAGTCCGAAACCGCCCGCGCCGCTTCCGAGGCATAGCCAAGCCCCCAGTTTTCGCGGGCGAAAGTATAGCCCAGTTCCGGCTGCTTCTCGACCACCAAACCTTGCGGCACATGCGCGCTGAAGAACCACATGCGGCGCAGTGTGCCAGGGCGCGGTGCGACCTCGATCACTCCGTCGCTGAGGCCCGACCGCCCAAGGCGGACGCCATCGGCCTTGCGCAGCACAATCAGCGGACCAAGCCCGGCATCGCGATAGCTATCGAGCACATCGGCGAACCATTGCTCGGTCTCGGCCGCGGAGCGCGGGTTGCCCGATCCGATGTAGCGGGCAACATCGGGATCGGCATGGATCGCGATCAGGAACGCAAGGTCGCTGTCGTCCATCCGGCGCAGAATGAGGCGCTCGGTCTCGATTGTGTCGGTTTCGGGCAGCAAGGTCATGGAATCCGTCTATCACCATCACTCAAGCCAAAGCATCATCAATGCGAGCCCATATCGCATCGACATCCGCATGAGGATTGGCCGCGACCTGCCGGACCCACGGCGTCTCGCCGATGGTAAACGCCGAACTCGTGCCGCTGAGGGCGGCAATCACCGCCGCCACATCGGCCTGCGCCGGCCGCCAGTTCAGCACACCGGTTTCGGGCCATTGCCTGAGTACCGCGCGTGGATCCGCTTCAAGGCGCTGTGCGAGTTGCTCCGCAATCGTGATGCATCGCTCGATGCGCTCGGCCAGACCCTCCTGGCCCCATGCGAGCAGCGTTGCCAGCAGTGGCAAAGCCGCCGCGCTGCGCGTGCCTTCCACCCCGCTGTTCGGCCGCGCCAGATAGGATGAGGTAAAGGTAATCGAAGCCCGCGTCTCGGTCTTGCGGAACAGAGCGAGCGCGGCGCCCTTGGGCTGGAAAAACCACTTGTGCGCCGAAATGGCGATGCTGTCGGCCGCATCGATCCCCGCCAGCCGATCGCGGTGGCAGGTGAACTGCATAGGGCCGGCCCAGGCTGCGTCGACATGGAGCCACTTCGCCGCAACAGGTGCAAGATTGTCGATCACGCCCCGCCCGGTTGTCCCGGCGGTGAGCACAAGCGCAGCATCTGCCAGATCCGGGAGGCTGTCCCTAATCAGCCGACCATGCTCGTCCACCGGCACGGGATGATAGGGCAGGCCCAGGATATTGGCCGCCTTGGGCACCGAAACATGGGCATCAGCCGAGGCCACCACAAACCTCGCCCCCGCCTCGCGCGCGGCCCACAGCGCAGTCAGGTTGGCAAGTCTCGACCCGCTGCAGAACTGACCCCAGGCCATGCCGAAAGCCGGCGCGATCCAATCGAGCACGACACGTTCGGCTTCGGTTGCGAAGGGGCTGGTCGCCGGGTGGAGAAGGTTCTGGTTGGCCTGCGCCACCACATACGCCATCCGCGCCGCAATCGGGGCAGACGGCGGATCCATGTGCGCAAGCGCGTCGGGCGCGGCAAGATCGGCAGCCTGCTGCAAGGCCGGCATGCCCAGCAGTTCGAAAGCGGCTTCCTCGCCAAGACCGGTCGAGGGAATGGATTGCGGCAGATTGATCACGATAGGCCTCGCCAGGGGGAGCCGGATGCGTTTCCCAATGGCCCAGCCACAGCCGGGACGGCAGCCATTTTTCCTTGTCCTATTCCAAGCGCGTGTTCTGCCGATTGGGTTTACCGTCCGTCCCGCTGCGCTGGCGTCGCATCGCTGCCAACACTCAGCACCGCGCCGCCGCGCCCGTCCTGCAGGAACACCGCGCTGCGAAGACCTCCCGTGGCCGGCGCGAAGCTGAAGTGTGCTGCTGCACCTTTCCAAACTCCGAGCGAGGTTAGTTCGCGTACCAGATTTCGGTGCGGTAGCGTGCGCCCTTCGTTTTCGCCGGCCTTGATTGGCACCTGGACCACACGCGGATCATACCGCACCAGCCAGACATCGGCGGGCCTCGCCGGGGCCGCGCCCCTGGCGATGGTGGCGCCATCGGCGCCCACCACCGGCACCGGAGCCAGCGGGCGCACTGCGGCAATCGCCGCCTCGACTGCACCCGGGTTTGCGCCTGTCACGCGGCGCTGGCCATTGATCCAGAACTGCGGCGTCGCCACCTCATGATCGGCCGAACGCGCCGCGAAATCGCGCTGGCGCTGGGTGTAGGCGGGGCTGGCGAACTTGTCCTTCCAGCCGAGGTAGTCCCAATAGGTTACCTCAAAGGCGAGCGGGATCACGTTGGTCCGGTCGGCGATGCTGTTGAGCCAGGCCTCGGCGGGCGGACAGCTCGAGCAGCCCTCGCTCTGGTACAATTCGACGAGCACGGGCGCGGCGGGAGGGGCAATCGCAGTACTGCGGGCAGGCGAGGACGCCTTTGCGGGATCGCTCAGCACATGGCCGGCGAGCACGGCCGATCCAGCCACGCCAAGCGGCAATGCAAGGGCAAGCAAGCGAAGGAATACGAAACGCGGCGGATGCATGGGTTTTCCAGACAGAAGGCAAGCGGGATGTCCCCGGTTCGCCGTAAAACGCGCGCCGGTTACACCCCTCGCCCGCGCGGAACCCTTGACACCCCTTCGCCCGCGCGCGAGGGCGCGCGCTCCGGTTGGTCCTGAAAGTCCTTGTCACCGTGCCCAATGCTCCTGTCCGCGCCGCCGCGCTTGCCCTCCTTGCCGGGGCCGCGCTCCCTGCGCTGGCCCATGCGCAGGAAACTGCACCCGAGCCGATCGTTGTCACCGGGCGTGGCCTCGATGCCGCTCCCGCCGCGGTCGCCTACAACGTGCAGGATATCGACCGGGACCGCCTCGCCGTCGCGGCCTCGGGCCGGATCGAGGATGCGCTCTCGGCGGCGGCAGGATTTCAGCAGTTCCGCCGTTCGGACAGCCGCGCCTCCAACCCTTCGGCACAAGGCATCACGCTGCGCGCGCTCGGCGGCAATGCCACCAGCCGCACGCTGATGCTGCTTGACGGCGTGCCGGTGGCCGACCCGTTCTTCGGCTATGTCCCGCTTTCCGCGCTCGCACCCGAGCGGCTTGCCATGGCCCGCGTCACGCGCGGCGGCGGCTCGGGCGCATTCGGCGCGGGCGCGGTGGCGGGAACAATCGATCTCACCAGCGCCGGGCCCGATCAGCTTGGCCTCTTCGGGGGCCGCGCGCTGGTCGATGATCGCGGCGAAACCGAGCTTTCCGCCACGCTCGCGCCACGGCTCGGCGCGGGCTACCTTGTCGCCTCGGGGCGCTGGGACCGGGGCCGCGGCTTCTGGACCACGCCCGCAGATCAGCGCGTCCCCGCCAGTGTGCGGGCCCGCTACGAGAGCTGGTCGACAAGCCTGCGCGCCGTCGCGCCGCTGACCTCCGATATCGAGTTGCAGACCCGCGTCGCCGCCTTCAACGATGCGCGCACCCTGCGCTTTGCCGGCGCGGACACTGCCGCCAGCGGTCAGGACGCCAGCGTGCGCCTTGTCGGCCGGGGGGCATGGAAGTTCGATGCACTTGCTTACGTCCAGAGCCGCGATTTCAGCAACGTCGTGATCAGTGCCCGCAGCTTCCTGCCCACGCTGAACCAGCGCGCCACGCCCTCCACCGGCCTTGGCGGCAAGATCGAGCTGCGCCCGCCGGTCGGCACAGCACACGTGCTGCGGCTCGGCGCAGACTGGCGCTTTGCCGAGGGGCATACCGAGGAAGACGTCTACACTCAGGGCAAGATTTCGGGCCAGCGCCGCGCAGGCGGCACCAACCGCGACCTCGGCCTGTTCGTCGAGGATGACTGGACCCTTGGTCCTGTGGTCCTGACTGCCGGGGCGCGCGCGGACCGGTGGTCGGTGCGCAATGGCACGCTGGATCAGGTGCTTGGCGGCAACCGCACCGCGCTGGCCTATCCCGACCGGTCTGGCTGGCAAGGCAGTTACCGCGGCGGCGCGGTGTTCAACGTGACCGGTGGCCTGGCCTTGCGCGGCTCTGCCTATACCGGGCTGCGCCAGCCCACGCTCAACGAACTCTACCGCTCCTTCACCGTCTTCCCCGTGGTCACCCGCGCCAATCCGGCGCTGGAAAACGAGAAGCTGCGCGGCTTTGAAGGCGGGTTCGACTGGCGCCCGGCACGCGGGCTTTCGGTCTCGGCCACTGCTTTCGACAACAAGGTGCGCGGCGCCATCGCCAATGTCACCATCGCGCCCAACGTGCGACAGCGGCAGAATGTGGGCGCTGTGCATGCGCGCGGGCTGGAGTTCGGCGCCGAACTCAAACGCCGCAATCTCTCGTTCAGCGCGTCCTTCGCCTATACCGACGCCAAGGTCGAGGCGCCGGGCACCGCGCTCGACGGCAAGCGCCCGGCCCAGACCCCGCGCTACGCTGCCAGCGCCACAGCCGCCTGGCACCCCTTGAGCGACGCCACGTTCGCGCTCACGCTGCGCCACACCGGTGCACAGTATGAGGACGATCTCGAAACCGACCTTCTGCCGGCAGCGACCACGCTCGATGCATTTGCCGAAATGCCCATTGCCGGCCCCTTCAGCCTTGTGCTGCGGGGTGAGAACCTGACGGACGAGACCGTCGTGACCCGCAATTCCGGCGGTTCGATCGACCTTGGCACCCCGCGCACGCTCTGGGCCGGGGTGCGCGTCGCGTTCCGGTAGGAAGGGCCGCTAGCCGAGCAGCGCCGACGGCACTTCGGGATAGGCACGCGCCACGTCGCCCAGCGCCGCCTCTAGCGGACCGAGCCATTCGGCGTAGGCCTTCCAGTGCTCCACCGCATCGGTGTAGATCGGGCGGCGCACCTGCTCCGAACTTGCCGTGCGCACTGCGCGGGTGTTGCGGTGGAATTCGAGGCAGTTCTCCTCGAACGGCAGGCCGAGATAATCGAGCAGGTGCCGCACCTCGCTCTCGGTCTCGGCAACCATGCGTTCGTAGATCACGCGGTGCACCGCACCGGGCGCGGCGACATCGTAGTGCGCCATGAGCCGCACGTAATCGCCGTAGTAGCGGCCAATCTCGGCAAGGTCGTAGGTGAAGGTCTGGCCGCGCGCGAAGTGCTGCTTCCAGCCCGAAAAGCAGCACGACATCGGGTGTCGCCGCGCGTCCACAATCTTCGCGTTCGGCAGGATCAGGCGGATAAGGCCGGTGTGCTGCCAGTTGTTGGGCATCTTGTCGGTAAAGCGTGGCCGATCCGTCTTGCGGTGCATCCGGGTGCGTTCGATGTATTCCTCACCCAGCCGCTGGCGTTCGGCGGGGCCTAGCGAGCGCACCATCGCAGCGAAATCCGGGAATTCGCCCTCGTCCACGCGCGATTGCAGGCGAGCGGCGATCATCATCATCTCCGCCAGCTCCATCGTCCCTTCGATCGCGCTGTGGCTGGAGAGGATCTGCTCGACAAGCGTCGAGCCCGAGCGTGGCAGGCCGACAATGAAGATCGGGTCCTCCGCCAGGCATCCGCCCTCGCCCATCGCGGCAATGAACGGTGCCGTGAAGGTCGTTGCGGTTGCATCGACTTCGGCGGCGAATTCGTCCGCATCATACTGCACGAGCGTGCGGCGCAGGCGATTGCCCTTGTCATAATGCTCGAACGAAAGGGCCCCTTCCCCCGCATCCTCGTAGGCTTTGCCCAGCGAGAAATGGAGGTGGAACACGTCCTCCTCGCGGCCCGCCTCGCCCGCCAGCACGGCGAGTGCGGCTTCCATACGAGCAATGTCTTCGGTTCCGAGCGTGACGGTCTTGAGATTGGCCAGGCTCCACCAGGCCTCACCCATCGAGGGCTGGTGCGTAACGGCAGCGCGGTAGGCCGCAATCGCCTCGCCCTGTTCGCCCAGAGTCTTGAGAACATGGCCCAGATTCTGCCAGAGCTGCGGCTGCTCGGGCTGTTCGGCGAGCATGCGTTGATAGATATCGCGGGCCCGCTCCTGCTCGCCCAGCCGGACCAGCACCGAGGCGAGGATGAGATCGGCCGCCGAACCGGCAACGGGGCTCTGCGCCAGAATCTCGGCATGGCCCAGCGCATCGGTCAGGCGATTCGTCTGCATCAGCAGCCGCACCAGAAAATCGCGCGCCAGATCGAATCCCGGCGCGATATCGACCGCGCGCCCGAGCAGCCGCAGCGCCTCGGTCATGTCGCCGCGCCGCCACATCACTTCCCCCAGCATCCGCGTGCCGACGGGGTCATCGGGGAGCTGCTCGCCGCGCGTGCGCAACTTGGCCTCGGCCTCGTCGAGCCGTCCCTCGTTCATGTCCGCCGCCGCCGCGAGCAGCCCCGGATCGCGCGAGGCGGCATGGACTGCGGAAAGATCGGCGCGCCAGGCATCTTCCGCACGGCCAGCCTTGCGCAGCTCTGACGCGAGCAGGAACCAGCCGCTCGCCACGCCCGGCTGCTGCTGGGTAAGCGCTTCGAGCGCGGGAATCGCCTCTTCGCTGCGCCCCGCCTCGCTGGCAGCCTGCGCCAGTTCCCAAAGCACCATGGGTGGCCGCTGCGCGCCGCTGCCGATCAGCGAGAGCCGCGCGAACGCCTCGTCCGGTCGCCCCAGTCGCCGCAGCGCCTGTGCTGCGACGAAAAGCGCCGGCGGCAGGGCCGGAACTTCGCGCAGCGCAGCGTCAGCCGCGGCGAGCGCTGCGCTCGGGTCGGATTCGACGCGGGCCGCCGCAGCATCCAGTGCGGCGCGCAATGCAGCGTTCCCGGGCGCGGAGCCCCGCCCCGATGCATTGCGACTGACGATGTTCATGAATTTTCCCGTTGCAGCAACTGGCGTCATAATGTGCACCTTTTGTCACAGGTGCAACGTCCTTTGCGGCGCTCGTGCTGCACATGCGAAATTGGGTGTTGACTCCGCGTGCGGATGTAGCATCCTCGCAACACGGAGTGCCGCCTTACCGGCGGACGATCGGGGGACGATCACACTTTGAAAAATTCGCCGCGTGCAAGCGCGGCTGGCCATAGTCCGCAAAGCGGTCATGGCCCAAGGGTTCTGTGCGTGATCTGTCAGATCGCAGGCGCAGGGCCCGGGTGAACGGTACTGCGCAAGCAGTGCCAAGTGCGGCCAAAGGTCGCGTCGCAGGAACGGACACGAAGGAGCTTTCGAACACCGCGTATCGACACAGGGAGTTGAGCGTCATGACAATGAAAACCGGTCGCCGGTCGCACATGCTGAAAGCACTGTGCCTGACCACTATTCTTAGCGGTCTCGCCGCGCCTCATGCAGCCCTTGCGCAGGAGACGCTTGCACCGCAGGCGGCGCCCGCCGATGAAACGAAGCCCAACAGCGGCTTTGACGAAATCATCGTGACCGCGACGCGCAAGTCCGAAAACGTGCAGAAGGTGCCGATCGCGATCCAGGCGCTGAATTCCGATTTCCTCGCGCAGCGCCAGGTCAAGGGTCTGGCCGACTACGCCGCGCTGCTCCCGTCGGTCTCGTTCGCGGGCATCGGGCCCGGCCGCAGCGAGGTCTATTTCCGCGGTATCGTGCCCGCCGGCGGCGCTTATTCGTCGGTCGGCTACTACCTCGACGAAATCCCCATCACCGGCGCCGAAGTCCCCGACATCCAGGTCTACGACATGGATCGCATCGAGGCGATTTCCGGTCCGCAGGGCACGCTGTTCGGCGCGGGCTCGCTTGCGGGCGTGCTGCGCTTCATCACCTCCAAGCCCAAGATCGGCGCGTTCGAACTCGGCGTCGACACCGAAGTTAACAAGTTCGGCAAGGGCGACTTTGGCGGTACGCTCAAGGGCTACGTCAACGTTCCGGTGAGCGACACCTTGGCTATTCGCGCGATGGGCTACTACCGCAAGGAAGGCGGTTACATCGACAACACGCCCAACAACGGCAAGTTCAACAATGGCGCTCCTGCGGTTCTCAACCTGGGCGACAACAATCCGCTGACGTCCTTCACGCTCAACAACGCCTCTATCGCGCAGGACAACTACAACCCCGTCTATGAATACGGCGGGCGCATCTCGGCGCTTTGGGACGTTGCCGACGGCTGGGAAGTGACGCCCTCGATCACCGCGCAGCGCCAGATTTCCTACGGCTATTTCGGCTTCGACCCGCGTCTCGGCGATCTTGAGGTTCACGATTACGACCTGACGCGCAACGACGACAAGTGGTACCAGGCCGCACTCACCGTGCACGGCCATATCGGCGACTTCGATCTCGTCTCGGCGACCGGCTACTTCAGCCGCAACCGCAAGATCAACAACGACTACACCTACTACACCGTCACCTACGACAGCTTCGGCGCGGGCTATGAAAGCTACCTGCAGTTCTTCGACAAGTCGGGCTGCACCGGTTCGGGCGCCACGCTGAAGTGCAACAAGCTGCTCAATCCGACGCAGTACTACAAGGCCGACAACAGCAACAAGAAGTTCACCCAGGAAGTGCGCCTGACGACGCCGAAGTCCTGGCCGTTCGATGTTACCGTGGGTGCGTTCTACCAGCGCCAGAAGAACAACACGAACAACTTCTACTCGATCCGCGGCCTTGACCAGATCGTTGGCTACACCGCCGGCGGCGGCGGGGACAACAACTTCGCCGGTTTCGGTATCCCTGAAGCCCAGGGCGGCACGATGATCCTCGGCACGCCCGCCGTGCGTGAAGACGGGTTCTACATCACCGAGAACGACACGCTCTACCACGATACGGCGGTCTTCGCGGAAGCCCACTACAACATCACGCCGAAGCTCAAGGTCACCGGCGGTATCCGCTACTTCTGGACCGATTTCCAGGTCACTGGTTTTGCCGGTGTGGCGAGCTCGGCACTGAACGCTCCCTCGATCTTCCTGCCCACAGGCGCGGTCGGCTGCCCGCTTCCGCTGACCGGTGCGCGGCTTGAATGCCGCAACACCAACCGCCTCGATCCGGAAAGCATCGGCCGCTACAGCGAAACTGGCGAAACGCACAAAGTCGTGGTCGACTGGCAGTTCGGCGATCAGAAGCTGGCCTACTTCAACTATTCGACCGGCTTCCGCCCCGGCGGCTTCAACCGCCCGCTGCGCATCCGCGCAACGGCGACCCAGCCGTCGGTGGTCGTGGCTGCACCGGCCTTCAATTCGGAAACGCTGACCAACTTCGAAATCGGCATCAAGACCACCTGGAACAACGTGTTCCGCTTCAACGCCGCCATCTATCTGGAAAAGTGGAATAACATCCAGTATGGCGTGGTTGTCGCGGGTGCCCAGGGCGCAGGCTATACCGGCAACGCCGGTAAGGCCGAGGTCAAGGGCATCGAGTTTGATGCCGATCTGCGACTCGGCAAGATCACGCTCACCACCAGCGGCGCCTACAACGACGGCAAGCTGAAGGGCGATTTCTGCAACTTCGTCGCCGACCGCGCCGCGCAGACCATCGCCCAGCTCAGCACCTGCTCGTCAGGCACCTTCGTCGATACCAACGGCAATATCGTGACCGGCGATCCCGACGCCGGTACCAATATCGGCACGCCTACAGTTGCCGCCGCCGATGGCACCCGCTTGCCGCGTCAGCCGAAGTTCAAGGGCACGACCACGATCCGCTATGACACCGATATCGGCTCGATGAAGGGCTACATCCAGGGTGCTGCGCTCTACCAGACCGGTGCGACACAGGATCTCAACGTCGAAAACAACGCCCTCTACGGCAACACCCCCGGCTTCGTCAGCTTCGACTTTGCCGCGGGCGTCAAGAAGGACCATTGGACGATCGACGCCTTCATCCAGAATGCGTTCGACCGTCGCGGGCAGTTGACCCGCAACACCTTCTGCTCGATCACGTTCTGCGCAGGCTCCACGCGTACCTTCATCATCAGGCCCCAGTTCTTCGGCCTGAAGCTGGGCTACCGCTACTGAGTTCCGGTCTGACCGGGTAAACAGTTCTACCCTGCCGAAAGGCTTCCTGGCCCCCTGCTGCTCACGCAGCAGGGGGCTTTTTTGCGTGGTCAGGCCCGGTTGCCCGGTATCCTGCAGACTGTCTGCCGCAGCCGATTGTGCGAACTGCTCCTCCGTCCCGATCCCGCAGGCACATCCTCATCATCATTCCCCTACCGCCTCGTCATTCCCGCGCTGGCGGGAATCCATACGGACAACGCAGGCTTGGCGGCTCGGGATTCTCGCCTGCGCGGGAATGACGAAGGTGTATGGGCCAGACATGAGAAAGGCCCCTCCCGCGGCACGGGAGGGGCCTTGAAGTATCAGGCCTGCGCCCGGATCAGATCACGCCAGAGACATCGGCAGATTGCGCAACCGCTTGCCAGTGGCGTCGCGGATGGCATTGGCAATGGCCGGGATCACGGGCGGGAGGGTCGGTTCGCCAAGGCCGGTCGGCGGATTGTCGGTCACCACCCAGGTGATCGCCACTTCGCCCGGGGTCTGGTTGATGCGGATCAGCGGGAAATCGCCGAAGTTTTCCTGCGTCACCGCACCGGCCTTCTGCTCGATCGGTTGCCACACCAGCGCCTGCGCGATGCCGTCGATCACCGCGCCTTGCATCTGGTGCTCCGCGTTCAGGGGATTGATCACCTGGCTGCCGATATCGCCCGCGACCCAGACCTTGTCGATCGTGATCGTGCTGCCATCGGTAATGGTGAGATCGACCACTTCGGCGAAATAGCCGCGGTGGCTGAAGTAGAAGCCGAATCCGCGCCCCTTGCCCGGGGTGGCGGAACGCTTGCCCGTCCAGCCCGCGAACTTGCACACGGCATCGATCACGCCGCGCGCGCGTCCGGTGTCGAACGGCGTGTCATCCGGCTCGGGCGGCAGCTGACGCTGCGCGCCGAGCGTGCGGCGCATGAGTTCGGGCAAGTCGGTGCCCGCCGCTTCGGCCACTTCGTCGAGGAAGCCCTGAAATACGAACGACACCGCATTCGAAGTCGGCGCGCGAAGCCATCCCGTGGTGAGGTTGGTCGGGATGAACGACATTCCGAAATGCACATCGGGCAAGACCGGCCCGGGAAATTCGGTCGCGCGCATTTCGGCGGCTCGCACCGGTTTCCCGCCCGCACCGAAGGTCACGAAGTGGTCCTTCAGCGCCACCAGCGCACCGCCGGCATCAATCCCGGCCGTCATGCGGTGCCAACCCGCAGGCCGGTAGTAGTCGTTGCGCATGTCGTCGGTGCGGTCAAACAGCAGCTTGACCGGACGGCCCGGCACGGCCTTCGCCACGCAGGCGGTGAGGACCATGAAATCGCTCATCAGCCGCCGCCCGAAGCCGCCGCCGATACGCGTCATGTGGATCGTCATCGAGGCCGGAGCGATCCCCAGCACCTTGGCGATATCGCCGCGTGCAGTGCCGGGATCCTGCGTCGGCGCCCAGAACTCGAGCTTGCCGTCCGCATGCCACAGCGCGGTGCAGTTCTGCGGCTCGAGCGTGGCGTGGGCGAGGAAGGGATAGGCGTAGTCCGCTGTCACCACCTTGGCCGCCTTGGCAAGCGCCGCATCGGCATTGCCCGCCTTGAACAGATCGGCGGTCGGGGCGGCACCCAGCAGCGCCTTGGCTTGCGCGGTATAGCCCTCGGTCGAGAAGCCGTCGAAACCGGCGGTCTCCCACTCGACGGCCAGCTTCTCGCGCGCCTTGTGCACGCGCCACCAGCTGTCGCCAATCACCGCCACCGCATTGTGCTTGCCCGCCGGGATCTCGCCGTCAGTGATAGCCACCACCGCCAGCACGCCCTTCTCCTTGCGCACCGCGCTGTCGTCGAAGCTCTTGAGCGTCCCGCTGATCACCGGACATTTGACCATGGCGGCATAGAGCATGCCTTCAGGATGGGCATCGATGCCGAACAGCGGCTCGCCGCGCACGATTGCGGGCGTATCGACGCCCTTCATCGCCTTGCCGACGATCCTGAAATCCTTGGGCGACTTCAGCGGCACCTTCTCGAGATCGGGCGCAGCGATCTTTGCCGCGACCGGCGCAAGCGCGGCATAGGTGATCGAGCGTCCGCTGGCGGCATGCTTCACCATGCCCTCGCCCGTCGTCAGGCTCGTGGCGGGAACGCCCCACTGCTGGGCCGCTGCGGCCACGAGCATCGCCCGCGCGCCTGCCCCGGCCTGCCGTGCGGGCAGCCAGTTGAGCGGTGTGGTCATGCTGCCGCCGGCGAATTGCGGACCATACTTGTCCTGGTTCTCGTCGGCCTGCTGGATCTTCACCTGGCTCCACGCAACGTCGAGTTCCTCGGCGATCAGCATCGGCAGCATGGTTTTCACGCCCTGCCCGATCTCGGGATTCTTGGCGAGGATCGTGACCGTGTTGTCGGGCGCGATGGTGATGAAGGCGCCGAGCATCGCGGGCTCGGCCTTGCCGGTTGCCGCAAACGCGAGCCTGGCCTCGAACGTAAGGGCTGCCCCGCTCGCCAGCGAGGCGACGAGGAACGAGCGGCGGTTGACTGCGAGCGTGCTCATGCGGCGGCTCCGGCAATGGCCTTGCTGGCTTCGGCAATGGCTTTCTGGATGCGCAGGTAAGTGGCGCAGCGGCAAATGTTTCCGGCCATTCCGGCGGTCACTTCGTCGGCCGAGGGCTTCGGCGTTGCGGTAAGGAGCGCGGTGGCCGACATGATCTGCCCTGCCTGGCAATAGCCGCACTGCGGCACATCAAGCGCGGTCCACGCCTCGACCACCTTGGCGCCGACCGGCAGCGCGGCCACGCCCTCGATCGTCACGATCTGCTTGCCCGCCGCATCGGCGAGCGGCGTCTGGCAAGAGCGCACCGCCTCGCCGTTCAGGATCACGGTGCAGGCCCCGCAAAGCCCTGCGCCGCAGCCGAACTTGGTGCCGGGCATGCCCAGATCCTCGCGCAGCACCCAGAGCAGCGGCTTGTCCGGTTCGACATCCACGGTCCGGGGCTTGCGGTTCACGGTCAGCGAGATCGCCATGATGGTCCTTTCGAGATGCCGGCGCGCCTGAGGCGCACGGGACGACGAATGCGGGGATTTCTGGAGCTAGCCCGGTCAGACGGGTAGCGGCCTCGTATCCCTCCGGTGTAAAACGAGTAATAACTCAATAAATTCAATAATTTATTTGAATAGAAGGATTTTGTACAATCTTCAAGTATCCGTCAAGGCCGATTTGCCGCCCGCGTTGCCGCATTGCGCTGCGCGGGCGTTCCGGTGTCGGGGTTGGCGAGGGTTGGCCGCGCGTGCTACGCCGAAGGGATGACAGGCGATGTCCCCACGCTCGCGCCGATGCCGCGCGAGGCCGATCCTCAGGGCGAGGAGGCCATGGTCTCTGGCCCGCGGCCCGGCACTTATGCGCGTGGCACCGAAACGGTCGATGCGATTCTCAAGGCCGCGCACGATGTTCTGATCGAGGAGGGGGCGAGCGCTTTCACCATCCGCCGAATCGCCACCGCGAGCGGCATGAAGGTCGGCAATGTCAGCTATCATTTCCCGCGCAAGGAAATGCTCATCAAGATCATGCTCGACGAGCTGCTCGAAAGCTATGACAAGATCCTCGAGAGCCGCGTGCGTCAGCCCGAGCTCAGCGCCGAGGAGCGCTTGCGGCTGATCATCGTGATCTGCCTCGATGATATCGCCGGCAAGCGCACCACGCGCCTGTTCACCGAACTCTGGGCGCTGGCCAACCACAACGCCTTCGTCGCAGACCGGGTTCGCGCATTCTATCAGCGGGTGCACGATTTCATCGGAGAAGCGGTTGCCGCACTCAATCCGGCGCTCTCGCCCGAGGCAGTGCACACCGTTGCACTCTACATCAGCACGTCGATGGAAGGGACAACACCATTCCTCGGCTTCGAGAAACCATGGGCTGCCAAGATGCCTGTGATCACCGCGATTGCCGCAGACCATCTTGTCGCGCTGGCTCGCGAGATCCGGCCGGAGCAGCTTGCTCCGCAGGCCTGATCCGGGGTCACAAAGATGCCTCCTGCAATGTTTCGACAATTTCAGGACAAAGCGCTTGACTAAAACTGGACGTTCGTCAAAACTTTCTCGCAACCGCACAACGCGCGCCGGCTTGCCCTCGCCCGCCCCCTCTCAACCGGGTTCCGGCAGGGGCGTGGGGTCTACCGGCGGTACCGATCGTGCTCTTGGGTTCATGCGTTTCAGGCAAAAGGGGCCAGGCCAGATGAAGATGATGAAAGTTCAGGGCAAATCATCGCTCTCCGCCATGGGCAGGCGTACGGCGGCCGCCGCATGCGCGCTGGTTCTGGCCGGCACCGCCTCGGTTGCCCAGGCCAGCGATCCGCTGCCCACCGACCCGGAACTCGAAGCGGTCACGCTTTCCGCACCCAAGCCAAGCTGGGTGTTTGTCGAGCGCGGCTTCGTCGTTCCCGGCAACTCGATTTACGATACCGAGACCGGCAAGATGCTCGGCATGGTCGAAGCTTCGACCCTGTCCGACCTCGCGCTCGATCCGGCTGGCAAGGCCTACTACGTGTCGGAAACGATCTGGACCAAGGGTTGGCGCGGCACGCGCCAGGACATGATCACGGTCTATGATTCGGCGACGCTCAAGCTCAAGACCGAGATCACCATTCCCGGACGCATCCTGATCGGCGGCCGCAAGTTCAACTTCGTCATCAGTGACGAGGGCAAGACGGCCTATGTCTACAATCTTGACCCGGCCTCGTCGGTCAACATGGTGGATCTGGCGAAGGGCAAGTTCGTCAAGAAGATCGAACTGCCCGGCTGCGCCAGCCTGATGCCGGTTCCGGGCGTCGGCTTCTCGGCGCTCTGCTCCGACGGCTCGCTCGCTACGGTCAAGACCGGTGGCGCCAAGCCGGAGATCACCCGCACGGCGCCGTTCTTCTCGGCCACGAACGATCCGATCTTCGACAACTTCGGCTACGATCAGGCCAAGAAGCAGGCCGTGTTCCTGACCTACACCGGCCAGGTCTTCACTGCCGCACTCGGCGCCACGCCGACTGTTTCGGCCCCCTTCACGATTCAGGCCGCCGCCGGCGTATCACCTGCCGACACCAAGCCGCTCGACGTCCACTGGTACCCGGGCGCCCGTCAGGGCCTCGCGCTGCATCTCGCCACCGGCCATGCCTATGTGCTGATGCACCCCGGCGAATACTGGACACACAAGGAACCCGGCACCGAGGTGTGGGAACTTGATGTTGCGGCCAAGAAGGTCGTCAAGCGCATCCCGCTCGAGGATCCGGCCAGCGCCATCGCGGTGACGCAGGAAGCCAATCCCAAGCTCGTTCTGTCGGGCGAGAGCGGCGCTCTGTACATTCTCGACGCCAAGACCGGCGCAGAGAAGTTCAAGCTCGAGAAGTCGGCCGGCGGCGTGCTCAGGACGGTCGAGCCGCAGTGAGCGCTCCGGAGGTCATCACTTTTGGCGCCATCGGAACAGCCGGGCTTGGTGTGCTCGCTGCTGCCGGTGCGATGGGCGTCGGACTGGTGTTCCTCCAGGCCGCGCTGGCCAAACTTCGCCACCGCGAGCTGTTGTCCGGCGTGATCGCCAACTATCGCCTCTTGCCCGAGGCGCTTGTTGCACCCGCCGCGCTGCTACTTGCTCCGGCGGAAATCATGGTCGGCGCGGGCCTTTTGCTCAGCCGGCACTGGCTGGCCGCACTCGCGGCGATAGCGCTCCTGATCGTCTTTGCGGCGGCCATGGGCATCAATATCCTGCGGGGACGCAGCCAAATTGATTGCGGCTGCGGGCGCTCGCAACTTCGTCAGCAGCTGAGCTGGCTGCTGGTTTCGCGCAATCTGGTCCTCGCCGCGCTGCTCGTGCCGCTGCTGAGCCCGGGCACCGTGCCCGCGCCCGGCACGGCAGAGCTTGCGATCGCCTTTGCCGGTGGCCTTGCGGTCTTCGTCATTGTTCAGCTTTTCAACGCCATCGGGGCGCTTGCGGCATCGCCGCTGGCCACCCCGCGGAGGTAACCGATGCTGCTTTCCCTGCTCGTCTCCACGGTTCTGTCCTGGATCGTGATCCTGCTGCTGGGGGTCGCCGTACTGGCGCTCGCCCGGCAGGTCGGCGTGCTGCACATGCGCGTTGCTCCGGCCGGCGCCCTCACCACCGCGGCGGGCCCGGCGGTCGGCAGCAGTGCTGCCGCCATCCCGGTCACCACCATCGACGGGGTCAAGACAACGGTCGGCGGCCACCTCCACGGCGTGCCGCTCCGGCTCCTGATGTTCGTCTCGGCCTCCTGCCCGCTGTGCAAGAACCTCATTCCGATGGCCAAGTCCTTCGCCCGCGATGAGCGCGTGCAACTCATCTTCATCGGCGACGATGAGGTTTCGGTGCAGCGCGAGATGATCGCGCAGCAAGGTCTCGCCGCCTATCCGTTCATCAATGGCCCCGATGTCGGCCAGGCCTATGAAGTGGCCAAGCTGCCTTATGCGGTTTTGATGGACGAGCATGGCACCATTCTCTCGAAGGGGCTCGTCAACAGCCGGGAGCACCTCGAAAGCCTGGTCATCGCCCATGAAATGGGCATCGGCTCGGTGCAGGACTACATCGGCAAGCTCAAGGCTGTCGCAAACTGATCGCCCTCATTCATTTCAACGAACACGGTTCCAGCGCATAACAGGGGACAAGCTCATGAAGACCTTCAATCCCGACGCCATGGGCGAAAAGCTGCTCCGCCGCTTTGCCGGCGGGACCTCGCGCCGCGGCATTCTCGCCCGGCTCGGCCTCGCCCTCGTCGCAGCGCCTGCCTTCCCGCTTCTCCCGGTCAGCCGCGCGAGTGCGGCAAAGCCCGACCGCTCGCCCGAGGCGAAGACGACCTTCGCCCGCAACGCGCAGTCGACGGACGACACCAAGTGCACGTACTGGCGCTATTGCGCGATCGACGGCTCGCTGTGCTCGTGCTGCGGCGGCGCGGTCAATCGCTGCCCTCCGGGCGCCGAGCACTCGCCGGTTTCGTGGGTGGGCACCTGCATCAATCCCGACGACGGCCGCGCCTATCTGATCGCCTACCGCGATTGCTGCGGCAAGGCCTACTGCAACAAGTGCGATTGCGACGGCACTGACCGCGAGACGCAGCTTTACGTGCCGCAGCTCAACAACGACGTGATCTGGTGCTTCGGCACGACGAGCATGGAGTACCACTGCTCGACTGCCGTACTCGTCGGTACGGCCTGACATTCGGGCGGTCCGGGGGTTTCAGGGCGCGGCAGACAGGGCTATGAGCAAGCGCATGAAGACAAGCGCAGTCCTGATCGCCGCCGCTGCCCTGCTCGGTGCGCTGTCACTCAGCACGCTCCGCGCGGCCGAGCCGGACAATCATTCGCCTGATATCCCTGCGGCCGTGCGCCCGATGATGCAGGATCCGGAACTCGCGCAGAGCGATTTCATCGAGCAGTGCGCCGGTTGTCACGGGGTGCGCGGCTCGACGGTCCCGGCGCATCTGCCTGAAATCAAGGACCGCGTCGGCTGGTTCATGTGCACGCCGGAATCGCGCGCCTATCTGCTGCGCCTGCCCAATGTTGCGCACAGCCGGCTGACCGACAATGCCCAGCTGGCCGACCTCATGAACTACGTGGTCTTCGTGCTCGGCGGCAAGAGTGCGCCTGCGGGTACCAAACCCTTCACTGCTGATGAAGTGACCCGCGAGCGGCAGTTCCCGCTCACCAGCGGCTCACTCGCCGCAGAGCGGCTGCGGCTGGCGAATGAGGCGATCCGCAAGTGCCGCGCGCCTGCCTCGCTGCGGCTGCAATTCCCCGGCTCGGCGCAATGAGGGGCGTCCGCGCGTGATTGCGCACGATGATCGCAGCATTCTCGGCCTGCTCGTCTCGGGCGCGGCGGACAATGTCGATGGCGTCCTTGTCACCCTCACCGGCATCGAAGGCGCTTCCTCGCGCGGGGTCGGCGCGCAGATGGCAGTGCTCGCCGATGGCCGCCATGCCGGCTCGTTCTCCGGAGGCTGCATCGAGGCGGCGGTGATCGCCGAAGCGCTGGAGACTCTGGCGGCAAATCAGGGCCGCACGGTGCGCTACGGCGTCGGCTCACCTTATCTCGATATCCGCCTGCCCTGCGGTGGCGGCATCGATCTTCAGTTCACGCCGCGCCCCGACACCGCACTCCTGGCCGACGTTCTTACCCGGCTGGACCAGCGCGGCTCGGCTTCGCTGCGAATTGGCGAGAGCGGCCTTGCATGGGCCGATGCGCCCGGCGCCTCCGGTTTTCTGCGCGGCTTTGCCCCGCCGCTTCGGCTGGTCGCGCTAGGCCATGGTGAGGACCTCACCGCACTTGTCCGCCTCGCCCGCGCTTATGGCCTCGCTGTCGAGGCCTATGCACCTGCCAGTGATCACCACGCAGCCGCAGAGCCGGGGGTGAACCTGATTGCCAGCCGCACCGCTCTGCCAGCTTTGGCGGGCGATCCGTGGACCGCTTTCGTCTTCCTGTTCCACGATCACGACTGGGAGGAGCTGCTGCTTCCCCACGCGCTGGCGCAGGAGGGCTACTATCACGGCGCCGTAGGCAGCGCGCGCACGCACCGCGCCCGGCTTGAAGGGCTCCAGTCGATGGGCATCCCGCAGGCCCGGCTTGATGCCTTGCGCGGCGGGATCGGCCTCATTCCCGCGACGCGTGATCCGGCGACACTCGCCCTCTCGATCCTGGGCGAACTGGTGCAGGACTATCAGGCCTGCGCTGGCCTGCCCGGGTGGAGCGGCCGCGCGCCGGGCAGCAGCGCCCGGCCCGATGCCGCCCCCCGTGTGCCCAGCCGCCGCTGAACCAGGCTTTGCCGGTCTGGCGCTGGTCCTGCTCGCTGGCGGGCAAGGCACGCGCTTCGGTGGGGGTAAGCTAAAGGCACCGCTCGCCGGACATCCGCTCGCGCACCATGCCGCCGCCATGCTCGGCGCGCTCCCATTTGCGTTTCGCCTCGCCGTTATCGGCCCGGACGTGCCTGATCTGTCGGAGCTCGGTTATCGTGCAGTGCCGCTCGATCCGCCTGGCGCCCCCCAATCGCGCTCGCTAGCGCTCGGCGTCGCTGCCGCGCAGGCCGACGGTGCGCGCGCGGTGCTGGTCGCGCTGGCGGACATGCCGCTCGTGCCTGCGGAGCACATCCGCGCGCTCGTTGCCGCGTTCGATGGGGACCGCATCGCGACGGAGGCGCAAGGCACGATCATGCCCCCTGCGATCTTCGGCGCGCGCCACTTCGCCGCCCTGACGGCGCTGGCGGGCGATCGCGGCGGCGCGGCGCGGCTCAACGGTGCGGCCGCCGTGGCACTTGACCCCATGCTCGCGCTCGATGTGGATACGCCCGAAGACTTGGCCCGCGCTGCAGCCTGGCTCGCCGCCTGAGTCCTCAGGCGTCCAGCTCGAAGTGGAACACGCGGCTGGGGCCATCCTCAGGCAGAACGTACAGCTCGCGCCCCTCGATCGCCATGCCCTCGCCGGTCCACGGCCCGCCGCGCCCGAAGGGCCGCACCGGACCGATCGACCCAGCCTTGATGCTGCGCGTGAGCTTCATGGTGCGCGTGTCGATCCAATCCACCGTGCCGCTGAGCCAACTGGTGTTTCCTCCGGCAACCAGCTGTTCGCCGACGAACTTCATGTCCTGGTAGTGGGTTGCGGAAGGATTGGGCACAACGCGCACCGGCACGCCGCGCCGCAGATCGATCTCATAGAGCAGCCGGCTGTCCCAGTTGCCCGCCACCAGCCTGTCGCCCGATGCCGCGACGCAGCCGATGTGATCGGCAACCGCGATGCGGCGGCGCACCGTGAGCGTCGCGGCGTCGATCTCGACCAGCACGGCCGAGCTGTTCGCCCTCATCTCCGCCACCGGCACCCACAGTGAACCGCCCGACAGCGAGAGACCGCCGGGATGGTAACGCACCCCGTCGGTCAGCTCGAGGCGCCGCAGGAACCGGCCCGTCGCGCGATCAAACTCATGCAGCCACGCCCTGTTGGTGCCGTGATCGACCGAGGTGATCCAGATCCGTGTGGGGCCCAGCGCAAGGCCCTGCACATGGAACACCTCACCCTGAAGCTGAAGCGCGCCGAGAAGCCTTGCGTGCTCCATCGGTGCAGGATCCGGCCCGGGCGCGGCCGCGACCGAAAGACTGAAGATGGCATGAAGCATTGCTACAAAGCCGGTGCGAAAAAGCTTGCCGATCATCGTCGTGTTGCTTTCCGAAGCCCTTGGGTTTCGGCGCCCCGGTGACGTTGATTTGAGTCAGCAAGGTTTCTGTTCGCTGGATTTGTCGGATATCTGCAATAAAGCCCCGCTTTATCCCCAGATCACGCTGCGATGCAGCAATATGACACAAGAAGTGTGTCTAAAAAGCAACACCCGCCCACCGCCGTCAGAGCAGCGTGCGGGCCACAGCCTTGTGCCATCCGGCAACCAGGCTGGACCGCAGCTGTGCGTCCATTGCCGGATCAAAGCGGCGATCGCAGCCCCAGGTGCGCTCCAGCGCGTCAAGGTCGCTCCACACGCCCGTGGCGAGGCCCGCCAGGAAAGCTGCACCCAGCGCAGTCGTCTCGACGCTCACCGGCCGCTCCACCGGTGCCACCAGCACGTCGGCGAGGAACTGGCCGAGCCAGTCGTTGGCCGCCATGCCGCCATCGATCCTCAGCGCCGGGGCATCGGGCCCGGCATCCTCGCGCATCGCGTTGATCAGGTCGAGCGTCTGGTAGGCGACTGATTCGAGTGCGGCACGGGCGATATGCGCCTGACCCGCATCGAGCGTGAGCCCGCAGATCAGCCCCCGCGCATCGGGGTCCCAGTGCGGCGCGCCGAGGCCCACGAAGGCGGGGACCATATAGACGCCGTGATTGTCAGGCACGCGCACTGCCATATCCTGGGTATCGGAGGCGTGAGTGATGATCTTGAGGCCGTCGCGCAGCCACTTGACCGCCGCCCCGGCCACGAAGATCGCGCCTTCGAGCGCATAGGTCGGCTGCCCGTTCAGGCGGTACGCCACGGTCGTCAGCATGCGGCTCTTAGAGGCGATGGGCTTGCCGCCGATGTTCATGAGCGCAAAGGCGCCGGTACCATAGGTCGATTTGGTCATGCCCGGACGGAAGCAGGCCTGCCCGAAAAGGGCCGCCTGCTGGTCGCCAGCCATGCCGGCGATCGGGATCGCGCGGCCGAGGATCGCGGGATCGGATTCACCGAAGATGTACGAATTGTCGTGAACTTCGGGAAGCACCGAGGCCGGCACGCGCAGCAGGCGAAGAAGCTCCTCGTCCCAAGCCTGCGCGCCGATATCGAACATCAAGGTGCGCGAGGCATTGGTCGGATCGGTCGCATGGACCTTGCCGCGCGTAAGGCGCGAGAGGAGGAAGCAATCGATGGTGCCGAAGGCGAGCTCGCCCCGCTCCGCCGCCGCGCGCGCGCCGACGACTTCGTCGAGAATCCACGCAAGCTTGGTGCCCGAGAAATAGGGATCGAGCAGAAGGCCAGTCTTGGCGGCGAACAGCGGCTCGGCCCCGTCCGCCTTGAGCCTTGCACAGGTATCGGCGGTGCGCCGGTCCTGCCACACGATCGCGCGGTGAACCGGCTTGCCGCTTGCGCGCTCCCATACCGCCACGGTTTCGCGCTGGTTGGTGATGCCGATCGCAGCAATATCGGCCACGTCAATCCCGGCTTTGGCGACCGCATCTCGGAGCACCGTGACGGCATCCTGCCAGATGTCCTCGAGATCATGCTCGACCCAGCCCGAAGCCGGATAGTGCTGCGCAAATTCGCGCTGCGCAACGGCTACGGGCGTGGCCGCCGCATCGAACACGATGCAGCGGGTCGAGGTCGTGCCCTGATCGAGCGCCAGGATATAGGGTGCCTGCATGGGATCTCTCCTTTACCTGCCATTCTCTGCGGAATTGCGGGCCAGACCGGAAGCACCCTTTGCGCGATGGCCATAGAATTTTGATATTGGCCGAACCGCGCGGTCCCTATTTGCCCGCGCGCTTGTAGACGAGCTTCCCGCCGAGGAAGGTCATGTCGACCTTGCCGGTGAGGAATGTCTCCTCCGGCGCGGTCAGCGGATCGAAGGGCAACACGATCATGTCCGCCAGCTTGCCAGCCTCGAGGGTGCCCTTCTCGTTCTCCTCCCACGAGAGATAAGGCCCGTTCGCGGTGTACATCCGGATCGCCTCCTGGCGGGACACGGCTTCCTCCGCCCCGCGCACCGCGCCGGTCGGCCCCTTGCGAGTAACGGCGGCATAGAGCCCGACAAGCGGACCAATCGGCAGATTGTCGCTGCTGAAAGCCATGAACAGGCCGAATTTCTTGACCGGGGTGGAAATTGCGTTGTTGTGCGCCAGCCGCCAATCGTCGAGCAGCGCGGAATAGCGATCATCGAGATTGTAGAGGAAGTTGGGCTGCTGCGCGATCATCACGTGATCCTGCGCCATCGTCGCCATGGTGTCGTCGGGCGGCATGATCGTGAAATGGTCGGTGAACCAGCGCCGGTCGTTGGGGCCATGCGCGGGATCGGGGATCGTGGTCAGCGCATTGTGATAGGCCTTGATCGTCTGGACGATGGCGGCATCGCCGATGGCATGAAGGCCCATCTGCCAGCCCAGCTTGGCCGCACTGTCGACCAGTTCCTGCAGCTGCGCGTCGGTAAAGCGGCCCTTGCCGCGAAAGCCCGGTTGGCCCTTGTAGTCCGCCAGCAGCCATGCAGTCGGCCCTGTGAATCCGCCGTCGACCGCGTTCTCGCCAATCGCGCCGAGCCGCAGGTGATTGTCGCCATAACCGGTGTGATAGGGGAAGGCCTTGAGCCGCTCGGCGCCGGGATGGATGATATACATCGTGATGCGCGGCAGCTCATTGCCCATCGCCGCGTAGATCTCTCTCGCGCGCTTCCAGGTCATGTTGGACTGGCCCCACAGCGGATCGAGGTCCTTGCTGGTAGTGCCGCCCTTGTCAGCGGGCTCGTCGTCGATGGTGCCGCTGGCATCGTGGAGGCTGGTGATACCCAGCGCGAGCATCTCCTTGAGCCAGGTGATCGTCGGCCCGCGCATTGCCGCCCAGCCGGGATCGGGAATGAACTTCGAAACAATGTCCATGCGCTCGCGGATGATGCCGCTGAGTTCCCCCGCAGCGTCATGCTCGATCAGGCCGGTGGCGGGATCGGGCGTGTTGCGGTCCACTTTGGCGATCTTGAACGCCGCCGAATTGTAGGCAGCCGAGTGCGAACCGGCGCGCAGCAAGGCGACCGGATTGTTCGGCGCCGCCGCATCAAGATCGGCGCGCGACAAGTTGCGCTTCTCGGCAAAGTTCGATTCCTGCCAGCCATAGCCGGTGATCCACTTGCCCGGCCCCAGCTGCTTCGCCTTGGCGCGCAGCATGGCCTGTACTTCGGTAATGCTCTTGGCGGTTTCCACCGCGATATCATTGGGCGAAACGGGCTTGGGGTGGACGTGCGTATCGGTGAAGCCGGGCATCAGGGTGCGCCCGCCGAGATCGATCATCTTGGGCGCCGAATAAGCCTCAAGCAGCTCCTCGCCGCCCACCGCGACAATACGTTCGCCTTTCACCGCCACCGCCGTCTTCAGCGTGAAGGCCCGGTCTACCGTGATGACCTGGGCGTGGTGGAGAATGAGGTCGACCGCTTCCTTGGCCCAGGCATTGCCCGCCGGCAGCGCCAGTGTCGCCGCAATCAGTCCGCTCCAAAGCCCCTTGCCGATGCGCGAAACAGCCATGTCGTTACCCCCAACCCTGAACATTTGTCCTAAGTCGTATCAAGCAGGCTGCACGCTGTCGAATCCCCAGGTTGGAACTTTATCCCCACCATCGTCATTGCGAGCGTAGCGAAGCAATCCAGAGCGGCAGAACACGACGGCTCTGGATTGCTTCGCTACGCTCGCAATGACGAAATGACGGGAGCAGATGCGTTGAGAATGTCATCAACTGCGGTCCCGGACCAGAGCAACCCTCAGCACTCGACGACGTTGACCGCGAGCCCGCCCTGCGAGGTTTCCTTGTACTTGTCGCGCATGTCGAAACCGGTCTGGCGCATCGTCTCGATCACTTTGTCGAGGCTGACCATATGCTGCCCATCGCCCAGCAGCGCGAGGCGCGAGGCATCGATCGCCTTCACCGCGCCCATCGCATTGCGTTCGATGCAGGGGATCTGGACAAGGCCGCCGACCGGATCGCAGGTGAGCCCGAGATTGTGCTCCATGCCGATTTCGGCGGCGTTCTCGATCTGCGCGTTGGTGCCGCCCAGCACCGCCGTCAGCCCCGCCGCCGCCATCGAACAGGCGACGCCGACTTCGCCCTGACAGCCGACTTCGGCGCCCGAGATCGAGGCATTGCGCTTGTACAGCGCGCCGATGGCCGCTGCCGTCAGTAGGAACACGCGCCGCCCGGCCGTGTCGCCGCGATAGCAGCGCTCGTAATAGCGCAGCACCGCCGGGATGATCCCCGCCGCGCCATTGGTCGGCGCGGTCACCACACGGCCGCCTGCCGCGTTCTCCTCATTGACTGCCATGGCCCAGAGGTTGATCCAGTCGAGCACCACCAGCGGATCGCTCAGCGCTGCCTGCTGGCGCGCGACCAGTTCCGCCGCGATGGCCTGGGCCCGGCGCTTTACCCTGAGGCCGCCCGGCAGCACCCCGCCCTGCGATGTGCCGCGATCGATACAGGCCGCCATCGTATCGGCGAGCAGATCGAGCCCTGCCTCCACTTCGGCAAGCGGGCGCAGCGCCGTCTCGTTCGCCAGCATGAGGTCGGCAATCGAAAGCCTGGCCTCACCTGCCATGGCGACAAGTTCATCGCCGGTGGTGAAGGGGTATGGGACCGGCGCGGTATCGCCTGCAGGTGCATTGCGGCCCGCCTCGTCCTCGTCGAGCACGAAACCGCCGCCCACCGAATAGTAGAACCGCCGCAGCAGCACGCTGTCATCCGCCCCGAACGCCGTCAGCGCCATGGCATTGCTGTGGAACGGCTGCCGCTCGCGCTGATGGAAATGGAGATCGTCGGCAGGCGCGAACCGCACACGGTGATGGCCGAGCAGATCGATCTGCCCGGCAGCATGGACGGCTTCGATTTTCGCGGGCGCCGCATCGATATCGATCACCGACGGCGTCTCGCCCATCAGCCCCAGCAGCACCGCAGTATCGGAGGCATGCCCCTTCCCCGTGAGCGCCAGCGAGCCGTAGAGATCTACCTCGACCCGGCGCGTGCCGGCCAGCAGCCCGCGCTCTTCCAGCAGCAGCCCGAACCGCCGCGCCGCGACCATCGGCCCTACGGTATGCGAGCTCGAAGGCCCGATGCCGATCTTGAACAGCTCGAAGGTCGAGACAGTCATGCCGGATCGGCCGGAGCCCGCTCCGGGATGGCGGCGATCAGCGGCTCGTGCTTGTAGTAGTCCAGAACACGCAGCAGATCGGCCCCGGATAAGCCGATTGTTGCCGTGTTGCGCATCGGATGGACGTACACCATGTCTTCCGCGGCGAGGTCCTCGTCCAGCACGACCCGCACCTCGTTCAAGATGTCACACCTGACGCCAAGCGGTGTGACCGAGCCGGGAGTTACGCCGAGGTGGGCCGTCATGTCTTCGGCCTTTCCGAAGCTCAGCTTCTTCGCGCCGATCGCTCCGGCCAGCGCTTTCAGATCGACACGCTTGGAATGCTCGACCGTCACCAGCCAAAATTGGCCGCCGCTATCCTTGAGGAACAGGTTCTTGGTGTGCCCACCCGGCAGCGCATCATGGATGGCAAGGCTTTCCTCAACAGTGAAAACAGCCTCATGCTCGAGAATTGACCACTCAATCCCAAGATAGGCCAGCTCCTCCTTCAGCGCTGCATCACTCATTTCGCCGACCCATGCATCGCGGCAACAAACGCATGCCACAGCCAGGTCGCAAAGCTGCGCCAGACTTCCACATGCCAGCGGTCCTCCGCCTCGCGCCAGACCACGATCTCCACGGTCTCGAACACCGTCCGCGTTGCGCGGTCGACGCTCATCTTCGCCAGATCCAGCGGGCAGCCGCTGGAAAGCACCGCCAGAGCGCCCGGGCCTTCGAGGACGAGGCCGAGCGCGCGCGAGGACACATCGACCACGCTGACTGGCAGCCCCTCACCGCGTGGCAGGTCGAAGTTATCGGGCAGCACGACATACCATTCGTCCGGCCCAAGGCAGGCGATGCCCGCATCAGTGTCGCCGATCTTGCGGGGAAGCGAACGCCCCAGCACGCCCTCCAGCACCGCCGGATCGCGCGCGCGCATCGAATAGCGGACCTTGCCGTCCGCCAGCGACACCCGCACGCCCGCAGCCTCAACCGGCTCTGTGCCCAGCTTCAGCTCTGCCGCCGAAACCGCGATTTCTGCGATCTCAACCATTCAGGCGGCTCCCTTCGGCATCATAGAACATCGGCGCGACGACCTTGGCGCTGATCACGCCGCCCGGCATCGGAATGTGCAACGTCTCGCCCATCCGGTCGCGGCCACCAGCCACCAACGCCATCGCGATGGAGCGGCCGAGCGTCGCGCTGTGATAGGATGACGTCACATGCCCGATCATCTTCATCGGCACGGGCTGATTGGGATCGGCCACAATCTGCGCGCCTTCCTCCAGCACCGCCTGCGGATCATCGGTGAGCAAGCCCACCAGCTGCTTGCGCCCCGGCGCGACGATATCGGGCCGCGCCAGCGAGCGCTTGCCGACGAAATCGGGCTTCTTCTTGCCGACCGCCCAGCCAAGGCCGGCATCGTCCGGCGTCACCGTCCCGTCGGTATCCTGCCCGACGATGATGAAGCCCTTCTCGGCGCGCAGCACGTGCATCGTCTCGGTGCCGTAGGCGACTGCGCCGTGCTTCTGCCCCTCGGCCCAGATCGCTTCCCACACCATGCGGCCATGCTCGGCCGGCACATTGACTTCGAAGCCCAGTTCGCCGGTGAAGCTCACACGGAACAGCCGCGTTTCCACGCCGCAGATATGACCCTCGCGCACCGACATATGCGGGAACGCTTCCGGCGAAAGGTCGATCCCCTCGACCAGCGGCGCGATCACCCGGCGGGCCTTGGGGCCCTGCACCGCGATCACGGACCACTGCTCGGTCGTGCTGGTGAGCCAGACATCGAGGTCCGACCACTCGGTCTGGAGGTAGTCCTCCATCATGTTCAGCACGCGCGCTGCGCCGCCGGTGGTGGTCGTCAGGTGGAAGCGGTCTGGCGCAAGCCGCGCCGAAACGCCGTCGTCGATGATGAACCCATGCTCGCCCAGCAGCAGGCCGTAGCGGCACCGACCCGGCTCCAGCGACTTCCACGGGTTCGTGTACATGCGGTTGAGAAATTCCGCCGCATCAGGACCGACTACCTCGATCTTGCCGAGCGTCGAGGCATCGAACACGCCGACCGCAGAGCGCACCGTGCGGCACTCGCGCGCGACCGCTGCGTTCATGTCCTCGCTGCCCTGCGGGAAGTACCGCGCACGCCGCCACTGCGCGACGTTCTCGTAGACCGCGTCGTGATCCGCCGCCCAGTCGTCGATCGCCGTCTTGCGCAAGGGCTGGAACAGCGCCTCCTTGTGATGCCCCAGCATCGCGCCGAAGCTCTGCGGTGTGTAAGGCGGGCGGAACGTCGTCAGGCCGATCTCGGTGACCGGCCGCGAGAGCACGCCCGAGGCGATCTGCAAACCATTGAGGTTCGAGGTCTTGCCCTGATCGGTCGCCATGCCGTTGGTGGTGTAGCGCTTGATGTGCTCGATCGAGCGGAAGCCCTCCTGCACCGCCAGACCGATATCGCGCGCCTTCACGTCGTTCTGAAAATCGACGAAGGCCTTGCTTTCATGCAGCGGCTTTGGCGCGGGCAGCAGCCCGACGGAGAGGCCCTTGCCGAAGTCCCAATCGCCCGCGCAGGCACCGACGCAGCGCAGGTTCTCATGCGTCTTGTCAGGCAGGAACGCGCCCCAGTTTTCATCCCAGCGCAGCGTGCCCTTGGCGTGGCTCCAGAGGTGGACCGTGGGCGTCCAGCCGCCAGCCATCAGCATGGCGTCGCATTCCAGCTTCTGGCCCTTGCCGACGCCCGCGAGCGCTATCGTCACGCCGTTCACCGCCTGGCCACCGGAAACACCCGTCACCGCATAGCCCTGATAGCAGGCGATCCGCGCCGCACGCGCGCCTTCGATCAGGTCTGCCGCAACATCGCGCCGGATGTCGACAATTGCCGCAATCGGCACGCCCACCGCATGAAGCGCGAGCGCATCGCGCCAACCACTGTCATGCACCGCCATGACCACGACCTTGCGCCCCACCGCAACGCCATAGCGCAGCGCAAAGGTCTTCGCTGCGCTCGCGAGCATCACGCCGGGCACATCGTTGCCCTCAAACACCAGCGGCCGCTCGATCGCGCCCATGGCGAGAACGACTTCGCCCGCGCGGATGCGCCACAGTTTCTCGCGGGGGCCATGCGCCCCGTCCACCGGCAGATGGTCGGTCAGCCGCTCGGCCGCGACGACGAAGTTCTGGTGATAGTGGCCGATTGCCGTCGTGCGCGAGAGGACGGTAACGTTGTCCATCGCCGCCAGCTTGGCCGAGGCTTCGGCCAGCCACGCCCACTGCGCCGGATCGCTGAGCGCGCCGCCGCCGATCTCTTCCTGCTCATCGATCAGGAACACCCGGCCGCCATTGGCTGCCGCTTCCAGCGCGGCAGCAATGCCCGCGGGCCCCGCGCCGACGACCAGCGTTTCGCAATGCGCATAAGTCGCGTCATAGTGATCGGGATCGCGCGTTGTCGGGCTGTCACCCAGACCCGCAAGGCGGCGGATGATCGGCTCGTAGACCTTCTCCCATGCCGCGCGCGGCCACATGAAGGTCTTGTTGTAGAACCCCGCCGGGAAGAAGGCGGAAAAGACGTTGTTGACCGCGATCAGGTCTGTCTTGAGCGTCGGAAAGCGGTTCTGGCTGGTTGCCTTGAGGCCGTCATGCAGCGCCACCGAAGGCGCGCGCAGGTTCGGCGTTACCCGGCCCGGGCCGCGATCCACCGTCACCAGCGCATTGGGCTCTTCCACGCCCGCGCCCAGAATGCCGCGCGGCCGGTGATACTTGAACGAACGCCCGAACAGCATCTGCCCCTGCGCCAGCAGCGCGGAGGCGAGGCTGTCCCCGGCATAGCCCCAGCGGGCCTTGCCATCGAAGGTGAAATTGCGCTTCGTGCGGCGGTCGATCCGCCCGCCGTCTGCCAACCGGAAACCGCTCATCGGCGCGGCTCCCCGGCCTTGTAGGTTGTTTCAAAAACGTCCGTCACCGTATCGCGCACCGCATTGAAGAAGCGCCCGCAGCCATGCGTGTGCCGCCAGCGCTCATGGTGCCGCCCGCGCGGGTTGTTGCGGATGTAGAGGAGCTTTTCCCACTCGGCGTCCGAATAGGTCGAAGGATCGACGGGCCGCGCGATATGCGCCTCGCCGCCATAGACGAACTCGACCTCGGGCCGCGCCTCTTCGCAATAGGGGCAGTGAATCAGCAGCATGTCTCGTGCCTCAGTGCGCGACGGCGGCCGCTGCCGCCTCGTCGATCAGCCGGCCATTGCGGAACCGGTCGAGATTGTAGGGCGCGTTGATCGGGTGGGGCTCATCATGCGCGATGGTATAGGCAAGCAGATCGCCCGCACCCGGGGTCGCCTTGAACCCGCCGGTGCCCCAACCGCAGTTCACATAGAGCCCCTTGACCGGCGTCTTGCCGAGGATCGGTGAACGATCCGGCGTGACGTCGACAATACCGCCCCAGGTCCGCAGCATGCGCATCCGCGTGAAGATCGGGAATATCTCGCAGATCGCCGCCAGCGTGTGCTCCACGATATGGAACGCCCCGCGCTGCGAATAGCTGGTGTACTGGTCGGTGCCCGCGCCGATGACGAGTTCGCCCTTGTCGGATTGGCTCATATAGGCATGCACCGTGTTCGACATGACGACGCAGGGGAAGATCGGCTTGACCGGCTCCGAAACCAGCGCCTGCAGCGGATAGCTCTCCAGCGGGAAATCGAGGCCCGCCATCTTCATCACCAGCGAAGTGCTGCCCGCCGCCGAAACACCCACCCGGCGCGAGGCGATGAAGCCGCGCTCGGTCTCGACGCCCTCGATGGCCCCGTCCGCGCCGCGCCGGATGCCCGTCACCGCGCAGTTCTGGATGATATCGACGCCCAGCGCCGAGGCCGCACGCGCATAGCCCCAGGCCACGCTGTCATGCCTCGCGGTGCCGCCGCGCCGCTGCAGCGCGCCGCCCAGCACCGGATGGCGCGTGCGCGGCGAGATATCGAGCGGCGGGCAATAGGCCTTGCACTCTTCCGGGGTCAGCCATTCGTTGTCGACGCCGTTGAGCCGGTTGGCATGGATGTGCCGCTTGAAGCTCTGCACATCATGCACATTGTGCGCGAGCATCAACACGCCGCGCTTGGAATACATGATGTTGTAGTTGAGCTCCTGGCTGAGCCCGTCCCACAGCTTTACCGCGTGGTCGTAGAGGTGCGCGCTCTCGTCGTAGAGGTAGTTCGAGCGGATGATCGTGGTGTTGCGGCCGGTGTTGCCACCGCCCAGCCAGCCCTTCTCGATTACCGCGACATTGGTGATGCCGTACTTCTTCGCAAGGTAATAGGCCGCGCCAAGGCCATGCCCGCCCGCGCCAACGATTATCGCGTCGTAGCGCGGCTTGGGCGCCTTGTCGGGCCAGTGCTCGGGCCAGCCCTGATGGCTGCGAAACGCCTCGCCGATCAGATTGAAACCGGAAAACCGCTTCATTGTCAGTCGATCCCCAGAGCTGCACGGCTGCGCTCGACGTAGAAGGCCTTGAACGCGTCCACCAGCTTCTCCTCGACCGAATACATGCCAGGACGATAGCCATCGCCCTTGATCCCGGCGTGGTTGACCGCCGAAAGATGGCTGTCCTGCGCGTTGGTCGCGCGCCACACTGCGGCGAGGTTATCGACGTCGTAGTCGACGCCTTCAACAGCATCTTCGTGCACGAGCCAGGTGGTGCGCAGCAGCGTCTTGTCCGGCCCGAGCGGGGTGAGCGAGAACGTCACCACGTGATCGCAGCAGAAGTGGTGCCAGGAATTGGGCTGGGTCCAGACCGAAAGGCTGGTCTGCTCCTGGTCCCCATGCGGCCAGATCAGCTTCTTGCTCGCGGGCTTGCCGTCGAGCGTCTGCGTCACCGCGCCGTTCGCCAGCGGCAGGCGCGCAACGCGGTGCCACCAGTTGTCGGGAAACTCGACGAGATCGTGATAGATGCCCAGTTCCTGCCAGCGCTGGCGTTGCGCCTCCAGCATGGCATCGAAATCAGCGTCATCGACCACATCGTTCTCGCCGTCCTCGGGCAGGCCCTTGCCGAAGCCGTACGTCGAAAGCGACTTCATCAGTTCGGGATGGCTCGCATCGCAGTGATAGCACTCGCGGTTGTTTTCCATCACAAGCTTCCAGTTGGCGGGCTCGATCAGGTCATCCTGCACCGCCACCTTGAGCTTGGTCATGTCGTAGATCGCGATCTGCTCTTCGATATCGGCCTTCACGCGGTCGATCGGCGGCGGATTGTCTGAAAGACAGAGGAAGATCAGTCCGCCGATGTTTTCGAGCGCCACCGGACGTAGGCCGTATTCCGCCTTGTCGAACTCCTCAGGCATATTGCGCGCCGCCAGCAGCTTGCCATCGAGCGCGAAAGTCCACTGGTGGTAGGGGCATACCAGCCGAGCAGATTTCCCGGCACCATCACACAACTTGGCGCCGCGATGGGTGCAGGTGTTGTGGAACGCCTTGATCGCGCCATCCTTGGTGCGCACCACGATCACCGAAGTCTCGCCCAGCTCGAACAGGAAGCGGTCGCCCGGGTTCTTCACGTGCGCCACTGTGCAGGCATAGAGCCAAACCGACTTGAGCAGCACCTCGGTATCGAACCGGTAGGCCTCCTCGCTCACATAGAGCTTCTGCGGCAGGGTGAAGCCGGGCTTATCCTGCTTCAGGCTCTCGGCAATCGCGTCAAAGTGCATCATGGGATCAGCTCCGCAATGCGTTGTTGTCCGGGTCAAACGGCGAGTCCGGGATGATCACCGCGCGGTGCGGCTCGCCCAGGATCACGATTTCCAGTTCCGTGCCGACAGCGGCATGCTCGGGCGCGACCATCGCGAGCGCGAGGCTCTTGCCGCAGCGCCAGCCATAGCCGCCCGAGGTCGCACGGCCAACCAGAACGCCGTCGCGGAAGATCGCTTCCGATCCGCGCGCATCGGCATCGGTCACACCGAAGACTTCAAGCGTAACGAACTGCCACTTGAGGCCCGCTTCCTTGCGCGCAAGCAGCCCCTCGCGGCCCTTGAACGCAGGCTTCTTGAAGCTGACGAAGCGGTCGAGCCCCGATTCCAGCGCGGCATATTCGATCGAAAGCTCGCGCGGGATCAGCTTGTAGCTCTTCTCGATCGCCATCGCGGTCATCGCGCGAATGCCGAAGGGCTTGATCTGGAACTCGGCGCCCGCCGCCATGATCTTGTCGAACAGGTAGTTCTGCATCTCGATCGGGTGATGAAGCTCAAAGCCCAACTCGCCGATGAAGTTCACGCGCAGCAGATCAACCTTGGCCGCGCCGAGCGAGACCGACTGGCCGGTGAGCCAGGGAAACGCCTCGTTCGAAAGATCGCTGCCGGTCAGCTTCTGCAGCACAGCGCGCGACTTTGGCCCCGCGACCACCAGCACGCCCATTGCCGTAGTCAGCCGCTCGAAGCGCACCGAACCATCGGTCGGCAATGCCTTGAGCAGATAGTCCTGGTCATGCCGCTCCAGCGCACCCGCCGAGACGAGGTAATAGGCCTGCGGGCCCTTCTTGTAGACGGTGAACTCGGCGCGCACGCCGCCTGCATCGGTGAGCAGGTACGAGAGCGTCACGCGGCCGATCTTCTTGGGCACAACGTTGGAGAGCAGGCCATTCAGCCAATCCTCGGCACCGGGGCCCGAGATCAGGCACTTGGCGAAGGCCGACATGTCCTGAATGCCGACATGGCTCGTCACGTGGCGGCACTCGTTCCCCACATGCTCGAAGTAGTTCGAGCGGCGGAACGACCACTTCTCGCGGATCGGCTCACCCGGCACGTCAGGGTGGTTGTGGTTGAGAATCACGTCGGGCCGGTCGAGATCGGCGTCGGTAAGCTCATAGCCTTCCGGCGCGAACCAGTTCGGGCGTTCCCACCCGAACACGCTGCCGAACACCGCGCCGAGCGCCTTCATCCGGTCGTAGCACGGCGTGCGGCGCAGCGGGCGCGCGGCCTCGCGCTCTTCGTCCGGGTAGTGCACGGTGAAGACCTTGGCATAGGCCTCCTCGTTCTTTTCGATGAGGTAGCCCTCGCCGGCATAGTCGCCGAAGCGGCGCGGATCGACGCCCATCATGTCGATGCTCGGCTCGCCCTCGACGATCCACTGCGCCAGCTGCCAGCCCGCGCCGCCCGCAGCGGTGATGCCGAACGAGTGGCCTTCATTGAGCCAGAAGTTCTTCTTGCCCCACGCCGGGCCGACGATGGGCGAACCATCAGGCGTATAGGCAATGGCGCCGTTGTAGACCTTCTTCACGCCGACTTCGCCGAACGCAGGCACGCGCGCGATGGCCGAGAGGATGTAAGGTTCAAGCCGCTCCAGCGCGTCCGGAAACAGCTCGTACTCGCTGTTCGCCGCCGGACCCTTCACGTAGCACGCGGGCGCACCGACTTCGTAGGGCCCGAGCAGCAGGCCGCCGGCTTCCTCACGCATGTACCAGCTCGCGTCAGACTCGCGCAGCACGCCCATTTCCGGCAGACCCGCCTTGCGGCGCGCCATGATATCGGGGTGCTGTTCGGTGACGATGTACTGGTGCTCGACCGGCACGACCGGAATATCGAGCCCGACCATCTCGCCCGTCTGGCGCGCGAAGCTGCCGGTGGCGGAGACGACGTGCTCGCAAGTGATCTCGCCCTGATCGGTCGTGACCACCCATTCGCCATTGGCCTTCTGGGTGATGCCCGTGACGGTCGTGTTGCGATAGATCGTCGCGCCGCGCTGGCGGGCACCCTTGGCGAGCGCCTGCGTGAGGTCGGCAGGCTGGATATAGCCATCCGCCGGATGCTGGATCGCGCCGAGCACGCCGGTCATGTCCGCCAGCGGCCAGATCCCCTTGACCTCATCGGGGCTCAGGAAGTTGACCTCGACCCCGATCGTGCTCGCGACCCCGGCGTAGTACTTGTATTCATCCATCCGGTCGCGCGTGGTGGCGAGGCGGATGTTCGAAACGTTCGAGAAACCGACGTTGAGCTCGGTCTCGGCCTCAAGCGAAGGGTAGAGGTCGACAGAGTACTGGTGCAGCTTGCCCACCGAGTACGAGAGGTTGAACAGCGGCAGCAGGCCCGCCGCGTGCCAGGTCGAGCCTGAGGTCAGCTCCTTGCGCTCGATCAGCACAGAGTCGTTCCAGCCGAGCTTGGCGAGGTGATAGAGCGTGCTCACGCCCACCACACCGCCACCGATGACCACTACCCGCGCTGTCGTCTTCATCTCGCCCTCGGCTTTCAGATATCTTGTCAGATCTGCGGTATGCCAGCCCAGCGTGCGCGGCTGAACCGATCATTGCAGCCATCGCAAAGACTAATGCTGGGTATTAGGTCAAAGAACCCCTCCGACCCGCCTGCGGCGGCCCACCTCCCCATTTGCACTTCGTGAAAATGGGGAGGGAAATAGGTCCTCCCCATTTTTGCCAAAGGCACAAATGGGGAGGTGGCAGCGCGGAGCGCTGACGGAGGGGTAATCTCAGCCCACCGGCACCGGCAGCTTGGCCAGCGAATGCGCGCCCCACACCACAACCGCACAGGCCGCCAGCGCCACCCATGGGAGCACCCCCGCCCGCTTCACCGCCGGGCTTTCGGCAAAGTCCTCGGACATAGCCGCCGGAAAGACGCACTTGTCCTGCACGTAATGGCGAAACGCGAAGACAGGCAGGATCAGCAGCACGCCGATCAGGCCGTTGCGCAATGTGCCCGCGCCATAGACATCCGCCCCCGCCCCCATGAAGGCCATGTTGGCGAAGCCCAGCACAGCGCCGAGGGCCAGAAGCCAGGTCGGGCAGCGGAACGGGCGTTCCCAGTTCGGGCGGTCCATGCGGTGGATCCAGCCCGACTGCAGGTTGAGGAAGTTGAACGCCATATAGCAGACGTTGCTGATCATCAGCACCGCGAAGTAGTCAGACGCGAGCATCAGGATGAGGTTGAAGCCAAGGTCGGTCCACATCGCCGCGGTCGGGGCACCGTGGCTGTTCACCCGCCCAAGATACTTCGGCAGCCAGCCATCGACCGCCGCCTGATAAAGCGTGCGCGAGGAGCCCATCATCGAGGTCATCACGATCAGCAGCAGCGAGAGGATCAAGGTGGCGATGAAAATGTTGGCGACGACCACCGCGCCCCCACCCGTCACACCGAGCCCCTTGGTCACGATCGTCGCCAGCGCCAGCGCCACGCCCGAACCATCACCAATGCGCGGGTCCATCATCGCCTCGAGCCCCAGCGAGGCCTGAAACGCCAGCGGCACGAGCGCGAAAATCACGATGCACAGAATTCCCGACGCGATAAGCGCACGCGGCGTATCGCGCGCCGGGTCCTTGAACTCGCGCGTATAGCACACCGCCGTCTCGAACCCGTACGTCGACCAGCCCGCCGCAAACATCGCGGCGGCCATCAGCGTAAGGCCATAACCATCCCACGTGCCGAAATGCGCATTGCCTGCCGCATCGCGTACCAGCGGCAGCAGCGGAAAAAGGTTCTCGGTCGGCAGGTCACCCGTGATCAGCGGCACAAAGCCGACCAGAATGAGCGGCGCAAGGCAGGCGATACCGAGAATCTTCTGCGCCGAAGCCGCCTTGGCCGCGCCGCCGTGCTGCAAGGCAAAGGTCAGCAGCAGAAACGCCGTCCCGATGATCGAAACGGCATTGATCCGCAGGGTCAGCTTGTCGCGGATAAAGCCCAGATCGAGCAGCGTAATGTGCCAGGTGTTGAGCGCGCTGTCCGGCGCGAAGAGGCTCGCCATGATGTAGCCCGCGGCCAGACTGGTGCCCAAAGTCAGCACCGGTGACCATGCCAGCCAGTTGCACCACACCGAAATCGGCGCAACGAACTTGGAATAAGGCAGCCAAGCCGCCGCGCCGTAGACCGAGGCACCGCCCGACTTGTGGGGATAGAGCCCGGCGATCTCGGCGTAGACGAAGCTCTGCAGGAACCCCATCATGATCGAGGCGATAAAGATCACCCAGCTCGGCTGGCCGATCATCGTGGCAATCCCGCCGATGGTGAGCAGAACGCCCGCCGGCACCCCGCTCGAAGCCCAGAACGCGCCCTTCCAGTCGAGCGAGCGGTGGAGCTGGCCGCTCTCCTCGACTCCGCCGACATCGGTGATCGCGGCGCCGCTCATCGTTGCGACGTCTCCCAATCAGGTGCGACGAAATAGGGCGCATTGGAGGGTGCCAGAAGGTCGCGCCCAAGGATATGGTCCGCGCCCTTCTCACCGATCATGATCGTCGGCGCATTCAGGTTGCCGGTGGTGACCGAGGGCATGACCGAACTGTCGACCACGCGAAGACCCTCGACCCCGATCACCCGCAGTTCGGGATCGACCACCGCCATCGGATCATCCACCGCGCCCATCTTGCAGGTGCACGAGGGGTGATAGGCGCTCTCGACTTTCTGGCGCACGAAGGCGTCGATCGCGTCGTCGCTGGTCACGTCCGCGCCGGGCTGAATCTCGCGGCCCCGCCAAGGCGCGAACGCCGGCTGCTGGAAGATCTCGCGCGTAAGCCGCACGCAGGCGCGCATCTCCTCGATATCGTCGGGATGCGTCATGTAGTTGAAGCGGATCACCGGCTTGTCCGCCGGATCGGCGCTGCGCAGCGTGACGGTGCCCCGGCTTTTCGAACGCATCGGGCCGACGTGGGCCTGAAAACCATGCTCGCTCGCCAGCGAATTGCCGTCGTAGCTGACCGCCATCGGGAAGAAGTGGTACTGGATATCGGGATAGCGGATGCCCGCCTTGCTCCGGATAAACCCGCAGGTCTCGAAGTGGTTGGTCGCGCCCAGCCCCGATTTCAGGAACAGCCACCGCGCGCCGACCAGGCCTTTGCCCAGCAGGTTGGCGTACTTGTAGAGCGTCACCGGCTGAGTGCAGGCCATCTGGAAATAGAATTCAAGGTGGTCCTGCAAGTTCGCACCGACCCCCGGCCGGTCCGCCGCGATCTTGATCCCGTGCCGGGCCAGTTCCTCCGCCGGCCCAATCCCGGAAAGCTTCAGCAGCTGCGGCGAGTTGATCGGCCCGCCAGCAAGGATCACCTCGCGGCCCGCCTTCACGATGGACCGCTTGCCGTACCGCTCGATCTCGACGCCGACCGCCCGCTTGCCTTCGAGCACCACCCGCGTCGCCAAGGTATGCTGGAGCACCGTCAGATTGGGCCGCCGCATCGCCGGGCGCAGATAGGCCTTGGCCGCCGAGCAGCGCTCGCCATCGCGCACCGTCATGTCCATCCGGCCGAAGCCTTCCTGCCGGAAGCCGTTGACGTCGTCGGTCAGGCCATAGCCCGCCTGCTTGGCCGCATCCAGCCAGGCCTGGTTGAGCGGGTTCTGCAAGGTGCCATAGCGCGTATCGAGCGGCCCATCGCTGCCGCGATACGCGTTGCCGCCCTCGTCGCGCCGCTCCGCGCGGCGGAAGTAGGGCAGCACCGAGGCGTAGTTCCAGCCCCGCGCGCCTTCTTCTTCCCAGCGCTCGAAATCGAGCGGATTGCCGCGAATGTAGACGAGGCCATTGATCGAGGACGAGCCGCCCAGCCCCTTGCCGCGCGGGGTATGCAGCACGCGGCCATCAAGGCCCGGCTCGGGCTCGCTTTCGTAATGCCAGTTCCACCGCGCGGTGTTCATCGGGATGGCGAGCGCGCTCGGCATCTGGATGTAGATCGACTGGTCCGATCCGCCGAATTCCAGCACCAGCACCTTGTGCTTGCCGTCCGCCGAGAGCCGGTCGGCCAGCACGCAGCCGGCAGAACCGGCGCCCACGATTATGTAATCGAACTCCCCGTCAGTAAGGGGCATCGATCGGCTCCATCGCGACATAGACGCTCTTGAGGCGGGTGAAATGGTGGATCGCCTCGCGGCTGTTTTCAAAGCCGATGCCGGACTGCTTGAACCCGCCGAACGGCATTTCGACCGGGCAGATGTTGTAGGTGTTGATCCAGCACGATCCTGCATCGAGCCCCGCGATCACGCGGTGGGCGCGGGTCAGGTCCTTGGTGAAGACCCCGGCGGCAAGGCCGAACTCGGTATCATTGGCCCGCGCGATCACTTCCTCTTCGCTGTCAAACGGCAGCACGGTCATCACGGGCCCGAAGATTTCCTCGCGAACCACGGTCATGTCGTCGGTGCACGCGGTAAACACCGTCGGTGCAACATAGAAGCCCGCCGCAGGAACGCCCTCGGTCACGCGGTGGCCGCCGGTCAGCACTTCGGCGCCTTCCGCCTTGCCCTTCTCGATGTAGCCCATGACCTTGTTCAGATGCGCTTCGGAAATCAGCGAGCCCATCTGCGTGGCCGGGTCCATCGGATCGCCCAGCTTGATCCGCTCCGTCCGCGTCTTCAGGCTTTCGAGGAACTGCGGCAGCACGCTGCGCTCGACGAACACCCGCGTGCCGTTCGAGCAGACTTCGCCCGCCGAGTAGAAGTTGGCCAGATGCGCGCCCGAAACAGCATTCTCGATGTCGGCATCCGCGAACACGATCAGCGGCGACTTGCCGCCCAGTTCCAGCGTCACGTTCTTGAGCGTCGCCGCCGCGCCCGCCATGATCCGCTTGCCCGTCGGCACGCTGCCGGTGAGCGAGATCTTGGCAATTCCGGGATGCTCGGTGAGCAGCGCGCCGGTTGCGCCGAAGCCGTGGAGCACCTGAAACAGGCCTTCCGGCAGCCCGGCCTCAAGATAGATCTTCTCAACCTCGATCGCGGTGAGCGGGGTCAGTTCCGAAGGCTTGAAGATCACCGCATTGCCGCAGGCCAGCGCGGGCGCCGATTTCCAGCAGGCGATCTGGATGGGATAGTTCCATGCCCCGATCCCCGCGCAGACCCCCAGCGCCTCGCGCCGGGTATAACCGAACGCCGCCGGGCCCAGATCGAGATGCTCGCCCGCAATCGTCGGCGCGATCCCCGCGAAGAATTCAAGGCAATCCGCGCCCGAGACGACATCGACGACGAGCGTTTCCTGGATGGGTTTGCCTGTATCGCGCGTTTCGATGGCGGCGAGTTCGTCATTCCGTTCGCGCAGGATATCCGCCGCGCGCCGCAGGATGCGCCCGCGCTCGGTACCTGTGCGCTTGGCCCACTCCTTCTGCGCAGCCGCCGCCTTGGCGACTGCCGCGTTCACTTCGGCCTCGCCCGCGATAGGAAGCGTCGCCAGCACTTCGCCGGTCGCGGGATTGGTGGTCTGGAAGGTCTGGGTCATGGGTTGGTATCGCTGTTCCCGATTGAGAGGAAAACCCCTCCGACCCGCCTGAGACGGGCCACCTCCCCATTTGTGCCTGCGGCAAAAATGGGGAGGGTAAAAAAATCCTCCCCATTCTCACGAAGTGCAAATGGGGAGGTGGCAGCGCGAAGCGCTGACGGAGGGGTAATCGTCTGCTTACTTCCCGAAGTGCCACACGGCGTTCACACCCCAGGTGCGCGGCTTGCCATAAACGCCAAGCACATCGCCCCAATAGGCCGAACCATCAAAGGCATAGGTGCGGTACTGGCGCTCGAACACGTTGTTCACGAACACCGCGAGATCGACGTTGGAGCCCTTCGGCGTCAGCCCTACGCGAACGTTCTCGACATGGTAGGCCTTCTCGCGCTCGACCGGCGCGCACATCACCGAGTAGCAGAACTTGCCGGTGTAGAGCCCATCGGCCTGCAGCGAGGCACGGCCGATCCCGGTGTCGAACTCGTAACGCACCAGCGCATTGCCGGAGAAGCCCGGGGCCTGCGGCAGGTTGCTCGTCTTCACCGTCACGCCGTCGGGCAGCAGCACGTTCTTCACTTCGCTATCCTGGACCGCGCCCGAAAGCTGCAGCGTCAGGCCCGGGATCGGGTGGCTGGTGATGTCCGCCTCGATGCCCTTGATATTCGCGGGCAGGTTGCGAACCACCTGCGCCGCGAAGACCTGCACAAAGGCCTGGTAGTTCTTGTAGTCATAGTAGAACGCCGCAAGGTTGAACTGCGTGTTCCCGGGCAGCTTGGCCTTCAGGCCCACTTCGTAGGCGTTCAGCGTTTCCGGCCGGTAGGGGATGTTATTAATCGTATCAATCAGCTGGGTCGGAAACGGCGTGCCGGTCGAGAAGGTAAACCCGCCCGACTTCGAACCGCGGTTGTAGCTGGCATAGATCAGCGTACCCGGCGTTGGCTTGTAGTCGATTTCCGCGCGGGCCGTCACGCCGCTGAAGCTGGGCGTCGCAGCGGCCGGCGTTACGGTGACGCCCGAGGCGGCCCCGCTGCCATAGCTCCACGAACCCGGCGTAACCGTGCCGGTGTTGTCGGTGTACGAGATGTCGTTCGGCCCGAAATGCAGCGAGAGCGCATAGGGGCCAACCGGCGATTCAGCCGTGTAGTCGCCGCGCTTCTTGTCATGCCAGTAGCGCACGCCGCCGATCAGCTTCCACTGGTCGCTGATCTTGAATTCGTCCTGCGCGAAGAACGCGAAGCTCTCGGTGCGCTGGGTGAAGCGGACGCGCGGATCATAGCCGTCGAAGGGCGTTGCGTACTTCGCGCGGAACTTGCCATCGATGATCATGCCGAAGCCGCCGATGGTCAGGTAGTTGCTGCCAAGCGTGGCCGCAGCGCGCAGTTCCTGCGTGTACTGGTTGGTCCGGGCATCCTGATAGAACACCGTGCCACTCTCGTAGCAGGTCACGCTCTGCGCCGGAGCCGGGCACGGCCCGGGCGAACGCGGTGCGCCGAATTCGACATAGGGCAGCTCGGGCTGGCCGTCGCCGCTCTCGATGTAGAACTTCTTGAGATGCGTGTAGTCGGTGATCGAGGTCACGTCGAACACGCCGAGCTTGGCATCAATCCGCAGCGAGGCGCCGAACACCTTGCGATCGACATAGGCATCGCCCGTGCCTGCCGTGCGCCAGGGATTGCCGCCCTGCGAAGGCGTGATCGACGGGTTCTTGTAGCCGCTGCCGGTGGTGCCGACGGTGCCCCAGTAGGCGCAGGCTTCGTTCTCGCCGAGGAACTCGCCCTGGAACTGCGCATTCGGGCAGGCGGGCGCGAGGGTGTAGACACCGGCCTGACGTTCCTTGTCGGCCTGCGTGTAGCGGACCGTCAGCTTGGCCTTGAAGTCGCTGCTCGGCTCCCACTTCAGGATGCCGCGCATCGCCCAGTGGTTGTCCGCGCCGCGGTCAGGCTGTCCGGGGGTGATGTTCTTGAGATAGCCGTCATCGCGCGAATACTGGCCCGAAATGCGCGCCGTCAGCGTGTCGGACAGAGCGCCCGAAAGCGCGCCTTCAAGGATCGTCTGGTTATAGCGGCCGTATGTCGCCGAGAGATACCCGTCGAGGTCCTTGGTCGGCTGAGCCGAAATGAACTGCACCGCGCCGCCCGTGGCGTTACGGCCAAACAGCGTGCCCTGCGGCCCGCGCAGCGCTTCGACGCGCGCAAGGTCGAACACCGGGAAGCTCGCTGTGGTGATCGATGAGGTATAGCTGTCGTCCTGATAGACCGCGACCGGCGGTTCCTGCTGGTCGCCGTAGTCGTTCTGCGAAACGCCGCGGATGTTGTAGACCACCTGGCTCGAGCCATAGGCGTTGAACTTGAGGTTCGGGATCGCCCGCACCACATCAGTTGCGTTGGTGATGTTGAGCGCCTTGATGTCCTTGGCGCCAACCACGCTCACCGCGATGCCGACGTCGTTGGCCTTCTGCTCGCGGCGCTGTGCGGTGACAACGATCTCGCCTGCCGCGATGGCCGGTTCGGCCGTCGCTGCGTCGCTGGACCCGCTTGCCGCGCTCTGCGCGGCGGCTGGTGCCGCCATGATCAGGGCCAGCGTGATGGCCGCAAGGGCCGTGCCTGCCTGCATGGCAGTGCGGATGGTGCTCATATCGTTCGTGTTCATGTGCTTTCTCCCCGAAGACCAGCGTCCCTCCCGCTTCTCCAGATGCGCCACGAGTGCCCCAAGCTCCGCAGCGGCGCAAGCCGCAGCGCGCCAGCGTGACAGGCCGCGCTTCTCCGGTAGAGGTGATTTTCCGAAATTCGTCAATATCTTGGGGTATAATGCAACACATCAATTCCACTGATATTGATCATAAGATGTCGGAATGATTGGGTGGAAAGGCTTCCGGGATCAACCCTAGGCCGCGCGCGCCATCCGGGCCGCCTCCATTATCCGCGCCAGTTCGCCTGCAAGCGCGTCGATCCGCACCGGCTTGACGAGGTGGCCCTGCATCCCCGCCGCGCGGCAGGCCTCGATATCCTGGGCAAAGCCATTCGCGGTGACCGCAATCACCGGCATGTCGGCAGCTGAATGGCCGGCCTCACGCAGCGCCTGTGTCGCCGCGCGGCCGTCCATGCCGGGCATCAGCAGGTCCATCAGCACTGCATCGAAGCACCGCCCGCTGATCTGGGCCTTGCGCACCGTGTCGAGCACCTCGTCCCCGCGCGTCACCACCACGTGGCTGTGCCCGAGACGTTCCAGCATTGCGCCGATGATCAGCTGGTTGGTGCGATTGTCTTCCGCCACCAGCAGATGCAGCGGTGCCATGGTCGGCCGCTCGGGAGTGGCGGCAGCCGGGGCCGGGAGGCTCGGCTCCACCCCGGGCAGGACCAGCGGCATCCGCAGCATGAGCCGGGTTCCCTTGCCGGGAATGCTGCTCAGCGTCAGCGTGCCGCCAAAGGCCTCGGCAAGGCGGCGCGAGATGGCAAGGCCCAGGCCGGTACCGCCGAAGCTGTCCGCGGTTCCGGCATCGGCCTGGGTGAACTCGTCGAAGACCCGCGCCTGCAAGCTCTCCGCAATCCCGATGCCGCTGTCATCCACCGCGATCACCAGCGTGCCGTCCCCGGCATCGTCCTCGCCCCGCTCAACCGCTGCCTCGAGCCGAACGTGGCCGCTCTCGGTAAACTTGACCGCATTGCCGATGAGGTTGGCAAGGATCTGGCGCAGGCGCAGACTGTCGCCCACGATCCGGCGCGGCACATCGTCGGTCATCGCCAGTTCGAGCGCCAGCCCCTTGCGCATCAGCGCCTATGGCCGCTTCTGCGAGCAGAAGGGCTTCGACACGCTGGTCAGGGCCGTTCGCGCGGGCTGGTTCGGCGATTGCGAGCTGCTGCTCGGCGGTTTCGGCCCCCAGGCCACGCTGCTGCGCGCGCTCGCCGGTGATTGCGCACAGATCCGCTTCACCGGGCGAGTTGAGCGCGTCGCCGACTTCCTTGACGCGTGCGACGTGGTCGCCGTGCCTTCACGCTGGGAAGCCTACGGCATGGTCGCAACCGAAGCGCGTGAAGCTGGCCGGCCGATCCTTGTCTCCCCCGTAGATGGCCTGCCCGAACAGGCCGAGGGCGCAGGGCTGCTGGTCGATTTCACCGATCCCGAAAGCATCGCCCAAGCCTTGGCGCAGATCACGGCGCGCGGATTGCAGCCGATGGCGGCCGCGGCCCGGCGCCAGACCGCCGACAGCGCCCGCCGCACGCGCGAGGACTGGACCCGGCTGCTGGAACCTCAGCTTTCGAGGAAAAGCTCCGCCGCCGCATCGATGATCGCATCGGCATCGAGCCTGTAAGTGCGGTAAAGGTCGGGCAGGTCGCCGGTCTGGCCGAACCGGTCGACCCCCAGCGGGCTTACCCGCATGCCCTTGACTGCGCCCAGCCACGACAGCGCTGAAGGCGAACCGTCGATCACGGTCACAAGCCCGGCGCGAGGCGAGAGCGTGCCGAGCAGCGTCTCCACGTGGCTAGGCTCTGGCCGTTTGCCCGTCCAGCGCGCTGCGCGCCGGGCCGACCAGCCGCGGTGGAGCAGATCAGGCGAAGTCACATTGAGCAGGCCCAGCCCCGGCAGGTCCTCGCCGAGCGTCTCCCACGCCGCAATGGCCTCGGGCGCAATGGCACCGGTGAAGACCACCGCCGCCTCGGCCCCCGACGCGGGCTTGCGCAGCCAGTAGGCGCCTTTGAGCGCATCGGCTTCCCAGCTCTCGTCAGCCCGCTCTTCCTGCCGGATCGAGCGGGTGCTGAGCCGGAGATAGACCGAACTGCCGTCGGCTTGCTGCATATGATCGAAGGCATGGCGCATGAGCAGTGCCACTTCGTCGGCAAAGGCCGGTTCGAAGTAGTCGAGGTTGGGCTGGCCCATCCCGATCAGCGGCGTGTTGATCGACTGGTGCGCACCGCCTTCCGCACCCAGGGTCAGGCCCGAAGGCGTCCCGACGAGCAGGAACCGCGCATCCTGATAACAGCCGTAGTTCAGCGCATCGAGCCCGCGCGCGATGAAGGGATCATAGACCGTCCCCACCGGCAGCAACCGCGTCCCGAAATGCGGCGCAGAAAGACCGAAGGCGGCGAGCACGAGGAAGAAGTTGGTCTCGGCAATCCCCAGTTCGACATGCTGACCGGCCGTATTGCCCACCCATTTCTGCGCGGAGGGTATGCGCGCGGCCTGGAACACGTCCTTGAGCTCGCTGCGGCGAAACAGCCCGCGCCGATTGACGAAGCCGCCGAGATTGGTGGTCTGCGTCACGTCGGGCGCGGTCGTCACGATGCGGTCGCCCAGCGGATCGCCGGGCCGTGCGAGGTCCATGAGAATGCGCCCGAAAGCGCTCTGGGTCGATTGCTCCTCGCCCTCGGGCACCGGCAGCCGCGCGGGCACCGGAATCGCCGGCGGGCTGTGCTCGGGCCCCTTGGCGCCAAGCGCGCTTGCCTCGACAAAGGCCTTCAACTGCGCCGCCGCATTGGCGCCGAGCCCGCCATAGGGCTCCCACTCCTCGCCCTCGGCAATGTTGAGGCTTGCGCGCAGACCTTCGATCTGCGGTGCGTTCATCATCCCCGAATGGTTGTCCTTGTGCCCCGCCAGCGGCAGGCCATAGCCCTTGACGGTATAGGCAATGAACAGCGTCGGCTTGTCATCATTGGCCTCGGCAAAGGCCTCGACCAGCGTCTCGGCGCAATGCCCGCCAAGGTTCGTCATCAGCTGCGCGAGCGCGGCATCGTCAAAGCTCTCGATCAGCGCGCGCGTGGCCGGCTGATCACCCAGATCCTTCAGCAGCCGCTCGCGCCAGGCCGACCCGCCCTGATAGGTCAGGGCTGCGAACTCGGCATTGGGGCAATTGTCGATCCAGTCCTCCAGCGCCTGCCCGCCGGGCCTTGCGAAGACCGCCTTTTGCAGCTTGCCGCTTTTCAAGGTGATCACCCGCCAGCCGCAGGTCTCGAAGATATCGTCGAAGCGGCGGAACATGCGGTCTGCCGTGGTGGCATCCAGGGACTGCCGGTTGTAGTCGACCACCCACCAGCAATTGCGGATATCGTGCTTGTAGGCCTCGATCAGGCACTCGTAGATATTGCCTTCATCGAGCTCGGCATCGCCCATCAGCGCGATCATGCGGCCTGCATCGGCCTCGGCCATATGGCCCTGCGCAATGCAGTAGTCCTGCACGAGGCTGGCGAACGCGGTGATCGCAACGCCGAGCCCCACCGAGCCTGTCGAGAAATCGACCGGAATCTGGTCCTTGGTGCGCGAGGGATAGCTCTGCATGCCGCCGAGCCCGCGAAAACGCTGCAGCTGCTCGAGTGACTGGTTCCCCAGCATGTAATGGATCGCATGGAGCAGCGGACCCGCGTGCGGCTTCACCGCCACCTTGTCCTGCGGGCGCAGCGCATGGAAATAGAGCGCGGCCATTATCGTGGACATCGAGGCGCAGCTTGCCTGATGGCCGCCCACTTTCATGCCGTCGCGCTTGGGCCGCAGGTTGTTGGCATTGTGCACCGTCCAGGCCGAAAGCCAGCGCAGCCGCGTGTCGAGCGCTTCGATGGACGGAATGAGATCACTGCGGGGATCGGCAAGAACGGCGGTCATGGCAGGCTTTCGAATCCGGCGTGGTAACGTGGAATATAGCGGGAGGTGCGACACAGCGTCTTGCGAAGTGTGCCTCACACAGGCAGACACTTGGCATAATCTGCCAGTGCGCACCGCATGAGTAAAAGATAATGCCAAATCCTGATCTAGACGCGATTGACCGCAATATCCTGCGCCGCCTTCAGCAGAATGGCCGCCTCACCAACCAGCAGCTCTGCGAGGATGTCGGCCTCAGCCCCAGCCCGTGCCTCAGGCGGGTGCGCGCGCTGGAGGAGCGCGGCGTGATCACCGGCTACGTCGCGCTGGTCGAGCCCGAGGCGATCGGCCTCCCCGTCAACGCTTTCGTGCGTATCAGGCTCGACCAGCAGGACGACCACCACCTCGCGACTTTCGAAAGCGCGGTTGCCGAATTTCCCGAGGTGATGGACTGCTATCTGATGACCGGCGAGGCGGACTACCAATTGCGCGTGCTCGTTCCCTCGCTCGCCGCCTTCGAGGATTTTCTGCGCAAGCGGCTCACCCGCATTGCCGGGGTGGCGCAAGTCACGACAAGCTTTGCGCTGCGCCCGATCGTGAACCGGACGGCCTTGCCGGTGCCGGATTGATCGCCACTTTCGTCATCGCCCGAGAGTGAGGCTCCAGACCCGCACTCCCCTGAAAACGAGAGTGACCACCCTACCCCCTTGGCTTAACCGCTCGATTGATTAAACGGTTGCGCCGACACCAAACAAAGTCCTGAAAGACCCCTCGCCTCATGTACAATCTGCTCTCCGGCATCACGGTGATCGAGGTTTCCTCTTTCGTCGCCTCGCCGACCATCGGGCTCTATCTCGCCCAGTTCGGTGCCGAGGTGATCCGCGTCGATCAGATCGGCGGCGGGCAGGATTTCAAGCGCTGGCCGTTGACTTCCGACGGCCATTCACTCTCGTGGGAAAACCTCAACCGCGCCAAGAAAAGCGTCGCGCTCGACCTGACCAAGACCGAAGGCCGCGCGGTCCTGACACAGCTGATCCAGCGCGTCGGTACGCTGGTCACCAACCTGCCCGTCGGCGGCTTCCTCGCGCACGACAAGCTGGCGACAGAGCGCCCTGACCTCATCACCGTGCGCGTCATGGGCTGGCCGGACGGCGCGATCGCGCTCGATTACACCGCCAATGCCGTGGTGGGCTATCCCGCGCTCACCGGTACGTTGGCCGACCCTTCGCCGGTCAACCACGTCCTTCCCGCATGGGACCTCCTCACCGGAGCCTACGGCGCTTTTGCTCTGGTCTCCGCCATCCGCCGCCGCGAAATGACCGGGCTTGGCGGCGAAGTCCGCTTGCCGCTTACCGATATCGCCATGGGCTCGGCCGCCAATCTCGGCCGCGTAGCCGAAGTCCTGCACGACGGGCGCGACCGCGAGCGCCTCGGCAACGGTGTCTTTGGCACGATCGGCCGAGACTTCGTGACCGCCGATGGCGTGCGCGTGATGATCGTCGCGATCAACGAACGTCAGTGGCAGGGCCTTGTCCGCGCACTTGATCTCGCCGTTCCGCTCGCCGCGCTGGAAGCGCGCCACGGCGTCTCGTTCAACGGCGATGACGGCGTGCGCTTTACGCACCGCGACGCGATCTATGCCGTGATCGAGCAGACCATAGCCCCGCTCTCCCACGCCGCGCTCACCGAAAAGCTCGATGCCAACGGCGTCACCCACGGCCCTTACAAGACGATGCCCGAAGCCGTCGCCGATCCGCGCCTTGTCGGCGGGAACCCGATGTTTGCGGCGAGCTCGGACAATCCGAGCGGCTTTGCCTATCCCGCCGCCGGAGCCTTTGCCACGATCCCGGGGCTCGACCGCCTGCCCGCCGCGCCCGCGCCCGTCCTTGGCGCCGACACACGCGATGTGCTTACCCGCCATCTTTCGCTTGATCCCCACGCCATAGACCGGCTGCTCGAAGCCGGCATCGCAGGAACCCCAGCATGAAACTCACCCGTGCCGCCATTGTCGCCCCCATCCGCACCGCCGTCGGCAAGTTCGGCGGCAGCCTTGCCGATCTCAACGCCGGACAACTCGGCGCGGTGATCCTCAAAGCCCTGATGGAGCGAACGAAGATCGACCCCGCGCGCGTCGACGATGTCGTCTTCTCGCAAGGCTACGGCAATGCCGAGGCCCCTGCCATCGGTCACTGGTCGTGGCTCGCGGCCGGGCTCCCGCTGGAAGTCCCCGGCTACCAGCTCGACCGCCGCTGCGGCTCAGGCCTGCAGGCAGTGATCAACGCCGCGATGATGGTGCAGACCGGCCAGTCCGATGTCGTCGTCGCGGGCGGCGTCGAGTCCATGTCCAACGTCGAATACTACACAACCGAGGGCCGCCGCGGCACGCGCGCGGGCGGGCTCATGCTGCACGACCGCCTGACGCGCGGCCGCCTCATGTCGCAGCCGATCGAGCGCTTCGGCGTGATCTCGGGCATGATCGAGACCGCCGAAAACCTCGCCCGCGATTACCATATCAGCCGCGAAGCCTGCGACGCCTATGCCGTACGCAGCCACCAGCGCGCCGCTTCGGCATGGCAGAACGGTCTGTTCGACGACGAACTCGTTCCCGTCGCGATCCCGCAAAAGAAGGGCGATCCGAAGATCTTCGCCCACGACGAAGGCTACCGCGCCGACGCGACGATGGAATCGCTTGGCGCGCTAAAGGCCCTCGAAGCGAAAGCCATCCCCGGCGCCGTCGTCACCGCCGGCAATGCCAGCCAGCAGAACGACGCTGCCGCCGCCTGCCTCGTCGTGGCGGAGCACAAGCTCGAAGAACTCGGTCTCGAACCGATCGCCTGGTTCCACTCGTGGGCCGCCGCCGGCTGCGATCCCGCACGCATGGGCATTGGCCCTGTCCCGGCGGTAGAGCGGCTCTTTGCGCGCACCGGCCTTGGCTGGAGCGATATCGACCTCGTCGAACTCAATGAAGCTTTCGCGCCGCAAGTCCTTGCCGTGCTCAAGGGCTGGGGCTGGAGCGACAACGACAGCCGCCACGACGTGCTCAACGTCAACGGCTCGGGCATTTCGCTCGGCCATCCCATCGGCGCAACCGGCGGGCGCATCCTTGCGAACCTCACCCGCGAACTGGTGCGCCGTCAGGGCCGCTTCGGGCTCGAAGCCATGTGCATCGGCGGCGGCCAGGGCATCGCGGCGGTGTTCGAGCGCGCGGCCTGACGTCCGGTCATCCTGTGAACCGTTCCCCTTCCCGTTCGTGTCGAGCGAAGCCGAGACACCATACGCCGCGCATGGTGTCTCGACTTCGCTCGACACGAACGGTCTTGATGTGATGAAGAACATGCAGATGGACTTGGGCGTCATACTCTCCGCAGCCCAAACCTACCGCGAAGCCGCCCGCAGTGCGCTCGCCCGCCGCCTTGCCAACCGCCCGGTGGACGCGGAGCAGCGCGCAGCGCACGGCTTTGCCTGGATCGCGACCAGCGTCGCCGCGCTCGAAGCTGTCCATGCCTGGGCCGAAGCGGGCGGCGGCACGAACCCGCTCGATGCCAAGGTCGCCGAACTCGCCTTCGCCGAAACCCTCGGCCAGCTTACCGGCGCGCTGCTGATGGGGCCCGCTGAAATGCTGCGCCCGGCCGATCTTGGCCTTACCGCCGAAGCCCGCGCTCTTGCCGAAGCCGCCGCGCCGCTGCTCGATGCCGATATGGCCGAAACCCGCGCCGCCCTCGCCGCAGCGCTGGCCGAAGGGCAGTGGCCCAGCGAAACGCTCCACGATCCCGAACTCGATGAAATCCGCGCCCAGTTCCGCCGCTTCACCGATGCCGAAATCCTCCCCCATGCGCACAAGTGGCACCTCGCCAACGCGCTGATCCCGGACGAGACCGTGCGCGCCATGGCCGATCTCGGCACCTTCGGCGTCTGCATTCCGGAGGAATACGGCGGCCTTGGCCTCGGCAAGCTGGTCATGTGCCTCGTCAGCGAGGAGCTGTCGCGCGGCTGGATCGGCGCGGGTTCCCTAGGCACGCGCTCGGAAATCGCGGGCGAGCTCATCATGCTCGGCGGCACCGAAGCACAGAAGGCCGAGTGGCTTCCCCGCATTGCCGCAGGCGAAACGCTCCCTGTCGCCGTTTTCACCGAACCCGATATCGGCTCCGATCTCGGCGCCCTCACCACGCGCGCGCAGCGGGACGATAGCGGCGACTGGGTGATCCACGGCGCCAAGACCTGGATCACCCACGCCGCCCGCTCAGACGTGATGACGCTGCTCGTCCGCACGCTTCCCGATGCTGCCGGCTATGCAGGTCTCTCGATGCTCCTCGTGCCCAAACCGCGCGGCACCGAGGAAAACCCCTTCCCGGCAGACGGCATGACCGGCAGCGAAATCGAGGTGCTGGGCTATCGCGGTATGCGAGAATACACCTTGCAGTTCGATGGCATGCATGCGCCCGCAGAAGCCCTCCTCGGCGGCAAGGAAGGCGCCGGTTTCAAGCAGCTCATGCAGACCTTCGAAGGCGCCCGCATCCAGACCGCCGCGCGCGCCGTCGGCACCGCCCGCCGCGCGCTTGAGCTTGGCTTGGCCTATGCGCTCCAACGCAAGCAGTTCGGGCAAGCGCTGATCAACTTTCCCCGCGTTGCCGACAAGCTCGCCGTGATCCTCGCAGAATACGTGACTGCACGGGAACTTTCCTATGCCGCTGCGCGCGCCAAGGATGCCGGCCGGCGCTGCGATATCGAGGCCGGCATGGCCAAACTCCACGCCGCCCGCGCTGCCTGGACCGCCGCCGATGCGTCGCTGCAGATCCATGGCGGGAACGGCTACGCGCTCGAATACGAGATCAGCCGCGTGCTGTGCGATGCGCGCATTCTCTCGATCTTCGAAGGCGCGGCGGAGATTCAGGCGCAGGTCATCGCACGCGGCCTGATGGCGGGGCGCGGCTGATGGGCGACTACACCGCATGGATCGGGCGCGAGGAGACACGCCGCGATTTTCTTGTCGATAGCCTGATCGCCCGCTGGTGTGCCGCGCTTGACCGCGATCCACCTGCAGATCGGTGCGCTCCCCAAGGCCTCCACTGGTGCCTGTGCACTCCCGACGCCCCCACGGCCGCGCTCGGGGCCGACGGCCATCCGAAGCGCGACGAAAGCCCCGCCAGCCTGCTTCCCCCGCTCCGGCTCGAACGCCGTATGTGGGCAGCGGGCGCGGTCGAGTTCCTCGCCCCGATCGGAACCGGCGCCCGGATCGAACGCCGCACCCGCGTGCTCTCGATCACCGAAAAGCAGGGCGGCACCGGCCCGCTCGTCTTCGCCGAACTCGCCCACGAGACCTCCGGCGATGGTATTCTTGCCGCGCGTGAGACCCAGACGCTGGTGTACCGCGATGCGCCGCCTCCCGGCTCGCCGCCCGCCCCGCCGCCGCTTGGCGAGGGCCGCTTCGACCCGGCCGGATGGGACGCGGTGCGCATGCTTGTCCCCGGCACGCCGCTCCTGTTCCGTTACTCCGCGCTTACCTTCAACACCCACCGCATCCACTACGACCATCCCTACGCCGTGGGCACCGAAGGCTACCGGGGCCTTGTCGTCCACGGCCCCTTGATCGCAAGCCTGCTGCTCGATCTCGCCCGCCGCGCTCTGGGCTCGGAGGCCGCACTTGCCCGCTTCCAGTTCCGCGCGGTTTCACCGGCCATCGCAGACGAGCCGCTGCATCTCGCGCTGCGGCGGGAGGAGGATGGCCTGATCCTCGCCGCGCATGCCGACGACGGGCGGCAAGTCATGGCAGCAAAGGCGACCCCGGCGGCATGAGCCGCATTGCTCTTCTCGGCGCCACAGGCACCATAGGCCGCGCGACTGCGGAGGCCTTGGTGGCGGCGGGGCACGAAGTGGTCTGCATTGTCCGCCCCCGCCGCGAGCCGCTACCGCAGATCGCCGGCGCTGTGGTGCGCGTGGCGGACCCCGCAGATCCCGTAAGCCTGATGAACGACGGCTTCGCGAGCGAGGCTTTCGATGCCGTCGTCTCCTGCATGGCCTCGCGCACCGGCGAGCCGAAGGATGCCTGGGCCATCGACCACAAGGCCCACAGCCACGTCCTTGCCGCCGCCAAGCGGGCCGGTGTGCAGCACTTCGTCCTGCTTTCGGCGATCTGCGTGCAAAAGCCCCGCCTCGCCTTCCAGCAGGCCAAGCTCGCCTTCGAGGCCGAACTGATCGCGTCGGGCCTCACCTATTCGATCGTCCGCCCAACCGCATTCTTCAAGTCACTCTCCGGTCAGATCGAGCGGGTGCGCAGCGGCAGGCCGTTCCTGCTCTTCGGCGATGGCCGGCTCACCGCCTGCAAGCCGATCAGCAACAGCGATCTCGCCGCCTATCTCGCGGGCTGCCTCACCGATCCGGCGCGCCGCAACAAGATCCTCCCGATCGGCGGCCCCGGCCCCGCCATTACCCCACGCGATCAGGGCGAGGCGCTGTTCGCCATGCTCGGCAAGGAACCCCGGTTCCGCTCGGTACCTCCCGGCTTTCTCGGCGTTATTGCCGGCGCGCTGGGCCTAGCCGGCCGGCTCGTCCCTTCGCTCGCCACGAAGGCGGAGCTTGCCCGCATCGGCCATTACTACGCCACCGAATCCATGCTCGTGCTCGACCCGGAAACCGGGCAATACAGTGCCGCGCTGACGCCCGAGACCGGCACCCGGACCTTGTTTGACCACTACCGTGCGATCCTCGCCGGCGAAGCTGCGCCGGACGCGCGCGGCGATCACTCGGTTTTCTGATGCTGCGCCGCATCCTGCGCTGGGCGGGCGCGCTACTGCTCCTTGCCATCGCCGCGCTGGCCATCTGGCTCTACGCTCCGGACAAGGCCCGCGCCGCGCTCGAGGCGGCCTATCCCGGCACCTACCGCGAAGTAGCCGGTCTGCGTCTGCGCCTGCGTGACACAGGCCCGCGCGATGCCCCGGCGCTGATCATGCTCCACGGTTTCGGGTCCAGCCTCGATACGTGGGAGCCCTGGGCCACCGCGCTCTCACGCCGCTACCGCGTCATCCGGCTTGATCTGCCCGGCTTTGGCCTCACTGGCCCCGATCCCATCGGCGACTATTCCGATCAGCGCACGCTGGCGATCCTGGCGGGCCTGATGGACCAGCTTGGCCTGCCGCGCGCCGCCTTCATTGGCAATTCGCTCGGCGGGCGCTTTGCCTGGCAGTTCGCCGCCGCCCATCCCGAGCGTGTCACCCGCCTCGTGCTGATCTCGCCCGACGGTTTTGCCAGCCCCGGCTTCGAATACGGCAGGGCGCCCGAAGTGCCGCTGATGATGGAAGCCATGCCCTGGGTCGGCCCGCGCAGCCTCATCCGCGCCAATCTCGCCCCGGCCTGGGCCCGCCCCGACGCGCTCCCCGATGCCGTGCTCGACCGTTACCGCGACATGCTGCTTGCCCCGGGCGTGCGCCGCGCGATCCTGGACCGCACGCGCCAGACCGTGCTCACTGATCCTTCGGCGCGCCTCAAGCGCATAACCGCGCCCACGCTCCTCCTCTGGGGCGAGGAGGATCAAATGATCCCCGTCCGCAATGCCGCGGATTACCTGCGCCTTATGCCCCATGCCGCGCTCGTACGCCTGCCCGGCATGGGCCACGTGCCGTTCGAGGAAGCCCCGGCCCAGGCGCTGCCGCCGCTCGAACGGTTCCTTGCCAACGAGACCCCCTGACCGAGGCAGACGACAGATGCATTTTCGGCATCTGCGCATGCGGAAAACGCGCCGTTCCGGCTTGACGAAGTGAACGTTCCCAGCTAGGTGAACGTTCACAATCGGCGTTCACCCTTACAGAACGCCGGATTTCAGGGGGAAGAATCGGAATGAAAGGATCGCGCAAGCCTGCTCACGCCCACCTCATGCTTGGGGTTTCGGCAGCAGCACTCGCCCTTACCGCGCAAGGCGCCCTCGCGCAGGAAGCGGCCCAGCCCGCCGCCGCTCCGCAGGCCGCTGCCACTGATGAACCGGCCAACGCCATCGTTGTGACCGGCATCCGCGCCAGCCTCAGAAGCTCGATGAACCTCAAGCGCACCAACATCGGTGTGATCGATGCGATTTCGGCCGAAGACATCGGCAAGTTCCCCGATACCAACCTCGCCGAATCGCTCCAGCGCATCACCGGCGTTTCGATCGACCGCGCCAACGGCGAAGGTTCGACCGTTACCGTTCGCGGCTTCGGCCCTGATTTCAACCTGGTGCTCCTCAACGGCCGCCAGATGCCGGCCTCCGGCCTCGGCGGCTCTAGCGGCGCCCCGGCCTCGCGCAGCTTCGACTTCGCGAACCTCGCCTCGGAAGGCATCGCGGGCGTCGAAGTCTACAAGTCGGGCCGTGCCCCGATCGCCACTGGCGGCATCGGCTCGGTGATCAACATCAAGACGGCCAAGCCGCTCGACCGGCCGGGCCTGCATGGCAGCATCGGCTTCAAGGCGCTCTACGACACCTCGGTGTTTGATGGCGCGAAGACCAAGCCAGAAGTCTCGGGCATCATCAGCGATACCTTTGCCGACAACCGCATCGGTATCGCGATCAGCGGTTCCTACCAGGATCGCCGCGCGAGCCAGGCGCAGTTCAACGCCGGCTGGCGTGAAGGCTACCTCGGCAACGAGAACAACTGGGGTTCGCTCCCCGTCGACGCCAACGACTGGCGCGGCAACTACGCGCGGACCGAAAACCGCCCGGGTCCGAACACGGTCTACCAGGTCACGCAGAACGCCGGGTATGACTTCACCACGTTCGAGCGCAAGCGCATCAACGGCCAGGCCGTGGTGCAGGTCAAGCCGACCGACACGCTCGTCGCGACCGTCGACTACACCTTCTCGCAGAACACCATCGATGCCCGCCGCAACAGCATCGGTGTGTGGTTCAACCACGACCAGACCAGCAGCAGCTGGACCGACGGCCCGGCCGCCGGCCCCAACTTCTACGCAGAAGCCTTCGGCCCCGGCAAGGATCTCGCCATCACCGGTGCGATCGAAGCCAACCGCTCGATCAACCGCTCGATCGGCGGCAACCTCAAGTGGGATGGCCCGGGCGGCCTGCGCCTCGAGCTCGACGGTCACCACTCGACCGCCGAAAGCAAGCCCACCGCGCCTTACGGTTCGGGCATTGCCGTGGGCAGCGCGATCTTCGGCGTGAAGAACCAGAAGGTCGATTTCACCAAGACCATGCCGGTCATCTCGGTCGAGATGTACCCCGGCGCAGATATCACCGCGGCGAACATCCGTCCGGCGGGCAACGCCTTCCGCACGGCCTACATGCGCGACGAGATCAACGAAGTCAGCTTCCGCGGCGGCTATGACTTCGACGCTTCGTTCATCGACAGCCTCGATTTCGGCGTGACCTACACCGAAAACAAGGTGCGCTCGGCATTCGGCGTGATCCAGAACGATACCTGGGGCGGCACGCTCTCGGCTGCCGATACACCGGATGACATCTACACCAGCCGCGACTTGCCGGGCGATCTCAAGGGCATGAGCGGTGCGGACCTTTCGGGGGTCATTCCGAACTACTTCCAGATCGACACCACGCGCCTTGTCCAGCTGCTCGACAGCAAGCTCGGCATCTGCGCCAGCGCGACGGAGGCTGGTACCTGCTACGGCAAGTTCACCACCGACCGCACGGTGAAGGAGCGGACCTGGGCGCCTTACATCCAGACCCTGCACACCTTCGATCTGGGCGAGAACCCGGCCCACCTGCGGCTTGGCTTGCGCTATGAAAAGACCAAGATCGACAGCTCGGCGCAGGTTCCGATTCCGGTCCGCACCGTGTGGTCGGGCGGCAACGAAACCGGGATCGACTACGGCGCGGTGCCGACGATCTCGGCCGCCTCGCTCAAGGGTGAATACGAGAACTGGCTGCCCGCGATCGACTTCGACATGTCGCCGATCAAGAACGTCAAGCTGCGCGCCTCGTACAGCCAGACGATCACGCGTCCGGACTACTCGAGCATGCAGGGCGGCACCTCGCTCGCTTCGCCGATCCGCATCGGCGGCAGCACCGCCTCGAGCGGCAACCCGGGCCTGCTGCCCTACAAGTCGCAGAACGTCGATCTTTCGGCTGAGTGGTACTATGCCCCGACGAGCTACATCTCGGTGGGCTTCTTCCACAAGGTCGTGAAGAACTTCATCAGCCAGACTCAGGTGAACCAGCCGGCCTTCGGCCTCACCAACGCCGCTGCCGGTCCGAAGGCAACCGAAGCGCGCAACGCGCTCGGTGCGGGCGCAACCGCGCAGCAGCTGATCGACTACATCGCCACGAAGTACCCTTCGTCGGCGGTGAAGGACGGCAACGGCGCCGTTGTGGGCATCATCGGCGACTCCGGCGATCCGCTGGTGAACTTCATCACCACCCAGCCCACCAACAGCGACCAGAAGGCCAAGCTCTGGGGCTGGGAATTCGCGGTGCAGCACAGCTTCTGGGAAACCGGCTTCGGTGCGATCGTGAACTACACGGTGGTTCAGAGCGACACCAAGTTCGACGATACCAAGCGCTACACCGTCCCGCAGTTCGCTGTGAACGGCGTCAGCAACAGCGCCAACGCGGTGCTGTTCTATGACAAGCACGGCCTTCAGGCCCGCGTCGCCTACAACTGGCGCGCCGGCTTCCTCGGCGGCTACGGCTTTGATCCCTACTACACCAATTCCTATGGGCAGTGGGACATGAGCGCGAGCTACGAGATCAAGAAGGGCCTCACGATCTTTGCCGAAGGCATCAACGTCACGAATGCCGACCGCAAGGGCCATATGCGTAACAATCAGACCGTGTTCTTCGCAGCACCCGGTTATGCTCGCTACGCAGCAGGGGCCCGCTTCACCTTCTGACGCTTTCAAAGAGCCTTTGAAGGTCGCAATGTTCGAGAGCCGCACTGCCCTGCTGTGCGGCTCTCGTCTTTGGTAAAGCAGGCAAATCTGCGCTATGGTCACCCTGGCATGAGCAACCCGGTCCAGCATGTGGTGATTGTCGGCGGCGGCACGGCTGGCTGGCTTGCGGCGTGCCTGCTTGCCGCGCGCTTGCCCGGCCGCAAGATCACATTGGTCGAGGCGCCCGATATCCCGACCATTGGCGTCGGCGAAGGCACCTGGCCGACGATGCGCGAGACGCTGGGCATGATCGGCATTCCCGAGGCTGAGTTCCTGCGCGAGTGCGACGCTGCGTTCAAGCAAGGCTCGCGCTTCGACGGCTGGCATGACGGCAGCCCCGCCGACAGCTACCTTCATCCCTTCACCGCCCCGCCGCCCGCCGAAATGCACGGCCTTGCCTCCGCTTGGCAAGCGGGCGGATGCGCTGGTCCCTTTGCTGCGGCCATCACGCCGCAGCATGCGGTCTGCAGTGCCAATCTCGCCCCGCGTCAGCGGGCGATGCCAGACTATGCCGGTGCGCTGAACTACGGCTACCATCTCGATGCCGGAAAGTTCGCCGCGCTGCTTATGCGCCATGCCACGAACCGGCTCGGCGTCACCCGGATTGCTGCACATGTCACCGGCGTTACCCGCGCAGCAAACGGCGATATTGCCGCACTCGTGCTGCGGGATCAGATACCGGTCGCAGGCGATCTGTTCCTCGATTGCTCTGGCCAGGCCGGCATCCTGATCGCGGGCGAATGTGGCGCAGGCTGGGTTGACCGCTCCGACGTTTCGTTCAACGATCGCGCGCTGGCCGTACAGGTCCCGGTCGCGCCTGGCAGCCCCATCGCCGCACAGACCATCGGCACCGCGCACGAAGCGGGCTGGCTCTGGGATATCGGTCTCCCCACAAGGCGCGGCGTGGGCTGCGTCTACGCCTCGCGCTTTCTTACCGATGAACGCGCTGAAGAAATCCTTATGGCCCATGTCGCTGCAAACGTTCCCGGCGCCGATCCCGCCAGCCTGAAACCGCGCAAGCTGGCCTTCGCAACCGGCCACCGCGACCGCTTCTGGATCGGCAACTGCCTTGCCGTGGGGCTTTCTGCCGGTTTCATCGAACCGCTTGAAGCCTCGGCGATCGTGCTGATCGAACTTTCCTTGAAGGCGCTTGCCGAAAATTTCCCGCAAACCCGCGCCAGCATGGATATCCACGCCGCGCGCTTCAACGAACTGTTCCGCTACCGCTGGGACCGCATCGTCGAATTCCTCAAGCTTCACTACGTGCTGAGCGCCCGCCCGGAACCCTACTGGCAGGCCCAGCGCGCACCGGAGACCATACCTGCCCGCCTTGCCGAATGCCTCGCCCTGTGGCGTGAACAGTCACCCTCGGCTTGGGATTTTCCCCGGGTCGATGAAATGTTCCCTGCCGCAAGCCAGCAATTTGTGCTGCACGGTATGGGCTATCCGGTCCCACTCTCCGACACTGCCTCCTTGCGTGCTGATTCCGCACGCCTTTCCGAAGTCACCGCCAAGGCCCGCGCGCTCACGGCCGCACTGCCCACCGCGCGCGACTACCTCGATCGCCTCGCCGCGCAAGCCCCGGCTGCCAGGATACCCGCATGAGCCAGCACCAGATCCTCAATTCCACCGATCACGGCCAACTTCGCATCTACACCGAAGCGGGCGCCGAGTTCGGCGACAACGTCATGGCCTCCCTCGCCATGCCGGCCGAGTTCCGCGAAGTGCAGGCGCATTATCCCATCGTCTTTCGGCGTGATGCCGAAACCGGCAAGCTCGCCGCGCTGGCGCTGTTCGGGTTCGAGGCGGGCGAGAACCTGTTTCTTTCCGGCAGCACCTGGGAGGCACGCTATCGCCCCATGGCGCATGCCGTGCAGCCGTTCCTGATCGGCCGTCCGGCAGAAGAGGGCGCAGCTCCGCAAGTTCACATCGATATGGACAGCCCGCGGATCTCGACCTCCGGCGAAGGCATGCGCGTGTTCGACGATGCCGGCACGCCCACACCCTACCTCGAAGCCGTGGCGACCATGCTCGGCGATCTCGACTATGCCTGGCACGAAAGCCCCGCCTTCTTCACCGCGCTCGAGGCCTATGATCTGGTCGAACCGTTCAGCCTCGAAGTCACGCTCGACAACGGATCGGTGCAGTCGCTCGTCGGCTTCCAGACGATCCATGAGGACCGCCTCGCCGCGCTGGATGGCGAGGCGCTCGCGGCGCTGATGTCCGAGGGGCACCTTGCGCAGATCTACATGGTCCTCGCCAGTCTCGCCCAGTTCGGCGGGCTCGTCGCACGCAAGAACCGCAAGGTCCTCCTTGGCTGAGGCAGACGCCTCGATCTTCGCCGCGATACCGGCGGTAGAGGAGCGCGAGGCCGCAGACGCTGCCGCGCTCGATGCTCTGTTGCTGGGCGCGCGCGCGCCGTTCGTGATCCGCGGCCTCGTGAAGGACTGGCCGCTCGTCCAGGCCGGCCTCACCTCGTCCCGCGCCGCGCGCGACTACCTGCTGGCGCGCGCCCGGCCAGTGCCCTTCTCCGTCTCGCTCGGCCAGCCCGGCAAGGATGGCCGCCTGTTCTATGATGCAGCAATGGAGATGAATTTCCGCGAGGCGCGCGGCAAGCTTGCCGACATATTCGGCGGCATGGACGCCAACGAGGGTCGCACCGATGCCCCGGCGATCTATCTCGGCTCGATCAGCGTACCCGCCCACTTCACCACCGTCGGCGCCGAAAACACCATCGATCTCGGCACCCGCGAGCCCATCATCAGCCTGTGGATCGGCACGCCGACGCGCATCGCGGCGCACAACGATTTTCCCGACAATCTTGCATGCTGCGCCGCCGGTCGCCGCCGCTTCACACTGTTTCCGCCCGAACAGTTCGCCAATCTCTACCTCGGCCCGATCGACAACACGCCTGCGGGCCGCGCGGTCTCGATGGTCGATTTCCACGCACCCGATTTCGCCGCCCACCCCCGCTTCACCGATGCACTGGCCGCGGCGCAAGTCGCGGAACTGGAGCCGGGCGATGCGCTCTTCATTCCCTCGATGTGGTGGCACCATGTCGAAGGGCTTGCCCCGTTCAACATCCTGATGAACTACTGGTGGCGCGATACGCCGCGCTGGCTCGGGCAGCCGCAGGACGCGCTCAACCACGCGATCCTTTCGATCCGCGATCTGCCCGCCGAGGACAAGGCGATCTGGCGCGCCCTGTTCGATCACTACGTGTTCGACAGCAGCACCGCAGTAACCGCCCACATCCCCGAAGGCGGACGCGGCATTCTGGATCCGCTCGATCCCGCCGCCGCCGGCCGCCTCCGCTCGTTTCTCCTAAGGACCCTCAGCAAATGACCCAGACTTACACAAAGCGCCGCGTCGTCGTCGCCGGTGGCGGCACCGCCGGCTGGATGGCCGCGGCCGCACTTGCACGTACCTTGGGCGATGCGATCGAACTCACCCTCGTCGAATCCGAATTGATCGGCACGATCGGCGTCGGCGAAAGCACCATTCCCCCGCTAGTCGCCTACAACCGCCTGCTCGGCATCGCCGAGGCAGATTTCATGCGCGCCACGCAGGCGACCTTCAAGCTGGGCATCAATTTCGAGAACTGGCGCGTCCAGGGTGAAAACTACTTCCATTCCTTCGGCGTCACCGGCCGCGATCACTGGAGTGCCGGCTTCCAGCACTTCTGGATGCACGGCCTGACCAAGGGCCACGAGGCGAGCTACGACGACTACTGCATCGAGCTTCAGGCCGCGATGAAGTCCAGGTTCGCGCATTTGCCCGACAACCGCATCAACTACGCCTACCAGCTCGATTCCGGGCTCTACGCAGCATTTCTGCGCAAGCTGGCCGAAGCCGATGGTGCGCGCCGCGTCGAAGGCAAGATCGCCGAGGTCGAACTGAGCCCCGAAAGCGGCGATATCGCCGCGCTGCGCCTCGAATCCGGCCAGCGCATCGAAGGTGACTTGTTCCTTGATTGCACGGGCTTTCGCGCTCTCCTCATCGAAGGCGCGCTCCACGTGGGTTATGACGACTGGACCCACTGGCTCCCCTGCGATTCCGCCATCGCGGTGCAGACCGCCAGTGTCCGCCCGCCTGTGCCCTATACCCGCGCCATCGCCCACGATGCCGGCTGGCAATGGCGTATTCCGCTGCAGCACCGGCAGGGCAACGGCATCGTCTATTGCAGCCGCTACCTCTCGAAGGACGCCGCGCTCGACCGGCTGTTCTCGACCGTGGAGGGCGAGCGCCTCACCGAGCCCAACGTGATCCGCTTCACCACCGGCGCGCGGCGCAAGCAATGGCATCGCAATTGTGTGGCGGTCGGCCTTTCGGGCGGCTTCATGGAGCCGCTCGAATCCACCAGCATTCACCTCATCCAGCGCGCCATCCTGCGCATCGTGCGCATGCTGCCGATGGGCGAGATCAGTGCGCGCGACGTTGCCGAGTTCAACGACCAGCAGATGACCGACATGGAGCAGATCCGCGACTTCCTGATCCTGCACTACAAGGCCACCGACCGGCGCGACAGTCCGTTCTGGCGCCAGTGCGCGGCGATGGATATCCCCGAAAGCCTTACCCACAAGATCGAGTTGTTCCGCGAAACCGGCCGCGTGTTCCGCAAGAACGAGGAACTGTTTGTCGAAAACAGCTGGGTCCAGGTCATGATGGGACAAGGGATCATGCCAAAAGCCTATCACCCCGTCGCGACCAAGCTTAGCGATGCCGAGCTCGCGCACTTGCTTACCGGCCTGCGCGAGAGCGTGACCAAGACGGTTGCCGGGCTCCCGGATCATCAGGCCTATGTCGCGCAGTATTGCGGCGCGAAGGAATCGAAGGCAGCCTGATGCGCACCCTGCTCAAATGCGCCGCCCCGCTCGCCGCACTCCTCGCCGCGCAGCCCGCACTCGCCGCCGCACCGGCCGGCGACTGGCAACTTGTCTGGTCGGACGAGTTCACGGCCACTACCATCGACAGGACCAAGTGGGACTTTGACGTCGACTGCTGGGGCGGTGGCAACAACGAGCGCCAGTGCTACACCGACAAGGTCCGCAACGCGCGCGTCGTGGCCGGCAAGCTTGTCATCACCGCGCGGCGCGAGCCGACCACTGGGCCCGCCCTTCCCGCCAGCCAGCGGCCCAACCCGTCCGATCCCGGTACGCTCGTCAAGCGCGACTACAGCTCGGCCCGGATGGTCACGCGCGGCAAGGCCTCGTGGCGCTATGGCCGGATCGAAGTGCGCGCCAGCCTGCCGCAGGGCCAGGGCACCTGGCCTGCGATCTGGATGCTGCCGGAAAAATGGGTCTACGGCGGTTGGGCCGCATCGGGCGAGATCGACATCATGGAAGCGGTCAACCTCGGCGTGCCGTGCCAGGCGTGCAGCACCGGCAAGGAAGACACGATCCTCGGCACGATCCATTTCGGCAAGCAGTGGCCGGGCAACGTCTTTGCCTCTACCTCGATCCACTACCCTGCCGTGCTCAAGGGCTACCACACTTACGCCATCGAATGGACGCCGGACCGCATCATCTGGCAAGTCGACGGCAAGACTTATGCCACGCGGACCCGCAACGAATGGTGGTCCGGGGGCTCCAGCGCCCCCGGCGCGCCGTTCGATCAGTCCTTCCACCTTCTGCTCAATCTCGCCATCGGCGGCGGCCTTCCCGAATCTCGCGGGACCGGCGGTGTTTCAACCGCCAATTTTCCCAAGCGCTTCTTGATCGATTGGGTCCGCGTCTGGCAGAAGCCCATGACAACTGCCAGCACACCGCCGGCTGTTGGCGGGCAGACTGTCGCCATGGCAGCACCTGCGAGACAAGAAGGGGGCAAGTAGCGCATGGCGAGGCGTCGTCAGGCGGTCACGATCAGGCACGTTGCAGCAGATGTCGGGGTTTCGCTCCAGACCGTCAGCCGCGTCATCAACAACGAGCCCAACGTCCGCCCGGAACTCAAGGAACGCGTGCAGGAGGCGATCACGCGGCTCGGCTACGTGCCCTCGATCGCCGCGCAGCGGATGAGCGGCTCGCGCTCGTACCTGATCCTTGCGCTCAACGACCGGGCCCGCACGATCGCCGACTGGCGCGCGCGGCAGGGCACCGACTGGGTCGACCAGATGCTGCTCGGCGGCATGCTCAAGTGCGCCGAGCACGGTTATCGCATGATCGTCGAGTTGGTCGACACCCACAGTGACCACGTAGAGCGCGAGCTGCTCGGTGCCATCGCCGCGCTCCAGCCCGACGGGATCATCCTCACCCCGCCGCACTCCGACAACCCGCATATCGTGCGCTGCCTTACCGAACAGCAGATACCCTTCGCACGCATCGGCTCGAATGCGCAGGATGCGGGCATGCCGATCTCGATGGACGACGAAGGTTCGGCCGCCATGGCCACCCGGTATCTTGCCGGGCGCGGGCACCGGCGCATCGGCTTCATCGCGGGCGCGCCGGAGTACAATCTCAGCGGCTGGCGTATCGACGGCTGGAAGACGGCGATGGCCGAGGCCGGACTTGCCACCGACGATCTGCTCCAAGCGGGCGACTTCACCTTCGCCTCGGGCGAACGGGCTGCACGGGCGCTGCTCGCCCTGCCCTCGCCGCCATCCGCGATCATCGCCAGCAATGACCAGATGGCGCTCGCAACGCTGGAAGTCGCGCGCAAGGCGGGCCTTTCGGTTCCGCGCGATCTTTCGGTGATCAGCTTCGACAACACGCCGATGATGCAGTTCACCCAGCCGCAGCTCACCGCCATCGACCAGCCGATCGCGGCAACGGCATCCATGGCGGTCGAACTGATCATCGCCGCGCAGAAGGGAGAGGCCCTGCCCGATCGGGTGACCGTGATCCCTGCCACGCTGGTCGAGCGCAACTCGGTCGTCGATGCCAAGCAAACCGTAAGTGCCTGATCACCCGGGCGAGCCGCAGGCGCGGCAGCCGCTCTGGTTCCTGGTGGTCTATGCGCTTGCCTGGGCGGGCGGGTCGATTGCCTATGTCCCGTTCCTGACGATCCTGCTGCCGGTGCGCGTCACGGCGCTTGCGGGCAGCGCCGGTGCGGTGGTCTGGCTTTCGACGATTGCCTTCTTCGGCGCGATTGCGGCCAGTGCGGGGCATATCGCCTTCGGCTGGCTGAGCGATGTTACCGGCAATCGCCGCGGCTGGGCCGTGCTCGGCCTTGCGCTCTCATGCGCGCTGCTGCTCGCCGTGCCTTGGGCGCGAACGCTGGGCGAGCTCATCGTGATCGTCGCGGCCTGGCAAGTCGGCCTCAACATGATGCTGGCGCCGCTCGCTGCCTGGGGTGCAGACAGCGTGCCCAACAGCCAGAAGGGCCTGCTGGGCGGGCTGCTCGCCTTCGCGCCGGGGCTGGGCGCGCTGGCGGGTGCCATGGTGACCCTGCCCGGCCTTGCCTCGGCCGACGGGCGCCTTGTATTGGTGGCGCTGACAGTGGCGGCAGCTGTGCTCCCGGCGCTGCTGCTGGCACCGCAGGCGCCACCCGGCGCCGCCTTGCCCGACCCGGCGCCCGCAGCGCCCGTCACCACGCTCCGGCAGGCAGCACTGCATATGTGGACGGCGCGGCTGCTTGTGCAGGTCGCGGAGGCGGCGCTGTTCTCGTTCCTCTACCTCTGGTTCCGCTCGATCGACCCGGACGTCGACGATCACCTCACCGCGCGGGTCTTCAGTCTCGTTCTGGTGCTCTCCGCCCCTGTCGCACTTATCGCCGGCCGCTGGGCCGACCGGCACCGGCGCGCGCTGACCCCGCTCGTCGTGTGCACGCTGATCGCGCCTTTCGGCCTTGTCGGCATGGCGCTCTCGCACAGCATTGCCGCCGGGATCGCCAGCTACGCGGTGTTCGGCTTCTCCACCTCGATCTTCCTGGCGCTCCATTCGGCGCAGACCTTGCGCACCCTGCCCGACAGCCGCCGCCGCGGGCGCGATCTGGGCCTCTTCAACCTGACCAACACCATGCCTTCGCTGGTCATGCCCTGGTTCACGCTGGCGCTGGTACCTTGGTTTGGTTTTTCCGGACTTTTCATTCTCTTTGCCGCGCTCGCGCTGGTGTCGGCGGTGATTCTGGCCAGACTTCAGGCCCGTTTCGGTCGGGAAAACTGACGGCCCCGCTTGATTTTGATACTTTCCCATGCGACGAACTCTATGAGAACGTTCACAGGAACAGGGCGGGGATAGTGGAGATGATGGTCAGGCGCGCACTTTTGGCAGCCATGTTGCTGGCATCCGGGAGCGCTGTGGCAGCCCCGGGCGATAGCGCCCCTGCAGTCTCAAGCACCGCGCACCCCCTGCTCTGGCCTGCCGCGAAGAGCCCGGCTGCCATCACCGGCCCCGCCACAGAGCGCCGCATCGCCAGCATGATCGCGGCGATGAGCCTCGAGCAGAAGATCGGCCAGATGATCCAGGCCGATATCAGCGCGGTGACGCCCGAGGATCTGGCCAAGTATCCGCTCGGCTCGATTCTGGCCGGCGGCAATTCCGGCCCTTATGGCGATGAACGCGCCGATGCCGCCAAGTGGGCGCGGCTTGTCGGCGAATTTCGCAAGGCCTCGGCCAGAAGCGGCGCGGGCATTCCCATCCTCTTCGGCATCGATGCGGTCCACGGCCATTCCAATCTCCCGGGCGCGACGATCTTCCCGCACAACATCGGTCTTGGCGCCGCGCATGATCCCGCGCTGATCCAGCGCATCGGCGCGGTTACCGCCGCCGAAGTCGCCGCAAGCGGCATCGACTGGACATTCGCGCCCACCCTCGCCGTGCCGCAGGACCTGCGCTGGGGCCGCAGCTATGAAGGCTACAGCGCGGATCCGGCGCTCGTCGTCAGCTATGCGAAGGCGATGACGGTCGGCCTGCAAGGCCCTCTCGTGCCCGGCAAACCCCTGGCCGCCAACAAGGTCGCTGCCACCGCCAAGCACTTCCTTGCCGATGGCGGCACACAAGAGGGCAAGGACCAGGGCGACGCGGTAATTTCGGAAGCCGAACTCGTCAGCCGCCATGCGCAGGGCTATCCCGCCGCGATCAATGCCGGTGCATTGACCGTCATGGCCAGCTTCTCGAGCTGGAACGGCGCCAAGAACCACGGCAACCAGTCGCTGCTCACCGATGTGCTCAAGAACCGCATGGGCTTCAAGGGCCTGGTGGTGGGTGACTGGAACGGCCACGGGCAGATCCCGGGCTGCAGCGTCACCGATTGCCCGGAGACATTCAAGGCCGGGCTCGATCTCGCCATGGCACCGAACAGCTGGAAGGGCCTTTTCGAGGCGACGTTGCGCGAGGCCAAGGACGGCACGCTGCCGATGGCGCGCATCGACGACGCGGTCGCGCGCATCCTGCGCGTCAAGGCCAAGCTCGGCTTGCTCGGCAAGGCGCCGGTCGAGCGCGGCAACCCCGGGCTTGTCGGGGTGCCCGCGCACCTCGCCGTGGCGCGAGAGGCTGCAGCAAAGTCGCTCGTCCTGCTCAAGAACAATGGCGGTGTGCTGCCGCTTCGCCCTGGTGCAAAGGTCCTGATCACCGGCCCCGGGGCGGACAGCATGGCCATGCAGGCGGGCGGCTGGACCATCACCTGGCAGGGCACCGACACCACCACCGCCGATTTCCCCCATGGCCAGACCATCGGCCGCGCGATTGCCGAGGCGGTCAAGGACGCGGGCGGCGAGGCGGCGCTCTCGGCCGATGGCAGCTTTGCCAAACGCCCCGATGTTGCGGTCGTGGTCTATGGTGAGCAGCCCTACGCCGAATTCCAGGGCGACATGCCCAACATCGCCTTCCGTGCCCATGCGGGCGAGCAGGCAATGCTCGCCAAGCTCAGGGCGCAGGGGATCAAGGTCGTCTCGGTCTTCCTTTCGGGCCGTCCGATGTTCGCAGGCTCCGAGATCAATGCCTCCGATGCGTTCGTCGCGGCCTGGCTGCCCGGCACGCAGGGGCAAGGCGTGGCCGACGTCCTTGTAGCCCGCAAGGACGGCAAGCATGCGCGCGGTTTCACCGGCAAGCTCTCCTTCCCATGGCCTGCCGACGCGGTCTCGCCGGTGAAAGCACCGCTGTTTCCTGCTGGCTACGGCCTCACCTATGCCAGCAAGGCCAAGGTTGGCCCGGTGAACGAGGACCCCCGTGTCGATCTCGTCGCCTCGGCCAGCGAAGGCGTCTACTTCGCGCTGGGCAAGGTCCCCTCGCCCTGGCACCTCAGCCTCGATCCCGGCATCGCCGCGCATGCGGTCGATCTCGGCGCACAGGAAGATGCGCAGGCCTTTGCCTGGAGCGAGCCCGGCGCCATCGGCATCGATGGCCCCCCGGTCGATCTCATGCGCCAGCTCGACGAGGAGTTCGCACTGAAGCTCGAAGGCCGCCTCGATGCTGCTGCGGGCCCCATCGCCGTTACGATGGCTGGCGCCACGCTGAAGGTCGATCCCGCCCCGGGCGCGCTGACCTTGCGTATTCCGCTGCGCTGCTTCCTTGAAGCCGGCGCCAGCTTCAAGGCGGTTGGCACGCCGCTCAAGATCACCGGCGAGAAAGGCCTCGTCCTCACCTTGCGCGGTGCAAGCATCGAAGGCGTCGGCCAGACGATTCCCTGCCCGGCCAAATAGGCTCTGTTAAACAGCGATGCCTTCCGCTTCGAAGAAGGCGATCACCGGGGCCAGTGCGTCCCGGTGCCGCTCCCACCGCGCGACCGCGTCGCGGTACATCGGCCGCCGTACCTGCGCCGCGCTGGGCGTCGAAACCGGCGCGGCGTTGCGGTGGAAATCCAGGCACGCATCGTCCCACGCCAGCCCGCAATGCGCGAGCAGCCGCCGCGTTTCGCCTTCCTGATCATCGACCAGCGCCTCGTACCGCAACTCCAGAATGCGCCCCGGAAGTGCGGCGCGCCAGAATGCCATCAGCCGGTCAAACCGCGCGTAGTACCGCGCGATATCCATGAGATCGTAGCTGTAGTCATAGTAGCGCGAGCTTACCGCGAAGAGGTTGCGGAAGTTCGCCAGTACGGTGTCGAGCGGATGGCGCCGCAGGCACACGATCGCCGCACCCGGCAGCGCCCGGGCGGTCATCCCGGCATATTGGAAGTTGCCCGGGAACTTGTCGACAAACCGCCTGCTTTCGCGCGCCCCGGCATGGCTCAGCGCGCGGGCCATGTAGTCGCGGCCGATTGCCCCGAGATCGGCGCCAGCAGCCGCTTCCACCGTCTCTGGATCGAGCACCGTGCGGCTGCGCGTGCCTGATGCCATCTTCACCGCCAGCGGCATGGCCTGAAGCTCGCCCGCGCTGCGCACTGCGGGATGGGAGGAAAGGATGCGATCAACCAGCGTCGTGCCGGTGCGCGGCATGCCGATCACGAAGATCGGCGCTGCATCGGGCGCCCCGCGCACCGGGGCTGCTGCGACGCGCGGCCAGGTCCGCTCGATCGCATCGAAATTGGCGCTGTCCCTGGCGAAAGTGTAGGGCAGCCGGGCGCGATGCTCGGCATTGGCCTGGGCCAGCCGAACGAACCCGGCCTGCTGTTCGCCGATGTCTTCCAGTTCCTTCGCCAGCGCATAGCCCAGCAGCAGGCGCGCGTCGGGCGCGCGCGCACGGTCCAGCGCCCGCTCCAGCCGCTCGACATGGTTGCGGCCTGCGCTGTGCTTGCGCAGCCCGGCCAGCATGTGATGGCCCCGCGCATAGTCGGGATCGAGCGCGAGCAGCGCCTCGGCCTCCGCCTCGGCCCCGTCGACATCGCCGATGAAATTGAGCGCCGCGGCAAGGTTGTAGCGGAAGGATACGTTGTGCGGAGCTTGCCGCACCGCCTCGCGGAAATGCGGCACCGAAGCGGCATGTTCGCCAAGCCGTGCATAGACGCAGCCCATGGTGTCCCGCCCGAGCGCGTCTTCGGGCAATGCCGTTTCTGCCGCAGCCAGCGTTTCCGCCGCCGCGCCGTCCTGGCGGAGCATCACCTGCAGCCGCGCCAGTTGTGCCCGGTAGCTCCCGCGGGGATCAAGGTCGACCGCGCGAATGATATCCGCGATCCCGGCACCAACGCGGCCCGCCTCCGCCCGCGCCATGCCGAGCAGGAATCGTGCTTCAGCATCCTCCGGAAACGCCGCGACAACCCCTGCAGCAAGCTGCTCGGCCGCCGCGAAATCGCTGCGGCCCAGCGCGCGGCGGACAGCGGCAATGCGGGACGGTTCTGCCTTCACCCCGCCGTGGACGATGTCTTGTCACGTCGCCGCTCGAACATCGCGATCAGCGGCTGGAAGGGAAACACGAACTGCTCCCAGATCGTCAGCCGCCGCCGGTCGTCCTGACCGACCAGCACGCCTTCGCCTTCCTTGTAGGTGCCAAGGATGCGGTCAAACAGGATGATCGCGTTGCCATAGTTGCAGCGCGTATTCTCGTATCCAACCGAATGGTGGAAGCTGTGGTGGCGGATCGAGGTGAAGAAGAACGAATAGAACAGCGGCGGATCCGACTTCACATTGGCGTGGTTGAAGGTCGAGACCACGTTGCCCGCACTGAACGCGCAGAGATAGGCCGCCGGCGAGACATCGAGCAGCGCGACCACGCCAAGACTGATCAGGAACAGCTCGATCGGATTGCCAACCGCACCCTTCATCGCATTGAGCTGGGTGATATGGTGGTGCGGCGCATGCGTGAGCCAGAACGGCTCCCAATTGTGCATCAGCCGGTGCATCAAGTACTGGCCGAACTCCCACAGCGCCCAGACCAGCGCCACCTGCGCCAGAAACGGCATTTCCATGACCCACGGCGTCGAGATGCCCCAGGCCTCCTTGAGGCTGCGGAGCGGTGCTTCGGAAAGGATGTAGGCCATCCGCCCGATCACGGTGTTGATGAGGATGAAATAGAACAGGTCGGTCAGAAGTTCCTGCCGATTGATCCGCCAGCCCTCGTGACGCTCGAACACCAGTTCGAGCGCCAGCACGAACACGGTGACAACGCTGCTCACGAGGAGGAGTGTCCACGGATTGGCCACCCAGTCGGCAGGCGCATAGTACCAGAACGCCACCACCGCCGCCAATGTCGCGGGTGGAATGCAGTCGACTGCCAGCTTCTTCAAGCCCGAAACCATGACCTCACCACTCCTCGCTTCTTGCCGTTCGTTGCCCTGATGCTTTTTCAATCATCACAGGATTACGCAATCAGGGGCGGGGATCAACCCCGCCCCTTTTACCATTCCCGGTTTGCCGGATCAGTACTTCACTCGCATTTCCAGACCAAAGGTGCGCGGCGTGATCACAGTCTTGCGGTAGTAGCGCAGCAGCGCTCCGTCGTTCAGACCCACGCGCGAACGGTCGTTCGAGACCGCCGTCACCGCGTACTTGTTGAAGATGTTGTTTGCGAACAACCCGAAGCTCAGGGTGTCGTTCTGCCAGCTCAGCGAGGCGCGGTGCAGCACGAAGCCAGGCAGCTTGTCGCCATAGGCGCGCTCCCAACCAAGGCGGGTCACCACATCGCCGCGATAGGTGGCGGTCCAGTCGGCGATGAGATCGCCGCCCATCACCGGCAAGGTGTAGTTCACCCCCAGGCTGCCGCTGTTCTTGGTCGAGCCGGGCAGGCGATCGCCCTTGAGCGCGTCCAACTGGATCGGCTTGCTGGGGTAGGTCGCTGCCGGGCTGTTGACCGCGATGATACTGGGGACATCCTCGGTCAGCCTTGCGTTGGTGTACGAGTAGGTTCCCTGGATCGACAGGCGATCGACCGGACGAAGCTGGAACGAGGCCTCGAAGCCCTCCGCCTTGGCCTTGCCGCCATTCACCGTGATGCCGACGATGCCGTTGATCGTTGCAGAGGCGACCTGGATGCCGGACCAATCGATCGAGAAGGCATTCATGTTGAGTGTCAGCTTGCGGTTGAACAGTTCCGCGCGAATGCCGACCTCGAGGTTCTTGGTCGAGTCAGGACCGAACTGCTGTTCGTTCGGCAGCGCGCAAACGTTCTGGAACGGCGGCGGCTTCAGCGGCAGGACGCAGGGCGCAACCGTGTTGGGTCCGCCGATGCGGTAGCCCTTGCTGTAGGTCGCGTAGACCATGATCTCGGGCGTGAACTTGTAGGACGTGTTGAACTTCCACACCCCGCCGCCTTTCCTCGAGGTGCCGCCGGCCGCCTTGAGGTCATAAGGGCTGATCGGATCGCCGAGCAGCGGCGTCACCGCGCGGCCCGAAACCTTCGAGGTATAGTTGAACACGCGTCCGCCGGCGGTCACCTGCCACTCGGGAGTGATCTTGAAGGTTCCTTCCCCGAAGACCGCCTGCTCAGTCACCTTCGCGCGGTTGAAGGAGGCATATTCGATCTCTTCAGGGTTGGGCTGCGTTCCGAACGCTACCCACGGGTGGCCCGGCACGTGCTCGCGGTAGTCGGCCTGAAGCTTCTGCTCGTTGTAGAACCCGCCGAGAACCCAGCTGAACGGCCCGCCATGCGTCGAGACAAGGCGGATTTCCTGGTTGAACTGGTTGCGCGTGTTCTGGCTTTCATTCCAGCTCGTGAACGCAGGAAACAGTTCGTAGTCGTAGTCGAGATCGAGCAGCAGATCGGTGTTGTCGCTCTGGCGCTTGTTCTTCACCTGGGTGTAGGCCGACGTGGCGACCAGATCGAAGATCCCGCCGACGTGCGCGTTGATTTCCATGCTCGCAAGGTGCGCATGGCGGTCGACCGGTTCGGCGTAGCGCGCCGCGCTCTCGTACTTGCCTGTGCCGAGCACGCCGTTGCTGTTGTACTGGCCGCCGCCGGTCTTGGTGCGCTGGTAGGCATAGGTGAAGTCGACCGAGAGGTCGTCGGTCACCTGCACCAGCAACTGGTTGCGGGTGCTGAAGGTCTTCTCGAAATTGAGGTCCTTCTGCCGGTAGAGGTTCGCGGCGTAGCCCTCGGGCGTGATCGAGACGGGGCCGGTGGGCTGCGGGAGCGAGACGCCCGGCGTCTTGACCAGCAGCGGATAGTCGATGAAGCCAGGGTCATTGTAGTAACCCGTCGCCGAGCGGAACGCGACATGGTCCTTGATCAGCGGGATATTGACCACGCCGTCGACCTGGTAACCCGCCTTTGAAGCCTGGTTCTTCCCATAGACGCGGCCGTGCCATTCGGCCGAGAACTTGGTCGGGTCGGGCCGGTTGGGAATGTTGCGGATCGCGCCCGCCAGCGTGCCGAGACCGTAGAGCGTGCCCTGCGGGCCCATCAGCGTCTCGACCCGGGAAATGTCGAGCATCTTGAAATCGTAGTAGATCGGGACTTCGCCGAGGTAGACGCCCAGCGCGTTGTCATACGAGGCGCCCGAGGTGTCGGTGTCCGAGGCGTTGAGGCCGCGCAGCACGATCGTGCCGGTCGAGCCTGGCCCGGTATCGGCAATCGTCACGCCGGGGGTAAAGTCGGCAATGTCGCGAACATCGTCGATGCGCTGGCGCTCAAGCTGCTCCGAGCTGACCGCGGAAATGTTGATCGGAACGTCCTGCAGCGAAGTCGCGCGGCGGGTTGCGGTCACGACAATGGCGTTGTTGTCGCCGGCCTCGGCATCGGCCTGCGGCGCTTCCTGCACGGCCTGCGCAAAAGCGGGAATGGCAGTGCTGCCCATGAGGATCGTCGCACACACCAGAGTTGTCTTGAAAGAATGCTTGGTCACTCGAGCCCCCGCTTTGTTGCGTAAAAGCCTGTCGCTAAGTGACACCCTGTCCCCGGTCGCCTGCCTGAGCAGGCCTCGCCGATCCTTTGCGGATCCAGCGATATTCAACTTCCCTCATTCAATAACCGCACAAGGCGGCCGAACCATTCAACAAGCTAGATGAACAAAGAGGAAATTCGACCAGAAGGGCCCGCCATCCAGCAATCAAACCATTTGTGCAGGTTGCGCCAATTCAAATACAAATACCAAAACAGCACCCCACACCTCCACAAGACCAATGTCTTGCAGAGTAACGTTGCCAGGCAATAGCTTTGCCTAGCATGGAATTTCGTAATTCGTCATCGGAGGACTTTCGCCCCCAAGACATTCCAGTTACGCTATCGATATTACCTAACAGGTCAAGCGTAATAATTTCGGGCAACCTTGGTATGAAACGCTTGTCGCTGCACTGCGGAAATCCGCCATTCTCGCGTTAGCGAGTGCCGCAATCGCCGCTATCTCGCGCACACAGCGCATCACGCAGCGTGGCAGACAGGCGCCAATCATCCCACACGAACCAATGCTGATTCGCGCTTCGCCGCGGGTGCTGCCCACAAGTGTTATTACTATCTTTCCGAAACGTAACATTTTGCCATGGACAAGCAGCGCGAGACTCGCAATGCTGCACTGCGAAAGGGGACAGACTCGTGCGCCAGACCTCCAGCCAACGGAACCGCAGAGCCAGAACCGGTCCCCTCCTTGCCGCCGCCATGCTTGCGGCTCTCACCCTTGGCGGCTGCTCCGGTGGAGCGGGCACGCCGGTGGAAAAAAAGACCGAATTCAACATCGGCTGGTCGATCTATGCGGGCTGGATGCCTTGGCCTTATGCCCAGCAGGCCGGTATCGTGAAGAAGTGGGAAGACAAGTACCACATCAAGATCAAGATCGTACAGGTCAACGACTACGTCGAGTCGATCAACCAGTACACCGCCGGCAAGCTTGACGGCGTGACGCTGGCCAACATGGACGCGCTCACCATCCCCGCTGCGGGCGGGAAGGACACCACCTCGGTCATCCTGGGTGACTATTCCAACGGCAACGACGGCGTGCTGCTCAAGGGCGCGACGAACCTCAGCGCGATCAAGGGCCGCTCGGTCAATCTCGTCGAACTCTCGGTCTCGCACTATCTCCTTGGCCGCGCGCTTGAAAAGGGCGGCATGGCGATGACCGACATCAAGACGGTCAACACCGCCGATGCCGATATCGTCGGCGCCTTCGCCAGTTCCGATGTCACCGCCGCTGTCGCATGGAATCCCCAGCTTTCGGTGATGCGCGCGCAGCCCGGCGTCACGCAGGTCTTTTCCTCGGCTGACATTCCGGGCGAGATCCTCGATCTCCTCGTCGTCGATACCGCCACGCTCAAGGCCAATCCCGATCTTGGCAAGGCGCTCGCCGGTATCTGGTACGATACCGTGCAGCTGATGATGCGCCAGGACGCCGAGGGCAAGGCCGCGCGCGCCGCGATGGCCAAGCTTGCCGGTGCCGCGCCCGAGACGTTCGACAGCCAGCTGAAGACGACCTTCCTCTACACCGATCCCAAGGCCGCCGTAGCCGCCGCGCAGTCGCCTTCGCTCGTCACCACGATGACCCGTGTGCGCGATTTCAGCTTCTCCAAGGGCCTGTTCAAGGGCGCCGCTTCGGCCGACGCGGTGGGCATGGCCTTCCCCGGCGGCAAGACGCTTGGGGATGCGGCCCATGTCACGCTGCGCTTCGACGACAGCTACATGAAGCTCGCCGCAGACGGGAAGCTCTGAGCGCATGCGCTGGATCAACTGGCAGCTGAGCAAGCGCGACCGCTTGATTGCGGGCGGCACGCCGATCGTGCTGATCTTTGTTACCTATCTGATCATGGCGGCGCAGCGCCACGCCGCCAATCCATCCGACAAGATCCTGCCCCTGCCCTCAGGCATGGCCAAGGCGATCACCGAGTTGCTCACCACGCCCGATCCGCTTTCCGGCAATCTGGTGTTCTGGGCAGACACTTTCGCGAGTCTGCAGCGTCTCGGCCTCGGGCTTGGCATCGCTACCTTGCTCGCGCTGGTGCTTGGCCTCGTGCTCGGCGCCTTGCCACCGGTGCGCGCCACGCTGAGCCCGCTGGTCACCGGCATCGCGGTGATCCCGCCGATCGCGCTGCTGCCGATCCTGTTCATCGCACTGGGTCTTGGCGAGACGTCCAAGGTGGTGCTCATCACCATCGGCATCGCACCCGTCATGATCCGCGACATTGCTGCCCATGTCGGCAGTCTCCCGCGAGAACAGATCATCAAGGCTGAGACCCTGGGCGCGAACTCATGGCAGATCATCGCCCGTGTCGCGCTGCCCCAGGCCATGCCCCGCCTCATCCAGGCGATCCGCCTTGCGCTGGGGCCGGCTTGGGTCTTCCTCATCTCGGCCGAAGCGGTCGCGTCTGATATCGGGCTTGGCTACCGCATCTTCCTCGTCCGCCGCTATCTCGCGATGGACGTGATCATTCCCTACGTCGCGTGGATCGCGCTTCTCGCTATACTGATGGATGTGGGCCTCGCCGCACTCAGCCGCCGGGCGTTCCCGTGGGCGCATGGAGCCGGACATTGAGCGCGCTCCTCTCGCTCCGCAACATCTGGGTAGAGTATGGCGACAAGGTCGTGCTCGAGAAGGTCAATCTCGAGGTCACCGAAGGCGCCTTCCTTTCGATCATCGGCCCATCGGGTGCGGGCAAGAGCAGCCTCTTGCGCCTTATCCTCGGGCAGGAGGCGCCCACGCGCGGCACGATCCTGCTCGATGGCCAGCCACTGGAGCCGCAGTGCGGCCCCGACCGCGGCGTGGTGTTCCAGCGCTACTCGGTCTTTCCGCACATGTCGGTGCTCGGCAACGTGCTGTTCGGCCTCGAATGCCCTGCTGCGCCGTTTGCCGCGCGCCTCTTCGGCACGGCCCGCCGCAAGGCAGTGGCAGACGCGAGCGCGATGCTCGAAGCAGTCGGTCTGGCTGACAGTCTCCACCTCTACCCCGCGCAGATGTCAGGCGGCATGCAGCAGCGCCTTGCCATCGCGCAGGCCCTCATCAAGCGCCCGCGCATCCTTCTGCTCGACGAACCCTTCGGCGCGCTCGATCCCGGCATCCGGGCGGACATGCATGGCCTCATCACCCGGTTGTGGCGCGACTATTCGCTCACGGTCGTGATGGTCACGCACGATATCAAGGAAGCCTTCACGCTCGGCACGCGTGTCCTTGCGCTCGACAAGCGCCGCCACGATCCCCATGCGCCGCACCGCTACGGCGCAACCGCGGTCTACGACCTGCCCTTGCGCGGTCCTCCGGTGCCCGAAAGCGCCCCCCAATCAGAACCCCCACATGCACCTGTCGCGGCCACACACTGAGAGGAATGGCAATGACGATAGAAACGCCCGGCCTCGCCCGGCTCAGCATGAGCCTTCCGGCCGAACTCTTCCGCAAGCTCGACATGATGGTGACCGAGCGCCAGCTGCCCTCGCGCTCGCAGCTCATGGCCGAACTGATCCGCCACGCCCTCGCCGCGCATGAGGCGTTCACCCGGCCCGACGAGATGCTCGCCGGCACGATCACCCTCGTCTACCGCGGCGAGCGCGGCCGCGTCCGCCACCAGCTCGCGCAGACGCAGGCGCACTATCTCAAGGAAGTGATCTCCTCGCAGCACGTCTTTCTTGAAGACGACCAGTCGCTCGAGGTTCTCCTCGTCCAGGGCCCCGCCGCCCGCCTCAAGGATCTGTCGGACGCACTGCGCCGCGTGCGCGGTGTCCAGCAGCTCGAACTCGTCACCACCACCGCGCTTCTACCGCAGCTCTACGAGCCCGAGCTTGACGCGCCGCAGGGAGCCGCCGCATGACCACTGCACCCTCAGGTACTCTGGCCAATCCAAACGCCGCCCGCGATCACGCCCGCGCGCAAGGGGGCACCGTGGTCGAGGCGATGCCGATCCTTCCACCGCTCGCGCCGGACCTGCCCGAAGGCGTTGCCCCCGATGCGCTGCTCTGGGAAGAAACCGTCGCTCCCGGCGGCTATGCCACGCGCCGCCTGCCGCGCGGCGCGCGCCTGCGCCTGCTCGACGTCAAGGGCGATGCCTGCGCGAGCCTGCAGATCTTCAACGCCGAAATGCCGACAGAGCGCTACAGCTTCGCCGACACCGTCAAGATCCAGTGGAACGCCTATCTGGAAAAGGGCAAGTTCCTGCTCTCGGACATGGGCCGCGTGCTCATGAGCATCGCCGAGGACACCACCGGCGGCAAGCACGACACCTTCTCCGGCACCTCCAACGCCTACACCAATGCCGCAAAGTACGGTGACGGGCGCAACAGCGGAAAGTTCCCCAACGGGCGCGACCGCTTCCTCCTTGGCGCTGCCAAGCACGGTCTCCAGCGCCGCGACATCCACGCCGCCGTCACCCTGTTCAAGGGCGCGCGCATTGCCGATGATGGCACGATCGTCCCCGACGTCGGCCCGTTCGAGCCGGGCCGCGAAGTGATCCTGCGCTCCGAGATGGAAGTCATCGTGGTGATCGCCAACGTGCCCCACGTGCTTGATCCCCGGCCCGACTACACCGTCACCCCGCTGCGCCTCACGGCCTGGCGCGGGGCCGTGGCCGCCGAGGACGATCCCATCCGCACCGCGACGCCGGAGGGCCTACGCGCCTTCCTCAACGTCGAAGACTATTACCGCCGCTGAGGAGGCCACGCCCATGCAGAACCGCGATCCGCATCACGATGGCCTGCCCGACACCATTGTCCACGACGAGGTCGTCCCCGCCCGCGCGCCCTGGATCCACCACATCAAGAAGGGCCAGACGCTGCGCATCGTCGACCTTGAAGGCAACCAGGCGGTGGACTTCCTGCTCTATTCGGAAGCCGACGACTGCGAGCGCTACAGCGCGCAGGATACCGTCGCGGCGCAAGGCAACCTCTTCCTGCGCACCGGCACCGTGTTGCGCTCGAACGAGGGCCGACCGATGATGACGATCGCTGGTACGACGGTCGAATACCACGACACCATCGGCGGCGCGTGCTCGTGCGAATCCAATACCTTGCGCTACGGACATCACACCAAGGCGCAGCATGCCTGCGTCGAGAACTTCCTCGAGGCCAACCTCACGGAAGGTCGCGGCAAGCGCGACATCGTCGCCAACATCAATTTCTTCATGAACGTGCCGGTGGAAAGCGACGGTGCGCTCGGCATTGTCGATGGCATTTCCGCCCCCGGCCTCACGGTCGATCTGAAAGCCGAGATGGACGTCATCGTCGTCGTCTCGAACTGCCCGCAGATCAACAACCCCTGCAACGGCTTCAACCCCACACCCGTGCGCATGATCGTCGCCGCATGAGTCTCTTACTTCGTCACCCCGCACTTGATGCGGGGTCCCGCTTCGCGCGGCAAACGCTTCGCGCGCAGAAGGCAGCGGGACCCCGGGTCAAGCCCGGGATGACAATGGAACTTGCCCGGCTTGTCCGCACCGACGTCCTGCCTCCCCACTTGGGAGGCGAGCAATGAGTGATCCCTCACCGATGCGTTTCGACACCGTCCTCATTGCAAACCGGGGCGCCATCGCCACCCGGATCGTCCGCACCTTGCGCCGCATGGGGCTGCGCGCGGTTGCGGTCTATTCGGAGGCCGATGCGGGTTCGCTCCACGTGTCGGAGGCAGACGAGGCGGTGTGCATCGGCGGCGCGCGGCCGTCCGAAAGCTATCTGAATATCGAAGCGATCCTCGCGGCGGCAAAGCAAACGGGAGCGGGCGCGATCCACCCCGGCTACGGCTTCCTCGCCGAAAACACCGATTTCGCCGAAGCCTGCGCCGCCGCCGGAATCGTTTTCATCGGCCCCACGCCCGACAATATCCGCACTTTCGGCCTCAAGCACAGCGCCCGCACACTTGCCAAGGCGCACGGCGTCCCGCTGGCCCCCGGCTCTGAACTCCTCCAGAGCGAGGATGAAGCCCTCGCCGCTGCGAAGGATATCGGCTTCCCGATCATGCTCAAGGCGACCGCCGGCGGCGGCGGCATCGGCATGCGGGTCTGCGAGACCGAGGCGGATGTGCGCGAAGGCTTCGCAACCGTCGCCCGGCTCGGCCAGAGCAATTTCGGCGACGCCGGCGTCTTTCTCGAGCGCTACGTGCGCCGCGCACGCCATGTCGAGGTGCAGATTTTCGGCGACGGCGAAGGCCGCGTCGTGGCCCTTGGCGAACGCGATTGCTCGCTTCAGCGCCGCAACCAGAAAGTCGTCGAGGAAGCCCCGGCGCCGCTCTTGCCCGAGGCTGTCCGGCAAGCCCTCTACACCGCCGCGATCCGCCTCGGCGAGGCCGCCCGCTATCGCTCCGCCGGCACCGTTGAATTCCTCTACGATGGCGAACGCGAGCAGTTCTATTTCCTCGAAATGAACACCCGCCTGCAGGTCGAACACGGCGTGACCGAAATGGTCATGGGGATCGATCTCGTCGAATGGATGGTGCGCGGCAGCAGCGGGGATTTCAGCTTCCTCGACAGCGCACCTACTTTGCCGACCGGCCATTCGGTGCAGGTGCGCCTCTATGCCGAGGACCCCGCGCTCGATTATCGCCCCACTTCGGGCACGCTCACCGCCGTCCAGTTCCCCGCCGACATCCGCACCGAAACCTGGGTCATGGCCGGCAGCGAAGTCAGCGCCTGGTACGATCCCATGCTCGCCAAGCTGATCGTCCACGCGCCCAGCCGCGAGCTCGCTGTCACGGCGATGCAGGCGGCACTCGAACAGGCCCGCGTGGACGGCATCGAAACCAATCTGCGCTGGCTGCGCGACGTCGTCCGCACGCAGCAGTTCACCAGCGGCGATGTCTCCACCCGCGTCCTCGATTCCATCCCATACACGCCGCGGAGCGTCCGCGTCATCAGCGGCGGCACGGCGACGACGGTGCAGGACTGGCCCGGCCGCCAGCGCCTCTGGGCGGTCGGCGTCCCGCCCTCCGGCCCGATGGACGACCACTCCTTCCGCCTCGGCAACCGCCTGCTCGGCAATCCCGAAGGCACCGCGGGCCTTGAACTCACGCACTCCGGCCCCAGCCTCGCCTTCACTGCACCCGCACGGATCGCGCTCACCGGCGCGGATTTCGGGGCAACGCTTGATGGCGTATCACTCCCCGTCGGCATCGCGGTCGATGTTGCCGCCGGCCAGACACTGGCCCTGGGCCGCGCACGCGGCGGCGGCATGCGCGGCTACCTGCTCTTCGCCGGCGGGCTGGATATCGCCCCCTATCTCGGCAGCCGCGCCACGTTCGAGCTCGGCCAGTTCGGCGGCCACGCCGCGCGCCGCCTCGTCGCGGGCGATGTCCTGCACTTTGGTGATGAACCTGCACAGGAAGCGCTTGCAGCCACGGCGCTGCCTGCGCTTGGCAACGAATGGACCTTGCGCGTCCTCTATGGCCCCCACGGCGCGCCGGATTTCTTCACCGCAGACGATATCGCGATGATCGTCGCCGCCGAATGGCAGGTGCACTACAATTCCAACCGCACCGGCGTGCGCCTGATCGGCCCCAAGCCGCACTGGGCGCGCAAGGATGGCGGCGAGGCGGGCCTCCACCCCTCGAACATCCACGACAACCCCTACGCCATCGGCGCGGTCGATTTCACCGGCGACATGCCGATCATCCTCGGCCCCGATGGCCCCTCGCTCGGCGGCTTCGTCTGTCCTTTCGTGGTCATCGCGCCGGACCGCTGGAAGCTCGGCCAGCTCGTGCCGGGTGACCGCCTGCGCTTCGCCCCCGTGACGATCGCCGATGCCGCTGCGGCCGATGCCGACCAGCAGCGCCTGCTCGGCTCCGGAACGCTTCCCGGCCCGGTGCCCGATCGCCCGATCGCACACCTCTCGCCAATTCTTGCCGAAATCGCCGAAACAGAGAGCCGCCCCCGCACGATCTACCGCCAGCAGGGCGACCGCAACATCCTCGTCGAATACGGCCAGATCGTCCTCGATATCGAACTGCGCATCCGCGTCCACGCGCTGATGGTCGAACTCGAACGCCTCGCGCTGCCCGGCGTCATCGACATCGTCCCCGGTATCCGCTCGCTGCAATTGCACTTCGATGGCGTGCAGCTCGATCAGCCCACCGCGCTGGCCGCCCTCATCGAGGCCGAAGAACGCCTCGGCGATCTTGCGGACTTCACCATCCCCAGCCGCGTCGTCCACCTGCCGCTCTCGTGGCGCGATCCCGCCACCATCGAGACCATCGAGAAGTACATCGCCGCCGTCCGCGACGATGCGCCCTGGTGCCCGGACAACATCGAATTCATCCGCCGCATCAATGGCTTGCCCGATGTCGCGGCGGTCGAGAACCTCATCTTCGAGGCGAACTACCTCGTCATGGGCCTCGGCGACGTCTACTTGGGCGCGCCCGTCGCCACCCCGGTCGATCCGCGCCACCGCCTCGTCACCACGAAGTACAACCCCGCCCGCACCTGGACCCCGCCCAACGTCGTCGGCATCGGCGGCGCCTACATGTGCATCTACGGGATGGAAGGCCCCGGCGGCTACCAGCTGTTCGGCCGCACCGTGCAGGTGTGGAACACCTACAAGCAGACCGAAGCCTTCACCGAGGGCAAGCCCTGGCTCCTGCGCTTCTTCGACCAGATCCGCTTCTACCCCGTTAGCGCCGAAGAACTGGTCGACTGGCGCCGCGATTTCCCCGCCGGCCGCCGCGCGCTGAAGATCGAACCGAGCGAATTCCGCCTCGCCGACTACCGCAAGTTCCTCGCCGATAATGCCGAAGCGATCAGCGCCTTCGAAGCCAACCGCCAGGCCGCCTTCGACGCCGAACGCGCCGATTGGCACGCCCGCGGCGAATTCGACCGCGTGACCGACCTCGCCGAAGCCGAAGCCCCCGCCGCCAGCCTCACCGTGGTTCCCGACGGCACCGACCTCATCGAGGCACCCTTCGGCGGCAGTGTCTGGAAACTGCTCGTCTCGGCGGGCGATGCAGTGAAAGCAGGAGACACGATTGCCGTGATCGAGGCGATGAAGATGGAATGCCCCGTGGAAAGCCCCGGCACCGGCACGATCGAAGCGCTCTACATCAAGGAAAAGCAATCCTTGCAGCCCGGTTCCCCCATGCTCGCGCTGCGGCGGACTGTATGACAAACCGCGAACTGAGCCTGCTTGGGCGCCAGAGCGCCGCCGCCATCGCCGCAGCTGTGAGCGCGGGCACCACCAGCGCCGTTGCTGTCGCGGAAGAGGCCCTCGCCCGCATTGCCGCCTATGACGGCATCCAGCCGCAGATCTGGATCAGCCGCGCCGCGCGCGAGGATGTACTGGCCGCCGCGCGCGCCGTCGATGCCCGGATCGCGGCTGGCGAAGTCCTGCCACTCGCGGGCGTGCCCTACGCCGCCAAGGACAATATCGACGTTGCAGGCCTCCAGACCACCGCCGCCTGCCCCGCCTTCGCCTATCGCCCCGAAGCCTCCGCCAAGGTCACCCAGCGCCTCGCCGCGGCCGGCGCGATCTGCATGGGCAAGACCAACCTCGACCAGTTTGCCACCGGCCTCGTCGGCGTGCGCAGCCCCTATGGCATCCCGCGCAACGCCTACAACCTCGCCTATGTCAGCGGCGGCTCGAGCTCTGGCTCGGCCATTGCGGTAGCCGCCGGCCTCGTCCCCATCGCGCTCGGCACCGATACGGCGGGTTCGGGCCGCGTACCCGCTGCCTTCAACCACCTCGTCGGCTTCAAGCCCACCAAGGGCCGCTGGCCCACGAAGGGCGTCGTCCCCGCCTGCCGCTCGGTCGATTGCGTCACTGTCTTCGCGCAGGGCACGGCCGATGCGGGGCTTGTCGATGCGGTGCTGGCTGGCTTCGACGTCGCCGATGCCTGGTCCAAGCCGCTTGCCGACCGCGCGATCGCGCCGCGCAAGATCGGCGTGCCCTTGCGCCGCCAGCGCCAGTGGTTCGGCGATGCGGAATCCGAATACCTCTACGACCGCGCGCTGGGTCACCTCGCCGGGATCGCCGAAATCGTCGAGATCGACATCGCCCCGCTGCAGGAAGCCGCGCACCTGCTTTACGGTGGTCCCTGGGTCGCGGAACGCACCGCAGCGATGGCGCAGATCCTCACTGAGAATCCCGAGGCGGTCGATCCCACTGTCCGCGCCGTGGTCGAAGCCGGGTGGAGCAAGACCGCCGTCGAAACGTTCAACGGCGTCTACCGTCTCGCCGAGATCAAGCGCCACGCCGATCTGATGTGGGAAGACCTCGACGCGCTCGCCTTCCCCACCACCGGCACCACCTACCGCGTCGCCGAACTGGCCAAGGCGCCAATCGCGCTCAACAGCAACCTTGGCGCCTACACCAATTTCGTGAACCTGCTCGATATGGCCGCGCTCGCGGTCCCCGCCGGCACGCGCGCCAACGCCACGGGCTTTGGTATCACGCTGATCGGCCCGGCTGACACCGACCGCGCGCTCCTCAACCTGGCCGATGCCTATCTCGCCAAGGCGAACCTCGCCCCGCCGCCCCCACTTGATCTGGAGGGAAGAATGCAGACCGTGAAGCTCGCCGTCGTCGGCGCCCACCTCAAGGACATGCCGCTCCACTGGCAGCTCACCTCGCGCGAGGCCACTTTCGTGGAAGCAACCCACACCGCCCCTACCTACAAGCTCTATGCCATGGCCGACAGCGTGCCCCCAAAGCCCGCGCTGATCCACGCTGGCGAGGGCGGCGCGGCCATCGCGGTCGAGGTCTATGAACTGGGCGTCGCCGAATTCGGCAGCTTCGTCGTCGAAGTTCCCGCCCCGCTTGCCATCGGCACAGTGACGCTGGCAGACGGTACCAGCGTCAAAGGCTTCGTTGCCGAACCCCGCGCAATCACCGGGGCTGAAGACATCACCCACCTCGGCGGCTGGCGCGCCTATATCGCGCAGAAGAGCTGAGACCCAACACACAACCGTTCGTGTCGAGCGAAGTCGAGACACCGGGCGAAAGGACGAACCGCATGAAGCCGCTCAAGGCCCTGCTCGTTGCTGCCACCATGCTGGCGCCTCTTGCCACCCACGCTAAGCCGGCGTCTGCCGCGAAGCCCGTCCCCATGGTCGTGCCCGGCTTCGCCGACTTCCTCGCCATCGACGGCGACACGGTCTGGGCCACCAACCGGTTTTCGGTCGAACAATGGTCGCTCAAGGGCAAGAAGCTGGAGACGCCGATGAGCCGCCCTTGCGGCGGCATGAGCGTCGACTATGGCGCGCTCTGGGTCGCCGATTGCCCTGAAGGCGCGGTCAAGCGCGTCGATGTGACAACCGGCAAGCTCCTCGCCACGATCTCGACCGGCATCGCCAACCATATGGAAGGCGAACTCAACACCGTCACCGGCGCCGGCTCGGCGTGGATCGCCAGCGAGGCCAGCGGCAAGATCGCGCGCATCGATGCGGCCACCAACAAGATCGTCGCCTCGATCCCCACCGCGCCGGGCTCGTGGTACCTCGCGTTCGGCCTCGGCTCCCTGTGGGCGGTCAGCGGCAAGGAACAGCTCCTCAGCCGCATCGACCCGGCCACCAACACCGTCACCGGCACCGTCGCGCTCGGCAAGATGCCCGGTTTCCTCGTCGCGGGCGAAGGCGCGGTCTGGGTGCAGGAACAGGGCGACGGCACCGTTGCTCGCATCGATCCCACGACGATGCAGGTCACCGCGCGGATCAAGGTTGGCGACAACCTCAAGTACGGCGATATCGACGTCGGCGGCGGCAAGGTCTGGCTTCGCACCACCGACGATCAGGAATTCGTCGTTATCGATGCTGCCACCAATGCGATCCTGACCCGCGTCGGCAAGCCCGTACACAGTGGCGGCCTGCGTTGGACGCCCAAGGGTGTGTGGACGTCGGCCCACGACTTCCACCTGCTGACGTGGTGGCCCAAGGGCAGCGAGACGGCCAAACCCTCAGGTAGGTGAAACCATCCGCCCCTTCACCCATGCGATAATCGGGCTCACCGGATAGAGCAGCGTCTCGCCAATCCCCATGTGGCGCCGGCCCTCCTGCCCCACCTCGACCGCCTCGCCGGCCTTGAACGTACCATGCAGCCGGTCAAACAGGATCAGCGCGCAGGAATAATTGCAGCGCGTATCCTCGTATTCGACCGAATGGTGCAGGCTGTGGGCCTCCACCGTGGTGAACACGGCCGAATACCAGCGCGGCGGATTGAAGCGCACGTTGGCGTGCGAAAACGCCGCGATCGTCCCCAGCATGTGCCCGGCGCAGAACAGCGCCGTCAGCGAGAAATCGAGGAAGACAACCACGCTGAGGCCGATCAGGAACAGCTCGAAGGGATTGCCCACCGCACCCTTCAAGGCATTCAACTGCCGCACATAATGGTGCGGTGCATGGGTCAGCCACAGCGGATACCAATTGTGCATCGCGCGGTGCAGCCAATAGTGTCCCCACTCGATGAGCAGCATGATCAGCGCCACCTGCACGACAAGCGGCGCGTGTTCGAGCCAGGGCGTGTGAATGCCCAGCGCGTCCTTCAAACTCAGCAGCGGCGTATCGGCCCAGTGCTTCCCTGCCCAGCGCACTACCGTGTAGAACATCACGAAATAGAACAGGTCGGAAAGGAGCTCCGCCCGCGTCAACCGCCATCCGGCGTGCCGCTCGTTGACCTGTTCCAGCCCCAGGATCATGAACTTGGTGCAGATCGCGGCAGTTACGATGGTCCAGCCGTTTGTGGCGAGCTCCGCCGGCAGCAGCGACCAGAACGCGAAGATCGCCAGCAACGTGGCCGGCTGGTAATACTTGAAGATGATCAATTTAATAACTGCCGCCATTATGCGAACCCTCACGGCTTGTCTTGCGGGCATGAGGCTAACACCAAGTCCAGGTATGAACAACTGCCCCATTCGTCATACTCGCGAAGGCAGGAATCCAGAGCGCCCGGTCAACACATCAGGCGCCATCTTCCAAGCCGCTGTCCTACACACCCCGAATCTGCCATGTTGCACATCTGCTCCTTGAAATTGTGAGTCCCCCCGGAAAAGCAGCGCGCCAATCGGCGTCACCCTGTCGCTCTCACCATTCAAGCCGCTGATAAAGAAGTTTAATTTCTGGAAATCGACGGTTACACGGTGTCACCCTGTGTCACCCTCAACGATGCACCCCCGGCGAATTCGCTTGCACTCGATGCGCGTTTTTGATCAAATCAATCATAAACAATCATTCTGCGGGAGAGACGCAGTGTTCAAGGCCCCCACCTGCCTGCTCGGCGCGCTCCTCCTCACCGGCACAGCACTGGCCCCGCTTCAGGCCCAGCAGGCCGCCGCTGATCCGCTCGCCGAGGCTTTCCGCGATCCCCCAGCCTCGGCCCGCCCGCGCGTCTGGTGGCACTGGATGAACGGCAACGTCACCGAAGAAGGCATCAAGCTCGATCTCGAATGGATGAAGCGCATCGGCATCGGCGGCGCGCAGACCTTCGATGCCCAGCTCCAGACGCCGCAAGTCGTGGACAAGCGCCTCGTCTACATGACCCCCGAATGGAAGCACGCTTTCCGCACCGCCGCCGAAACCGCTGACCGGCTTGGCCTCGAACTTGCCATTGCCGCCTCGCCGGGTTGGAGCGAGAGCGGCGGGCCTTGGGTGAAGCCCGAGGACGGGATGAAAAAGCTCGTCTGGTCGGAAACCCGCATCCCCGGCGGCAAGCGTTTCAAGGGCAAGCTTGCCCCGCCGCCCACCGTGACCGGCCCATTCCAGGACCTCGGCATGCAGCCCGAGATCGGCTCGGACCATCCCAAGACCGACCTCCCGCAGCTCTACCGCGATACTTATGTCTTCGCGGTGCCCGAAGCCGAGGCGCCGCTTGCCCCGGTCTGGTCCGCTTCCTCCGGCAACGTCGACGGCGCCCTCCTCACTGACGGCAGGCAGACGACCGCCGCCGAAGTTCCCGCCGGCACGGCCGATGCACCTGCATGGATCCGCGCCGATTTCGCCGCACCGCAGACCGTCCGCTCGGCGACGCTCGGCATGCCCCCGGTCTCGTTGTTCAGTGCCGCAAAGTACGTGCCTGTGCTGGAGGCGAGCGAGGACGGCACAACCTTCCGCGAAGTCGCCCGCTTCCCCACCGGCACCGCCGCGCAGTACACGGTCACATTCGCACCGGTCACCGCAAAGGCACTGCGGGTGCGCTTTCTGGCCGAGCAAACCGGCTTCGGGCTGCCCACGCCGCCCGCGCCCGGGGCCGAATTTCCGGCTTTCCCAGGCTTCATGAGCGGCACCGCGCCGCACATCACCGTGTCGGAGCTGTCCCTCTCGGCCACCGCGCGCACGCATCGTTTCGAGGAAAAGGCAGGTTTTGCCACCACGCTTGATTATGACGCGATTCCCACGCCCGATGCGCCCGCGCTTCCGGCCGGCGCGGTGATTGACCTTACCGGCAAGCTGCAGCCCGATGGCACTCTCGACTGGACGCCGCCCAAGGGCCAGTGGCGTGTGCTGCGCCTGGGCTACAGCCTCACCGGCACCGAGAACCACCCCGCCCCGCCCGAAGCAACCGGGTTCGAGGTCGACAAGTTCGATGCCGATGCCGTGCGCCGCTACATCAACACCTACCTCGATACCTATATCACCGCGGCCGGCCCCGACCTGATCGGCGCAAAGGGCGTGCGCGCGCTGCTCAATGACAGCATCGAAGTCGGCGCGAGCAATTGGACGCCGCATCTTGTGGCCGAATTCAAGGCCCGGCGCGGCTACGATCCGGTGCCATGGCTCCCCGCGCTCACCGGGGTGATCCTCGAAAGCCCGGCACGCACCGATGCTTTCCTCCACGATTTCCGCGCCACCCTCGCCGATCTCATGGCCGACGCGCACTACAAGACCATCACCGAGGAAGCCCACAAGCGCGGTCTTATCCACTATTCCGAAGCGCTCGAGGACAAGCGCCCCTCACTGGGCGACGACATGGCCATGCGCCGCAACGCCGATGTGCCGATGGCCGCGATGTGGTCCTACCCGGCCGGGGGCGCGCCGCAGCCCACGCACCAGGGCGATATGCGCGGAGCGGCCTCGGTTGCCCACGTCTATGGGCAGAACCTCGTCGCCGCGGAATCGCTAACCGCCGCGCTGCAGCCCTGGGCCTTTTCCCCGCGCGACCTCAAACCCATGATCGACATGGAATTCGCGCTCGGCGTGAACCGCCCGGTGATCCACACCTCGGTCCACCAGCCGCTTACCGACAAGGCGCCCGGCTTTTCGCTCTTCATCTTCGGCCAGTACTTCAACCGCCTTGAGACCTGGGGCGAGCAGGCCAAGCCTTGGGTCGATTACATGGCGCGCAGCAGCTACATGCTCCAACAGGGCCGCAATGTGGCGGATGTCGCTTATTTCTACGGCGAGGAAGCCCCGCTCACCGCGCTTTTCGCCAAGGCCGTACCGGGCGACCTGCCCACCGCAAACGCCTTCGACTTCGTCAATCCCGACGTCCTGCTGAACCAGCTTTCCAATGACGGCACGGACCTCGTTGCCAAGAGCGGCGCGCGCTACAAGGCGCTCTACCTCGGCGGCAGCTCGGCCCGCATGAGCCTTGCTGTCCTCAAGCGCATCGACACACTGGTCCGCGCCGGCGCGACGCTGATCGGCGAAAAGCCCACCGGCTCGCCCGTACTGATGGACGATGCGTCCGAGTTCACCCGCATCGCAGATGCCCTGTGGAGCGGTGCTGCGGGCAAGGGCCGCGTCCTAGCCAGCCGCAATCCGGACAGCGCGCTGGCCACGCTCGACATCGCGCCCGACCTGACCTACACCCGGGCGGCAGCAGACACCTCGCTGATGTTCGTCCACCGCAAGACGCCGGACGCCGAAATCTACTTCGTCACCAACCGCAAGGACCGCGCCGAGCCAACTACGCTGAGCTTCGCGCAGACCGGCAAGGCCCCCGAATGGTGGGATGCGGCCAGCGGCAAGGCCACCCCGCTCGGCTACACCACGAAGGATGGCCGCACCGAGATCGCGCTCACGCTGAACCCGTTGCAATCGGGCTTCGTGGTGTTCCGCAAGGCAGGCCCCGCCAGCGACGATGTGCCGACACCAGTCCGCAGCGAGATTGCACTGCTTCAAGGTCCTTGGGTAGTGGCCTTCCAGTCGGGACGGGGCGCACCCGTCAGCGTTACGCTGCCCGCACTCGCTGACTGGACGCAGAATGCCGATCTTGGCGTGCGCTACTTCTCCGGAACCGCAACCTACCGCCAAGTGCTCAAGGTTCCCGCCATCCGGCCCGGCCACCGTCTGATCCTCGATCTCGGCGAAGTGCGCGAACTCGCCGAGGTGCTGGTGAACGGCAAATCTGCCGGCATTCTCTGGAATCCGCCCTACCAAGCGGACATCACGGCACTCGCCCGGCGCGGCACCAACACCCTCGAAATCCGCGTCACCAACCTCTGGGTCAACCGCTTGATCGGCGACGCCCAACCGGATGCGAAACCGATCACTTTCACCACGCTCAAGACCTACCGCGCCGATGCGCCCTTGCGGCCCTCGGGCCTGATCGGACCGGTGACGCTTCAGGTCGAGTACTAGATCGAACTCATCGTAAGCGGTGTTCCGGCCCCACCTTGCCTGCCCCGAGTGCTGTGGTTGAAGTGCG
>NZ_JBAXOI010000010.1:0-164314 GCF_037133355.1 Novosphingobium sp. | reverse complement strand
GACGTCCTGACACACCCGACGGCAGCAGCAAGCGCGCCTCGCCGGACGGTTACGCGCATCCCACGTGCTTCCCGGCTTCAACTTGGGAGCCGCGAGGGAAGCGGGTTGGGCGACGATACCAAGAGAACCAATCGTCTGACGGAAGCAATGCGCGCAGACCCTATGGGGCGGGCGCAAAAGCTGTTGATCGGACTGCGTGATCATTGGGCCAAACATGGAGTGTCGGGTTCTCCCGTTCCGTCACGCAAAAAGCCAAATTGATTTGGCGATCAATTTCAGCGCATATGTCGCATAAGCGGCCCGGAAAACCGTCGATCTCCGGTTTGATTGCATCACCCCCGGCCCCATATCACGCACCTTGAGAGCATTGAATGGACACAGGCACGTGGCACTTATCACGCTGCGACTTTTAAGCCATCCCCTTGATCTTGTGCTGTTGCGCTTTGCCGAGCAAGAGCCTGAAGTGATTCACCGCCAAGCCACAGTATTCGTTCAAACAGAATTGTAGTCTGGAATTGCGCCTCAAGGATCAGCGCGGGAATATCTGCACTATCTCCGGTGATGCTTTTTCTGATGTCTTCCATCAGTTCACCGCGTTGACCAAACAGCATTAGGGCCATTTCGAGCTCATCATGGTCGCCACTCTTGGCAGCATCGATCATCGTTTCGAGGAGCATGTGCAGCGATTCGACCATGCGCGCGACGGCACCGTGCTCGTGATCGGAAGACAGTACGATTTTGTAGGCTTGGGCAAATTCACCCAAGGCTTCATGCATGAACATCACATTCGTCAGGGTTTGCTGTTGGCGCATCGACAGTACGATCGTGGCCCGATCGGGCTGGTGGTTCATCATGTCCGCCAGATAACGCCGGATCTCGGCACAGACCAGGTTGCTGGCGGACAACAGCACATCAGATGACGGGGCAGCCATGTCTCCGCCGTAGCGCAGATGTTCGAGCATGTACGGCAAACGTGCGGCCAGTCGTGCAACCTCCCGTTCGGCAAGGTCAATAGCCAGCGCGGCATCGCCAAGCGCTTCCTCGATAAGGAAAGCAGGCTTTGCTAGGCCCTCTTCCATCGAGGCAGGCGCAAATTTGAGGAACGCATTGTACAATGGCACGTCGAAAATGGTGCAGCAGAGCGAGCCTGCGAGCTGCATTGTGAGAAACACCCATGCCAGCAGGCCGGCGCTCTTCATTTTGATCTGCAAGAGTTCTTCATTCACGAAATCGGGCGCGATCAGAAGTGGCACGAGTAGAACAATCATTCCAAAGGCTTTCTGGGCCGCCTGAAACATCATGATATGCCGACCGTTGGATTCTCCGAGCCTGGCCAAGAATGCGTAGTTCAGGCCTGAACCGCCGTTTGCGCCCGCGATCAGGATGAGAGTCGTCTTGACGTCAAAAACCCCCGCACCGACAAGTGCGACCGCCATGGCGCATGCAACCGTCGAAGACTGGGTACCAAGCGCCATCGCCATGCCAACAAAAAGCACCGTTCCTACGCCGCTCCCAGCCTGCAGGAAACCGTTCGCCATCATCAAGTCGCGCAATGGACCACTGGAGAGCTTCAAGGCGTCCAGTCCGAACAGAAGAAGCGCTGCCCCAAGCCCAGCCAGTATACCATGGCGCGTCTGGTCCGACATCCGCAGATCAAAGTAGAGCGATATACCGGCCACCATGACCAGCACGGCGGCCGCAAGATTGGTGTCCAGTGCCACCAGAATCACCAAAGCTGATGCACCGACGTTCGACCAGACAGGAACAAGCGCTGCGCGAAGCCCTCCAACCACACCCGTCCGCGCAAAGCTAACCATGATCAAGGCGACTGAATTCGTACTTTGGGTGAGCAAACCGGCCAGGACCCCGCTGACCGCTGCAGACACGCGTGAGCCTAGGGCCTTTCTGATTAAGTTCCGCGCTGAGCCACTCGCCATAGCGGCGAGATTGGTGGCCATGAAGCGTGCGCCAACAAAGAACAGCCCCAGACCGGTCAGCACCGGCGTTAAAACAGTCATTTCCAGTAAATCCACTTAAGTAGTACTTAGATATTTCGGCATTTCCAGCTTGCCATATGCCAAATATGGCCACTCACAACAAACCTATTTACAATAGCCCTAAGCCGCCGCAAAACGTTTCTGCAGATCAATTTGGTAATTTTGGTGACAGCTCATATTTCATTTTTGTGACGAAAATTTCTGTCTCAAAAATACATTGTGTTATGGGCTCTCTAAAAAACCACTGCCCAAATAAAACCGATACCATAGATATATATAGATTAGATATTATGTAAAAATTTAGTTCAGGGCTCGGGTGAAATCTATCCCTCCACTTAACTCTGGCGACTTTTGGAATATTTTAAAAACTATATACCCAGCATTTTACGAAAAGCACGCGAAGTGAATCAGGTCGAGCGAATCAGAATATGATGTCAGAAGCTGAAATCCAGTCTGGTGCCGCCTTCGCGCGCGAAGCGCCTGCACTGATCAACCTCCTGGCTGAGGGATTGGCCTTTGTGTCCCCCGGTCTGGACGCCGGGCTTCTTGACCTCAATGCGGTCGCCACAGACCTTGAAGATCTGATTATCACTCTCGCGCCGGGTCCATGGGCCGACGGCGTCGCCGTTTTGCGTGGATGGATCAACGACGTTGTCCAGGGTGATGCCGTTTTCACCGCTCCTCTCATCAACCAACTGGGGCACTGGCACACTTGGGTCACCGATCTCATAGAGGCGCTTGAGGATGGGGAGCCGTTGCCCGCTCTGCCGCTCGATTGGGAGGCAGGCGGCGAACCGACCTATGAGCACCCTAGTTCGGCAGACTCTGATCGATTGATAGCCCGCGACCATGATCCCGAGAGTGAACACACGCCCGCTTCCGAGGGCTCCGAAATAACGCTCGACATGGGGGCGGACGAAGAGCTGCTTGCGGAATTTTATTCCGAATCACTCGATCTCCTGGCCGATATCGAACAGGGCGTTTTGAAGCTGGAGGAAAATCCGTCGGAGGCAGGCACCATCGACACGATTTTCCGGGCCTTCCACACCTTCAAGGGCGGCGCGAGCATCTTGCGTATGGAGCCCGTTGCCGCGGTTGCGCATGAGTTGGAAACGCTGCTGGATGCGATCCGCAAAAAACAACTGGTGATCAACCGCAGCATTATCGACGTCATTCTCGAAGGCGCCGACTTTCTCGCCGGCTTTTCCACGGCGATCGGGGCGCGCTTGCAGGATCGAAGCATAGCGCCGACCTTTGCGGTTGAGACTGATGCCATCATCGATCTGGCGCGAAATGCCGTCGCAGGCGAATTGCCCGAGCCATCGGCCATGTTGCCAGAGGGGCAGGCAACCTCTCTGCCCAGTGTGGCGATGGTCGGAACGGCGCTGGTTGATCTGGGCCAAAATGACATCGGCAGCATTTTACCCTCGGTGATCGTTGCACCGCCCAGTCCGGTGTCGAGCCCGGTCATCGCCTTGACCCCGGAGCCAAAACCTCGCGCAAGCGCCGTCACAGCGCCAAAACCAGAACGGACAGATGCCGCCGAGCGCCAGGATTTCCAGGTCAAGAACGTTGTCGGCTCGGTCAAGGTCGATACAGAGAAACTTGATAGTCTGGTCAATCTTGTCGGCGAGCTCATCATCGCCCAATCCATGGTGGTGGAAGATCCGGCCGTGGTTGGCCTGTCCAGCCTCGGCTTGTCACGCAGCTTGCGCGAACTTGGGCGCGTAACAGGAGAACTGCAGCGCAACGCCATGTCCCTGCGCATGGTCCCGATCGGCGGTGTGTTCCAGAAAATGGGCCGCTTGGTTCGCGATCTCAGCATGTCGCAACACAAGTCGGTGCAGTTGCTTCTGGAAGGGGAGGATGTCGAACTCGACCGGAACATTGTCGACAAGATCGGCGATCCGCTCGTCCACCTCGTCCGCAACGCAGTGGACCATGGCATCGAGCCGCCCGAAGAGCGGAGCGCACTGGGCAAACGCGAAAACGGGACGGTCCGCTTGTCCGCTATTCATCGACGCGGCGGCATTTGCATCCGTATCGAGGATGACGGCCGAGGGCTCAATGCGGATCGGATCTATGCCAAGGCGGTTGATCTGGGCATTATTCCCGCCGCCGCCAGCCTGACCGAAACCGAGATATTCAATTTGATCTTTCTGCCCGGCATGTCCACCGCGGCCGTGGTCACGGATGTTTCGGGACGCGGCGTGGGCATGGACGTCGTCCGCGAGAACATTCAAACCCTGCGCGGCCAGATCGAGATCGAATCCAAGCGGGGCGTCGGAACCGTTTTCACGATCCTGCTGCCGCTGACCCTCGCCATCATCGATGGCTTGCTGGTTGGCGCTGGTGAGGATCGCTACATTATTCCGACCCTTTCGGTCCGCGAATCCTTCAAGCCCACGCCGGACATGCTGAGTTCGGTACATGGTCGCAGCGAAATGATCCGGGTCCGCGGGCAGCAAGTGCCGCTGATTCGGCTTAACCGATGCCTTGGAACCGAAAGCGAAGCCACTTCGGCGGCCGATGGCATAGTCCTCGTCCTGGAGGCCGGTGATGCCATACGCGCCCTTCAGGTCGACCACTTGTTCGGCAAGCAAGAAGTCGTGATTAAGAATATCGGCAAGATATTCGAGCGGCAAGTTCTTGTTTCCGGTGGAGCAATCTTGGCTGATGGACGCGTTGGACTTTTGCTTGATGTCGAAAAATTGATCAAGATGAACTTCTAAAGATCCACCTGCAAACCCCTAATTTTGAAAAGTCGCTTATGAACCATTCCTTGACTGCATCTCCGGTCGTAGCATCATCTGATTTAGAAGGGCGCTACCTGACATTTACGCTGGGCGGTGACAACTACGCCATTCCCGTAATGAATGTTCGCGAGATCATTCATATGTGCCCGATCACGCCGGTCCGCCGCATGCCAGATTACGTCAAGGGTGTGATCAATCTGCGCGGATCCGTGATTGTGGTCATCGACCTGCGGCTGAAATTCGCCATGTCGCCAACGGACTATAACGAGCGCACCTGCATCATTGTGGTGCACGTGCGCGGTGCAGGCGGTGAGCGAGACACACTCATGGGTGCGATCGTCGATACCGTGGAGGAGGTCGTGATGCTGTCGGATGGCGACATCGGCCCGACCCCGGACTTCGGCGTACCCCACGATACGCAGTATATGCTCGGCGTTTCCACGGTGAACGGCAGCGTCAAGACCTTGCTAGATATTGAAAGAATATTCCGGGAGGAAGGCGTGGTTGAGCTCATCGCCGCTGATCCAAACATCGCCAATCTTACGTAATCAGGATCGAGAACTGCAATGAACAAACTCACGATTCAAAATCGGATCATTTTGACGATGTCGCTCGTCGTCATCTTGACTATTTCGATCTCGGCATATGCACTTCGCTCTGTATTTGTCCTCAACAAATCAGTCGCCGACGTTGCCGAAAATACTGTGCCAAGCCTGAAAGTTCTTTACGATATCAAGAGTGACGCACAGGCCGAGATCGGCAGCCTGGCACTGAGCGCCACAGGCATCTCGCCAGAAGCACGGCAAAAACTTCTCACAGAAAATGCCAGTGCTTCGGCGGATATTGAAGTCAATCTAAAGAAGTATGACGCGCTAGTCAGCGATGAAGAGGACCGCCGGCTCTTCTCTGAAATCGAGCGCTTGAATAAGGCCCTGGTCGCAAGTGTCTCCAAATCACAGGCCACAATCGCCAGTGATCAATCCGGTGACTATCTGAGAGCCATCACGCAGGAAATCGTACCGATCTCGGAATCGCTTGTTGCGGCAACAGAGGCAGATATTGCCCACAATATCAAGCTCTCCACCAAGTCCAGCGCAGAGGCCAAGGCGTCCGCCGACAGCGCTAATTTCTATCTTCCGTTCGGCGTAGCGCTGACGATCCTTGTCGTCATCGGCATGGCAGTCTGGCTGATCCGCTCCACCAACGGCGCGCTTGGGATGATTTCGACAAATCTGGGCGAAGGCGCGCGCCAGACGGCCTCTGCCGCTGGGCAGGTGGCTTCGTCGAGTCATGCCTTGTCGCAAGGCGCAGCCGATCAGGCATCGGCGGTCGAAGAAACCAGCGCATCGCTCGAAGAGATCTCCACTATGATCCGCTCCACTGCAGACAACGCGCGTAAGGCCAAGGATTTGGCAGGCGAGGCACGCGCTGTGGCCGACGAAGGTACGCAGACGATGTCGGACATGAATGAGGCAATGTCGGCGATCGACGCCTCTTCCGCAGAAGTCGCCAAGATCGTCAAGAACATCGACGAAATTGCCTTCCAGACCAACATTCTCGCCCTGAACGCAGCAGTCGAAGCCGCGCGGGCTGGGCAAGCTGGTGCTGGTTTTGCCGTTGTGGCGGACGAAGTGCGTTCGCTCGCCCAGCGCAGCGCTGCCGCTGCAAAGGAAACGGCTGAAAAAATCGACGCGGCCATCTCCAACAGCCGTCGCGGCTCAGCCTGCACCGCAATGGTCGGTGAATCGCTGAACAAAATCAGCGCACGCATCGCTGCAACGGACCAGCTGGTTGGTGACATCGCTGCTGCAGCGTCCGAGCAGGCCCTCGGCATCTCGCAGATCAGCATAGCGATCAACCAGATGGACAGCATCTCGCAAGCCAACTCTGCAACGGCGCAGCAGAGTGCCGCAGCGGCAGAGCAACTCGATGCCCAGGCCGGTGTCATGCACGAGCTGGTTCGCAGACTGGATGCGCTCCTTGGGCGCAATTCGGACGAGGCCAGCGAACGGTATGGGCACTCCGCCCAACGATCAGGCAAGGTCGCGTCGCGTGCAGTCATCCGGGCTCCCCAGATGGCTATCCTGCGCAAGCCGCACGCTGCACGCCCGGCTGCAGCGTCAGATGCCATTCCCATGCCGGCTGATGAAATGACCGACGGTTTCCGCAGTTTTTCTGCCTGATCGCTGAAAATTAACACGATGCCTTACAGTGATGTTGAACTCAATGAGCCGGAATTTAAGGTGCTCTCTGGGTTGATTTACGAGACGAGCGGCATTTGTCTGGGGCCGAGCAAGCGCCTCATGCTGGCCAACCGTCTGAGGCGTCGTGTCAATTCCGGCGAATATGGTTCAATTAAGGAGTACCTCGATAAACTGTTGAGCCGTCCTGACCCGGATGCGGTGGCCGAACTGATCGATATGGCCACAACCCACCATACCAGCTTCTTTCGGGAAAACGGCCATTTCGAGTTTCTGACGCAAGTGGCCTTACCCAAACTGGAGGCCATGGCGGCCGGCCAGGCAAGACCAATCCGTGCATGGTCTGCCGCCGCTTCCTCCGGCGAGGAGCCCTACAGTTTGGCGATGGTGCTGGCACAATGGGAATCCGCAGGGTTCCGCCGATCGTGGAATATCATTGCAACCGACATCTCCCGGCCCATTCTCGATGAGGCGAAGCAGGGAATCTATAGCGAATCAAAAATGTCGGGCGTGCCTGCTCATCTGAAGGTAAAATATTTCGAACAGGGCGTGGGGTCATTTGCAGGGCGCTATCGCGTTACGGCGAAACTGCGCGCCAACGTTCAATTTGGTCGAGTGAATTTATTTGATGCAGACTACCCAATCGCAAACTTACAGGATATCATTCTCTGCCGTAATGTAATGATCTATTTCGACCAGCCTTCGCGGGAGAAGGTCGTCAAGCGTTTGCTTCGCCACCTTGCGCCTGGCGGCTATCTGATGATCGGGCACACGGAGAACCTGTTGGGCATCGCGCACGGGCTGCGACCGGTGGGCCAAAGCGTGTTCCAGAAGTCCGAAACAGACGTGGTGGTTTCGCAATGGGGCTAACGCTCTCCAAAACGATTCGCGTGCTGGTCGTCGATGATTCCAAGATCGCGCGCCGCTGGATCATTGAAGCTCTGTCGCATGACCACGAAATCGAAGTGGTCGGAGTCGCTTCGGATCCTTACGAAGCCCGCGACCAAATTCTTGCTCTAAATCCAGATGTTATCACGCTCGATCTCGAGATGCCGCGCATGGACGGCCTCAGTTTTCTCAAGATCCTGAACCAGCATCACCCCATGCCGGTCGTCGTCGTAAGCGCCTTGACCCCGCGCGGATCGGAACTCGCACTCGCGGCACTGGCTGCCGGCGCTGTGGACGTGATCGCCAAAGCCAATGGAACCAAGTCGATACGGCAAGTGGCAAAGCATCTGGCGCAGCAGGTCAAGGCTGCAGCGCAATCCCGACTTGGCTCTCGCGCCACCCAAACCCCGGCTTCTGCCCCGGTTCCGGCCCCGGCTTTGCGTGAAAGCCGGGTCCATTCCGTCGTTGTCGAGGCCATTGTTATCGGCGCCTCGACAGGGGGTGTTGAAGCCCTGCGCCATATCCTTCCCCGGCTGCCCGAAGGATTGCCGCCCATTGTTATCGTGCAACACATTCCGGCCGGATTCTCGCGGGGAATGGCTAACAATCTCAACAAACTCTGCGCATTCCCCGTGCACGAGGCCGAAGATCAGGAGGAACTGACTTCCAACCTCTGCCTGATCGCACCGGGTGGATACCATCTCACGCTGACCGGTGTCGCGCGCGATCGGAGAGTACGTTTGTCACAGTCACCGCCGGTGCACCATTGCCGGCCCGCAGTGGATGTCCTGTTTCGCTCTGCAGCGGAGACCCTCGGAAAAAAGGCGGTCGGCGCGCTTTTGACCGGGATGGGCGTCGATGGTGCACGCGGCCTGTCGGCAATGCGGGCGCGCGGCGCGCGCACGCTTGCCCAGGATGAGGAAAGCTCCGTGGTGTTCGGAATGCCCAAGGCTGCAATTTCCATGGGCGCGGCCGAATTGGTCGTAGCCTTGAGTGACATGCCTCGCGCGCTTGTCCGGGCGGCAACTACCAAGAAATTGGCGGAAGTATGACCCACCTAAATGCAGCCGTGGCAAACGCGGTTCCTGCCGTGCTCGCCGGGATCCTGAGCGATGGCCTCGGCCTTCAGGGCACTGTGTCCGAATGCCTTGCGCCACAACCATGGCCGCTGGGCCCACATACCCGCAGCGAAGTGCTGCTGGTCGAAGGTCTCGTCACGTTGCGCCTTGGCGTACTAGTGGAACCGCCCGTTGCGGACCGGATCCTGCTCGCACTGGTTGGCGCAAACGAAGGTTCGACTTTCGATGACGAAGACCGGCGCGATGCCGTGGCGGAAATTGCCAACATGCTGGCCGGCCGTCTCGCAGCGGCGTTGCGTGCAGAAGGATTTGCCATGGCGATAAGCCACCCGACGGGCCTTCCGGTACCAAGCAGTGCACCAGCCGGGCCTTCATCGACGCCCGGCGAAGCATGGCAATGGGTAACCAGCGAGCGGCTGATAGTCCTGAACATTGCATTCGAGCACCGGAGTAAATGATGCCCACGATCCTGACTGTGGACGATAGTCGCATGATCCGAAAGGCAGTGACACGCGTTCTGCAAAAGTTCCAATGCCGCATTGTTGAGGCGGAAGACGGCGCGGTTGGCCTTGCCCAGACGGTGGTTGAAAAGCCCGACTTGATCATTCTCGATTACAACATGCCTGTCATGGACGGGGTTGAGATGCTGAAACACCTCCGAAACGACCCCGCCATCAAGTCTACCAAGGTCATATTCCTTACCGCAAACTCCGGTCCGGAAATCATGCGCATGGCCGTTTCGCTGGGTGTCAGAGACTATATATTGAAGCCATTTAACGATGACGATCTCATAAGCAAAATTTCGAGGCAGGTTTCCCTCATTCCGCTCTGACCGATATTAAAATCTGCACAATGGATAACTCTATGACGACTATCGACTATAATGATGGCGTTTTGACATCGAGCGACAGGCTTTTGACCGAAGCGCAATCCGATCCAATGGATATGCTCCCAACCGCTAAACTCCTTGTCGTCGATGATAGTCGCATGATGCGAATGGCGTTGATCCGCGCACTGAAGGACCTGGGGATTTCGAACACCGAGCAGGCGGCAAACGGCGCCGAAGCCCTCGAGAAACTGACGCAAGAAAGTTTTGATGTGGTGCTGCTCGATATTGAAATGCCGGTCATGGGCGGGCTGGAGATGCTTACAGTCTTGAAGCAGAAGCCGCGCGGCTTCGCGCCGCCAGTGATCGTGGTATCAGGCGACGATCAGATTGAAACAGCGGTTGCCTGCATCGAGGCGGGCGCTGAAGATTACCTCTCCAAGGCTTTCAATCCAACCGTTTTGCGGGCCCGCATCACGGCTTCGCTCGAACGCAAGCGCTTGCGGGATCAGGAGGCGGAAAGTCATCGCGCCTTGATCGCAGAGCATGAGCGTCTGGAGCAGACCCAGCGCCGCCTGCGGGGGGAACTCGATGACGCCGCGAATTTCGTCCGATCGATTTTTCCGCCCCCGTGCGACCTGCCACTCGCTGTCGATTGGTTCCAGCAATCCTCAACCGAACTGGGCGGCGACGCCTTCGGATACCACTGGATCGATGACGATAACTTTGCCGTCTATCTGCTGGATGTCTGCGGACATGGCGTGGGCCCAGCCCTGCTTTCAGTGACAGCTATCAACCAGATCCGCACGGATGGCCTGCCGAATGTGGATATGCGCGATCCCGGCGCTGTTTTGAGCGCCATGAATAACATTTTTCTCATGACGAAGCAAAACGATCTCTATTTTACATTGTGGTATGGCGTTTACAATAAATCATCTCGAACAATTCGGCATGCCAGCGGAGGTCATCCGCCCGCGTTGCTGCTTTGCCCAGATGGCAGCGGAGAATTTTCCGTCCGGCGTCTCATCAAGAGCTCGTTCATGATTGGGGCGTTTGAAGATGAAATCTATGAATATGAGACCGAGGCGGTGCCTGAAGGGGCCATTTTGCTCGTGCCCTGCGATGGCTGCTTCGAAATCGAGGATACGGCAGGCGTTGAAGTAACCTACGAAGATTTCGAAGAGGTGATGCGCTGCACTGGCGATCAGCCTGATGCACTCGACGGCCTGTTTAGTTGGGCTAAGGCTCGTCATGGCCCAGGACCACTTGATGATGATTTCACCATTGTTCGCGTGCGATTGTAGGTTTTCAATAGGTTATTGTTTTTATTATATTTCAGAAGGATAATAATTTATGGATTGCACAATTGAAAAGTTTGCTGGCGTCACCTACGCTGTGGCTGCTGGCCGCCTCGATTTCGATTCCGCGAATGACTTTCAGGCCAAACTTGTCGATGCTATTGCCGACGTGGCCGCGAGCGGCGGTGCATTGGTGATTGACTGCACGGAATTGGCTTACGTCTCCAGCGCAGGCTTGCGCTCGTTCCTTGTCGCCGCCCGTACGGCAAAGGCCAAAACAGTTGCGCTTGCCGTTTGCGGCCTGAGCGCCGGCGTGCAGGACGTGTTTGAAATGTCCGGTTTCCATCGGATTATCGTCATTCGTCCTGATCGTGCCGCGGCCCTTCAAGAGCTAGGTGTCGCCTGAAAGCGTCTGAAATCTTCGTCGATGCGCGTGACGCGTCTGCCTTGCAGACGCTCATGAGCTTTATCACCCGCTTCTGGCAGGAGACAAATCTGCCGGAAAGCGGAGCCATGGCGTTTGAATTTTCGTTGGAAGAACTGTTCACCAATATTTTCAAGTATGGCCTCATCGCGGATGGGCCATCCGACGTGCGGGTTTCGCTGGAGCGACTAGATGGAGTTGTGCGCATGGTGATCTCGGATCCCGGTCCGCCGTTCGATCCCGTTGCCGAAGATGCGCCCAATCTTGATTTGTCCCTTGATGAGCGAGAACTCGGTGGCCTTGGCATCTTCTTGTTGAAGGAGATGATGGATCAGATAACCTATGATCGTGTTTCGGACCGAAATGTGGTGACCTTGGTCAAGAGCAATCTATGCGAAAAATAGGGTGCAACTGATTGCTTCAGAGTAGGTTTGTGCATGTCAGCTGCATGGGGTCGGTCCGGCTGATCTGGAATGAAACGAATTTCAAGCGGCTGGTTGAAGCTGAGGCGAAACGCTTCGACACTCGTGTGCCGGGGGCGGCCTCAAATCGATTGTTAGAGGCGTTCAGCTTCGATGCGGCGAATATTCTCTGGGGACGCCGCAAGCAGGAGGGAGGGGAATAATGAGCGGCAATGCGGTATTCGATATTCGCGGGGTCAACCATCTGGCACTGGTCTGCCGTGACATGTCTAAGACGGTCACGTTCTATCGCGATGTCCTTGGCATGCCGCTGACAAAGACGATCGACCTGCCCGACGGAATGGGTCAGCACTTCTTTTTCGACATCGGCAATGGCGACAGTCTGGCCTTTTTCTGGTTCCCCGATGCTCCCGCTGCAGCCCCCGGCACAGCCGCACCCGCTGCGCTTCCAGCGCTCGGCGATATCAGGACGGCCCACGGTTCGATGAACCATATCGCCTTCAACGTACCTGCGGACCGATTTGACGACTATGTGGTACGGCTGCATGACCTCGGTGTCGAGACCTCGCCGGTGCTGAATCACGACGATTCCGAATGGCAGGTCGCTCCACAGATGCAGGACGGCGTTTTTGTGCGCTCGGTGTATTTTTTCGATCCCGATGGCATCTGCCTCGAATTCGCCGCCTGGACCACTGAACTGGGAGGCGATACCCATGTTCAGCACGATCCTATGCAAGCCGATGGCACCAAGGCAGTCGGGATGGTCGTCAAAAATTCGCGAGAATAGACGTTCCGATTGAGATCATTTCAATAAATTATTAATCTGATTTTGTCCAGTAGCCGATCAATTTCGACCGGCTTGGTATCGTATTCATCCGCCCCGGCGGCTAATGCTTTTTCTCGATCTCCGTTCATTGCGTGCGCCGTCAATGCAATGATCGGAATTGATTGCGTAGCGGGGTCCTGCTTGATGATGCTAATAGCCTGCCAGCCATCCAGAACCGGCAGACTCAAGTCCATCAGGATGATGTCCGGCATTTGGGACTTGCTCAGATCCACCGCCATTTGCCCATCTGTCGCAAACGCGACCTCGAACCCCCGGCGGATCAGCCTGCGGCTCAGCATGTCGCGGTTTTCAGCATTGTCCTCGACAAGCAAAATCTGGTTGCTCATAGCTTCAGGGTTTCCAATGCTTTGAGCAGGGAAGCTTGCGGGTTGATTTCGGGCGGTAGCACGACCGCACCTCGTTCTCTTAGAAATGCGGCTTCCGCCAGGCTCAATTCTCCCGACGCGCGGATGATGATCGTTAGATCAGCAAACGCCGGATGATCGCGAACCCGATCGAAGATGTCGAACGCGTCACGATGGCTGACAAGCATGACTGACGGTGTCGGAGGTGTGGCAAGGGCAGTGAGGGCTTCCATGTTACCTGTCGCTTCGATGACATCATAGCCATGATCACTTAGTGTTGACGACAGGAGAAACTGGTCGTCCTCGTTTTCATGTACGATCAGGATCCGTGAGGACGAACTTCCTGCGTAGTTTCTTACAACAGCGATCAGTTGCGAACGATCGACTGGTTTCGACATCACCTCATCGGCGCCAAGAGATAGGCTCAGGGGGCGCTCATCCAGCAGGCTCACGACGACCACAGGGATCGATTTTAGGCTTTCGTTTTCTTTGAGTTTGCCGAGGACCGTCCAACCGTCCATCTTCGGCATCATAATGTCGAGAAGTATCACTGCAGGCCGCGATTCTTCTGCTTTCAGAAGTGCTGCTTCTCCACTGTGCGCATGCTCGACCTGATAACCCTCCCGCTCCAGCATCGTGCCGATCAGATGATGGATCTGTGGATCATCGTCGACGAGGAGAATTCGCGCGCCTGTCTTCGAACTCTTGCTCGAAGGCATCTGAAATTGGCCCAGTGAGCTAGCGCCATCGTTTTTTATTGGAAGCCTGATTGTGAATGTGCTGCCAGCACCCGGTGAGCTTTCAAGCGAAATATCCCCTCCCATATGCCGACAAAGTCGCTGGGTGATCGCAAGGCCGAGGCCCGTTCCGCCAAATTGCCGTGTTGTGCTAGGATCCGCTTGCGTGAAGGGTTGGAACAGCTTTTCTGTCTGGGCCGGTGTCATGCCGATCCCGGTGTCGGTGACGTCAAAAAAGATCTCACCATCAATAGCCCAGGTCCGGACCGCAATTTCTCCCCCATACGTAAACTTGCACGCATTACTAACTAGGTTAAGCAAGCACTGCTTCAACTTCACAAAATCAGTCTGGAGTATCGGGAGATCGTCCGGGACCGAGAAGGTCAATAGGTTCGATCGGGCAGTGGCCAGCGGTTTTGTCAGTGAGAAGACCTCGTCCATCAGCCGAGATACGTCGACGGCTTCCAGATAGAGATCCATGCGGCCGGCGTCGATCTTGCTCAGGTCTAAAACGTCATTGATCAGGCTCAAGAGATGCTTACCGGCCAATTCAATGCGCTTCAGATCCTCAATGTAATCGGCGTGACCTCCGTCTTCGAAATCCTCCTGAAGAATCTGTGAATAGCCAATGATTGCGTTGAGTGGCGTACGCAACTCATGGCTCATATTTGCCAGAAAATCAGCCTTCGTTTTACTCGCTTCCTCCGCAAGATCTCGTGCATGCCCAAGCGCCGCTTCAACGGTTTTTTGGTGGGTTATATCGTAACTCCAAACAACCAATGCACGCTGACCATCATATTCGATATTTTGCCAGTTAACGAGACACCATATTTTATTTCCATCAGGCAGAAGATACTGAACTTCTTCTTCTCGAAGACTGCCTTGTCGAGAGAATTTTTTTACCAGCTCATCAAAGCGACCTGGTTCGGCATAGAGCGCAGCCCCGGACACCAATGCACTTCCGTGAGGCACACCCATGAGCTCGTACGTACGGCGATTTGCAAAGAGGAACTGGCCCCTCAGACTGGTAATCACAGCTGCAATTGGGCTGCTGTCGAGGAGCAATCGGGCTCGGTCCGGGCGTCCAACATTGGGAGAAATTGGAGCGCTCTCGTCAGTCATGAATCAATTCCCAGTTCTGTAGCAATGTCTGGTGAGGGTCAGCGCCGACAGATCGTCCGTCGGAGGCAGGCCGTGTTCAAACAACCGGACGCGTTCGACGAGATTGCCGAGGTCATGCTGGCAGTCACCCAACCAGCAGTAGATGTCCTCTTCGCCGAACAACTCGCCGCAAGCTGACAATGCCTCAGTGATTCCGTCACTGATCAGCAAGAGGGTTTCGTCTGCGTTCAGTCGAGTGGCGCCGGCCTGGTAACTGGCGTCAGCAACTAGACCCAATGGCAGTCCGCCAGAAAGCTCAAGTCGCTCCACCTCCCCAGTATTTCTCCGAATAAAAGGCGGGACATGGCCGCAGCGAAGATAGGAAAGCTCGCCAGAGGTTGCCTCAAAAAGTGCAAAGAACATCGTGACGAACGTGCAGCTCTCATTGTCCTGAGATAATGCTGCGTTGACCACAGTCGCGATGTTCTCGAGCCACAATTTGTGGCCATCGGCCTGGCCAAGAGCCGCGTAACTGCGGATGAGAGCATGCGTTCTTGCCATGACTAGTGCAGCCCCAGCACCCTTGCCGGAAACGTCTCCCAACACCAGCAAATGTGCTCCGTCTGCCAGGGTTATGTGATCGACAAGATCCCCTCCGATCTCTCGCGCCGGTTCGAGGACTACCTCCACCACGATCTGGGCGTCCCTATATCCGCAGGGCACCAAGGCCATTTGAAGGCTGCGCGCTTCGGCCAATTCCATCTGGGCCCGAGCGAGGGTCTGGCGCTGCCGTGACCTCAGGTGTTGCTTTTCGAGAGTGGCAAGAACACGAGCTTTCAAGAGCGTGGGCTCGAACGGCTTCAAAAGGAAGTCTTCTGCTCCAAGTTGTATGGCCCTGACGATGGCATCCATCTCGTCAAGCGCCGAGATTATGATGACTGGGACCTGGTCGAGTATCCCCTCGCGAGAAATGGTTTCTAGAACGTCAAATCCATTCATGACTGGCATCATGATATCTAGAAGCACCAGGTCGATGTTGCCTGTGCGGATCAACTTGAGACCTGATGCGCCATCGTCTGCTTCGAGAATGTGCTCGATCCCTAGGCGGGTAAGGCGGCGACGCAGGATTGCCCGATTTGCCTCTATGTCATCAACAATCAGTATTCGGGAGGTGGCACAGATCTGTGAAAGCCGCTGATCATTGGGCTGCGGGCGGGCGCTCGACCAGGTAGGGTCATAAAAATTCCCCATTCGTTTCTCTTGCTGGCTGTTCATCAATGGTGTTACTTAGCAGATATCTACCACAACGCCATTGTCGTATATACGTATACCTTTAGTTATGGGTCGACTGAGAATCGGATGGCGCTGGAAGTTCCCCACCCGGTGGTCTAGAGTCAAAATGGAACTCAGGGGCTTCGAGTTGTTGTTGTGCTCAGTGGCATACAAATTTATGCTATTGTATCTAATCTTATTGGAGGTCTCTGGCTTGTTCTGCGTTTGATCTCCACGCTGGGAAGGCAGGATTATGGAGCTATTTGTTGAAGAATTTGAGGTTGATGGGGCAGTGGTTAAAATGGCTGGTCGGCTAGATCTGGCTGGAGTTCAAGAGATTGACTTGCCTATCAGTGTCGCTTCGGGTAAGTATAAGAAATTGATTATCGAAATGATTGATGTTGATTTTATATCTTCGCTCGGATTGCGCTTAATTATTACAACCGCCCGTGCTGTCGCTGCCAAGGGCGGTCGATTGGTGCTTGCCGCGCCGCAGCTTGCGGTAGCCAACGTGCTACAGGTTTCCGGCTTTGATAAGCTCATATCGATCGCAAGCGATGCTGCCGCTGCCAGGGCTTTGCTGGTTTAGCCGCGCGACGCTTATGACCGCTGCCAAACGCCTTTTTCCAGCAGATCCCGGGGTGCTCACCGCCATCAACGAATGGCTGCGTGCGCAGGGCGAGGGTTTTGCAATGTGGACGGCTGTGGCGTTCAAAATGGAGTTGTGTGTCGAGGAGATCGTAACGAATGCGATCAAATATGGTTTTGTCGGTGATACCGCCAAAGACGGCTGGGTTGAAATCGGACTTTTAGCCTCTGGAGGGGGGCTTAAATTGTGCATTGCTGACAATGCGCTGCCCTTCAATCCTCTGGAACACGTGCAGAACGCGCCGCCGACATCCCTCGAATCCGCACCAATCGGCGGGCTCGGCATCCATCTCGTTCGTGAATTGGCTGAAACGGTGCGATATGATCGCATCGGTGGTAGAAATGTTCTGACTATCGAATTTGCAGCCCCTGCCCCCCCATAGGGGCAGGGCTGTGCGCTTCTGCATTACGCCAGTGCAGTTTCGCGATCAGGATGGATCTGCACCATGTTGTCGAAGCCGCTAACGGTGAAGATTTCTTTAACATGGGACTTGAGGCTGCAGACGGCGAATTTGACGCCCTTCGTCTGTGCCGATTTTGCAGCGACCAAAAGGGCGCGCAGCCCAGCGCTTGAAACGTACTCTACATCTGCGCAATCAACGACAACATTGTCAGACCTGCCAATGAGTTCGACCAATTGGTCCTGAAATGACGTGGCAGATACGCTATCAATGCGTGACTCGGGAAAGGCAATGTTGGCCTGTTCAGCCACTTCAATTCTGAGGATCATTGAAAATTTACCTCTTACATTATTGGGCTGATATAGACGGCCGCCAATTGGGCTTGAATGGCCAAGCTCATTCGGCGCATTGCGTGCAAACTGATATCGAGCCGCGCAACGTCAATAATGCGGTCCATCAATCGCTCGATTTCCCTATCGGCCATGAACAGTTTGAGGATGTTATAATCGTAAGCGAGGGCGATCAGTGCCACATCGGCGGGCGTCGGAATGTTCTTGCTAAGTAGAACGTCCAGTATCTTTTGTTTGGCTGCATTTTGAGCAGCGTCGTCGGCTTGCAGGTAGCGACGTGACTTGATGACCCAAAGCAAGATCTGGTCTTTGGGCTCAACGATCCCACGCTCAATCAAGCGCTTGAAGGCCAACTCGTAAAGATCCTCCGCGATCTGGAGGACACAGGACACGGCACTGTCCAGAGTAAGTTTTTGACCGTTCTGCGCAAGGCTCGCCAATGCCCTATCGAGATGGCGCTCGTTGGTCGGCGCAAGGTCAACGACGAATAGGTTTTGGAGGTCGTTGTCGATTCGGTTCTGCAAGGCCAAGTCAATGAGGCAAGCGCCGGCAACAGCAGATTTTGTCGCTAGCGTGGTGGGGTCTCGCAGGAGCTTTCCCTCATCGCTTATCGTCAGCAGAATGATTTCTTCGCAGAGCGTCAACATGTCGGACATCAACGATTGCCTTTTCGCATCGAAATAACAGTAAAAATTCTTAAGTATACCAGCCTCGGTTACGTCTTATCTAGCATGAAATTTTTAATACGCAAAGGTCCGATTTTGGATGATAGACGCAGCACAAATTCTTATCCTGCGATACTACGAATCTGAATATTTCCTAGACTAATATTGGGCCAATATTGATTCATATTTAGAGCAAATTCGATCGGACAAGAAGAAAATCAATATCTTGCCATAGTCCGCGAGAGCATGGCTCCAGCGGCGAGCCATGCCAGCACAACATATGGCCACAGGTTGCCGGGCCAAACCGGTACGGGATCAAGCGAGTTGTATAGCGGCCAAATCAACATGGCTGTGCCAGCACCGCCAGCAATGAATCCGGCCCAACCTCCTCTCGATCTCCCAAAGGCGGCGTGCGCCATGCACACACCAATATAAACTAGTATGAGTGCTAGACTTCCGATTGTGCCTATGTAGCCGTAGAAGTCTCCAACTCCGACCCTGGCCGCCCAGATGAGTATGAACGCCGTTATAACTGTTGCGCAGAGAGCCAAGGCATTGGTCGGAGTGCCATGACAGTGATGGAGCCTGGCTAGCGCATGTTGACCATCTCGGGCGAGCACCATTATCATGCGTGCAGCGGCATTGAGGCTACCAAGCACACAGGAAAATGCCGACAGCGCCGCCGCAATGTTCAAGCAGGCAGCCAGACTGGCCGTCCCGTATCGGCGGGCCAAAGTATCTAGCGGGGCGCTGTCCTGCGCCATGTCGCCCAATCCATCTCCCGCGTAGCCCACTACTTGAGCATAGGCGGCGAAGACATAGAATACGCCGCTGAGCACAATCGTACCGAGGATTGCGAGGGGTATGGCGCGCTGCGGAGTTTTCGTCTCCTCCGCGACGGTTGCCGCGCCTTCGAAGCCCGCAAACGACAGTACGGTAAATACGAGCGCTAACCCAATACCCACCCAACCCCTGTCCGGATCGGGAAAAAATGGTGCTGCCGGCAAGGGTCCGCTTTGCGCAACGACCCAGAGGATATGGAGGCTCAAAACCGCGATGGCTGCGACGGAAACAAGCTCAAGGACCAAAATCAAGCGCGCAACGCTCTGCATGTCGCGCCATGAAAATCCAAGGCCGATGGCGACCGATGTCACGCTGACTGGTATCCATAGGTCGCCCGTCCGAATGCCGGCGTCCCCGATGGCAGCTGACGCGAAATGGCCGACCAGCACCGCCGTTCCCGCGCCGAAACACAGGTAGCTGAGTAACAGCATCCAGCCGGCAAGAAATCCTGCTCGAGGGCCAAACTGCGTGCACACGTAGGCCTGTGCAGAACCGGCCGATGTTTCCCGCTGGGCAAATGTCACGAACGAGAACCCGACCAGAGCTAGCAGCGCCGTTCCAATGGCAAATGCCAGCGGAGCCGCTCTGCCTGCAACGGCAACCACCAGTGTGACATTGAACGCCATCGCCATGGTTGGCGCAACGATCGACAGCGACAGGCCGGTTGCCTCCGCCAAACCCAATTGCCGGCGCGGCTTCATGACCTGTCGTCTGCCGTAACCGCTAACTGTATGAGGCCCCCGACCAACGCAATCGCGGCAAGCGGCAGGAATGACATGCCGCCATGCATGTGGCCCACGCCGATCCAGCCGATCAGTGCCGGCCCACAATAGCCGCCGAGGCCGCCAAAGCTGTTGATGAAGGCAATCCCTGACACCGCGGCCGGTCCTGCGAGATAGCGGTGGGCGAGGGGCCAGAATGTTACGATCGAGAAGCCTAGGCCCGTTGTGATCATCGTCAGCGCGACGATGCTGGCCACCTCGTGCCAGGAGAACAGGGCAAGGCAGAGCAGGCCTGTCGCCGCCAGCATGTAGCCCAGAAAGCTATGCCAGCGGCGCTCGCCGGTCCAGTCTGAATGCCACGCCCAGAGAACCTGGCAGATAGCCATCACACCCCAAGGGATCATCGTCAGCAGACCGATCCAGAGATAGGCGCCCTTGTCGATACCGAACTGCTGGATCAGCGTCGGCATCCAGAACGTCACCGCGTAGAGCGCGATCGTCCCGCTCATGTAGGCGAGGCCCAGACACCATATGCGCAGGCTGGAGAAGACAGAGAAAGCTGTGCCAAGGGGGACGTTGGCGCCTGGCTCCGCTTCGTCGCGGGCCATGTCCTGCAGTATCGCGCCGCGCTCTGTGTCATTCAGCCAGCGTGCCGTGGCCAGATTGTCCGTAAGGAACAGGAGAAAGGCGATTCCGACGATAATCGAGGGCACCGCCTCGATCAAGAACAGCCATTGCCAGCCGCGCCAGCCGCCCAGCCCATCGGCGAACTGCAGGATCGAGCCGGAGAGCGGACCGCCCAGCACGTTCGAGGCGCCAACCGCCATCATGAACAGGGCGATGACCCGGGCCTGCTGGCCGCGTGGGAACCAGTAGGTGAGGTAGAGAATGATGCCCGGATAGAAACCCGCTTCTGCAGCCCCGAGCAGGAACCGCAGCAGATAGAAGCCGAACGCGGCATCGGTGAGGCCGAGTGCCTGCGCTGCGCCGCCCGACCGGAAGGTTCCAACGAACATGAAGAGCGCGGAGAGCAGGCCCCAGCTGAGCATGATGCGTGCCATCCAGCGCCGCGCGCCGACCCGCGCCAGGACCATGTTGCTCGGCACTTCGAACAGGCAGTACCCGATGAAGAACAGCCCCGCACCTAGCCCGAAGACCGCGTCGCTGAAACCGAGATCGCCCGCCATCTGCAGCTTGGCGAAACCGATGTTCACCCTGTCAAGAAAGGCCACCACATAGCCAAGGAATAGGAGCGGTATGAGCCGGAGACGCAGCTTGCGATAGACGGGTTGGCCAGAGTGAGTGTTCATTTTAGGTCCTGTGCGATCAGCGGGCCATGAGGGACAGGAACTGCCAAAGCAGGTTGGCCGCTTCGCCAATCAGAACCACCACGAGCGTCCAGAAGATGATCTGCTTGGCAACCGCCGATGTTGCGACGCGAGCACCGACATATCCACCGAACACGCTGCCCAACGACAGCAGTGCGCCGATCTGCCAATCGATAACCGCCTGATATTCAAACACTAGTACCGATACCATAACACTGGGCAGGATCAGTGCGCTCTTCACCGAATTGGCCGCAACCAGCCCCAAACCGACCGAACCGGTTAGGGCAAGCAAGAGGAACGTCGCTCCGTCCAGCACGATGAACCCGATCCACACGCCGATAGCAAGGAAGACGAGGAACTGGCGCAAACCGAATACCAGGCTCGGTTTCTGCTCGGAATCCAATGTCTTGCGTAGCCGAAAGAACAGCATGAACAGTGCAACAGCCACGGCCGCAGCAATAGCGAGCTTGAACTCACGGCTGGATATCTGCAGCGAAATCAGCGCGCCGACCGCCGAACCCAGACTGGTCGGTAGCCCGGCCTTCCACACCACCTGCCAGTCGATCGCTTTCTGACGGTGATAGCTTATGACCGCGGACAGGCTCGCAGCAAGGATTGGTAGCCTGTTCGTGGCATTGGCCATGACTGGATCGAGCCCAACCGCCAGAAGTAGCGGCAACGAGACCGCAGCGCCGGACGAAGCTACCGTAGTGATCAGGCCGCAGAGAAAGCCGGCAATGAAGACGAGACCAACCCCGCCTGACCCCATATCGAGCAGAAATCCCCCTCACCGGTGGTAGCCCGGTTGTCTCCACCGCAACGCCAAGCCGCGTTGCATGGTTGCAGTTTTATGCAAAGCTGCAATAGCGCCAAAGTGGCACCGTTGTTTCAGGTTGGGTTGCTTGATCCGGTGGGCGAAGGTCGTAACCAAGCACAATCGCTTGGCGATTCTGGCTGAGAGGGCTTTAGGTCAGGCCTAAACAGACAGGCGCGCTGTCCTAAGGCACCACGGCTAATTGGGATGAGGTGTTATGGCAGTCCGGCATGTTCTGAGAATGGGTGATCCCCGCCTGCTGCAGCCAAGTCTGCCGGTCGAGCGATTTGGCACTGAAGCGCTCCATGCACTGATCGAAGACTTGTTCGACACGATGCGCTTGCTGGACGGCGCAGGCCTTGCGGCACCTCAGATCGCCGTGCCGCTGCAGCTCGTGATCTTCGGATTCGAGCGCAACCCGCGCTATCCCGATGCGCAGCCTGTTCCGGAAACAGTGCTGATCAACCCGGTGATTGAGGTGCTCGACGAGCGGCTCGAGGATGGCTGGGAAGGGTGCCTGTCGGTCCCCGGGCTGCGCGGCGAAGTCCCGCGCTTTCGTGCCATCCGCTATCGCGGCTGCACCGCCGATGGGACGCCGTTCGAGCGGGTAGCAGAAGGGTTTCACGCACGGGTAGTCCAGCACGAATGCGATCATCTGTCCGGCGTGCTTTATCCTACCCGCATTCGCGACCTCACGCATTTCGGGTTCCGGGAGGAACTTTCGGCCGGCTGACCGGCGCTGCTTCAAGCGCCGATCTACTTGCGCACCCGCATCCCCTGCGTGGCATCGAACACCAGCGGCTTGTCCGAACGCGGCAGCGGCGCTTCGGCAATCTGGCTGGAGGAGACGCCATACTTCCAGTCGGGCGGGCAGATCGCGATGTAGCGGGCATAGCCGCCGGTGCCGCCCCCCAGCTTGGGGAAGCCGATCGCGACGAGAGCGCCAACCGGGGGCAGCTTGTCCAGATTGGCGACGCCTTCGGCCTGAGCATACCCGTGGTGCATCAGCCAGGATTCGCCCTCAAGAGTCGGGGTCGCGTCGGTATCGAGCGGCTCATGCCCGTGGAACAGGATCTTGCGTTCGAGATGCAGGAACTTCAGCGCTGCGAGGCTGACTCCGGGAAAGGGCTTGCGCGTCGCCAGCGCGGGATCGGGCCAGTCCTTCGACCAGTCGCTGCGGACAAACACTACCGATCCTGACGGAATGCGGCCATAGCGCTGCTCGAACCGGGCAATGTCGGACACCTGCAGCGCATAGCCGTAGTCTGTTTTGACCTGTGCGGAGATGTCGATCACCACCAGTGGTCGGATGGCATAGGTCGCCGGCAGTTCGTCGATCGCGGGATATTCGGGCGCCCAGTGCGCGGGCGGATCGAGCTGCGTGCCGAGCTGGTCGGTGCTGAGCGCATAGCGTATCGCTTCGAAGCCATGCTTCTCATAGGTGAAGCGCTCGCCCTTCCTGACGAAGCCGGGAATGTCGCGCCCGGCTACGGCAGGGCTGAAGGTGGGCGGACCAAAGCCTTCCCACACCGGAATCTGCGGCGTGATCGTGTGGGTGAGATCAACATACTTTGCCGCGCGGAAAGCCGCATCGTAGACCGGCCAGAGCCCTGGCGCTACTGGCGGATGAAGCCAGATCAGCGGCTTAAGGACAAGCGCAAGGGCCGCGCCGAGCAGGACGAGCGACAGGGGAACGATCGATTTCATGCAGCACCCTGTGATGGTTGATCGCCCGCTCAGCCGAACTCGAGCGACATGCCAGCATAGACCGACGACAAACCCTCCGCCGGTTTGCGGCCAAAATACATGCGGCGGCAGCCGAACACCGGGGCAAGGCCGTAAGACAGCGCCAGCGCCGCACCCTCATTGTTGGGTGCGGGCACATCGATCTGGATCTGATGGCCTTCTATCCGGGCAACCATATCCGCAAGCAGTGCCCGCGCGACCTGCGGTTCCCCGGCAATCAGCGGACCGATCTTGAAACCTGCGGAGGCAGGTCGGGCGAGGCCGAAGCCGACAAGTTCGCCATCGCGGATGGCCATTGCCTGGATTGTTTCCGGCAGGGCCAGCCAACAGCTGAGCAAGCCTGTGCGATCATAGGGCACTGTCTTGCGGTCGAGCGCGAGGATTGCGTCGTGACGGGGGGCCCAATCGATCTGAAGCGCGAAGTCTACTGCGGTCGCCGGGACTGGCCTCGCCATGCCCTCATAGCGGGTTGTGGCGTAGGCCGGCACGAACCCGCCGGCGGCGTAGAAGCGCTCCATCTCGAACACGCCGTCCATTGCGATCACCGCATCGGGGGCTAGCCGGGCGCGAAGGCGGGCAAGCCGGTCGTGCCAGAGCCGGCGGCCGAGGCCAAGGCCACGGTAGCGCGGTTCGACTATGAATAGACCCATGAAGCCGAAGTCTGCGCTGTGGCGGAAAATGCTGCCACCTGCGATCATCGCCTCCTGATGGCGCAGCGCGATGAAAGCCTCGGGATCAGATGCCCAGGCGCAGGCGAGGTCGAATGTGCCCGGATTCCAGTCTTCTGCACGTGCCAACGCGAAGATCTGCAGTGCTTCCGCATAGGTCATCGGGCCGATTTCAGTGGAGTTCAGAATGTCCGCCGTTTCGAATTCCATGACACACTGGCTCAAGCAAGGGCTACACAAACGGTTGCACTAAAAGCCTGATTGAATGCACCAAAGAAAAAACAGTGTCAAAACGGCGTCAATGGCAAAATTGGCTTAAAGTTAATAATTATCAATTTACTATTAAATATCGTGACAACAGAAAAATGTGCTGTCAAAAATTATTTATGTATCTTCTGAGGCTTTTTTGCAAATCTCTGAATATTAAATTCATAACAATTGATAGCGATCTCATTTATATTACATCGCATAAGAAAAATCTGCTTCTATTTACATTTACTTATGTCAAAAACTTTTTAAAGGCGCGTAGTCGAGGTGAGAAATCGCGGTCATTCTACGTCTGTTTTCGTCGCAACCAGAGCGGCCGCATTCGCTAGAAGAACGGCATAGATCGACCAACCCTGAACGACCTCTTTCTTTGGTGGGTTCAACCGGTTGCCGCGAACGTTGCTATAGGGATTTTCCCTATCGTTTACTGAGCGCGCGTAAATCTGACGAAGGCTACGGCTTTGGCCAATTGAACGCCGGAAAGGCAGCAAACCCAATTCAGAGAGGGGTATTTTCACGCAGTCGTAGTACACCGAATTTCATCAATCTTCAGTGACTTTATCGCCCAATAGCAGGCTTCTTACTGTTTTTGCCTCAAGTGAACTTGAGCCAAACTCTCCCTCAACCCGAACTATGACGCGAAAAATCTTACCCTTCAGCGTAGACATTTCTTCATAAATTTTTTGCACCTCATCGATGTGAGGCAGTATGTTGCCTATGGTTTGAGTGTCCACAGTTTTTCTCTGATCTGGTTCGGTTTCCAGGCTTTGATCGCCCGTGATTGTAACCGATAAGATTGCAGCAGGAAGGCAAGGAGCGGTTTAAATGGGACCAGATTGGCAGTGATAAGATCCCCGCATTTGGCTTCGATCTAAGCGCCATCCGCAACGGGCACCTCGATCTCGGTCAGCATGATATCTTACTTAAAAGGATGGGTACATATTTCCAATTACATAAAAAATTTATTTATTGTTTATACTATCACTGCAATAAATTGCAGGATGTCCAAGGCTTTAATTCTGCAAACCCCAATCAATCTACCTTTAATAGCCTCAAAATCTGCAGATCCTCGACCAAGTAATGCTTCTGCATCCTCAATTAGAACTTCTAGTGCAATAAGAGATTCATTAATCTGGCGATTAAATTCATCTATACTACCTTCATAGAACGCAATTTTTTCGCCTCTAGTTCCTATTTCCATTATCACCCTCTAACGCAAACCGGGATTTTGACAAACTTTTACGATAATCGAGAATCCCATTTACCCCAATCCATCTTGCCTTTTAGATAGTCGAACTCTCACGCGGCCTCACGTTGCTCAACCCACCTTCGATCATCATAAAGGCTGCCGTGCGACCGGAGTGGAAAAATTGGTTCAAGTTCGGCAGCAATCAGACCGCCGCTTTGACCACGACCCGATCCTCGACCACCTCTGGCAACTCGATCTCCAGCGCCTCGCCTTCATACTCTACCAGATCGATCATGTATGCGCCGTCAAAGTAGGCCATGCCGACCGACAGCTTGTCCAAGACGAAATCATCCCCCGCAAATTCCGCCTCGTAGAACGTACCTTCCAGTCCCCGTGTCCGCTGAAAATGAGGGACTGGATCGGCAACCGCTTCACATCAGATCCGTACCATCAAACCCCGGGACCCAACACCTAGGCGTCGAACCGGGACCCCCTTAGGGCGCTGGCAAGCGTCGATGCGGGGCGCACCTTTCGCGCTGCTTGCGGCGTTGGGAGGGCGCAGCCCGACCGGCGGCGCAAGCAGCGCGAACGATCCTCTATCTGGCGTCAGCTGCGATTTTTGAAGAACCAGCTGTCGTTGCCGGTTTCAACGATGTCGCAGTGATGGGTGATACGATCGAGCAGCGCCGTCGTCATCTTGGAGCCACCGAACACGCTGGGCCACTAGCCGAACGTCCGGTTGGTGGCGATGATTACTGAGGTTTGCTCGTAGAGCTTGCTGATCAGGTGGAACAGCAACTGGTCGCCTGATCGGGCGAACCGTCGGTAGCGAAGCTCGTCGAGCACCACGAGCTCGTGGCGGCGCAGGTGGGCCGTGAGCGCACCAGCCTTGCCGATGCACGTCTCCTCCTCAAGCTGCGTCACCAGATCGACGGTATTGAAGTAGCGGCCGCGTGCACCGGCACGGATGACGCTGGCGGCGACCGCGCTGGCGAGATGGGTCTTGCCTGTGCCCGTGCCTCCGACCAGCACGACGTTGCGGCGCCCCGGTAGAAACGAGGCTGCGTAAAGCGAGCGCACGAGCCCTTCGTTGATCGGGGTATTATCGAACACGAACGTGTCGAGGTCCTTCACGACCGGCAGCTTGGCGGCGCTCATCCGATAGCGGATCAAGGCAGCATGACGGTGTGGGGTCTTTTCATATTAGCACTGGCCGGTCGAGGTGCCCGAGATCGACTTGCTGCTTGGGTTCCGTCACCGTGTGATTCGCTAACCCGGCTGCGATCAAGCCGCCCTCTACTACCCCTAGCAAGCGCATTTGGGGGTATGATTGGGGGTGTCTTACAAAATTGTCCGTCACCAAATCTCTGATTAGCGTGCTTTTCAGGCCATTTCGCGGTTCCCTTCACGCCGCAATCATGTCCATGCCTTCGGCGATCAGCGGAACGAACGGCTTGACCACGCCGCCGATCCCGATCCCTGCAGCATCGGAAACCTTGGTGACGAAGTTGAGCACCGGCGTGAGCAGGTTGCCCGATTTGATCGAAAACAGGCCGAGCTGGAGTTCCAGCCGCCCACCGCGCCAGGGCACCGGCCCCATCATTCGCTTGGAAAGGACCAGCACCTTCCCGACCGATTCCTTGTCGAGCTCGGCAAGCTTGTCGGGCTTGGTCACGGCTGCAAACGAGGCGGTCTCGACTCCGAATTTCGCAAGTGAGGTAAAAGTATAGACAACCCCGTGGAACGTCGTGGCGAAAGCCCGTTCCTTGTCGATCCGCAGCGAATCGACGACCAGTTCAATATAGCATTCGTCCGGCACGATCGGAGTGGCGGCCGCCCCGGGCGAGGCCAGCGCGGGGATGAACAGATAGTCCGTAGCCCCTTTGCCCTTGATCGAATCAATCAGGTTTTTCAGCCACCCCATATCCGTTCCCTCCCCTGTCAGTCCGCCAGATCTTGCCTCACAATCAGCCCCGCCTCGTTCGGCGCGAAGATGGCGGAGGCTTTTGCGCTTTCGATGTAGAGGACCTTACGGCCCGGCAATCCGGCAATCGTTTCGCGCATGCTGGCATTCAGTTTGCCACCCTGCCTGATTGCGGTGAGTTCATTCAGGTCCACAAACCGCATCGTCAGATCTTCACAGCGTGCGTTCCGCCAGGTCACCGGCTGTTCGATATCGCCCGCATACTGCACGGTTAGGGCGCAAGCATCCTCGCTCGCGACCTTGATATCCTCGCTCGCGACAATGCGCGATTCGGTGTGCGGACCAGGCTCGATATCGATCTGGCGGTCCTGCCCCGCATCGGCCAGGCTGGACGATGGTGCTGATGATATCTCTGCCCGAGCCGCGCTTTCTTCAGCCGCCTTTTGCCCGGAGGCCTGATCCGAAGACACCGACGCGGCTGCGCCGGGCTGCGGCGATGGCGCAGGTCCGTTGCAACCGGCCAGAGTCAGCAGCAGCGCGGCCAAAGCGGCCGGGCGCTTACTTCGGATCATATTCCACGTGCAGATGATTGTTCGCAGCATTCATGAACACCTCAAACAGCACATCGTATTCGCTACCAAGGCGGGCCGCCACTTCGACGCGATACTTCTCGCCAACCGAGGTGGTGATATTGTTGCCGCGAAAATCGAGTGCCCGGCCCTTGTAGTGCAGCGACCCTTCCATATGGCCGGAATCGTTGCCCGAGGTGATGACCGGCTTGGGCAGATTCAGCGCCTTGGCCGCACCCGCCACGGCAATGATCGCCGCTTCCATCTTCGGATGAAGCTTGGAAATCTTGACCCCCGCGTTCTTGACATCGACACCGTTTGCCGCGGCGACGACGTTGCCATCGATGGTGGTGGCGGGCGCGGTCACGACGATCTCGGGCGTTGCCACTTCCGGCGCAGCAGGCGCAGCGGGTGCTGCGGGTGCCGCCTCGTCCAGCATAGCCAATGCCTTGGCCCGCTCCTTCACGAACCGGTTCTTCGTGATCGATATCAGCTGGTTGCGTTCGCCCTGCGAAAGCTTCGGGTTCTTGGCGACCTCGAGCACATAGGCCGTGCGCGCGTCATAACCGGCCTCGATCAACTTGCGATCGTAATCGGCCGCATCGCGATCGGTCGACTGATCGACCGTATCGACCGCCTTGATCAGGATATTGGGCGCGCCGTGATGCTGCACGGCGCACGACCAGACCATGTTGCGCACCGCCTCGCTGCGCGCATCGAGATTGATCGCCTTGCGGTCCTCCACCGCAGTCACCACCGGGCGGTAGTGGGTCCGCTCGATGAAGGCATGCTGCGCCTTGCCGAAGGTAACGGGGTCCTTCGCCGCAATTGCCTTCCAGGCAGTCGAGAACGCCGCGCTGCCGGGCTTTCCGACAGCAAACTCTGCCGCCCAGGGCTGGCCTTCGGTCTTGACGAAGGCCGCACAAGTGCCCGCCGTGCTCGAAAGCTGGTACGTGCCATAGGACACACCGCCCGGATCGTTGACCCCGCCCGAGACCGTCCCCGGCCCGCGGCCGCCGCTTTCGTATTCTTCCGAGAGCGAGCCGAGCTCCGGCGCTGCATGGGCGGCGGGCGCCGGGGTCGGAACGGGCGACGCGGGACTTGATGCCGCCACCGCCGCAGGCTTTGCCGGCTTGACCTCGACAGGCTTTACCGCAGCTTCGGCCAGATCACAGGCTTCATCCAGCGCCTGCACTTCCGCCGGAGTGAAACCACGCCCGAGCATGGTGCGAACGGCATCAAAAATTGGCTTTCTATACACCGCAGATATCTCCCACCAGTTCGAAGCGTGATTGATATGTTCTGATGTTTAGCGACCCAATTTTTCTCAGCCTGATGACAGCGCCGGAACGAGTCAAGCATTGTCCCTCGGCGCCATCTTTCGACATGAAGCAAGACTTCGTCACGCCATCGTCAATTCTGGCATTGGACGATTTTCCAAATCAGAGGAGTCTCAGGGCCGACTCCTAAAATCCCCATAGCACCATAGTAAAAGCTTGGACGGCACCGGATCATGACGCGGCGCATTTATGGGTGGCAGTGCAAGTTCGGGACCAAACATCCAGACCCGGCCCTCAGCCCAGCAGCGCCTCGATCTGGCCGAGGCGTTCCTTGCCGAAAAACATGTCCTCGCCCACGAAGAAGGTGGGGATGCCGAAGGTGCCGCGATCGACCGCCTGTTGGGTATTGGCCGCAAGGCGTTCGCGCACCGGGGCTGACTGGCTCCCCTCGGCAAGCGCGTCAGCCGGGAAGCCGTTTGCGGCGATGACCGCATCCACTGCGGCGGCATCGGAGGGATCGAGGCCCTCTTCCCAGAGTGCGCGGAGAAAGGCCTCGGCAAAGGCCTCGCCGCAACCAAGGTCGATCGCAGCGAGCAGGAGGCGCTGGAGTTCGACCGTGCGGAACGGGAAATGCGGGTTCATGCGGAACCGCGTCAGCCCGTGGCTGGCGATGAAGCGCTGCATTTCGAGCATGGCATAGGCATTCTTGCCCTTCACGTCGGCATCGCGGACAAAGGGCGGGGCATTGCCGGTAAGCTTGTGCATGCCGCCAAGCAGCACGGGCGTGAGCGTGATTGCAGCACCCTTGCGCGCGGCGATCTCTTTCAGCGGCCCCCAGGCGAGATAGCCGTTGGGGCTGACGAAATCGAAAATGAACTCGATCGACTTGGGCATGTCAGAAGCGCTCCTGCCAGGGGCGAAGGTCAAGCTCGTGCGTCCATGACGAGCGGGGTTGCTTGTGCAGCCAGACGTAAGCCTGCGCCGCATCTTCGGGTTTGAGCACCGCATCGTCCTCCAGCAGCGGGGCGACGTCCTCCACGCGCGAGCGCAGGAAGGTGCCGTCGATCGCTCCGTCGCAGACCAGGTGCGCGACGTGGATGCCTTCGGGTCCCAGTTCGCGCGCCATCGACTGGGCGAGTGCGCGCAGGCCGTGCTTGGCGGCGGCGAAGGCGGCAAAGCCGGCGCCGCCACGCAGCGAACCGGTGGCGCCGGTGAACAGGATCGTGCCGCGTCGGCGCGGGGCCATGACCCGCGCGGCCTCGCGCCCCGCTAGGAAGCCCCCGAAGCACGCCATTTCCCACACCTTGTGGAAGACGCGTGCGGTCGTCTCGCGGATGCCGAAGCGCACGTTGGCGCCGATGTTGAACACCGCCACCTCGATCGGGCCGATCTCGCGCTCGACCCGGTCGAACAGCGCGGCCGTTTCCTCTTCGGACCGGGCATCGACGCCGAAGGCATGGGCTGCGCCGCCCTCGGCACGGATTGCGGCGCACAGCGCTTCAAGCTGATCGAGGTGACGGGCCCGGCGGGTAACGCAGACGATGAGGCCGTCGCGTGCGAAGGCCCGCGCGATGGCGCCGCCGAGCCCGTCGCCCGCGCCGATCACTAGGCACACGCCTTGCGCTGATGGTTCGTCCATGCCTCTCCCCTGCCCTGCGGCGGTGTCCTTGTGCGCGTTACGTAGCGTGCGCGGAGTGCAGATAGCAATCGCCGGAGCGAGAAGGCGCTGCTAGTCTCGCACCTCATGAGCATTTCTCCCTTTCGCGCCGCGGTTGTGCAGGCGGCACCGGACCCGGCAGGCAGCGCGGCATCGGCGGCCAAGGCGGCAAGACTTATTGCCGAAGCCGCCGCGGCGGGCGCGCGGCTCGCGGTGTTCCCCGAAGCATTTATCGGAGGCTACCCCAAGGGCGCGCGCTTTGGTGCGCCGGTGGGACTGCGCCTGCCCGAGGGGCGCGAGGCTTATGCGCGCTATTTTGCGGCATCGGTGGCGCTGGATGGGCCGGAGATCGGGGCAGTGCGCGAGGCGGCAGGGGCCACCGGGATGGTCGTGGTGATCGGAGTGATCGAACGGCTGGGTTCGACGCTTTACTGCACGGCTCTCATCATCGACGGCGCGGCAGGCACCATGGCGCATCACCGCAAGCTCATGCCCACCGCTGCCGAGCGGCTGATCTGGGGCTTCGGCGACGGCTCGACCCTGCCGGCGGTCGAGACCGATCTGGGCACGGTGGGCGCTGTGATCTGCTGGGAAAACTATATGCCGATGCTGCGCATGGCGATGTATGGTCAGGGCGTCACGCTCTACTGCGCACCGACCGCCGATGACCGCGACGGCTGGGTTTCGACAATGCGGCATATCGCGCTGGAGGGGCGCTGCCATGTGCTCTCCGCCTGCCAGTTCCTGCGGCGGTGCGATCTGCCCGAGGGTCAGGAATGCATGCTGGCCGAGGACGCGGACACCGTGCTGATGCGCGGCGGCAGCCTGATCGTGGGCCCGCTGGGTGAAGTGCTGGCGGGGCCAGACTACAGCGGCGAGACGATCCTCTATGCCGAGATCGACCCCGCCGAGATCGCGCGCGGGCGCTATGATTTCGACGCAGTGGGGCATTATTCGCGGCCCGACGTGTTCCGCCTGACCGTGGACCGCCGGGCCAAACCTCCCGTCGCGTGGATCGAGGACGAAGGCTGATGCAGCTCCTGATGGCGGACCTGCGTGCGGCCGAGCGTTACAAGCTTTTGGCCGGGACAATCGTGCCGCGCCCGATTGCCTGGGTTTCGACGCGGTCGGCGGACGGCGTGGGCAATGTCGCACCCTACAGCTTCTTCAACATGATCGCCGCCGCGCCGCCGCTCGTCGTGCTGGGCGCGATGCGTGGGCCCGGCGGCGGGCTGAAAGACACTGCCACCAACATTCTGGAAACGAAGGAATTCGTCGTCAATCTGGTGAGCGAGCCGATGCTCGAGGCTATGAACGTGACATGCGTCGACGCGCCGCCGGAAGTGGATGAGGCGGCACTGGCCGGGCTCGAAATGCTTCCGAGCCAATTGGTGACGCCGCCGCGCATCGCCGGCGCGCCGGTCAGCCTCGAATGCCGGCTCTACCAGGCGATCGACGCGCCGCCGGGCAGCACGGTGATCCTGGGCGAAGTTGTGGCGATGACCATCGACGACCGCTTCGTCGATGCGACAAGCCTGCGTCCCGATCCGGTGGCTATGCAATTGATGGGCCGGGTCCACGGGGCGGGTGGCTATACCCGGATCCAGACCGACCGGGCATTGGAGAGGCCGGTCTATCAGCCCGGAACAATTTGATTCACTCGATTGAATCATTCTGCTCGCTGGGGTAGACGGTCACAAAGGCTCCAACGAGAGTCGTGCGGGAGAGAACCGTTGGACGTGACCAAGCCCCAAGGAATCGAGCGGACAGCGGCCAAGCACAAGCCGATCCTGCCGCTCGTCCGGGTGATCGAGATGAACCTGGGGTTCCTCGGGCTGCAGTTCAGCTTCGGCCTGCAGCAGGGCAACATGGTGCCGATCTATTCGTGGCTCGGCGCGGACGAGGCGAACCTGCCGATCCTCCAGCTTGCAGGGCCCGTCACCGGCCTGCTCATCCAGCCGCTCGTTGGCGCGTTGTCCGACCGCACCAATTCGCGCCTCGGCCGGCGCACGCCGTATTTCCTGATCGGTGCGATCATGTGCAGCCTCGGCCTCCTGTTCATGCCGTTTTCCGCGAGCATCCTGATGGCGGCGAGCCTTCTTTGGCTGCTCGATGCGGGCAACAACATCACGATGGAGCCCTACCGCGCCTATGTGAGCGACCGGCTGGACGAGAGCCAGCACGAGATCGGCTACCTCAGCCAGAGCGCGTTCACCGGCCTTGCGCAATGCTTGGCGTTCCTGTCGCCGTCGATCCTGGTCTACTGGGTTGGCATCGACCGCAATGCGGTTGACGCGCACAATATCCCGACGATCACGCACATCTCGTTCATGGCGGGCGCGGTGCTTTCGATCACCACGATCCTGTGGTCGATCTGGCGCGTGCCGGAACTGCCGCTGAGCGAGGAGGAGCGCGCCCGCATTGCCGCCGCACCCCGCTCAATAGGCGCGACGCTGGGCGAGATCTGGCAAGCCATTCTGGACATGCCGCAGGCCATGCGATCGATGGCTTGGATGAGCCTGTTCCAGTGGTACGGCTTCTCGATCTACTGGTCCTACAGTGCGCTTTCGATCGGGCGGTCGATCTATGACACCGCCGACAAGAGCAGCGAGGCGTTTCGCGCGGCGGTACTGACGACGCAGCAATTGGGCGCATTCTACAATCTGATCGGCTTTGCCGCGGCTCTCGCGATGGTGCCGATCTCGCGCGCGCTCGGCGCTTCGCGTGTGCATATGGCCTGCCTCGCGGCGGGCGGGATCGGCATGGTGGCGCTGGCGCAAGTGGCGAGCACGCCATCCGCACCGGGCGCGGTGTTTTCGGCGCTGGCGATGCCCGACCTTGGCAGCCACACCCCGCTGCTGCTGATCGCGGTGACTTTGGGCCTCGCCTGGGCAAGCATCATGGGCAACCCCTACATCATTCTCGCGGGCTCCATCCCGCCCGAGCGGACCGGGGTTTACATGGGCATCTTCAACATGATGATCGTGATCCCCATGCTGCTCAACGGCCTGACCTTTGGATGGATCTACAACCACCTGCTGGCCGCCGATCCCCGCAACGCGCTGAGCTTTGCCGGGGCGCTCATGCTCATGGCCGCACTTACCATGCTGCGAGTGCGCGATCCGCGCCGCGCGGGCGGACTGGCCCATGCCTGACGTCGCCGCGCCCCAACTCATCGCGCTCGAAAGCCCCGGGTGCAGCGCGGTGTGGGAGCTCCCACCCGGCGAGGCGCCGCTGTGGCGGTACTGGGGTCCGCGCCTGCCCGATGGCGCGCGCCCTTCGGCAATGCTGCGCAGCGAGCGGCCCGAGCCCAGTTTCTCGCTGCACTTCGACCAGCCGCTGACAGTGTTTCCCGGCTTCGGGATGGGCTGGTTCGGGCAGAGCGCGCTGCTTGCGGACCGGAGCGGGCGCGACTGGTCGTTCCAGGCGGGCGAGTGCAAGGTCGAGCGGCCCGATGCGCAGACGGTGCGCTTCGTGCTGCACGATGCGGTGGCGCGGATCGCGGTGACCACAAGCTATTCGCTCGATCCCGCAACCGATGTGATGACGGTGCGCACTGCGATTTCCAACGAGGGCGATGCGCCGCTTCATGTGCAGTGGCTGGCCGCCGCCGCGCTGCCGCTCCCCGAGGACGCGGCGGAAGTTCATTCGCTGGCCGGGCGCCACAATTCCGAATTCGTGCCCGTGCGCGATCCCCTCACCCGCAGCCTGTGGCGGCGCGAGAACCGGCGCGGGCTGACCTCGCACGATTGCTTCCCCGGCGCGGTGGTGACTTGCGGCGATGGCAGTGCCTATGGCGCGCAGATCGCCTGGTCGGGCAACCATGCGCAAACGATCGAGTGGATCGACGACGGGCGGCGGCAGTGGCAGCTGGGCGAATGGCTGGCGCCGGGCGAAGCGATCCTGGCGCCAGGCGCCGTGCTCCAGAGCCCCGAAGTGCTGGCGACAGCTTCCGCCGAAGGGCCGAACGGAGTGGCACACGCCTTCCACCGCGGCATTCGCGCGCGGATGACTTGGCCGGGCGGCGCAGACCGGGCGGCGAAGCGGCCGGTGCATATCAACACCTGGGAAGGCTTCTATTTCGCGCACGACGAGGCGGCGTTGATGGACCTTGCCAAGGCGGCGGCGGACATCGGGATCGAGCGTTTCGTGCTGGATGACGGCTGGTTCGGCAAGCGCGACGACGACACCTCCTCGCTCGGCGACTGGACTGTCGACAAGCGCAAGTATCCGCGCGGGCTGGGTCCATTGGCACAGCGGGTGACCGACCTCGGCATGGAATTCGGCCTGTGGGTCGAGCCCGAAATGGTCAACCGCAGCAGCGAGCTCTATCGCCGCCATCCCGACTGGGCGCTGCATCTGGACGGGCGGCCGCTGCTCGAGGCGCGCAACCAGCTGGTGCTCGATCTCGCGAAGCCGGAAGTCAGCACCTACTTGTTCGATGCGATCGCGGCGCTGCTGCGCGAATTGCCGATCGGCTACCTCAAGTGGGATCACAACCGCGATCTGGTCCATGCGGGGAACCACCCGCACTACCGCGCGCAAGTGCTGGCGACTTATGCCTTGATGGACCGGCTGCGCGCCGCGTTTCCTGCGGTGGAGATCGAGGCCTGCGCTGGCGGCGGCGGGCGGATCGATGCGGGGATCATAAAGCGCACGCACCGTTTCTGGACGAGCGACTGCATCGATGCGGTCTCGCGCGCAGGGATGCAGCGGGGGTTCTTGCAGTTCATGCCGCCCGAAGTGATGGGCAGCCACGTCGGCGCGAGCCCGGCGCATTCGACAGGGCGCTCGCAATCGATGGCGTTTCGCTGCGGCGTGGCGCTGCCGGGGCACTTTGGCGTGGAGCTTGATGCGCGCAAGCTGGGTGAGACCGAGCGCCGCGAGCTGATGGCCGGAATCGCCCGCTACAAGGCGCTGCGCGAGCGGCTCCATGCGGGCCGCGTCTGGATGGGCGAAGTGGGCGACGGCGTGGTGTGGCAGGCGCATGGCTCGGCCGAGGACATGGTCGTGCTGGTGACGCGCACCTTGCCGACCACGATGCGCCACCAGCCCAACCTCAGGCTGCCGATGGCGCTGCCCGGGCGGCGATATACGATTTCCTCGGACAAGGGCGAACCCATGACCATGGACGGCGGATGGCTTTCGCGCGTGGGCTTTGCCCTGCCGCCATTGCCCGGTGAGGCGGTGCTGGTGCTCGAGGTGCGGTCATGAGCTTCGATCCCGCCGAGCACCCGCATCGCCGCCATGATCCGCTGAGCGACACCTGGCTGCTGGTTTCGCCGCACCGCGCCAAGCGGCCGTGGCAGGGGGCCGAAGAAGTGCCCGACGTGACGCGCCCGCCCGCGCATGATCCGGATTGCTATCTTTGCGCGGGGAACACGCGGGTAAGCGGGGAGCGCAACCCGGACTACACCTGGCCTTATGTGTTCCGGAACGACTTTGCCGCGCTTCTGCCCGACACGCCGGCGCCGGAATCCGGTGCAGGGCTGTTTCGGGCCGAGCAAGCGACCGGCGAGGCACGGGTGATCTGCTTCTCGCCCGACCATGGCCGCACTCTGCCCGAGCTTTCGCTGGAGGAACGGCGCGCGGTGATCGATTGCTGGTGCGCCGAGGCGGCGGAGCTTGGCCAGCGCTACAGCGTGGTTTCGATTTTCGAGAACAAGGGCGCGATGATGGGTTGCTCCAACCCGCATCCGCACGGGCAGGTCTGGGCGACGAGCCATCTGCCGCAGCTGATTGCGACCGAGGACCGCACCCAAGCCGCCTGGCTTGCCGAGAAGGGCAGGCCGATGCTGGCCGAACTGGTCGAGGCCGAGGCGGACGGCCCGCGCGTGGTCTGCGCGAGCGAGCATTGGCTGGCGATCGTGCCATGGTGGGCAGTCTGGCCGTTCGAGACGCTGTTGCTGCCGCGCGGGGATGTGGCGCGCCTGCCCGATCTTTCGGACGCCGAGCGGGCTGATCTGGCGTTGATCCTTGGCGATCTCACCACGCGTTATGACAACCTGTTCCAGTGCTCCTTCCCCTATTCGATGGGCTGGCACGCCGCGCCATTCGGCCAAGATGCGAGCGCGCACTGGCGGCTCCATGCGCATTTCTATCCGCCGCTGCTGCGCTCCGCCTCGGTGCGCAAGTTCATGGCGGGGTTCGAGATTCTGGCCGAGGCGCAGCGCGACCTGACCGCCGAACAGGCCGCAGAGCGGCTGCGCGCCTGCGGCGGGCCACATTACCGGAGCCGCGCATGACAGCGCCGCTGGCCCGACAGTTTGCGGATGGCTTCGGCATGTCCCCTGCCCTCGTCGTCCGCGCGCCGGGGCGGGTGAACCTGATCGGCGAGCACACCGACTACAACGATGGCTTCGTGCTGCCCGCCGCCATCAGCGTGGAATCGCGTGTCGTCGCCGCGCCGCGCGGAGATGGCGTGATCCGCGTGATGGCCTGCGATTTCGGCGGGGCCACGGCGCAATGGCCGCTTGATGCGACCTATGCGGCCGATCCCGCCCACGGCTGGGCCGACTACATCCGCGCCATGACCGCCGCGATGAGCGCGCGCGGCCATGCCCTGACCGGCGCGGATCTGGCCGTCAGCGGGACAGTGCCGCAGGGCGCGGGGCTGTCTTCCTCGGCCTCGCTCATGGTCGGCATCGGCACCGCGCTGGCGGCACTTTCGGGTCTGGCGATTGCGCCTGCGGACATCGCGCTCATGGCGCAGGCGGGCGAGTGCGATCATGTCGGCGTGCGCTGCGGGATCATGGACCAGCTCGCTTCGGCCTGCGGCGTTCGGGACCATGCGCTGATGATCGACTGCCGCTCACGCGCGGTGCGCCCGGTGGCGCTGCCGAAGGGCGTCGAGATACTGATCGTCCATTCGGGCGTGGCGCGCGGGCTGGTTGAGGGCGCCTACAATGATCGGCGCGCACAGTGCGAGGCAGCGGCGGCAGCTGTGGGCGTTTCTGCCTTGCGCGATGCGGATATGGCCATGCTGGAAGGCGCGAGGCTCGATGCCGTGACTCTGGCGCGGGCGCGTCATGTGGTGACTGAAAACGCGCGGGTGCTGGCCGCTGCAGAAGCGCTGGCGGCGGGCGATCTGGTGGCGATGGGCGCGCTGATGGCCGCCTCGCATGCTTCGATGCGCGACGATTTCCGGATCACCGTGCCCGCAATCGACGCGCTGGTGACCGAACTGCAGGCGCTGATCGGCCTCGAAGGCGGCGCCCGCATGACCGGCGGCGGATTTGGCGGAGCGGTCGTGGCGCTGTGCCCGGCGGACAGCGCCGACGCGGTGCTCGCAGGCCTCACTTACCGCAAACCCGATGGCTCGCCGCCGCTGGTGCTGCGTGAAACCGCCTGCGACGGGGCCGGCCTCGTCATGAGTTGATCCCGCCGTTCGCTTCATCGTCCGCGCGGCCAAGGCTGCCATAGACTGCTTGTTTCAGGACCGAATTCCCATGCCCGTACTGCCTTCTCCGACAACGCTATGGACCGGCGAGCATCTTCGCGCGCTGCAGATCGAGCCCTGCCACCAGATTCCGCTGGTCGATGGCAAGTCCCTGCACCACCCGCTGCCTGGCACGGACTTGTGGGACCTCTGGCCGCTGCAAATGGCGGACGGCAGCACAGTCGAGCTGGAAGGCTGGACGCTGTGGTTCGTGCTCTCCGCGCCCGCTGGTGAGGATCCCGAGGCACGGCACGACATTGTCCGCATTCGCCTGATGGCGGAGCAGCGCGGGAAATGGCGCGATCACGGCAACGCTCTGCCCGACGATCTCAATCCGGGAAGCCGGGAATGGGCTGGATCGGCGCTCTATGATCCGGCAAGCGGCGCGGTGACGCTCTACTGGACGGCATCGGGGCTCCGCGGCGAGGAGCCACGGACCTTCATCCAGCGCATGTTCGAAACGACAGGCACACTGGCCGGGGGAGCGGATAGCTTTGCCATCACCGGCTGGAGCGAGCCGCGCGAGATCGCGGGCGGGCCGATCCCGCACTACATACTGGTGACGGCAGCGGAAGGCGTGCCGGGGTTCATCAAGGGCTTCCGCGATCCGGCACATTTCCGCGATCCGGCCGACGGCGCGGAGTATCTGCTGTTTACCGGCTCCCTGAAGGATGCGGCGAGCGACTGGAACGGCTGCATCGGACTGCTGCGCCGCGAGGGCGATGCCTGGGCCGTGCTGCCGCCGCTGCTGAGCGCCGACGGGCTCAACAACGAGCAGGAGCGGCCGCATATCGTGTTCCATGGCGGGCGCTATTACTTGTTCTGGTCGACCCAGCGGAAGGTCTTTGCGCCGGACGCGCCCAACGGGCCCAACGGGCTTTACGGCATGGTGGCCGAAAGCATGGCCGGGCCATGGTTGCCGCTCAACGGCAGCGGGCTTGTGGCGGGCAATCCGCCCGAGGCGCCGGTGCAGACTTACAGCTGGTGGGTGACGCGCGAGCTCACTGTCCACGGCTTTGTCGATTATCCGAACTCGCTCAGGGGCAACGATTTCGGCGATGCGGCGTGGCGGCGCGCGCATTTCGGCGGCGTGCCAGCGGAGCCATTCCAGTTGGTGCTCGATGGCACGCGGGCAGGAGTTGCGGCGTGACGGGCGCGCGCTTCGGCCTGATCGAGGCGGGCGGCACCAAGTTCGTGCTTGGCGTGGCCGATGCGACGCGCACCATTTTCGCGCGCGAACGCATCCCGACGACGACGCCAGAAGAGACGCTCGGCGCGGCGGTGGACTGGTTCGCGGCGCAAGGGTGTGACTATGCCGCGATCGGCATCGCCTCGTTCGGGCCGCTCGACCTTGATCCCGCCTCGCCCGGCTTTGGCTGCGTGCGGGCAACGCCAAAGCCGCACTGGAGCGGCGCGAGCTTGATTGCCCCCTTTGCCGAGCATTTCGGTGTGCCGGTGGCCCTCGATACCGACGTGAACGGCGCGGCGCTTTCCGAAGCACGCTGGGGTGCGGGCGCGGGTCTGGGATCGGTGCTATATCTCACCATCGGCACCGGGATCGGCGGCGGGTTTTGCAGCCATGGCCAATTGCTGCAGGGGCTTTCGCATCCGGAAATGGGCCATATCCGCATGCCGCGCCATCCGGAGGATCTGGATTTCGCCGGCATCTGCCCGTTCCATGGCGATTGCCTCGAAGGCCTTGCCTGCGGGCCGGCGGTGATCGCGCGCTGGGGCAAATCGCTTTCGGAGCTGCCTGAGGGGCATCCCGGAAAGCGGATCATCGCCTGGTACATCGGCCGCGCTCTGGCGACGTTCCAGACGATCATGGAGCCCGCCCGGATCGTGCTGGGCGGCGGGGTCACGGCAACCGAGGGGCTGCTTGAACAGGTCCGTGCGGAAGCGCTGGCGGCCAATGGCGGCTATACTGTGGGCAAGATCGACGAACTGATTGTGCCGCCGGGCCTTGGCGACAACGCCGGGCTACTCGGCGCCCTGGCTCTGGCGCTTATGTCGATTCCCTGACCAGCAGGCGCGGCTGGAGGATGACCGAGTGGATCTCCTCCCCCGCGATGCGCTGGACCACGATGTTGACCAGGTTTTCCGCGCCTTGCTCCAGATCCTGCGCAATCGTGGTGAGCGGGGGCATGGTATGCTCGCCAAGCGGCAGGCCATCGTAGCCGATTACCTTGACCTCACCGGGGACCGCGAGGCCTTGCTCTGCCAGCACGCGCATCGCGGTGACGGCGATCACGTCGGAGGCCGCGACCACGCCGTCCGGCCGGTGCGTTTTCGAGCGCAGGTATTTGCCGATCTCGCCCAAGGCCGCTTCGGCGACGAGGTGCGTCGGCACCACGTTGAACTGCACGCTGCCACCGGTCTTCGCGACCACCGAGCGGCAGCCCTCCAGCCGCTGGCCGATTTCGATCGCGCGCGGATCGCCAAAGAACACGATGTTGCGGCAACCGCGCTCGATCAGATGCTGCGCGGCAAGGGCGCCGCCGCGAAAATTGTCCGAGCCCACCGAGCAATGCGCCTGGCCTGCGATATGCGAGCCCCAGACGACCAGCGGGCGGTAAAGCTCCGCCACCCGATCAAGTACGGCGGACTGGTCGGACTGACCGATCACGATGATCCCGTCCGACTGGCCCGACCGCGCGAGCTTGAGCAACCAGTCCTCGTCGGTGGGCACGATGCGCGACAGGAGGAGACTGTAGCCGCGCCCGGTAAGCTTGTCGGCAAGGAGGCCGAGCATCGTGATGAAGAACGGATCGGAAATGTTCTGCCGCACTTCGTGGCCGAGCGGAATCACGACGCCAATGGTATTGGTCTTGCGCATGCGCAGATTGCGCGCGGTTGCATTGGGCGTGAAGCCGTGCTCGCGCGCCAGCGCCACGATCATGTCTCGCGTGGCCGGGGTGACAAGGCTTGAGCCCGAAAGCGCGCGCGAAACTGTGCCGCTGGTGACGCCGGCCAGTTCGGCCAGTTCCTTGAGTGTCTTGGGCTGTTTCATGCCGTCATGCGCTCGTGCCAGATCGCCTCAGCCCGCAGCGGGAACCACGTCGAACGCGATGTTGAGCCGCTCGCCCGCCGCGATGGGGACCGTGCCATGCCACAGGATCGACGGGAAGACCACCATATGCCCGGCGCGCGGCGGGATCACGGCATAAGGCGCGAGATCGAGCCCCAACTCGGCCGGCGGCGCGCCGAGGTGGAGCGCGCCCGCCGGAGCGGGGCCCGGATCATCAGGCAGCGCGGCATAGAACGTGGCCGAGAGCCAGCCGACGGGATGGCTGTGCGTGACATTGAAGCCTCCTGCCCCCAGCCGCACCGACCAGCTGCCCGAGATCCTGAGGTCATGGCGCGGGCGGCCCAGAACCGGATGCGCGGGATCAAGGGGCGGAAGCGAAGCGATCACGCTCCGCACGCCTTCCATGAGCCGCAAGCGCGCCTCGGCGAGGAGCGGCTCTTCGCGGAGCAGGATCGAACGGTCGGTCTGCGTGCCGCCACGCACCGACTGTTCGGCATAGGGCAGCGCGGCAGTGTGAAGACGGCGCAGCAGCGCGGCCAGTTCGGCCAGCTCGGCGGGTGAAAAACCCACGTCGACCACGCCGTGGAGCACCGGATCGCCATCGAGCCAGGCGGCGCGCGGATCGCCGAGCAGGCGCCAGGCAGTGGAGAGATAGGGCCAGACCTGCCCGGCGAGACGGGTTCGCGTCAGCGGCAGGGCAAGGTCGCGTGCCGCCGCCGCATCGCCGCCGCGCAGCGCTGTGCGGATGCGGCAGAGTTCAAGGAACTCGTCCTCCACCCCGGCGAGCGCGGCAAGGCGCGTACGCGCCTCGGCGAGATCGCCGGATTCGCTGGCGAGGAAAGCGCGCGCCGAGGCAATAGCGCGGGTTTCGCCCATGTGCGCGGCGGCTTCGTCCAGAATACGCCCCGCCGCTCGCCAATCGCGCTGTTGCGCACGCAGCGTGAACCAGCCGAGCCAGAGCCCCTGATGGCGAGGCATGGCCTTCACCGCATCGGCCAATCCCTTGTCATAGGTGTCCGCATCGCCGTGACTGTAGCGCAGGCTTGCGAGGACGCGCTGGCCCTCGAGCCAGTCGGGCCTGGCGGCAAGGGCCTTCAGCAGGACCTGCTCGGCGCTGACCGGGTCTCCCTCCGACGCGAGCGCAAGCGCGTGGTTCCTCAGGACATCGGGATTTTCCGGCCAGAGCTGCACCGCCTTGGCAAACAGCGCTGCGGCGGGGTGACCAAGCTCGTAGGCCGATTGCGCCCGCAGGAAGGCGGTCAACGGATCGCCGGGCGCAAGACGTGCGGCTTCGGCAATCGCGCGGTCGGCGCCCGCCATATCCTGCACAGCGCGAAGGCCCCTCGCCCGCTCGCGCCAGACCTCGGCCTCGACCGGATCGGACATGCGCCTCAGGCCGGCGCAGCCGCGCCGGTGAGGCCGGCGATATAGGCGTCGTGTGGCGGGAGCTTACCGGCCTCGGCAGCCATCGCCGCGCGCAGGCGGCCGAGATACTCGCGCGCGTCGGTGCTGCGGTGGGCGAGGAGCGGATCGAGCCCTTCGGGATAGTTGTGCTGCCCGATATGCACCGCGACCCAGGAGGCGGGAGCGAACAAGTCCATCTCGCGCGCGATCAGGCGGCCGTGGCGGCGGAAATGATCGAGTTTCAGTGCGAGGGTTTCGGGCACGTCCATCGCGGACACGTAGCGCCAGAGCGGGTGATCCTGCCGCTGCGTTAGCTTGTAGTGGAGGATGATGAAGTCGCGGATGCGGTCGGTTTCGGCATGAGCGATGCGATTGAATTCGGCGATTGTTGCAGGATCGAAATCGCGGTCCGGGAACAGGCCGATCAGCTTGGAGATATTGGCCTGGATGAGGTGGATCGAAGTTGACTCGAGCGGTTCGAGGAAGCCGCTGGAAAGACCGACCGCGATGACATTGCGGTTCCAGTGCTGCTTGCGGCGGCCGGTGCGGAAGCGCACGAAGCGTGGATCGCCGAGCGCCTCGCCATCGAGGCGCGAGGCTAGCAGGCTGGCGGCCTTGTCATCCTCGAGGAACTGGCTGGAGTAGACATAGCCATTGCCGATGCGGTGCTGCAGCGGGATGCGCCACTGCCAGCCGGCCTCGCGCGCGGTGGAGCGGGTATAGGGCGTGGGCGGCCCGGCACTGGCGCAAGGCATGGCAACCGCGCGGTCGCAGGGCAGCCAGTGGCTCCAGTCTTCAAAGCCCGTCTGCAGCGCGCCTTCGATCAGCAGCGCGCGCAGTCCCGAGCAATCGATGAAAAGGTCGGCCTCGAGCTTGCGACCACCTTCCAGTGTGACGCTTTCGACGAAGCCCGTCTCTCCGTTCAGCGAAACATCGCTGATCTTGCCCTCGACCCGCGTGACCCCGCGCGCCTCGGCATGGCGGCGCAAGTAGGCGGCATAGAGCGATGCGTCGAAATGGTAGGCATAGTCGAAAGTGGATAGCAGCGAGCGCGGATCCGGGACCGGGCGCGCCATGCGGCCCGCGCGCGCGATGTGCCAGGCCATCGAGAGGTCTTCGAGTGGGAAGGCGCCGGGCTCTTCGCGCATGCGCAGCCAGTATTGGTGGAGCGGCACCATGTCGAAATTGCGCCCATGGGGGCCGAAGGGGTGGAAGTAGCGGCTGCCGAGGCTGCCCCAGTCGACGAATTCGATGCCGAGCTTGAAGGTGCCGCGCGTCTCGCGGATGAAATCAGCCTCGCTGATACCGAGCGTTTCGTTGAACAGGCGGATCGGCGGGATCGTCGCCTCGCCCACGCCGACAATGCCGATCTCGTCGGATTCGACGAGCGTGATCGTGCAATCGCGCTGGAGCATCGTGGCGAGCATCGCCGCCGACATCCAGCCGGCCGAACCGCCACCAACGACGAGCACGGAGCGAATCCGCCGATCACCCTCGTTCACTTCGAAAGCCCTTTCCCCACCGCCGTGTTGTTCCGGCATTCCTTACGCAAAAAAGGGTGGGTGCACAGCCGCCTGGCCGCACCCACCCCTTTTGAGTTACCTCGCCCGCAGGTGCGGACGCCAGCCCGTCAGAAGCTGAAGCGAACCGAAGCGTTCACGTTGCGGCCGAGCACCGGCGAGATGCCGCCGATGAACTTGCCGCCACCCGCGTTGTAGTCCGTTCCGGCCGGCCCGAGCGGGGTCAGCTTGTCGAACAGGTTGTAGGCATTGAGGCCGATCTCGAGATTGTCGATCGGGCGGAACTTGACGTTCGCACCGACCACGCTGCCACCCGGCCATTCGTTGCCCGCACCATCGAGCGTGGAGGTCACGCCGGTGATGTTAGCGCCGAGCGAGACCATGGCGTTGAAGTCGTAGTTGGCGGCGAAGGTGTACGAGAGGTCGGGGATGTTGTTCGACCGCTTGAACACCGAACCCGGCGCCGAGGGCTGCTTCTTCGACTTGTTGTAGGTCATGTTGGCGAGGAGGCTGAAACCGCCCGCGCTGAGCGTGCCGTAGAACTCCGCACCCGTCGTCTTGTACTTGTCGGAGATGATGCAGGTGAACGTCGTCGGGCTGCCGGTGACAATCGGGCAGATCGTCTGACTGAGCTCGAAGGTCGTGATGTTGAAGTGGCTGTGATAGCCGGTCAGCTCGACCGTGTAGCGCGCGCCGCCGATGCTGCCGCGGTTCTTCAGGCCGATTTCGTACTGGTAGACGTTGTTCGAAACCGCCGTGTTGCCCTTGGCGTTGAGCGTGCCATTGGCGTTGAAGTAGCCGCTGAAGGTCAGGCGATCCGCGTTGGCGCGTACGCCCTTCGAAGCACGGACGAACAGGTTGAGATTGTCCATCGGCTTGAAGCTGGCACCCACCGACCACGAGGTGGTCTGCTTGGTGTAGTTGATGGTCTCACGCGCGCCATCGGGCAGGTAGTAAGGCAGCGAGACCGCCTGCGACGCGCCCGTGACCGGATTCACCGCGTTGGTGGAGATGAAGTGCGTTACCGCATCACCCGTCAGCGGATTGGCGTTGATGCCCGAGCCCGTTCCCTTGTTGATGTCGTGGCGGACCGAGGCGTCGAGCTCGAACTTGCCCACGTCGAAGATGAAGTCGGCGTAAGGCGCGTTGTCGGTGAAGGTGTAGTCGTAGGTGCGGGCGCAGCAACCACCCCAGTTGTTGTTGTAACCGGTGAAGCCATTGGCGCTGAGCAGATTGCCGGCCGCATCGAGCAGGTCGATCGGCGAAGCGGCCGGGGTCAGCGAACCGTTGAACTGGTTGGGGTGCCAATCCATCGCGATCTTCTGGTTCATGTAGAACCAGCCGGCGGTGAGGTTGGCCTTCACCGCGCCGAGATCACCCTGCCAGTTGAGCTTTGCATCGTTCACGAAGCTGCCGACGTCGCGGATCCGCGTGTAGACCGAGACGTTGTTGTTGTAGAACGCTTCCTTCACGTCCTTGCCGCGATCCGGACCCGCCGAATAGACCGCGCGGGCAACGGTGCCGCCGTTCTTGGTCGAGCCGATCAGGCCCGAGAGCGGCGAGACGCTGAGGAAGTTCGACGAGAAGCCGCCGCTCATGTTGGTGTAGCGCGCGTTGTTGTCGACGGTGATGCCGTTGTCGAACTTGTAGTGCAGCTGCGCCTGGAGCGACTGGGCGTTGGTGGTGATGCCGTTCAGCGGGGTGCTGGCGAGGCCGCGGCTGTCGAAATCGACGTAGTTGACGACCGGGTTGAAGCCCGAGAAGTTCGACGCACGGCGCGGATCGAAGCCCGGGCAGGCCTGAAGGTTGGAGACCTTGCCGCCGCTCAGGCTGCCGCAGGCGATACCGCCCTGGGTGTTGGGCTCCTGCGTGTCCTGCGCCTTGAAGTAGAGGCGGAAGAAGCCGCGGTTCTCGTCGAACTCACGCGTGATGTTGCCCTTGATCAGGTACGACTTGCTGAGGTTGTAGCCCGAGTGCCACGGGCCATCGCCGGCACCATAGTAACCGCCGATGTTGAAGTGGGTCTTGTCGTCGATCGCGCCCGAGAAGCGGAAGCTGGCGCGGGTGTAATCGTAGGTGAGGTTGCGCTCGACCTGGATGTAGCCGCCTTCGCTGCGATCGGTCTTGCTGATGTAGTTGATCACGGCGCCGGGGGCCTGGCTGGCCAGCGTGGCAGCGGTGCCGCCACGGATGGCATCGACGCGCGCGTCCATCGGGCTCGACTTGGTCCAGTAGTCGTTGTTGCCGAACTGGATGTCACCGAACAGCACGGTGGGCAGGCCATCTTCCTGCAGCTGGACGAAAGTGGCGCCGCCGGTGGCGACGGGCAGGCCGCGCACGGCGAAGTTGCCGTTGCCGCCCGGGCCCGAAACGTTGGGCTGAAGCCCCGGCAGCAGGCGCAGCAGATCGCCTTCCGACATCGGGCGGAAGTTGGCGATGATCGCCGAATCAACCGAGGAGATCGAGACCGAGCTGTCGAGCTTGCTCTTGGTACCGGTCGAGGCGGTAACGACGATTTCGCTGAGCGTGTCGCCCTCGGCCTTGTCGGCAGTGGCGGCATCGGCGGCCGCAGGCGCGGCGGCTTGCGCGAACACCGGCGTCGAGAGGCCGGCGATGGCCAGCGCAATGACGGATGCACACGATTGAATTGCAGTGAGCTTCACAGGTTCCTCCCCGATTGCGAGCACTTTTGTGCGTACGAACGCCGCGAATCGAAAGCTCGAGACGGCCGCGTAGGGCGTCTCTGGCAAAAGGTCCGGCGAAGCGCAAGCATGAATTCAAGCGATTGAATCGGAATCGTCACTTGGGGGTTTCATCCTTGCGCCACCACCCCGTGCCCACCCTGGACCAACGGACCCTTGACGTTTACGTAAAGTGGCAGGATGGAGGGGGACAGGAGACCGGTTTCGCTCGCGAGGCCCGAGTCCCGCCGCATCGACGCCGAAAAGGCCGTGATTTGAAAAGGGAGAGCACCATGCATCTTGATTTCAGCCCCGAGGATCTGGCCTTCCAGCAGGAAGTGCGCACCTTCATCGCCGAGAACTATCCGGCCGAATTGCGCGGCAAGCAGGACGAAGGCGACGAGCTTTCGAAGGAAGATTTCCTCTCCTGGCACAAGGTGTTGGCGAAGAAGGGCTGGATCGCCCCGGCATGGCCGGTCGAGTATGGCGGCACCGGCTGGACCGCGACGCAGAAGTACATCTGGTCTGAAGAGACCGCACGCGCGGACTGCATCCGCCTGATGCCGTTCGGCCTCTCGATGGTCGGCCCGGTGATCTACACCTTCGGCACTCCCGAGCAGAAAGCGAAGTACCTCCCCGGCATCCTTTCGGGTGATGTGTGGTGGTGCCAGGGGTATTCGGAGCCAGGTTCGGGCTCCGACCTTGCCTCGCTGCGCACCAAGGCTGTGCGGGATGGTGACCACTACGTCGTCAACGGCCAGAAGACCTGGACGACGATGGCACAGCATGCCGACTGGGGCTTCTTCCTCGTCCGCACCGATCCCGATGCCAAGCAGCAGGAAGGCATTTCGTTCCTGCTGATCGACATGAAGTCGCCCGGCATCACCGTGCGCCCGATCATCACGCTGGGCGGCGAACACGAAGTCAACGAGGTGTGGCTCGAAGACGTTCGCGTGCCGGTGGAGAACCGCATTTACGAGGAGAACAAGGGCTGGACTTGCGCCAAGTTCCTCCTCGCCCACGAACGCACCGGGATTGCCGGGGTCGCGGCTTCGAAGCGCGGGATCGAGAAGGTGAAAACCATCGCCCGCACCGAGCTGGACGGCGACCAGCCGCTGATCGCCAACGCCTTCTTCAAGCGCAAGATCGCCGAGCTGGAAATGGACCTTACCGCGCTCGAATTTACCGAACTGCGCAGCCTTGCGGGCGAAAGCGCCGGCAAGGGTCCGGGACCGGAATCGAGCCTGCTCAAGATCAAGGGTTCGGAAATCCAGCAGCGCCTGACCGAACTGACCCTGGAAGCGGTGGGCCATTATGGCGCGCCCTATTTCCGCGGGTTCGGAGAGGGCGACAACGCACACCCGATCGGGCCGGACTACGCACACCGCGCCGCGCCGACCTACTTCAACACCCGCAAGACGACGATCTACGGCGGGTCCAACGAGATCCAGCGCAACATCATCGCCAAGATGGTGCTGGGGCTCTGATTTTTCCTGAGGCCGCCGCGCGATGCATGCGGCGGCCCGTTTCTTGCGGGATTTGAGGACAATGGATTTCAGCTATACCGAAACGCAGGACATGCTGCGTGACACGCTCGCGCGCTTCCTTGCCGACACTTACGATTTCGAGACGCGCAAGAAGATGCTTTTGCGCCCTGAAGGCCGCGATCCGGGCATCTGGAAAGCGCTGGCAACCGAGCTCGGCATTCTGGGCGCACCCTTCGCCGAAGAGCACGGCGGCCTTGGCGGCGGTGCGCTCGAGAACATGATCATGATGGAAGAGCTGGGCAAGGTCATCGCGATAGAGCCTTACTTGCAGACCGTTGTGATCGGCGGCGGCGCGCTCAAGGCGGCTGGCAGGGCCAAGGCCGATGCGGTTATCCCCGAGATCATCGCCGGCAATGCCGTGATCGCCTTCGCCTATGCCGAGCCGCAGGGCCGCTACGACCTTGCCAACCTGCGCACCACTGCGAAGGCGGATGGGGCTGGCTATGTCCTCTCGGGCCACAAGGCCGTGGTCTATGCCGCGCCATGGGCCACGCACCTCCTCGTCACGGCGCGCACCGGCGGCAGCCAGCGCGAGCGCGAGGGCGTCGAGTTGTTCCTGATCGAGGCAGGCCTGCCGGGCGTTGTGCGGCGCGACTACCCGACCGTTGACGGCTTCCAGGCGAGCGAGATCTACTTCGAGAACGTGGCGATCCCCGCCGATGCGCTGATCCCCGGCGGCCTCGGCCTGATCGAGCAGCTGGTCGACGAAGCGACCATGGCAGTGTGCGGCGAGGCCATCGGCATCAGCCGCCAGCTGCATGAAGGCACGCTCGACTACATCAAGCAGCGTAAGCAGTTTGGCCAGCCGATCGGCAAGTTCCAGGTGCTGCAGCACCGCATGGCCGACATTTTCATCGAGGTGGAGCAGATCGCTTCGATGGCGCTGATGGGCACGCTGAAACTCGACCTGCCCGCAGCCGAGCGCAAGGCGGCGGTAAGTCTTGCCAAGGCCAAGGTTTCGCGGTCGATCAACTTTGTCGGGCAGAACGCGATCCAGACGCATGGCGGCATCGGGATCACCGTGGAACTCGCCATCGGCCACTATTTCAAGCGTGGGACGATGATCGAGAACCAGTTCGGCTCTGCGGATTTCCACCTTGGCCGGTTCGAGGATCTGACGCTGGCGGCCTGAGGCTGCCGGACGTCCCTCCCCCAACCTCGTCATTGCGAGGAGCGTAGCGACGAAGCAATCCAGAGCGGTCGTGCATGACGCTCTGGATTGCTTCGCTACGCTCGCAATGACGAAGTGGTGTCAGGATTCGGCGGATTGTCTGGAAGCGGACGCTACACCATACCCGCCAGCCGTTCACGGATGATGCCTTCGGCCTGCGCCATGATCCGGTCGACGAGCTCCTTGCAGGTCGGGATATCGTGGATGAGGCCGGCAACCATGCCGCAGCTCCACGCGCCGGCTTCCATATCGCCGTCCATCATGATGCGCGGGTAGACGCCCGCGACTTCCTCGATGATGTCCTCGAACTTGATGTCGGCCCCCAAACGGCGTTCCTTTTCGAGCAGGCGTTCGACGGCGGCGTTGGTCAGCACGCGTTCGGTGTTGCGCAGCGGGCGCATGACGAGGCGGGTGTCGAGTTCGGAGGCGGCGAGCAGCGCCTGCTTCACCTTTTCATGCACTGGCGCTTCCTGGGTGGCGATGAAGCGCGTGCCCATGTTGATGCCTTCCGCGCCCAAGGCGAGCGCGGCGACGAGGCTGCGGCCATCGGCCATGCCGCCCGAGGCGACGAAGGGGATGGTGAGCTCTTCCGCCGCGCGGGGGAGCAGGATGAAATTCGGGATATCGTCCTCGCCCGGATGGCCGCCGCACTCGAAGCCATCGACCGAGATCGCATCGCAGCCGACGTTCTGCGCCTTCACGCTGTGGCGCACCGAGGTGCACTTGTGGATCACCTTGATCCCGGCGTCCTTGAAATAGGGCAGGAACGGCGCGGGGTTGTTGCCTGCAGTCTCGACGATCTTGACCCCGCCTTCGATGATCGCCCGGATGTAGCCTGGATAATCAGGCGCGTTGACGGTGGGCAGGAACGTGAGGTTCACGCCGAACGGCTTGTCGGTCATGTCCTTGCAGCGCGCGATTTCGTTGGCGAGATCGGCGGCAGACTTCTGCGTAAGGCCGGTGATGATGCCGAGCCCGCCCGCGTTGGAAACCGCGGCGGCCATTTCGGCAAAGCCGACATAGTGCATGCCGCCCTGGATGATCGGGTGCTCGATGCCGAACAGTTCGGTGATACGGGTCTTCATCTGTGGTCTCTCCCTTTTGCCCGGGAGATTGGACAGCACAATGGTTCTGCGCAAGAGCCCGGTGGCCTGCTATTTCTGGCAGGAGCCGCAAAAGAAGGTGGAGCGCCCGCCCTGCACCAGCCGCTCGACCGGTTTGCCACAACCACAGGGCTCGCCTTCGCGGCCATACACGCGCCAGTCCTTGGCAAAATAGCCTAGCTCGCCATCGGGGCGCACGTAATCGCGCAAAGTGGAGCCGCCGGCGCGAATCGCCTCCTCCAGCACGGCGCGGATTTCGGGCACCAGCCGGCCCAATGCGGCGCGGCTGACCTTGCCCGCCTCGCGCTCCGGATGGATCTTCGCGCGGTGGAGTGCCTCGCAGACGTAGATATTGCCGAGACCGGCGACGATTTGCTGGTCGAGCAGGAGCAGCTTTACGGCAGCGAACCGGCCGTCGAAAGCCTTGGCGAGGTGCGCCGGTGTGAGGCCGGGGCCGAGCGGTTCGGGACCCATCGCAGCGAACTGGGGCCATTGTTCCAGCGCGGCGGTATCGACCAGATCGACCGAGCCGAAGCGGCGCGCATCGTTGAGGGCGAGAGTGCTCCCTGCCCCCGTCTCGATCACCAGATGATCGTGCTTGCCGATTTCCTCAGGGTCGATTCGCCAGCGCCCGCTCATGCCGAGGTGGAACACCATTGTCTGCCCGCGATCCACGTGGATGAGGCCGTACTTCGCGCGGCGGCCAAGGCCGGTGATGCGCGCGCCGGTGAGCACCTGCACGAGACCCTCCGGAAACGGGCGGCGCAGGTCCGCGCGGCGGGTCTCGATACGCGCGATGACCTGTCCATCGAGGACATGGGCAAGGCCGCGGACGGTGGTTTCGACTTCGGGCAATTCGGGCATCGTGCTTTGCCCCTAACAGGCTTTGCGGTTGCGGCAATTCCCACGTAAAGGCGCAGGGTATGACTGACGCAACCGCTGCCGAGCCCGAAACCGTCTCCTTCGGCTATGAGGAGGTGACCCCGGAAGAAAAGACCCAGCGCGTGGGCGCAGTGTTTTCCTCCGTCGCGAAGAACTACGACCGGATGAACGATGCCATGTCGGCGGGCATGCACCGGCTGTGGAAAGACCGCTTCGTGCGCCGGGTAAAGCCGCGCGAGGGCGAGACCATCCTCGACATGGCGGGCGGCACGGGCGACATCGCCTTCCGCATGGCGCGGCACGGCGCATTGATCACCGTCTCGGACATCAACCAGGACATGCTCGACGTGGGTATCGAGCGCGCGGAGCAGCGCGGCATCGCGGGCCTGACGTGGTCGCGCCAGAACGCCGAGGAGCTGACCTTCGGCGACAAGGAATTCAACGCCTACACGATCGCCTTCGGCATCCGCAACGTGACACGGATCGATCTGGCGCTGGCCGAGGCGCACCGCGTGCTGAAGCCCGGCGGGCGGTTCTTCTGCCTCGAGTTCTCGACCACCGAATGGCCGGGCTTTGCCGAAGTCTACGATCTCTATTCGCACAGGGTCGTGCCGCAGCTGGGCCAGATGATCGCCGGGGACGCCGATTCCTATCGCTACCTGATCGAATCGATCCGCCGCTTCCCCAAGATGCGCGAATTCGAAGGCATGATCCGCGCGGCGGGCTTCCGCCACACCAAGGTCGAATCGATCCTCGGCGGCGTGGTGGCGATCCATTCGGGCTGGAAGATCTGATGCAAACAGGCGCTGAGCGTCTCCCCCTCCTCTTCAGAGGAGGGGGCCGGGGGGTGGTGGCCGTGGCCACTGCCAACCGCAGGCTTTTGCGCTTGCTTCCACCACCCTCAACCCCCTCCTCTGAAGAGGAGGGGGCTTAAACGGTGGCTCACCACATCACTCATATCCGCCGCCTGCTCGGCTGGGGCATCACGCTTGCCCGCCACGGCGCGCTGATCGGCATCGAGAACGATGCGAACACGCCCCCACCGGTGCGGCGGCTCGTCAAGCTGGCACGCTGGATTTCACTGACCGGCAAGGGCCGATCGCGCGACTACGCCGGGGCTTTCCGCGCAATCGGCCCGGCAGCGATCAAGCTGGGGCAGACCCTCGCGACGCGGCCCGATCTGGTGGGGCCCGAGCCCGCCGCCAACCTGCTCAAGCTGCAGGACAGGCTGCCGCCGGTGCCCTTTGCGCTGATCCGCCGCGAGATCGAGACAACGTTCGAGCGGCCGCTCGAGAGCCTGTTTTCCGAGTTCGAGGAAGAACCGGTGGGCGCCGCTTCGGTGGCGCAGGTGCACCGCGCAGTCACGACCGACGGGCGCAAGGTGGCCGTGAAAGTGCTGCGCCCGGGCGTGCGCGAGAAGTTCGCCGCCGATATCGCGACCTACGAATGGGCTGCAGCGCATCTCGAAAGCCTGGGCGGCGAGGCTTCGCGCCTGCGGCCGCGCATGGTGATCGCCAACTTCAAACGCTGGACCTTGCGTGAGCTTGACCTGCGGCGCGAGGCAGCTTCTGCCTCCGAGCTTGCCGAGCAGATGCACGCCTTCCACGGCTACCGCGTGCCCAGCATCGATTGGGACCGCACCAATGGCCGGGTGATGACGCTCGACTGGATCGACGGGATCAAGATCAGCGACAATGCCGCGATCGACGCCGCAGGCCACGACCGCAAGGCGCTGGCCAGCCGGCTGGTGCTGGCGTTCCTCAATCAGGCGATCAGCGGCGGCTTCTTCCACGCCGACATGCATCAGGGCAACCTGTTCATCGAAGCCGACGGCACGATCACTGCGATCGACTTCGGCATCATGGGCCGGATCGACCGGCGCGCGCGGCAGTGGCTGGCCGAGATCCTCTATGGCCTGACCACCGGCAACTACACACGCGTCGCCGAGATTCATTTCGAGGCGCAATACGTGCCGAGCTACCATTCAGTTGCCGAGTTCGCGACGGCGCTGCGGGCGGTCGGCGAGCCGATGCGTGGCAAGCCGGTGAGCGAGCTGTCGGTGGGTCAGATGCTCGACGGCCTCTTCGCGATCACCCGCGATTTCGACATGCAGACCCAGCCGCACCTGCTGCTGCTGCAGAAGACCATGGTCATGGTCGAGGGGATCGCGACGCAGCTCGACCCTTCGATCAACATGTGGGAGGTGGCCGCGCCCTATGTGCGCGACTGGATTCGCGATGAGCTGGGCCCCGAAGCCGCGATCGCCGACCGCATCCGCGAGAACGTGAAGACATTGCTGCGCTTGCCCGATCTGGTGCGACGGATCGACGAGCGCGTGCCGGTGAAGGGCGGGGCGCCCGAGGACCCGCCGCTGCCGCCGATGGACCTGATCTGGGAGCGGCGCGGCAAGGGCGCGGGCTGGCTGGGCTATATCGGAGCGGCCGCGGCAGGCGCGGCGCTCACGGCGGGGACATTTGCCGCTGGCCTGTGGGGCTGATGTGACCCGGTCAGCACCTCTGCCGGGCCTCAGGCTCGAAAAGCGGCATTTCAACGCGCTCGATCTTTCGCGCCTTGTCGCTGCCTGCGCGGTGCTGTTCTGGCATTACCAGCATTTCTTCGTGCCGCCGGTGGACTACCAGTTCCACGTCAACCGCCAGGTGGTTTCGCCGCTCTACCGCGAGCTCTGGTGGCTGTTCGATTATGGCCACGTCGCGGTGCAGTATTTCTGGGCGGTTTCGGGCTTTGTCTTCGCGCATGTCTATCTTGCCGATGCAGGCGCGCGGGGTCGGTTCTGGCTGGCGCGGGTGGCGCGGCTCTGGCCGCTGCACCTCCTGACGCTAGGGCTCGTCGCGGTGATGCAAGCGGCCTACAGCGGCGCGAACGGCACCGAATTCATCTACCACCACCAGGATGCGCGGCATTTCCTGCTGAGCCTGGGCCTTGCACACTACTGGGGCTGGCAGGCGGACCAGTCGTTCAACGGGCCTTCGTGGTCGCTGTCGACCGAGATTCTGGCCTATGCCGCATTCTGGCTGCTGCTGCCGAGCCTCAGGCGCTCGCCCTTCTCCATGGCGCTGATGGCGGCGGTCTTGGCGCTGGCGCTCTTCTTCGTGAAGGCGCCGGACGGGCCGGTGTTGACCTGCATCGGCTATTTCTTCGGCGGCGCGGCGGTCTATGGCGCGGCGCTGCAGCGCGGGCTCAAGGCCGGGGTGCTCGCAGTGCTGGCAGCAGCGCTGACGCTGGCGGCGCTGTGGCTGGGCCTTGCGTGGCAATGGGGCGATGCCGCGACGCTGGCCGGGACTTTCGCCGCGCTCATGGCCATGCTGGCGGTCGACACCGCCGATCGAGACGACCGGCTCGCGGTGGCGCGGCACCTCGGCGATGCCTCCTACGGGGTCTACCTCTGGCACTTCCCGCTGCAACTGGCGCTGGTGCTGCTGCTCGACGAAACGCTGGGTTCGCGCGCGATTGCGCGGCAGCCGGCGTTCCTGCTGTTCTTCGTCGGCCTCAGCGTGCTGGCGGGCTTTGCCTCGCACCGCTGGTTCGAGCGGCCGGCGCAGAGGCTGGTGCTTAAGCTGGCGCGGCGTGGTCGCGAGGGCAGCGCGGTCGCTGTCTAGGCGGCGATTTCCGCAAGCCGGTGGTGCGGCAGCAGGCGCCATGCCACGAGCGCCAGCACGACATGGCCCGCTTCCACCGCCATCGGTGCGGCCCAGCCAGGATAGGCGCCGATCACCGCAAGATTGACCGCGCGGCCGGCAAGTGTCGTTCCGAAGAGCATGGCCGGAACCAGCAGCAAATCCGCATTGCGGCGCCAGGCGCCCCACATCATGCAAACCGCGCCGACCCCGAAGAACGAGGTCATATCACCCCGGATCGTCGAGAGCCCGGCGACACCGATCGGCGCCAAGCCGAAGACCGCGCCCGAGGCGGTGGTCTGTGGGGTCAGCAGGAACGAGCCCGCCATGAACAGGTCGAACAGCCCGACGAGGAAGATCAGGGCGGTCAGGAACAAGCGCATTATCGGGATTTCCTTATGTTTGCGCCAGCGTGGGGCAGGCCGGGGCAAGGCGCAAGGGGCGCGCGCAAAACCATTGCGTGCGGGCACGCGCCATTGCACAAGCGCGGCCATGCAGGGCAAGCGCATACTCCTCATCGTCGGCGGCGGCATCGCGGCCTACAAGGCCTCGGAACTCGTGCGTCTGATCCGGCGTGAGGGCGGTGAGGTGACCTGCGTGCTCACGGCAGGTGGCGCGCATTTCGTCACCCCGATGACGCTCGCGGCGCTGAGCGAGAACCCGGTTCACACCACGCTTTGGGACCTCGATGCCGAAGCGAAAATGGGCCACATCCAGCTTTCGCGGAACGCCGATCTCGTGGTGGTCTGCCCGGCGACGGCGGACCTCATGGCGAAGATGGCCGCGGGGATCGCCGATGACCTCGCCACCACGCTGCTGCTCGCGACCGACAAGCCGGTGCTTGCCGTGCCCGCGATGAATGTACGGATGTGGGAACATCCCGCGACCCGCCGCAACATAGCAACGCTGCGCGCCGACGGCGTGGCCGTGCTGGAGCCCGATGAAGGACCGATGGCCTGCGGTGAGTTCGGCCCCGGCCGCCTCCCCGAACCACCCGCGATCCTTGCCGCGATTGCCGCGAAATTGGGCGGCGTGCCCAGCGGTCCACTGGCCGGCCGGCATATTCTGGTAACGGCGGGGCCGACCCACGAGCCGATCGATCCGGTGCGCTACATCGCCAATCGTTCGAGCGGAAAGCAGGGCTTTGCCATCGCCGCCGCCGCCGCGCGGGCAGGCGCACGGGTCACGCTAGTGGCTGGCCCGGTCGCGCTGCCGACACCGCCCGGGGTGACGCGCGTCGACGTCGAGACCGCGCGCGAGATGGCGGCGGCCGTAGCCGATGCGCTGCCTGCCGATGCCGCGATCATGGTCGCCGCCGTGGCCGATTGGCGCGTGGCGAGTGCGGCGGACCAGAAGCTCAAGAAGGATGGCTCTGGCGCGGTGCCGCCGCTGGCGCTGGCCGAAAACCCGGATATTCTCGCGCGGCTCGCCGCCTCGCCTGATCGCCCGCGCCTCGTGGTGGGCTTTGCCGCCGAGACCGAGAACGTGGTGCCGCATGCGCAGGCCAAGCTTGTGAGGAAGGGCGCGGACTGGATCGTGGCCAACGACGTATCGGGCGATGTCATGGGCGGAGCGCTGAATGCGGTGCACATTGTTCACGCCGGGGGCGTTGAAAGCCTGCCCGAGATGCCCAAGGACGCGGTCGCGGCCGCGCTCATCGAAAGGATTGCCGATGCACTCGCCTGACCCCGTACCCGTGATGGTCAAGCGACTGGCGGGTAACGACGACCTGCCGCTCCCAGCCTATGCCACGGCGGGCGCTGCCGGGATGGACGTGGTCGCCGCCGAAGATGTGGACCTTGCGCCGGGCGCGCGCCATGCGGTGGCGACGGGACTGGCGGTGGCGATTCCGGAAGGGTTCGAGATCCAGGTGCGGCCGCGCTCGGGCCTCGCGCTGAAGCACGGGGTGACGGTACCCAACACGCCGGGCACGATCGACAGCGACTATCGCGGCGAGCTCAAGGTGATCATGATCAACCTTGGCGCGGAGACGTTCTCGATCCGCCGCGGCGACCGCGTGGCGCAACTGGTGCTTGCGCCGGTGACGCGGGCGAGCTGGCTGGAAGTCGACACGCTGGATGACACCGCGCGCGGGGCTGGCGGGTTCGGCTCGACGGGGGGCCTTGCGGCGCTCCCCGGCTGAACCGACCCGCCGCGCGCTCAGGTCTTCTTCTTCTTTTCAGGCGCGATCGAAATCCGCACCGTTTCCCCGCTGCTGCCGGGGAAGTTGGTGAACATCGCCTCGACCAGATTGGGCACCAGATAGGGCAGGCGGTTCGAGGTGGAGGCGGCTTCCGCCTTCCCTTCGAACAGGCGCTTGCCATCGGCGCGGCGGTCGATCTTGAGGTCGATGCCGCTGGTGTAGACAGTCACGACATCGACGTTGTTGTACCCGCTGCCGCCGAAGAAGAACGGATCATAGAACCCGTAGCCCCAGGGCCCGCCAAAGCCGCGCCGACCCCAGCCGCCGCCCCAGCCCGGGCCGAAACCGCCCCAGCCCGGGCCCCAGCCCGGCCCGTACCAGCCGCCCCAGTAGGGATCGCCGACGCCGGTGGTGCGCAGCTTGTCGCGCCCCTTGTCGACGCCGTAGTCGAACTGGACGACGAGATCGGCAGCCTGCACATTGGCGGCGGGGACATAGCCCACTTTCTGCAGCTGTGCGGAAACGATGCTGGCGTATTGCGAGAATTCGAGCCCGCCGGCGTTTCGCGGATCCTGCGGGACGACTGCGAACGTCTGGCCTGCAGGAGCAGGCAGTTCGGCCTGGAAGCGCGAGACATTGGCGTTGAACGGCGTGGCGCAGGCGCCGAGCGCCAGCAGCAGGGGCGCCGCGATCAGGGCAAAGCGGTTACGCATGGGATTAAGGTTCATTTTCGGCGACTCCTTGGTGCGCGCGCCAGCTCCCCTGTCAGCCAGCACCGCGGCAGTGGTAGCATGAGTGAATGCTGCGCGGGAGGTGCTGAATGCTGGTTGAACAGATGGGCAAAAACCGCGGAAATCCGTACGGTTACGGAGCCTTGCCGCCAAGGTGATGCAATTTGTTACACACCGGCAGCACGCTGCCAAAATCGCAACAGACGCTAACCCCGAAGCAAGCCCAGAGCAGCATAGGCGCGCTCGAGCGTCGGCACGGCCAGCGCACGCGCGCGCTGCGCACCGGCGGCAAGAATCGCATCGAGCGCGGCGGTATCGGTGCGCAGGTCGCTGTAGCGTGCTGTTATCGGCGAAAGCTTTTCCACCAGCAGTTCACCCAGGGCGGGCTTGAACGCGCCGAAGCCCTGGCCCGCGAACTGGGCCAGCACATCGGCCTGGCTGATCCCCGCCATCGCGGCGTAGATGCCGACAAGGTTGGCAGCTTCGGGCCGCTCCTTGAGGCCTTCGATTTCGCCGGGCAGCGGCTCGGGATCGGTCTTGGCCTTGCGCACTTTCTGCATGATCGCATCGGCATCGTCGGTGAGGTTGATGCGGCTCATGTCCGAAGGATCGGACTTCGACATCTTGGCACTGCCATCGCGCAGGCTCATGATCCGCGCGGCTTCGGGCGGAATGATCGCTTCGGGCAGCGTGAAGACGGGCGCATCTTCTGCCGCAAAGTCGTTGTTGAACTTCTGCGCAATGTCGCGCGCCAGTTCGAGGTGCTGCTTCTGGTCCTCGCCCACCGGCACGTGGGTCGCCTGATAGAGCAGCACGTCCGCCGCCTGCAGCACGGGATAGGTGAACAGCGCGACGCTCGCGCCCTCGCGGTTCTTGCCCGCCTTGTCCTTCCACTGCGTCATACGGTTGAGCCAGCCCATCCGCGCGGTGCCGGTGAGCAGCCATTGCAGCTCGGCATGGGCGGGGACCTGCGTCTGGTTGAACAGGATCGAGCGTTCCGGATCGATCCCGCAAGCGACCAGCGCCGCGACCATCTCGCGCGTGCCGGCGGTGAGCGCGGCAGGATCGTGCGGCATCGAGATCGCGTGGAGATCGGCGAGGAAATAGAGGCACTCGCCCCCCTTCGCGGTCCAGTCATCCTGCATCGCCACCCAGTTCCGGATCGCGCCCAGATAGTTGCCAAGGTGGAGATTGCCGGTGGGCTGGATGCCCGAGACGATACGCATGGGGGTAAGCTCGCTATTGAGGGTTCGCGCGCCTGCGCCGCAGGAGCAGTTTGAGATCATCCCGCGAGAACGCGCCGAGCAGGATGGCGCCGAGCCCATAGACGAGCCCGCCCGCCGAGACCAGCACGGCGAGGGTCAGAAACCGCACGAACCAGGTGCCGTGGACATAGGGCATGAGCATGCCCTGCCCCGCCCAGAGCACCACGCCCATCGCCAGTGCCGCCAGCGCGAGCCGCGGCGCGCGGCGCCGGAGCCGCGCATCGAGCGCAAAATGGCCGCGCCGCACCAGCGTGCGGTAGAGCATGAAGACATTGACGGTGGAGGCGATCGCGGTCGCCAGTGGCGGGCCGACATGCTGGAGCGGGAGGATCAGCGCAAGATTGAGGCCGAGGTTCATCAGCATCGAGATCGAGGCATAGCGCACCGGAGTGACCGTATCCTGCCGTGCATAGTAACCCGGGGTCAACACCTTGACGAGGATGTAGCTCGGCAGGCCGATCGAGAACGCGGCGAGCGCCTGCGCAGTGGCATGGGCATCGGCCACGGTGAAGCGGCCATAGCCGAACAGCGCGGCGGCAATCGGCTCGCCGCAAAGCACGAGCGCGACCGTTGCGGGCAAAGTGAGCAGCAGCGCGAGTTCAAGCCCGCGGTTCTGCGTTTCCATGGCCCCCACTTCGTCCCCGCCGCCAAGCTGGCGGGAGATCGTGGGGAGCAGCACAGTACCAAGGCCGATGCCGATGAGGCCCAGCGGCAACTGGTTGAGCCGGTCGGCCATGTAGATATAGGTCACCGAACCGTGCGCGAGGAGCGAGGCGGCAAGCGCGGTCGAGACGACAAGGTTGATCTGTACGGCCCCGGCGCCCGCAGCTGCCGGCCAGATCAGCGTCATCAGGCGCTTCACGTCCGCATCCAGGCGGGGCACCCTGAGTCGCAGGCTCACCCCGGCGCGGCGGCAGGCCAGGACCAGCCACGCCAGTTGCAGTGCGCCCGAGACCGAGACGGCGATTGCCTGATTGCGCGCGGTTTCCAGCGGATTGACCGAATGAAACAGCAGCAGTGCGGCGATCAGCGTGACGTTGAGCAGGATAGGCGCCGCAGCATTTACCCAGAACTTGTGCAGCGAATTGAGAATGCCCCCGCACAGCGAAACGAGGCTGATCAGCATGAGATAGGGGATCGTCATGCGCGAGAGCGCGACGGCAAAGGCGAACTGGTCCGGGCCCACGCCGTTGAACCGGCCGGAAAGGACGAAGGTAACCGGCCAGGCCAGGATCTCGAGCAGCACCGTCATCACGATCAGCACCGGCAGCAGCACGGCCAGCGCACGCTCGGCGAAATCGAGCCCGTCGGGCAGGCCTTGCCCTTCCGGGTCGCCGACCTTGCGATTGAACATCGGGATGAAAGCGGATGCAAACGCACCCTCGGCGAAAAGGGCGCGAAACATGTTGGGCAGGCGGAAAGCAACGAGGAACGCGTCAGACGCGAAGCCTGCGCCCACATAGCGGGCAAACAGGCTGTCGCGCACCAGGCCGAGCACGCGGCTGGCGAGCGTGAGCCCGCCGATCGTGCCGGTCGCCTTCAGAAGGTTCATGGCAGGCGCTTCATGGCCGGAGGCGCCATGAAACCACCGGGATCAGGCCTGACCTGCCGTGCCTGCGGCCAGTTCCTCGGCCTGACGGGCCTGGAGCTGGGCGAGGTAGAGGCCGTTGAAATCGATCGGCTCGAGGATCAGCGGCTGATAGCCCGCATCGCGAACGGCATCGGCGATGATGCGACGAGCAAACGGGAACACGAGGCGCGGACCTTCGGCGAAAAGGAACGGATGCGCCTGTTCCTCGGTCACGTTGCGCATGCCGATCAGCGCGCCGTAGGCCAGCTCGACCACATAGATCGTGCCCTGCGGTGCCTTGGAAGTCGCGGTGATCTTGATCTCGATCTCGTGCAGATCGGGCCCGAGCGGGCGGGCGCCGATGTTGAAATCGACCGAGACTTCGGGCGCATCGGTCCACTGGAAGCTTTCCGGCGCGTTGGGGTTTTCGACCGAGAGATCCTTGATGTACTGCGAGATCAGGCCGATCGCCGGGTCGGTATCTTCGCCGTTGACGGCGGAACCGGTGCCCTGGGGACCATCGAGATCGAGCGGGGTGATGATATCGCCTTCTTCGGCCATGATCGTGCTTTCGTACAGATGGAACGGGTTGGTGTGGAGTTGGAGAGGGCGCCTAGCACCTGCGCCGGGACTGGGCAATCGCGCTTGCACCGGCAGCAGCGCGGGCCAGGCGCCGTGCGGCGATTCGCGCCGAGGCCTGCATGGCGCCCCTGCCTGCACCTTGAGGCAGACGAAAAACCCGCTCAGCAAGCCAAACCGTGTGCCATCCACGCGTTGTTCATTTGTATTTCGTAACCACATAAGGCACGATGACCGAACGGAGTCAGCTGGAGCCGCTTGGAACCGGATGGCACCTTGATTGAGCAGGATGTGGCCTTGTGATTGTTGAAATTGTGATTCTCGCGATGATCGCAGCATTCCTGGGCCTGCGACTCTATGCCGTGCTCGGCCGCCGGCCCGAACAGAACGACGAGCCTCTGCGCCGCCGCATAGAGCAGCCCGATCCCGTGAGCGCGCCTCGCACCCTTTCGCCCAAGCTGCCGGAAAAGGCTTCCGGTGCGCCGCGCGCGCTGCCGCTGCCGCAGGACAGCAATCTTGATTCCCGCGCCGAGGCCGGCATTCGCGCGATTGTCTCGGCTGATCGCCGCTTCGACGTTGTCCAGTTCCTGGCCGGGGCACGCGGCGCCTACGGCATGGTGCTTGAAGCCTTCTGGCGCGGTGACAAGGAAGAACTGACGCAGCTGTGCGACAGCGATGTCGCTGCTGGTTTCGCCGCCGCGATCGATGAGCGGACCGCTGCGGGCGAGGCGATCACCGCCAAGCTGATCCGCATCGAGGAAGCGCGCATCGTCGATGCGAACTACGCCGCGCCGCGCGCACGCATCACTGTCAGCTTCGTCGCCGATGTCGCCTCGATCACCCGCGACGCGAACGGGAACGTGGTCGCCGGCTCGCTCGACGACGCGATCGAGACCCGCGATGTCTGGACCTTCTCGCGCGATCTCACCTCGCGCGATCCGGACTGGGTGGTCGACGAGACCGACGAGGGCTGATCCAAGTGGCGGCGCGGGCGGTCCAACCCGTGCGCCTGCGCACTGTGATCCTTCGTATCGCGGCGATCCTGCTGGCGCCTGCTCTCCTGTCGGGCTGCATTCCGCTAATACCGGGCGCCGCGCCGGTGCCGCCCGTGCCGCCGACCGCCACCAACGCCGCGCTGATCGGCACACACCGCGGGCCTGTGGCGGCGGGGCTGGGCTTTCGCGATGCCAATGTCCGCGCAGCGCTGACCGCCTTTGCCACGAGCTGCCCGCGCCTTACCCGCCGCACCGACACGAGCGGGCTGACCCGGCCCGAGGACTGGGCCCCGGCCTGTGCCGCCGCCCCCGGCTGGCCGCCGGAAGACGCGGCGGGCTTCTTCGCCCGCTACTTCGAGACCGCCACCGTCGCGCGCGGCGATGCCTTCGTCACCGGATACTACGAGCCCGAGATTGCCGGCGTGCGCACGCGCCAGCCGGGTTTCGACGTGCCGGTCTATGCCATGCCGCCCGATCTGGTCCGCGCGCGGCCGGGCGATGCAGCGCCGCTGCCCGATGGCAGCCGGCCGCTCGGTCGCTATGACGAGACCGGCGGCTTCGTCCCCTATTTCGATCGCACCGCGATCGAGAACGGCGCGCTGGCCGGCAAAGGGCTGGAGATCGCCTGGGTGGCGGACCGCGCCGAGCTGTTCTTCCTGCAGGTGCAGGGCTCTGGCCGGTTGCGCGCGCCCGATGGCACGGTCATGCGGCTCGGCTACGCCGGGCAGAACGGCTATCCCTATACCGGAATTGGCAGCGTGATGCGCGAACGCGGGCTCATCGGGACGGGGCCGGGGCAATACCCCGGCTCGATGCAGGGCATCCTGCGCTATATCCACGAGCACCCCGCCGAAGGCCGCGCGCTCATGCAGCAGAACCGCAGCTATGTGTTCTTCCGCGAGGCGACCGGGGCCGGAACGGTGGGCGCGCTGGGCGTGCCGATCGCGCCGCGCACCACGCTTGCCGCCGACCCGGCCTTCGTGCCGCTGGGCGCGCCGGTGTGGCTGCAGGCCGTCGGACCGGGCGGACAGTCGCTTGGCGGATTGTGGGTGGCGCAGGACACCGGCGGAGCGATCAAAGGGCCAAACCGCTTCGACAGCTTCTGGGGCACGGGCGAAGACGCGCGCACAATTGCCGGCGGCATGCGCGCCGAAGGGCAGGCGCTGATCCTGCTGCCCAAGGGCACGCTGGCCCGGCTGAACGGGCAATGAGAAGTACGCCGCGCGGGCTCAGCCCGGACGAAGCCGCGCTCTGGCGCCGCGTGGCCGCGACGGTAACCCCGCTGCACCCGAAGCCCGCCGTCGCCCCTTCCCCCATCCCTCCTGCGGGAGGAGCCGCGGGTGGGCCTGCCGAAGCACCGCCGCCCCCGCCCAAGCGCGTAAAGGGCCGCGTACCGCCACCGCGTCCAGTCGCCCCGCCGCCGGCCGCGCCGGTGCGGCCGCTGACCGCGCAAGGGCTCGATTCGACCTGGGACCGCAAGCTGACGCGCGGTGCCGTCGCACCCGACGTTACCATCGACCTCCACGGCATGACCTTGAACCTCGCGCATGACCGGCTGAACGGCGGGATCGCGCAGGCGTTGGCGATGGGCGCACGGGTGATTCTCCTGATCGCGGGAAAGCATCGGCCGGTGCCGGAGAACGACCTCAGAGGGGAGCGGCGCGGCGCGATCCGCGCGAAACTGCTCGATTGGCTGGCGGCGAGCCCCCACGCCGGTCAGATCGCCGCCGTGCGCCCCGCCCAGCCGCGCCATGGAGGCGACGGGGCGGTCTATATCGTGCTCAGGAAAGCGCGTTAAGCGATCAGAAGTAGGCGTGCGGGTTCGCTGGTTTGTCCGCGATGGGCGCAGCACATCCCAGTGCTCGACAATCTTGCCGTGCCGGAGGCGGTAGATGTCGGCCACCGTGCCGCCGTTGCCTTGCGCGCCTGCCCGGCCATGGAGGTGGATTACCGCCAGATCGCCATCGACCACGATGCGCTTGATCTCGAAGCGCGATCCATCCTGCCGGAACATGGGCTCCAACGCGGCAATCGCAGCCTCCCGGCCATCGAGGATATTGGCATTGTGCTGGATATAGTCCGCCGCAACGTACGTCTCGAAAGCACCGCGCACATCGCGCTGGCCGTAGAACATGGCAGCGAAGGCCGTGATCACCGCGCGGTTGCGCTCGGTCAGGCTCCGCGGGGTCCTTGCATCGGCAAGCGGCGCGGCGAAAAGGGACACGGTGGCGATAGCAGCCGCAAGGTGGCGCAATCGTGTCACGCCAGTGCTGCCTCTGCAATCCGCCGGTAGATCCGGACGAGAACTTCGAGGTCCTCCACCGCCACCGCCTCGTCGGTCTTGTGCATCGTCGCGTTGGTGAGGCCGAATTCGATCACCGGGCAAAGCGCGCGCAGGAAGCGCGCATCGGAAGTGCCGCCGGTGGTCGAGAGTTCCGGGGCCAGCCCCGTTTCTACCTCGACCGCCGCCGCGACCAGCGCCGATTGCGCACCGGGGAGTGTGATGAACGCCTCGCCGTGCAGCGTTGCGCGCACTTCGGTGCGGTGCTTCGCAGCGATCTCGGTCACGCGGTCGACCAGGGCCTGCCCGGTGTGGTGGTCGTTGTAGCGGATCGAAAGCCGCGCACGCGCTTCGGCCGGGATCACGTTGGTCGCGCGGTTGCCCACTTCGAGATCGGTGACTTCGAGGTTCGAGGGCTGGAACCAGTCGCTTCCCCCGTCAAGCACCAGCGCATCCAGTTCGGCCAGGAGCGCGACGAGGCGCGGGATCGGGTTGTCAGCCAGATGCGGATAGGCGACATGGCCCTGCGCGCCCTTGGCCGTGAGCCACACATTGACCGAGCCGCGCCGCCCGATCTTGACCATGTCGCCCAGCCGGTTGACCGACGTCGGTTCGCCCACCAGGCAGAAATCGGGGACTTCGCCCACTTCGCGGATGTGCGCGATCAGCGGGACAGTGCCGTACTTCGCGGGGCCTTCCTCGTCGCCGGTGATGATGAAGCTGATGGTTCCGGCCTCGGCGGGGATTTGCTCCACCGCGCAGACCATGGCCGCGATCGAGCCCTTCATGTCCACTGCGCCGCGCCCGTAGAGCACTTGGCCGCCAGGTACATCACGCAAGTTGGCCGCGAAGGGCGCGCTCGACCAGCCTTCGCCCGGGGGCACGACATCGAGATGGCCGGCAAAGGCGAAGTGGCGGCTGCCCGGCGGCCCCTTGCGGATGGCGAAGAGGTTCTCGACCGGGCCCTCCGGCGGCTCGCCCGCAAGGAAACGGTGCACGGCAAAGCCGAGTGGGGCCAGCATGGCTTCGAGACAATCGAACACCGCACCGGTGGCGGGGGTGACGCTGGGCGCCTCGATCAGCGCCGAAGCGCGGCTGACGACATCGTTGGGTGAGGACATGATCCCGCCGTTATCCCAGCCCGGCGCGGGAGGAAAGCACCAGCTCAGGCCAGAGCCGCCACATCCCAGCGGGGGATGTCCCAGGGCTCCTCGGCTGCAGCGGCGCGCCAGGCCTCAAGCCATTCGTGGTCCCACACCGCGTCCATGTAGGCTGCGGCGAAGCCCGGCACCGGCACGCCATAAGTGCGCAGCCGCGCCACGACCGGCGCGTAGAAGATGTCCGCCGCGCCGAATGTGCCGAACAGGAACGGCCCGCCCTGCCCGAAGCGCGCACGGGCCTGCGCCCAAAGCGTGAGAATGCGCTCGACATCGGCGCGCACTTCGGCGCTCAGCGGCTTCTCGAACGGCGCGATACGCAAGTTCATCGGCAACGTGCTGCGCAGCGCGCCGAAGCCGGAATGCATTTCCGCCACCAGCGCGCGGGCCATGGCACGGGCATCGTCAGCCTTGGGCCAGTAGCGGTCGCGGCCCACCTTGTCGGCGAGGTATTCAAGGATCGCAAGGCTGTCCCAGACCACGGCATCGCCGTCCCACAGCACCGGCACCTTGCCCGCAGCCGGCGCAAGTTCGGGAATGGTGCGCTTCGTTTCGTCCCAGCCTTCGCCATAGAGCGGGACGACCTGCGTTTCGAAGGCAAGACCGGATTGCTTGGCCGCCAGCCAGCCGCGCAGCGACCAGCTCGAATAGGACCTGTTGCCGATGACGAGTTTCATGGATGCCGCGCCTTGTTCCGGTGTTGTGCGACGCGCTCAGATTGCCGCGTCCTCCAGCACCGCCGCGCGCAGTTCGGCAATGCCAAGCTTGAGTTCGGACGAGGTGACATGGATCCTGGGGAACGCAGCCGTGCGTTTGCGCGCCGCCGCCTCGGTCGCGGCGATGGTGGCGGCAAGCTCGCTCGCCTTGATCTTGTCCGCCTTGGTGAGCACGACGCGGTAGCCCACGGCGGCCTCGTCGAGCATCTTCATCATGTCTTCGTCCACCGGCTTGATGCCGTGGCGCGCATCGATGAGGAGCAGTGTGCGCTTGAGCACGACGCGCCCGCGCAGGAAATCGCGCACCAGACGCCGCCATTGTTCGGTGACCGAAGGCGGTGCCTTGGCAAAGCCGTAGCCCGGCATGTCGACCAGCCGGATCTGGACGGGTTCGCCAACGTCGAAAAAGTTGAGCTCCTGCGTGCGCCCCGGCGTGACCGAAGTGCGCGCGATCGAGGTGCGGCCCGTCAGCGCGTTGAGCAGCGAGGACTTGCCGACATTGGAACGGCCGGAAAAGGCGATCTCAGGCACTTCTGGATCGGGCAGGAACTTGAGCGCGGGTGCGGACTTGAGGAACGTGACCGGCCCCGCGAACAGGCGGCGCGCACGTTCTTCAAGCTCGGCGCGTGCCGCAGCTTCCGCTTCGGTTTCAGACGTCATCGCGGGTTCGGTCATCGCGTCTTGGGCTTGCGCGGCCCGCCCTTGGGTTCCTGCGCCTTCTGCTCACGCGCGGCGACCCGGTCGATATCGAGCTGGTCCTTGCTGGCCTGCGCCTTCAGTTGCGGGTGCTTGCTGTAAAGATATTTCTGCTGCGCGATGGTCAGCAGGTTGGACGTGATCCAGTAGATCAGCAAACCTGCGGCAAACGGCGCCATCACGAACATCATCATCCATGGCATCAAGGCCATGACCTGCTGCTGCGCCGGGTCCATCGCTGCGGGCTGGAGCTTGAACTGTGCCCACATGGTAATGCCCAGCAGGATCGCCAGCACGCCGATCGCAAGAAACGCGGGCGGCGTGAACGGCAGAAGGCCGAACAGGTTGAGCACATGCAGCGGATCGGGCGCGGACAGGTCCTTGATCCAGAAGTAGAAAGGCTGGTGGCGCATCTCAATGGTCAGCGTCAGCACCTTGTAGAGCGCGAAGAAAATTGGGATCTGCAGAAAGATCGGCAGGCAACCGGCGAGCGGGTTCACGCCTTCCGCCTTGTAGAGCGCCATGATTTCCTGCTGCTGTTTTGCCTTGTCGTCCTTGAAGCGCTCCTGGATGACCTTCAGCTTCGGCTGGATCGCGCGCATCGCCGCCATTGATGCGAACTGGCGCTGCGCCACCGGGAACATCATGCCGCGCACGATCAAGGTCAGCAGGATGATCGCGAGACCGAAGTTGTGAACCCCACGGAACAGCGAGTCGAGCAACCAGAAGATCGGCTTTTCGAACCAGCGGAACCAGCCCCAGTCGATCGAAAGCGAGAGGTTGGTGATACCCTGCTTTTCATAGGCTTCCAGAACGCTGTTTTCCTTGGCACCCGCGAAGACCCTGACGGTTTGCCCGCTGGTTTGCCCGGGCATGACTTGCACGCTCGGCCAAACCAGTTCGGCGCGGAACACATTGTCGCCCAGCGAGCGGAAGGCGCTCTGCGCTTTGCTGCCCGATTCAACGGCGAGCGCGGAAAGCCAATAGATATCGGTAAAACCAATCCAGTTCGGCTGGCCCGGCCGCGTTACGACCTTCGATTTGGACAGATCCGTGCACGAGGAGAGAATGTAAACGCCGCCGTCGCATATGTAGCTGACTACGAAATCGACCGTTCCATCGTTGGCCGAAATCGGGCCCGCGTGGATGTTCCAGGTGTTGAGACTGGCGGTTTTGCTGGTCCGGTTGACGAGTGCGAAGGGCTTTACCGAGACCGGCGTGGCCCCGGCGTTGGTGACCGATTGGGTCGCCGTGATCATGTAGTTTGCGTCGATCGCATAGCGGATCGCGAAAGTCTGCCCGGTGGGATTGGTCCAACGCAAGGTGACCGGGGCAGCGGGCGTGAGCTTTGCGCCGTCGGCCTGCCACAAAGTATCCGGCCCGGGTGCGGCGACGCCGTTCTGGCCGAGCCAACCCACTTGCGCATAGTGCTGTTCAGGCGTGCCGGCGGGCGAGAACATCCGCACCGGGGGGCTGTTCTTGTCGAGCTTTTCCCGGTGGCGGGCAAGCGTCAGATCATCGATGAGGCCGCCGGTAAGATTGATCGAGCCCTTGAGCCCGGGCGCATCGACGGCGACGCGGTTACCGGAGGCAAGCGCCTGCGCCACCTGCACCAGATCCCGCTTTTCCTCAGCGATTTCGGCCGGGGCCTGAAGCCCGCCCTCACGCGTCGGCTTGAGCGTTGGGCTGGCGGCCGGCGCACCCGGGGCGGAAGGCGATCCGGCAGCGGCGGGCCCGCCGGCAACCGGCTTTGGCACGGGCGGGTAATAATACCGCATCCCCATGTCCCAGCCGACCAGCATCAGGGCCATGAGCACCATTGCCAGGATCACGTTGCGCTGATTTTCCACTCTGCCTCGCGTTTGTATGTCTTCTTGTGCCGGATGCGGCTTCACGGCACCGGGTCGTGGCCGTGGCCACCCCAAGGATGGCAGCGCAATAGCCGCTTCACCGTCAGCCAACCACCCTTAATCGCACCGTGTTTGCCAAGCGCCTCGATCGCATAGTGCGAGCACGACGGGCTGAAGCGGCAGGAAGGCGGAAGAAGCACCGAGGGACCCAGCTGCCACAGCCGCACCAGCAGAATAAGCAGGCGGCGGATCACTTGCCGCGCGCCTTCTGCTTGCCGGCGCCCTTCCCTCTGGGGCCGCCCCGGCGCGGCGGATCGCCCTTGCCGGCAGCGGCGCGGGCGAGCGCAGCTTCGAGTTCCTGCCGCAAGAGCGCAAAATCGCGCTCGATCCCGTTTTCGCGCCCGATCAGCACATGGTCCGCACCCGCGACACCTTCCGCCGGCAGCACTTCACGCGCGAGCGCGCGAAGGCGGCGCTTCATGCGATTGCGCGCGACCGCGTTGCCGATCTTCTTGGTGACGGTGACGCCAAAGCGCAGCGCGCCATCGGGCCGCGCAAGCGGGTTGACCAAAAGCACGAAACCGGGCCTTGCGACCCGGATTCCGGAATTGGCGGCGAGGAAATCCGCGCGCTTGGCAATGATTCCCAGCCGGGTGCCTACTGCTGCAGCAGTCGGGGCAACCGGTGCGACGGGCGCGTCTGGGATCAGGCCGAAAGCTTCTTGCGACCGCGAGCGCGGCGGGCACGGAGCACCTTGCGGCCGCCGACAGTGGCCATGCGGGCGCGGAAACCGTGGCGACGGGCACGCACAAGATTGCTGGGCTGGAAAGTGCGCTTCATCGGTTTGCTCTTTTCGTTCGAATCAGTTTGGGCGACCCTCGCGCGCAGGCAAGGGGCGGAATCAGGAGCGGGCCGATACGCCGGGATGCCTGCGCAGTCAAGCGCGACGGGCAATCCGGGGCCCCGACAGACCGCCCGTCGAAGCCCAATTCCTCAGCGTAGCCGCCAGGCAGAAAAAAGGCCCGGTCGTTGCCAACCGGGCCTGAAAGTTTTGGGAGAGGATGCCTGAAAGGCCATTTTCATATGCAACTATCTCCCCCTCTTCGCAAGTGCGAAATGAGCCATAACGGTTGCACTTTTTGCATCAGGGTCCCGCAATCCGTCGCAATGGCGGGAATTTCGCTCAATATTACAGCGCCATGACTCCCGGTGGCAGGCGCAATGCCTAAACCAGATAGGCCTATTGGTTGCGCCGCAGCATGCCCCAAGGGGCAGGTTCATTCGATCAATGCGCCAGCAGCAGCGGCACCACGGAGGTATCCAGCAGCTCGCGCGAGACCCCGCCCAGCAGCAATTCGCGCAGCCGACTCTTGCCGAACAGGCCCATCACGATGAGGCCCGCGCCGAGTTCATGCGCCTTGTCCGCGATCATGCGGGAGATCGAACCATGCCTGGCCACCTCGTGAACTTCGGCATGGATATCGTGGCGTGAGAGGTAGCAGGCGGCATCGCGCGCGGGGAAGCTGTCCTCGTGCTCGCGCACCATGAGGATATGGACCGCGCTGGCGAGGGCGAGAAGCGGAAGCGCGGCGCGCATCGCGGCGGCAGCCTCGTGCCCGCCGTCCCATGCCAGCAGGACCGGCTTGTCGAACGTCAGCAGCGGCGCGCCCTTGGGCAGCGCCAGCACCGGGCAGCGCGATCCCAGCGCGACTTCCTCAAGCGCGGGATCATCAAGGCTGGCAACAATGCAATCGGTGAAGCGGGCGGCGGCCGCGACGCCTTCCACCCGGCCCTGGTCGATCAGCACGATATCGAAAGGCACATCCTGGCCCGTGAGGCGCACGTCGAGATCCTTGCCGAGCTGTTCGTCGGCTGCGCGGACCTCGTTGATCACCTCGGCGGAAAGCGCAGCGCCGCCGAAGGGCTCCCACAGCGCCATCTGGGCAAAGGGCGTGGCGATCTGGACCGAGACATGGCCTCGCATGACCCGCGCCAGCGCGAGCGCGGTTTCGACGCGGTCATCAAGCGTATCGGCGCTGTCGGCCGGGCAGAGAATGGAACGCATCAGGATCCTCCATAAGTTTGGGCAGTGCGCCAACCATGATCCCGAAAACAGCAAGGGCACCATGATCCACGTCAATTCGCCGCCCTTGCACCTACCGCCATGCTCGCTATCCCCCGGGTTCGCAAGCAAGGGAGCGGTCAAGGTGGCGAACAAGACTTTTGCAGCAGTGATTTTCGATTTCGGCGGCGTGATCACGTCCTCCCCCTTCGAGGCGTTCAACCGGCTGGAAGCGGAGCGCGGTCTGCCGCAGGACTTCGTGCGCCAGGTCAACGCCTTGAATCCCGACAGCAACGCATGGGCTCGATTCGAGCGGGCCGAGATCGGAGCGGCGGAGTTCGATTCGCTGTTTGCCGCCGAAGCCGCCGCACAGGGTCACTCATTGCCGGGCGGCGACGTGCTCGCGGTGCTGGCAGGCACGGTGCGCCCGGCCATGGTGCGCGCGCTGGACCAGCTGAAGGCCGCCGGTTATCGCATCGCCTGCATTACCAACAATGTGCCCACCGGCCACGGGGCAGGTCTTGCCCGCAGCGCCGACCGCAGCGACGCGCTGGAGCAGATCTTCGCACGCTTCGAACACGTGATCGAGAGCAGCAAGGCCGGCGTGCGCAAGCCTGATCCGCGCATCTATCTGATGATGTGCGAGAAGCTGGAGCTTGCACCGGCAGACTGCATCTACCTTGACGATCTTGGCGTGAACTGCAAACCGGCCGCGCAGCTGGGCATGGCGGCGATCAAGGTGACGGGCGAGGCGCAGGCGCTGGCCGATCTTTCGGCGCTGCTTGCGCTCCCCCTGGGGTGACAAGCCGCGCCTTCGCGCTAGAGAGACGCTGAATAGTACAGGAGCCGGATTCGCGTGGCCAAAAAGCTCTACCCCGATGCCGCCAGCGCCCTTGACGGGCTGCTGCGCGATGGTCTGCTGATCGCCTGCGGGGGCTTCGGCCTTTGCGGTATCCCTGAGCGGCTGCTGATGGCAGTGCGCGAATCGGGGGTGAAGGACCTGACCTTTGCCAGCAACAACGCCGGGATCGACAACGAAGGCATCGGCATGCTGCTGCGCACGCGGCAGGTGAAGAAGATGATCGCCAGCTATGTCGGCGAGAACAAGGAATTCGAGCGCCAGTACCTTTCCGGCGAGCTCGAGGTCGAGTTCTGCCCGCAGGGCACGCTCGCCGAGCGCATGCGCGCGGGCGGCGCGGGCATTCCGGGGTTCTATACCAAGACCGGCGTCGGCACGCTGGTGGCCGAGGGCAAGGAAGCCAAGGACTTCGACGGACAGGAGTATATCCTCGAACGCGGAATCTTCGCCGATCTCGCGCTGGTCAAGGCGTGGAAGGCGGACGAGACGGGCAACGTCGTGTTCCGCAAGACCGCGCGCAATTTCAACGTCCCGGCAGCGACCTGCGGCAAGGTCTGCGTGGTCGAAGTGGAAGAGATTGTCCCCACCGGCAGCCTCGATCCCGATGCGATCCACTTGCCCGGCGTCTATGTACAGCGCCTGATCGTAGGCGCGCCTTACGACAAGAAGATCGAGTTCCGCACCACCCGCAACACGGATGTCGGCTGATGACCAAACATGATGGCATGACCGCAGGCTGGACCCGCGACCAGATGGCCGCGCGCGCCGCGCAGGAACTTCAGGACGGGTTCTATGTGAACCTTGGCATCGGCATTCCGACGCTGGTGGCGAACCATATCCCCGAAGGCATGACCGTGACGCTGCAGAGCGAGAACGGCATGCTGGGCATCGGCCCCTTCCCGCTCGCGGGCGAGGAGGACGCGGACCTTATCAACGCTGGCAAGCAGACGATCAGCGAGCTGCCGCAATCGGCCTATTTCGACAGCGCGCAGAGCTTTGCGATGATCCGCGGCGGGCATATCGACCTCACCGTGCTCGGCGCGATGGAAGTCGCCGAGAACGGCGACATCGCCAACTGGATGGTGCCGGGCAAGATGATCAAGGGCATGGGCGGCGCGATGGACCTTGTCGCGGGCGTCAAGAAGATCATCGTGGTGATGGAGCACTGCGCCAAGGACGGCAGCCCCAAGTTCATCCCCGCCTGCACCCTGCCGCTGACCGGCAAGGGCGTGGTCGATATGATCGTGACCGACCTCGCCGTGTTCGCGCGGGCAGACCACGCCTCGCCGTTCCGCCTTGTCGAACTGGCCCCCGGCGTCACCGCCGAGGACGTCCGCGCCAAGACGACCGCGCACTACGTGGAGTAAGCCCCCATGGCCTACACGCTGATCACCGCCAACCGGAACTATTCGAGCTGGTCGCTGCGGCCATGGCTGCTGATGAAGGCGCTGGGAATTCCCTTCGAGGACCGGCTGGAGCCTTTCACCAAGCCTTCGAATTACGACGAGTTCCGTGCCTTCTCGCCCACCGGGCAGGTGCCGGTGCTGCTCGACGGCGAAACCACGGTGTGGGATTCGCTCGGCATCGTGCTCTATCTGACGGACCGGCACGAAGGCGTCTGGCCGACCGATCCCGCCGCACGCGGCTTTGCGCAGTGCGCGACCAGCGAGATGCACGGCGGCTTTTCGGCGCTGCGCAATGATTGCACGATGAATGTCGGTGTGCGGGTGAAGCCGCGCCCGATGCGCGAGGCGCTGCTGCGCGATGTGGCGCGGGTGCGCGAAATCTTCGAGGAGGGTCTGACGCGCTTCGGCGGCCCGTGGCTCGCGGGCGATGCCTTCACCGTGCTCGATGCGTTCTATGCACCGGTTGCCTGGCGAATCCGCACCTACGGGCTCGACGTGGGCAAGGGGCAGGCCTGGGTCGACCACGTGATCGCGCATCCCGCCATGCAGGAATGGGAAACCGCCGCGCTGGCCGAGGCATGGCGCGAGGTGGGCCATGAGGAAGACCTGCTCTCCTGCGGCGCGATCATCGCGGATTACCGCAAGGCCTAGTCCTTCTCGTTCGCCTTCTCGCGCGCGTTGAGATTGGCCCAGAGGCCTTCAGTGCCCGCTTCCATTGCGTGGTTCACATATTGGGAGGCAGCGAGCCAGCCCTTGAAGGGGCGCATCGATGCGACGCAGCCCACAACGAGAACTGGCACCGACGTGAGCGCGTGGACCCACCACGGCGGATCGAACCGGACCTGCACGTAGACCACGACGAAGACCAGCGGGAGCGCGGTGAGGCATAGCGCAAAGAAGGCGGGACCATCGTCGGTCTGCGCGTAGCCGAAATCGAGGCCGCAGCTATCGCAAGTCCTGGCGAGTTTGAGCCAGCCCGCGAACATGTGCCCCTTGCCGCAGCGTGGGCACTTGCCTTGCCAGCCGCAGCGCAGGATCCACGCAAGCTTCGGGTTCGAAATCAGAGCCATGGCACCGCCGTTAGACCCCGGCACCCGCGCCAGCAACCGCTTAGTGATCTGCGGCTGCTGCCATCTGGGGGCCCGCCATCGCAGGCTTGCCGGCCTTGACGAAGAACAGCACCGGAATCGCCGCCCAGCACAGGAGACCCATCAAATAGAAATCGTTGAGATAGCCGATCATCGCCGCCTGCTTGTTGACCATGCCATCGACCACCCGCATCCCCGCTTCCGATACGCCGCTGAATGCAGTGATGCGATCGAGATCGAAAGGCGCGCTCATCCGCGTGATCCGTGCGGCCATTTCCGCGTGGTTCACCTGCACACCCCGCGCCAGCATGAAGGTGCATACCGCAATGCCGATCGAGGCGCCGATAGAACGCATAAGGTTGGTGAGCCCTGCGGCATCGGTGCGCAGTTCGGGTGGCAGGGTGGCAAAGGCGATCAGGTTGACCGGCATGATCGTGAAGCTGATGCCCACGCCCTGAATAAGGCCAGTGATGAAGATCGGCGTCATCGGCATAGAGGGCGACCAGCCTGCCATGAGCCAGAGCGACCAGCCCGAAAGCCCCATGCCAATCGTGAGCGCAATGCGCGGATCCATCTTGGTGATCCACTTGCCCAGCAGCGTGATTGTGACCAGCAGGCCCAGCCCGCGCGGAGCGAGCAGCCAGCCGGCATCGACTGCCGGATAGCCGTAGATGCCCTGGAGCAGCCCCGGCAGCAGCGCGAGCACCGCCATCATCACGCAGCCGATCAGGAACATGAACACGAGGCTGGCGACGAAGTTGGCATCGGAAAAGAGGCGCCCCGGGAACAGCGGACGTTCTGTGGTGAAAAGGTGCACCATCGCCATCCAGCCGGTACAGGCCCAGATCACGGCGTAAGTCACGACTTCCACGCTGCCGAACCAGTCCTGCGAGGGGCCGCGATCGAGCATGAGCTGGAACGAGGCGAGCGCCAATGCGACAAGCAGCCACCCGTTCAGATCGATCGGGCGATGAATGGCCGGCTGGCGCGGCAAGAGCCACCACAGCACGAGGCCCGAGGCGATCCCGATCGGCACGTTGATGAAGAAGACCCAGCGCCACGAATAGCTTTCGGTGATGTAGCCACCGAGCAAGGGCCCGGCGATGGGCCCGAGCATGACCCCCTGGGTGAACAGCGCCATCATCTTCGGCCGTTCCTGCGCGCTGCTGGCATTTAGCATCACTGTCTGCGCGAAGGGCGAAAGAAACGCGCCGCCCACGCCCTGAACCACCCGGCAAGCAACCATCTCCTCGAGGTTCTGCGCAAGGCCGCAGAGGATCGATGCGGCGGTGAACGCGGCTACCGAAAGCGTGAACATGGTGCGGATTCCGAACCGGTCCACCAGCCAGCCGCCCAGCGGCAGCGCGACGGCGGAGGCCAGCACATAGCTCGTCAGCACCCAGCTGATCGTCTCCTGCGTGGCGGAGAGCGAGGCTTCCATATGCGGCAGGGCGACATTGGCGATGGTGGTGTCGAGCACCTGCATGATCATCGCGGCCATCACCGCTGTAAAGACGAGCGGGCGGTGCCTCACCAGCATTGCCGGCCCTTGGGCGCCTTGCGGCGCGGGGTTACTTGTCGCCGACATGCACCGTCACGTTCGCGCTGAGGCCTGCGATCAGCGGACGATCGCCGCTGGACGAATCGATGGCGATGCGCACCGGTACGCGCTGGGTGATCTTGACCCAGTTGCCGGTGGCGTTCTGCGCAGGGAGGACCGAGAATTCCGAGCCTGTGCCTGCGCCAATGCTATCGACATGGCCCTTGAGCTTGAGGCCGGGATAGGCGTCGAGCTTGACCTCGGCAGGCTGACCGGGGCGCATGCGGGCAAGATCGGTTTCCTTGAAGTTCGCCTCTACCCGCGCGCCGCCTTCGCGCACGATCGAAAGCATCGGTACGCCGGTAAAGACCATCTGGCCGATCTGGAGCCGCGTGACTTGCGTGACGCGGCCCGAGACCGGCGCGCGCACCACGGTGCGAGAGAGATCAAGCGCGGCCTTGGCGCGCGTGGCTTGCGCAGAGGCGACTTGCGGATTGAGCCCGGGCACCTGCGCACCGGTGGCTAGCTGGGCCTCAGCCTTGGCGACTTCAGCCGAGATCGAAGCGAGCCTGTCACGCGCGGCCGCAACCGCGTGGACCGCCTCGTCCATGCGCGCGCGGGTGTTGAAGCCCCGGTCGAGCAGCGCCTTTTCGCGGGCATACTGCGCTTCGGCGAGCGCGAGATCGTCGCGCGCGCCGGCGATATCGGCCGCGTTCGCGCCCACGTCGGCCTGCAGCGCGGTGATCCGCGCCTGCGCACCGGCGATCTGCGCATCGGCCTGCTGCATGGCTACCTGATAGGAAGTCGGATCGATGCGGAACAGAACGTCGCCGGCCTTGACCTGCTGGTTCTCGCGCACGTTTACCGCCACGATCAAGCCGTTCACCTCGCCCGCGATCGAGACAATGTCCTGCTTCACGTAGGCATTGTCGGTCGAGACCTCGCCGGGATGCCCGAACCACCAGGTGAGCGCCCCGCCCACGATGAGCGCAGGCACAAGCAGCATGACAACGAGCCGGAGGCGCCGCACGCGCGTGGCCGAACGGCGCTCGTCGGTCGAGGCACCGGTCTTGAAGGGATCCGCCTCAGCCATGGGCAAGTGCTCCTTCGCTGGCGGTTCGCTCGGGCGGCGCATCTTCGAGCAGGTTGGCGCGGACGCGTTCGAGGAGCGCGAGCAGCAGATCGCGCTCGCCCGCCGCAAAGCCTTGCAGTGCCTCGTCAAAGACCTCGGTCGCGCAGCCGAACAACTCGTCGAGCAGCGGTGTCGCCTCGTCAGTCAGGAACAAGCGCCAGGCGCGGCGGTCATTTGGATCGGCGCGGCGCTCGACCATGCCAGACTTCTCCAGCCGGTCGATCATGCGGCCCGCCGTGATCGCCTCCACTTCCAGCCACTGCGCGAGCGCGCCCTGGTTGATCCCCGGGGTGCGCCGCAGCGCGGCGAGCATGCGCCATTGCGGGCCGGTCACGCCGAAGCGGCGGCTGACCACATCGAACCGTTTGCGCAGGAGGCGGCTGACGTCCGAAGTGAGGAACGCGATGTTGTTCTGCATGGCATGCACATAATAACTATGCTTATTATAGTCAAGATAGGCTAAAATGGCAGGTGACACCAAAGGGAACCCCTTCGACAAGCCCGATCCGCCCCGCTAGGAATGCGCCGGGGGAGAAGAGGCGGATGAACGCAGGCGCAGGCGAACAGGTGCCGGAAGGCGGGCGGGCGAGCCTGTCCTCGCGCGTGGTCAAGCGCGCTCTTCTGGGTTTTTACCGGATGCAGGGCTGGAAAGCCGTCGGCACGCCGCCGCCGGGCGGGCGCTACGTCATCATCGCCGCGCCGCATACCTCGAACTGGGACTTCGTGTATTTCCTCGGCCTGGTGAACGAGCTGGGGATCGATGCGCACTTCATGGCCAAGGACAGCCTGTTCCGCTGGCCGATGGGCGGCTTCATGCGCGACATGGGCGGCATCTCGATCGACCGATCGGCCCGCCACAACGTGGTTGAGGCGATGATCGCCGAGTTCGCCCGGCGTGATCGTTTTGCGCTCACCATCGCGCCCGAAGGCACGCGCAAGGCGGTGCAGCAGTGGCACACGGGTTTCTATCACATTGCGCTCGGCGCGCAGGTTCCGATGGTGGTTGGGCTAATGGACTATGGCCGCAAGGTCGGCGGGCTCGGTCCCGCGATCATGCCGACGGGCGACTACAGGGCAGACATGCGGCAAGTCGCCGAGATCTACCAGAGCGTGACGCCCAAGCACCCGGAGCGCGGGATCAAGGACTTTGCGGGGATGTTCGATGCTTGAAGGGTTGATCGTCAATGGGCTGGCACTGGCGGTGATGATGGCGCTGTTCGCATGGACAGCGGCGCGGATCGAGGATGTGAGCTTCATCGATGCGGTGTGGGGCGCCGCGATGGCGGTTCTTGCCGCATCGGCCTGGGCGCAGGCCGCTGAAAAAGGCCCCCGCGCGAGCCTGATTGCCGCGATGGCGGTGATCTGGGGCGCGCGGCTTGGCTGGCACCTCTACACCCGCTGGCGCGCGCACGGCGAGGACGTGCGCTACGCCCGGATGCTGGGCAAGGCGCGCAAGGCAGGCAAATATGGCGCGGCGGCGGCGCGGGTCTTCGCGGTGCAGGCCGTGCTGCTATATGTAACCTGCCTGCCCGCGCAGCTTGGCGTGCTGGCCTCGGGCTCGGCGCAGATCGGCCCGCTGGCCATGGCTGGCGGCGCGCTGTGGTTCCTCGGATTTGCATTCGAGACCATCGGCGACTGGCAATTGACGCAGTTCCGCGCTGACCCGGCCAACAAGGGGCGCGTGCTCGATACCGGGCTCTGGCGCTATACCCGCCACCCCAACTATTTCGGCGATACCTGTGTGTGGTGGGGGATCTGGCTGGCGGCGAGCGAGGCCGGACTGCCGGTGGCGCTTGCCTCGCTGGCAGGGCCTGTATTCCTGACGTTCACGCTGACCCGCTGGTCGGGCAAGCCGCTGCTGGAGAAGGGCCTCGTCCAGCGCCGTCCAGACTATGCCGAATATGTGCGGCGCACTTCGGGCTTCATCCCTTGGCCGCCCAAGCGCTGAAACCGGCAAAGCCGCTCGCTCCGGACCGGCTTGAACGGATACTGGGATGGGCCGCGATCGCGCTGCTCATCGCCGCGCTGGCCGCTGCGGTGCGCGGTCATGCCGACTGGGGCACGGTGCCCCTCGCCATCTGGATGCACCTCGGCACCGTGCTGGTCGCGCTTTCGCTCACCCCGGTGATCCTGTGGCAAAAGCGCGGCACGCGCCGCCACCGCATGCTTGGCTATGTCTGGGCCGAAGCCATGTTCACCTCGGCAGTGGACAGCTTCTGGATACTCGAGACCAATCACGGCCATTTCAGCGTGATCCACCTTCTGAGCGCCTTCGTTGCGGTGCAAACGCCCAGGCTGGTGCTGACGGCGCGGGCGCACAACCATGCCGCACACCGGGCCACCGTGCGCGGGCTGGTGATCGGCGGACTGCTGACGGCGGGCGCGCTGACCTTTCCGTTCCACCGCCTGCTGGGGCGCTGGCTGCTGGGATAACCGTCAGCCGCCGGCGTCGATCGTCCGGGCGTCGCGCGGCACATCGATCAGGGCCTTGCTGCGGAACAGGCTTTCGAACGCCTCGATATCGGTCGGTCCGGTCACCGCATCGCGCCCTGCCTTGAACACAGTGAAGCCGTCGCCGCCGAGCGCGAGGAAACCGTTCAGGGTCACCCGGTAGCTGGCGGCGGGATCGAGCGGCTTGCCGTCCAGCGTGATCGCGGTGATCCGGCCGCCGATCGGCTGGCGGCGATCATACTGGTAGACGAACCCTGCGGAGGGCGCGAGCACCTGCTCGGGCCCGATCGCGTCGAAGCCCTGTTCGAGCGCCGCCTTGATCTCGGCGCCGGTCAAGGTCTCGGTCACGAGCGCGTTGCCGAAGGGCTGAGCGAGGTAGATGTCGCCGAAAGTGACGGTGCCGTCCGCCGCCGGGACCAGCGCGGCGCGCACCCCATAAGGGTTCATGAAGGCGATCCGGGCACCAGCGCTGCGGGTCGCGGCGAGCTGCGCATCGGCGATGAGATGGGCCAGCGGCCCGCCGGTGCTGCCTGCGGGCGCTTCGCCTCGGTCCGCCGGGCCCGAGAGCTTGCCCACCGGGCGTGTTGCAAAGGCCTTCGCGGCATCGACATAGCGCGCAACATAGGCGGCGATATCCGCGCGAGGTGTATACTGCGGGGCGAGCGGCGAGAGCGCGACCGGGCCCTTGGCCGATGTAAACGGCTGCGACTGCACGATCAGGTTGCGCGCGCTGCGCGCGGCGACCCGGTGCGAGGCAGGATCGATGGTCAGCGTGATCTCGGTCAGCTCCTTGCCATAGAGCCCCGCGCTCGTGAGCAGCACCGGCCGCGCCGGATCGGCGCTCGGCAGCTCGCAGATATAGTCGGCATGGGTATGGCCCGAGACAACCACGTCGACCCCGGGTGAAAGGCGCGCGAGGATCGGCAGTATCTCGCCATCAAATCCTGCGCAGCCATTTGGATCGGGCGCGCCGCTCTGTTTGCCGCCCTGATGGATCAGCACGATGATCGCATCGGCCCCTTGCGCCTTGAGCTTCGGAACCTCGGCGTTGATCGTGTCGGCCTCGTCTGCGAAGGTCACGTCCGCGATCCCTGCGGGATTGACGAGCATCGGCGTGCCCTTCAACGTAAGGCCGATCACGCCGATTTTCACCTGGGCCGCGCCGCTGCCGAATGCGCGGATCGCGCTAGCAGGAAGCAGCGGCGTACCCGAGCCTGTCAGCGTGCTGGCGGCGAGATAGCGGAACCGCGCACCGGCGAAATGTTCGAGCTGGCACGGCTCGCGCGCGGTGAGCTTCTCGCAGCCCCCCGACTGCATGCGCAGCAGCTCCTTCGTCCCCCGATCGAACTCGTGGTTGCCCACGGCGGCATAGTCGAGCCCGAGGCGGCTGAGCACTTCAATCGCCGGTTCATCGAGGAACAAGGAGGAGGCAAGCGGCGAGGCGCTGATGAGATCGCCCGCCGCCACGGTGAGCGAATAGGTGTGGCGCGCACGCAAGGCATCGAGCGCGCTGGCGAGCCAGGCCGCACCGCCCGCCGGGACCTGCGCGGCGCCGCCCTGCCCGTCCGGGATGGCAACGCTCTGGCGCGGGGGTTCGAGATTGCCGTGAAAGTCGTTGAAGGCCAGCACGGCCACATCGACAGGCCCGATACTCGATGCGCCAGGCGGCGGCACCGAGGCGACCACGCCGCTGCCATGCGGCGCGGCGCAGCCCGCGAGCAGCGCGGTGAGCGCCAGCCCCCCGGCCAGCGCCCTGTGGCGCCACAATTCGCCTAGGTACATCGGGGTCCTTCCTTACTTGTTTCCGACGTTGAGCGCACTGGAATCGACCAATTGCCATGGGCTCGATTGAAACCGGGCGCGTCAGTCCCTAGAATGGCACAAAGGCCTCCCCGGCGACAGGATCCTAGCATGGCACGCCCGCATAGCGATATCGAAGCCGCACAGGCGCGTCTGGTCGCGGTGGCCTGCGCTCTGATCGAGGAGCGCGGCGGGCAGGCGCTGACTATGCAGGAAGTCGCGGTCCGGGCCGGCATGTCGCCAGGGCAGGTCCTGCGCTATTTCGAAAGCCGCGAAGCGCTGCTCGAGGCCGTGGCGGAATACTGGTTCCGCCCCAAGGTTGCGATCATGGAGGAGGTGGTCTCCAGCGAGTTGCCGCCCCGCCGCAAGATGTACGAGTTCTTCGCCCGGCGGTTCGTGATGATGCGCGACGCCTATCGCGCCGATCCCGTGGCGCACGAGATGTATGTCGAACTCGGCAACGAATACTTTGAGCAAGTGCGCAGCTATGTCGATCTGGCCGATCACTATCTCAGCATGATCATCGCCGAGGCGATGGGAGAGGGCTTCTTCGCCGGGCTGGACATCGACATGACGCTCAGCCTGATCAACCAGATTGTTGCGCCTTACTGCAACATCGGCGTGATGGGCATGCTGATGGACAGACTGACCGAGGAAAAGCTGGCGCGCATCATCGATGCCGCGTTCGATGGGCTTTCGGCGCAAGATCGCGGGGCCAAGGGCGTTACCGGGCTACGCGCGGCCTGATCCTCAGACCACACACCAATCGCCCCGTCGGCCGTGCCAGTGCTCGGCGAGGCCCTCGCGCTCCAGCACCCCGCCAAGGCTTTCCCCGCCGCGCATGACCACGCGCAGCGCCCGGCCATAGCGATCGGTGTCGCGCCCCTCGACCGCGAGCGTGAAGGGTCCGGCATTGAGCAGGTCGGTGAGCCGCCGGGTCGCCGCTTCGGCCAGCCTTGCCTCATAAGCGCAAGAGGGGTGGCCGAGTTCGGGCGCATTGATATCGGCGATCCGGATCTTGAGGCCTTGGTACCAGAAGGTATCGCCATCGACGACGCAGGTCATCCGCGCCGGGCCTTTGCACAGGGCGAATGCGGCCACCTCGCGGTCTCTGCCCGGCGGAGCGGCGACCAGAGCGGCGCTGCCTCCCGGGAAGGCGAGCGACAGTACGATGGACAGGGCGGCAAGCGCGGCAGCAGCGAGGGGGGATGTGTGCTTCATCCCCCCGGCGTGACTGATTTTCGGGTTTTGTTCTTGCCCAAAAATTACTTATATAACAGAAACTTAGGCGCTATACGCAGGGATTTTTCGAGTGCGACACGCGCCTTCGCGGTTCCTTAACCTCACACCCCGTATTCTTGCGTAAGCGCAACTGTCCGGATCCACCCTCTCGTGTACGAACTGCTTTTCCGCAGCCGCTGGTACGCTCTCGTCTGGGCCGTGCTCATGGCGGTGAGCGCGGTGATGTTCACCACCACCGGAGCAGGCGCCTGGCTCACCGGCACAAAGCCGGATGCGCGCGCGAGCGAGGAAGCACGCGAACACCAGTTCCGGTCATGGGCCGAAGATGACAAGCGCCGGCTGGGCGAGGATCAGGGCTACGACCCTTCAAGCCCCGAAGTTGTGCGTGACGGTCTGCCGCGCCGCGAGGATGGCAACGATCCGAAGTATCGCACCGTGCCCTTCACCCCCGACCAAGCCGACGAGGACGCGGACCCCGCCACCGACCAATAGCTCAGCGCGTCGGGACAGGAACCTCGCCGCTGTAGTCATAGAAGCCGCGGCCCGACTTGCGGCCGAGCCAGCCCGCCTCGACATACTTCTGCAAGAGCGGCGCGGGGCGGTACTTCGGATCGCCCGTCGAGGCGAGGTAGATCTTCATGATCTCGAGCAAGGTATCGAGGCCAATGAAGTCCGCGAGTTCGAGCGGGCCCATCGGGTGGTTCAGCCCGAGTTTCACACCCTTGTCGATATCGACGATCGAGCCTGTGCCGCTGCCCAGAACGAACGCGGCCTCGTTGATGAAGGGCACGAAGATGCGGTTGACGATGAAGCCCGGCTCGTCCTGCGAAAGCACGATTTCCTTGCCGATATCGGCCACAAAGCCGCGCACCGCCTCGATTGTGGCGACCGAAGTGGCAAGGCCGGGGATGACCTCGACCAGCTTCATCAGCGGCACCGGGTTGAAGAAGTGGATGCCGATGAAGCGCGCTGCATCGGGCGAGGAGACCGCCATGCGGGTAATCGGGATCGATGAGGTGTTGGTGGCCATGATCGCGCCGGGCGCGAGGTGCTCGCCCGCCGCCGCGAAGATCTTGTGCTTGATGTCCTCCCGCTCGGTCGCCGCCTCGATCACGAGGTCCGCTTCACCAAGGCGCGCATAATCGCCCACCGGGGTGATGCGCGAAACGGTGGCCACGGCATCCTCGACGGGGATCTTGCCGCGCTCGGCCAGCTTCATCAGGCCCTTCTCGATCTTCGCGCGCGCGGCTTCGGCAAGGGCGAGCGAGATATCGGAGAGCAGCACGGACTTGCCGGAAGCGGCTGCGACCTGGGCGATGCCCGAACCCATCTGCCCGGCACCGATGACTGCGATTGTCTGCATGGCTTGAACCCCTGCCTGATATTGCGTTTGCGCGCTGCCTAGTGAGGTTTGGCGCGTCGGGGAAGCAGCCAAATTGAGAGTGCGGCTAGCGCGAGGCGCCCGGGACCCAGAGCGGGTCTTTCCCGGCATTGATCGCCCGGGCGAGCACGAAGAGATAGTCCGAAAGCCGGTTGAGGTAGGCCAGCGCGGCGGGGTTCACCGGTTCGGCCGCAGCGAGCGCGGTGGCGGCGCGTTCGGCGCGGCGGGCAATCGCGCGGGCAAGGTGTACGCGCGCGGCGCCTTCGCTGCCGCCGGGCAGGATGAAGCTGGTAAGCGGGGGCAGCGCGGCGTTGAGCGTGTCGATTTCCGCCTCGAGCCGATCGGGCTGGGCCGACACGACGCGCAGGACCATCTCGGAAGGCGTGAAGTCGGCGCCGCCGATGTCACCCAGCGGTGTCGCCAGATCGGCGCCGAGATCGAACAGGTCGTTCTGGATGCGGTGGAGCGCAGCGCCGCGATCAGCCTCAAGCGCGAGCGCTGCGAAGCCGATGGCGCTGTTCAGTTCGTCCACCTCGCCGATCGCTTCGAGTCGCAGATCGTGCTTGGCGCGGCGCGAGCCGTCGACAAGGCCCGTCGTGCCTTGATCGCCGGTGCGCGTGTAGATCTTGTTGAGCTTGACCACGGAAACGGAAGCGTCAGCGGCCGCCGTGGGTCAGCAGCAGGAGCACCGCCACGACCGCGACGGCAAGGCCCTGATACTTGATGCGGTTGAACATCATCTTGTTTTGCAGCAGCTGCATCTCGGTCGCGCGCGTGCTGTCGCCATCCAGCTCGGCCTTGGTGCTGTTGAGAAACGCGCCGATGCCGCGGAGCAGCGAATAGACCGTCAGTGCCATGAGCACGAGGATCACTGGGACAAGAAGCATGATCATGGCGCAAGGTCTAGGCTGTCGCTGAACGAAACGCCAGTGTCAAAGCGGGTAGCGCGCAAGGTCTCGGCCAGCGCGCGGCCATCCTCGCCGGCGCGGCGGCGATCGGCAAGCGAAGGCGCATCGCGGCGCTTGGCAAGCTTGCGTCCGTCAGGCCCCACGAGCAGGCCATGATGAAGCCAGCGCGGCTCTGGCAGCCCCAGCAACACTTGCAGCAGGCGGTGGATGTGCGTGGCGGCAAACAAGTCTGCCCCGCGCGTGACGACGGTAACACCGTCCGTGGCATCATCGAGCGTCGCGGCAAGATGATAGCTGGCCGGGGCATCGCGGCGCCAGATCACGACATCGCCGAGCATCGCCGGACGCGCGCTTTGCGGCCCGCGCCGCTCGTCGAACCAGGTGAGCGGGCCGGCCAGTTCGGACGCCTGCTCGACATCCAGCCGCCAGACCGGATCGGACGAGGACAGCGGCGGATTGCGCAAGCAGGTACCGGGATAGATCGGACCGTCCGGCCCATGGAGCGTGGCGGCGGCGGCCACTTCGGCGCGGGTGCAGCGGCAGGGATAAAGGAGGCCCATCGCGCGAAGATTGTCGGCCGCCTCGCGGTACTGGCCAATGCGGGTGGATTGCGAGGGCACTTCCTCGAAAGTAAGGCCCAGCCAGTGGAGATCGGCGCGGAATTCGTCCGCGAGTTCCGCGCGGCTGCGCGCGCCGTCGATATCCTCGATCCGCAGGAGAAAACGCCCTCCGGAGCCTGAGGCACGATCATGGGCCATGATCGCCGCATAGGCGTGGCCCAGATGCAGTGGGCCATTGGGACTGGGGGCAAAGCGGGTAATGGCAGGCGGGTTCATGCGGGCGGACCATAGCTGCCCGGCCGGAAAACAAAAACGGCTGCCTTAAAGGGTAAGGCAGCCGTTTCGTTTGGGAAGCCCGCGTTGCGGGTTGCCGCTCACCTGGGCCGGCTCAGACGAGCGTGGCGCCGAAGAACATGCTGCTGATGCCAGCAGCCAGAACGAGCGAGACGATAGCCGACGTGATATTACGCATGTTGTCCTCCTGTTTTGGGCTCTTTCAGGGGACCTCTCCCGTTCGTCGCGCGCCGGCAGGGTGGGAATTTGCAGGAGCGGTTGGAACGAGGGCGCAAATAGGCTTCCCGGCGCGCGCTGCAAGTGCGAACAAAGCAAGTGCGATTGCAAAATATGCAATCATTGAATGGTGACAGGTGATATGCTGATAAAGCTGGATTTTTCTGTATATTACCCTTTGGGGAAGTATTAATATTTCAAGCGAAAGGCATTTTCTAAACCAGATGCATGTCATGCAATCGCAATGGAAGGCTTTTTTCCCGCCTCGCTGGACAGGTGCGGCGCGCGCCATTATCGGCTTGTCATGACCTTCCAGCCTTCAGAATCGATCCTGATCGTCGACTTCGGCAGCCAGGTGACCCAACTGATCGCGCGCCGCGTGCGCGAGGCGGGGGTCTATTCCGAAATCGCCCCCTTCACTCAGGCCGAAGCGGCGTTCCACCGGATAAAGCCCAAGGGGATCATCCTCTCGGGCTCCCCCGCAAGCGTCCCCGCCGAAGGCAGTCCGCGCGCACCGCAGGTTCTGTTCGACAGCGGTCTTCCGATCCTGGGCATCTGCTATGGCCAGCAGGTGATGAGCCAGCAACTCGGCGGAACAGTCGAACCGGGCGATTCCGGTGAGTTCGGGCGGACTTTCCTGACCGTGACCGAACCCTGCGTGCTGTTCGACGGGCTCTGGGCCGTCGGTGAGCGCCACCAGGTGTGGATGAGCCACGAGGACAAGGTGACCCAGTTTGCGCCGGGCTTCCGCACCGTCGCGATGTCCGACGGGGCGCACTTCGCAGTCGTCGCCAACGACGAGAAGCGCTACTACGGTACCCAGTTCCACCCCGAGGTGGTCCACACGCCTGATGGCGGCAAGCTCATCGCCAATTTCGTGCGCCATGTCTGCGGCTGCACCGGCGATTGGACGATGGCCGAATTCCGCAAGACCAAGATCGCCGAGATCCGCGAGCAGGTGGGCGACAGCCGCGTGATCTGCGGCCTTTCGGGCGGGGTGGACAGCGCGGTGGCGGCAGTGCTGATCCACGAGGCGATCGGTGATCAGCTCACCTGCGTCTTCGTCGACCACGGCCTGATGCGGATGGGTGAGGCCGAGCAGGTCGTCAGCCTGTTCCGCGGACACTACAACATCCCGCTGGTCCACAAGGACGTCTCGGCACTGTTCCTGGGCGGCCTTGCCGGAGTCACCGACCCCGAGGCCAAGCGCAAGTTCATCGGCAAGACCTTCATCGACGTGTTCGAGGCCGAGGCCAAGCAGGTCGGCGGCGCGGACTTCCTCGCGCAGGGCACGCTCTATCCGGACGTGATCGAAAGCGTCTCGTTCACCGGCGGCCCTTCGGTGACGATCAAGAGCCACCACAACGTGGGCGGCCTGCCCGAGCGGATGAACATGAAGCTCGTCGAACCGCTGCGCGAGCTGTTCAAGGACGAAGTCCGTGCGCTCGGCCGCGAACTGGGCCTGCCCGAGGTCTTCGTCGGCCGCCACCCCTTCCCCGGCCCCGGCCTTGCCATCCGGATTCCGGGCGAAGTGACGCGCGAGAAATGCGATATCCTGCGCAAGGCCGATGCGGTCTACCTCGAGGAAATCCGCAACGCCGGGCTTTACGATGCGATCTGGCAGGCCTTCGCCGTGCTGCTGCCGGTGCGCACCGTGGGCGTGATGGGTGATTTCCGCACTTATGATGCGGTCTGCGCGCTGCGCGCCGTCACCTCGACCGACGGCATGACCGCCGACATCTATCCCTTCGACGCCGGCTTCCTGAGCCGCGTGGCGACGCGCATCGTCAACGAGGTCAAGGGCATCAACCGCGTGGTCTACGACTATACCTCGAAGCCGCCCGGCACGATCGAGTGGGAATGAACGCGGCGCGCGGCTAGCGCTGCGCCACGTTCGACGGATGGTAGCCGCCCATGGCGCGATAGAGCGCGATTTCGGCGAGCAGGCGTTCCTGCAGGCTTAGCACCTGGGCGTCCTCGGCGTTGGCAAGGAGCTGTTCGGCGTCGATCTGGGTCCACAGATCCTCCTCGCCCTCGATGTATTGCGCATGGGCCAGCCGGGCGGTGAGGCGGGCCTCGCTGGTGATCGAGGAGACGAGCGCTGCCCGCTCGCGCGCGGCGGCCATGGTCCGCTGCAGGTTCTCGACCTCGGACAGGGCAGCGAGCACGGTGGCGCGGTAGTCCTCGACCGCAGCGGCCTGTTCGGCCTCGGACACCTTGAGCCCGGCGCGGAGCCGGCCGCGGTCGAAGATCGGCGCCAGCACCGAGGCGCCGAGCGTGACCGAACGAGTCAGCGCGCCGCCGGAGAAATCGGCAAGCAGGCCCTGGGCCGAGAGGTTTAGCGCGGGATAATAAGCAGCACGCGCCGCGCGCACATCGCCTTCGCTCGCCGCGATGATTGCCTCTCTGGCATGCACATCGGGCCGAGCGGCAAGGAGGCGCGCGGGGCTTGGCGGGGCGAGATCGGGAATGGTGAAGGCGGCGATCGCGGCAGGGGCGGGCGCAAAGGCTGGCGCTTCGGCCCCGCACAGCACGGCAAGCGCGGTGCGCGTCCGGTCAAGCGCCTCGACAAGCTCGGTGCGGCTGCGCCTGAGGTTGGTGACGCGCATCGACTGCTGGCCGAGATCGACGCGCGTTGCGGCCCCCGCCTCGTAGCGCACACGCACCACGCGTTCGAGTTCGACCGCGCGGCCGATGATTTCGTCGAGAATGGCAATGCGGCGGGCAAGCGAGGCGCGCAGCACAAAGGCCTGCGCGACATTGGTCTCGACCGCCAGCGCCACGAGATCGCGCTGGATCTCGGCCGCGCGGACCCGCGCCAGCGCGGCGCGACGCGGACCGCTGATGCGGCCGAAGGGATCGAGATTCCACGAGACATCGAGGCTGGCATAACTCGAGCGGAAGTCGAAGGCCGAGCCGTCCTTTCCGAATTCACGGCTCGCCCCGCCGGAGAGTGAAACCGAAGGCAGTGCAGCCAGCCGGGCCGCACCTAGCAACGCGGTCGCGCGGTCAATCCCGGCGCTGGCGGCTGCGATATCGGGATTGTGCGCCAGCGCCTGCGCCACCAGCGCAGCGAGGTCCGGCGAGCCGAGCAGCGTGGCGATATCGGCGGGTACGGCAGGGCGACCGTCTGCCGGAGCGTCGCTCGCCAGGCTCCAGTGCGCCGCCTCGACGGGAGGCGCGCTTGCAAGGTGCGGCGCCGGGGCGCAGCCGCTCGCGCCGAGGAGCACGGCAAGCGCGGCGGCCACGGGCCCAGCCGGGACGGGAGGGAGCTTCATGCCGCAATGGTAGACACAAGCGGTTAAGATTGCCTGAGAGGGAGCGGAGCTCGCAAGGTGGGCCGACGCAATCGGTTAACGGCCAGGCGCCGGGTAACCACCGGTTTACCTTGTTTTCAGGCTTTTCCCCTAGCGGTGCTGGATTGGAAAACCCGGATTGCGCGCAGAAGCATGATACAGGAACGGCTTTTCAGGGATGAGGTCATCGAGGCCGGGCGCAATCGCCTGGCCGGGACGGTGATCGCGGCCGTTCCGCCCACGTCGCGGCTCTATACCCGACTGGTCGCCTGCGCCGCGCTCGGCTTTCTGCTGCTCCTCACCCTCGGCAGTTATGCCAGCACCGCTTCGGTGCGCGGGGTCGTGGCCTATGACGCGGGTGTGGCGCGGATCTACCCGCGCGCGCCGGCCGAAGTCGTCGCAATCCACGTGAAGGTGGGCGAGCAGGTAAAGGCCGGCCAACCCATCGCCACGCTTTCGGTCGCGCAGGGGCAAGGCGGCGTTGCGCCACAGCTTGACCAGATGGAGCGGCAGAATTCCGAACTTGGGCGGCAGATCGAACTGGGGGCTGCGCAGACCAGCTCGGCCATCGCCGCGCTTGATGTGCAGCACGGCGGCATCGCTGCGACCATCGCCTCGCTCGAACGGCAGCGGGGGCTTTCCGGCGAGCAGATGCGTATCACCCAGGCCGCCGTCGCGCGCGCCGAGCGGCTGGCGCGCGACGGCGCCGGTACGCAGCGTCAGGTCGAGGACAGCCGCTCGGCGCTCATTGCCCGCCGCGCCGAGGCCGAGGCGCTGGGCGAGCAGATCATCACCCAGCGCAACCAGCTGAAAGCCAACGAGGCCGAGCGCGCGCGGCTGCGCATCGAGGCGGAGCGCAACCAGTCGGTTCTGCTCGGTCAGCGCGCCTCGCTTTCGGAGCAGAAGGCGGCGCTGGCGCGCACCAGCCAGCTGGTGCTGACGGCCCCGGTCGACGGGCAGGTGGGCGATGTCGGGGTCGAGATCGGCCAGCTCGCCCGGCCCGAACGCCCGCTTGCCTCGATCATTCCGGCGGGCAGCGCGCAGGAAGTCTGGCTCTACGCGCCCTCGCGCGCGGTTGGCTCAGCGCGGCTCGAACAACCTGTGCGGCTGCAGTTCGATGCCTTTCCCTTCGAGAAATATGGCACCGGCACAGGCACCGTGACCGAGATCGCGGGCGTTGCAACCGATCCGGGCAATATCGATCCCGGCCTTGGCCTGACCGAGCCGGTGTTCCGGATCCGCGTGCGCATCGGTGCGGTTTCGCGCCGGCCGGACTTCACCGCCGCCAACCTGCGGCCGGGCATGACCCTGACCGGCAAGCTGCAACTGGAGCGCCGCAACCTCTGGCAGGTTTTCCTCGGACCCGTGGTCGAGGCGATGCGCTGATGGCCGAGTTCGAATGGCCCTGGTCCGGACGGCCCCAGCCGATCCTACAGTCCGAAGCGGCGGAATGCGGGCTCGCCTCGCTGGCGATGGTCGCGCGCCATCATGGCCACCGCGTCAACCTCGCCGGGCTGAGGCAGATGTTCCCCACCTCGATCAAGGGGATGACACTGCGGCAGATCATCGCGGTCGGCTCGCAGCTGGAGCTTTCGGCCCGTGCGGTACGGCTCGAAGTGGACGAGCTCGACAAGCTGCGGCTCCCCGCGATCCTCCACTGGGATCTCAACCACTTCGTGGTGCTGGAAAAGGTCGAGCGCGGCTTTGTCTCGATCCTCGACCCGGCACTCGGCCGGCGGCGCCTTTCAGCGGCGCGGATCGGCCGTCACTTCACCGGCGTGGCGCTGGAACTGACCCCGACCGCAAACTTCGTGCGGATCGAGGCGCAAGTGAAGACGCGCCTGTCCGACTTGTGGAGCCATCTCGGCAATTTCCGCTCGGCGATCCTGCAAGTGCTGCTGCTCTCGCTGCTGGTGCAGGTGGCTTCGCTGATCGTGCCGCTGTTCGTCCAGCTGGTCATCGACGAGGCGGTGAACCAGGGCGATGTGAGCCTGCTGACGCTGCTGCTGGTCGGCTTCGGCTTTGTCTATGTGCTCCAGGCGGTCGCCCGCCTTCTGCGCAGCTGGGTCACCTTGTGTCTCGGCGAATCGCTGACCTTCCAGCTCGGCGGCAATATCATCCGCCACCTCCTGCGCCTGCCGATGGGCTTTTTCGAGCGGCGGCACGTGGGCGACATCCTCTCGCGCGTCGGTTCGATCCAGCCGATCCAGGAATTGCTCACCCGGGGCTTGGTCGATGCCCTGATCGACACGTCCCTGCTGGTGGCAACGCTGGTGGTGATGGCGCTGATCAGCCTGCCGCTCGCGCTGATCGTCGTGCTGTGCACGCTGCTCTATCTCGCCGTGAGCCAGGCGGTCTATCCCGCGATCCGCGCGCGTACCGAAGAACAGCTCGTCGCCCGCGCGCAGGAAAGCAGCTATCAGATGGAAAGCCTGCGTGCGATGCGGGCGATCAAGCTCCACGGCTTCGAGGCCGAGCGCGAGGCGGGCTGGCGCAACCGCTATGCCGAAGTGATTTCCGCCACCTACCGCGCGCGCATGACCAGCCTGCAGCTGAGCTTCTTCGAAGACATCATCTTCAGCTTCTCGTTCCTCATCACAATGTACATCGGCGCGCTCGCGGTCATCGACCAGCGGCTGACGGTGGGCATGCTGCTCGCGTTCATGTCCTATCGCAGCAGCTTCACCTCCAGCGCCACCGCGCTGGTGCAGCAGTGGCAGAAGTGGCGCCTGCTGAGCGTGCACCTCGAACGCCTCTCGGACATCGTGGGCGAGAAGCGCGAGACGATCACCGCTTCGGCCGGGCGCGGCCCGACCGGCAATCCGCCCGCGATCATCGCGCGCGACCTCACCTTCGCCTATGCGGCCGACGAGGCGCCGGTGCTCGACAAGGTCAATTTAACGATCCCTGCCGGATCGATGGTGGCGATTGTCGGGCCTTCGGGCGCGGGCAAGACCACACTGCTGCGTCTGCTGCTCGGCTTGCTCACCCCGCAATCGGGCACGCTGGACATCGACGGCCATGCGCTCGGCCCCTCGAACATGGGCGACTGGCGCGAGCGGATCGGCGCGGTGATGCAGGATGATTACCTGCTGACCGGCACGCTGGGCGACAACATCTGTTTCTTCCACCCGCAACCCGATCAGGCCGCGATCGAGAATGTCGCGCGCTTCGCGCTGATCCACGACGATATCGCCAAGATGCCGATGGCCTATGCGAGTCTGGTCAGCGACATGGGCACCGCGCTCTCCTCGGGCCAGCGCCAGCGCATCCTGCTTGCCCGTGCGATGTACCGCGATCCCGATGTCCTGTTCCTGGATGAGGGCACCGCCAATCTTGACGAGACCACCGAGGCGATCCTCGCGCGTCGGATCGCGGCGACGCCGATCACGCGCGTGGCCGTCTCGCACCGGCCCGCGCTCGTCGCCGCCTCGCAGATCGTGCTCCATGTCGAGGGCGGCAAGGTAACCCAGCGCGTGCAGGATCGGCCGCCAGCCCCGATGCGCAGCGACGAGGCTGGCTGGAAGGCACGGACGACTTCATCGCCGTAACAGGCGCTGCAATCTCAGGTACTTGCGGTCAGAGCGATGTGAGCGTGCTTGAGCGGACCTTTATCTCGATCTCGACCAGGCAGTCGGTCGGCTTGGTCAGCACTTCCTCGGCAATCCGTGGATCGAAGAAATCGCGCAGCAGCGGCGGGCGCTTGGCGAGGAAATAGAACGCAGGATCCGCGAGCACTTCCTCGGTCGCGCTCAGGCGCAGCTCGTCCTTGCGGGTTACTTCCTCCACCACGCACCATGCGTGCGTCAGCCCAGCACTGCGCAGGGCATAGGCGCGGTGGTAGCCGTTCTGCAGCACGACTCGCGAGCCGCTGCGGATCGCGCTGAGGAAGTTGGAACCGAAGCCCACAGAGAGACCGAACAGGGCAGCCGCAGGCCCGGGCAGATCGAGCCCGTCAAGCCGGGGATCGCGCATCAGCACGGGATCGTGTGCCCGAAAATCGCTGGAAGGCGAGGAGAATTGGTAGCGGTTCGATGCAACACGCTGGATCTTCACCGGCGGCAGTTCGCGTTCCAGCGGCAGGCAGAAACGGAACAGCTGCGCCGGAGTCGGCTTGGCGCCAAGCCGCGCGGCAATCGCCTGCGAAAAGCCGTTCTCGACCTGAATCTGCGAGACGATCAGCTTGTCGAGTTCGACCAATTCGATAGCATAGGGCAAGTTGTCGAACGAGCTCCGGAACCATGGGTTCGCCTCGAGCTTCGCAGCCAGACCCGCAAGGCGGCGGTCAAGTGGGCGGCAGGAAATGGTATCGGCAAGACCGGCCTCGTCCTGCTCCAGCTGGTGATAGAGATCGTTGGCCTCGCGCCAGCGCGCCGTGAGCATGCGTGGATCGACCTTGTCGCCGCCGATCACCTTCTTGCGATAAAACGCGAGGTAATCCTCGAGATGCGGCTGCCCGCGCAGCCAGACCATCGACCGGGCCTCCTGCCCGGCGGTCTGGCCACCCGCCGGATCGGCCGTGAATGTGCTGGAAGCGTAGTGGCAGGTCATACGCAAAGTCCTAGCAGGCTTGTCTTACCCAATGGTGAGGCGAAGGCCGTAAAGAGAAAAGGGGCGGGAGTTTGCTCCCGCCCCCGATGCGGCACGCAGCCGAAGGTGAGCGCAAGGCTCACCAGCACTTGATGCTGTGCTTCTTCGACTTCGACTTGGCCTTGGTGTTCTTCGACTTGCTGCCGCCGCCGTGGCTGTTCTTGGCCTTCGAGCCGCCGCCGCACGGGGGAGGAGGCGGGCACTCGCAGCAGCAGTCCCAGCCGCCGGCACCATAGACCTGTTCGAGTTCGTTAATGTTGAGATCGCGCATGGGATGCTCCTTCATTGCATCGGGGTGATGCTGATGGGAGGCTGACTCCGTTTTGGACCTTTGTCAGTTGACAGACATGGTAAATATCTTAGTGATCCCTTTTTGGAACATCGTGTCACGTAACAGTAAACTTTGTGCCGACGCTGGATCTTTACGCACCATGACTGTCCCGCTACGGGCGGCCACCAATTTCCGTCAGTCAATGCGGCCGTGCATGGCCTGATCGATCAGATCGCGCACCACGAGGTTGGGAAACCTTCTCTGCGTCGTAACCGCCAGAAAAGTCTCGACAATCCCGGGCAATGCTTCGGCCTCGGCCAGTATGCCCGCACCAAGCTCATCGCGCACCGCGATCGGCGGCAGCACGGCAAGCGCAAAGCCCTCGCGCACCATGAGACGCATCATCGCCATGTCGTCCACCTCGGCAGCGATCTGCGGGCGCAGGCCCAACCGGTCGACCAGCGCATCGAAACCGCTGCGCACGCTGTTGCCCGCCGTGGGCAGAATCACCGGGTGCGCGCGCAGCAGATCGGCCACCGCGCGGGTTTCACCCAGCAAGGCCGGGGTACCGATCAGGCTGACAGGCTGCTCGGAAAGCTTGTGCGTGATGAAGGGGGTCAGCGCGTCGCTGGCCGGCGGCTGGTCTGTCAGCACCACATCGAGCGCGAGCGACTGGAGCGCCACAAGCAATTCAGCCTGGCTGCCCGAGCGCAGCACCACCTCGATATCCTTGCGCGCCAGCAGCGGGCCGACAAAGCTGATCTGGAAATTGCGCGACAGCGTGGCAAGCGCGCCGATCCGTACCGCCTGCCGCGCCGCGCCAGTTTCCTTGAGCGTGCCGAGAAGCTCATCGCCGGTCGCGAAAATCGCAGCAGCGTGATCGAGCGTGATACGGCCCGCCTCGGTCAGGTGCAGCGCGCGGCCGCGCCGTTCGAACAGCGCATGGCCAAGCCGGTCCTCCAGCTTGCGGATCTGCACCGAAAGCGCGGACTGCGAGACATTGAGCCGTTCAGCGGTGCGCGAGAGGTTTCCGTCCTGCGCCACGGCCCAGAAATAGCGCAGGTGGTTGTAGTTGAGGTCAGCCATATCGTTCACATAAAACGAACGATATTTCCTAAACAATGAATTTTTTGCTGGAGGGCGGGTGCGCTAGGAGCAGGTCAACTTCGAAAGCCCCTCCTGCGGAGCCCCGATCATGCCCCTTCACCTTCTGATCCTTGCCCCACCGGCACTGCTGTTGATCGCAGCCGCGCTTGGTTTTGCCCAGCCCAGCCGCATCGGCCGTGGCCCGCTTGCCATGATCGAGACGCTCGCCTTGCTCGCCGTGGCGCTGGCTGGGGGCACGATGGCGACGCTCGCCATCGGCGGCGTGACCACGCTTACTCTTGCAGCGGCCAGCCCTGCCCTGCCGCTCATTTCCTTCCGGCTCGATCTCATCAGCGCGGTCACGTTGCTGCTTGTCAGCTTCGTCGGCTGGATCGTGGTGCGCTATGCCCGCGTCTACCTTGATGGCGAGGCGCGCCACGGCGTGTTCATGGCCTGGCTGGCGACGACGCTGGCCATGGTGATGATGCTGGTCACTGCAGGCTCGCTGGTCCAGCTGCTCGGCGCCTGGATCGCGACCAGCCTCGCGCTGCACAAGCTGCTGCTGTTCTACCCCGAACGGGTCGCCGCCCAGCGTGCCGCGCGCAAGAAGTTCGTGACCGCCCGCGCCGGTGACGCCGCGCTCCTCGGCGCCGCGCTGCTGATGTTCAACGCCTACGGCACCGCCGACATCTCCGCGATCCTTGCCGCCGCGCATGCAGGCCTTGGCGGCTACGGGGAGATGGCAGCGGCGGGTCTCCTCGCGATTGCAGCCCTCCTCAAGTCGGCGCAGTTCCCGCTTCACGGCTGGCTCACCGAAGTGATGGAAGCACCGACCCCGGTCTCCGCGCTGCTCCATGCCGGCGTGATCAATGCGGGCGGGTTCCTCCTCATCCGCTTCGCCGATGTCATGCTGCTCGCGCCCGGTGTGCTCGCGGTCCTTGTCATGATCGGCGGCTTCACCGCGCTGTTCGGCGGTCTCGTCATGCTCACCCAGCCCGCAGTGAAGACCTCGCTGGCCTGGTCCACGGTCGGCCAGATGGGCTTCATGATCATGCAGTGCGGCCTCGCCCTGTTCCCGCTCGCGCTGCTCCACATCGTGCTGCACTCGCTCTACAAGGCGCATGCCTTCCTTGCCTCGGGCGGCGCGGTCGAGCAGATCGCGGCGGCGCGGCGGCCTGGGCCGGTGGCGATCCCCCGTCCTGCCGCGGTTGGCCGGGCCTTCCTTGCGGCGCTTGCGATATACGGCGCGATGACCCTGGTGTTCGACCTGGCGCCGGGCTTCCATCACAAGTCGCCGCAGGCCGTCGCGCTGGGCGCCATCCTGATCTTTGGTGTCGCCTACCTTTTCGCCCAGGGCCTTGCCGACAGCGCACCGCGCGCACTCACCCGGCGAATGGCAGTCTATGCCTTCGCAGCTTCCATCGGCTACTTCACACTGCACGGCCTCGCGCTCTGGCTCACCGCCGGAACGCTGCCCGCCACGCCTGCGCCGGGCCCGCTCGAATGGACACTGATGGTGCTCGCGGTGCTGAGCTTCGGCCTGGTCGCGGTGGCGCAGTCGATGTTCCCGCTCTGGGCCTATCACCCGGCGGCAGCGGGCCTGCGCGTCCACCTTTCCAACGGCCTCTACGCCAACGCCCTGTTCGACCGGCTTCTCGGCGGCTGGACCCTCAAGCGGTCCGCCTGACCCCTCCTCTATCTCCCGAAGGATCACTCCAATGCTCATGATCCCCACCGACAACAGCCAGACACTCGTCCAGCTCAAGGTCGCTGCCGACAGCGCTGCGCGCGCCATTCCCCCGGTCTGGCCGCTGGCCTCGAGCGTCGCGGTCAATCCGTACCTCGGCCAGGCCGGGCTGACACTTGCCGAAACCGCCGCGCTCATGGCCCGCGTCGCTGGAAAGCCTGTCACCATGCCGCGCAGCTGGTTCCGCGAGAAGCTGGCGAGCGGTGCCATGACCGAGGCCGACCTTGCCGCTGCGCTCGTCGCCTCGCCCCATCCCGGCAAACCGGCCTCGCTCGCCGCGCTGCTGGCCGCGCTGGCGCACGATCCGGCGCCGGCGCGGGCAGTGCCAACGGCCGCCGATCTGGCCGCCGAGGCTTCGGGAATCGACTGGCCCGCAATCTTTGCGGAACGCTTTGGCGCCTGGGCGGGCGGCTATTTCGACAAGGGCCAGGCACTCTGGACCGCCCCGCACGGCAAGGGCGCCTATGCGGCGTGGCAGGCGGTTGCGACCCATGACCTGACGCCGGAAATCGCTGGCCTCACCGGCTTCGGCGCATTCGTTGCCGATGCCCCCGAACGCGCTGTCGAGGCGCTGGCCAGCGCGGTCGCCGCACTGCAGTTGCCGCCCGCCGCGCTCGAGACCTACTTCCACAGCCTGCTCGTCACGCTGGGCGGCTGGGCTCACGTCGCGCGCTACGAACTGTGGCAGGCCGAGCTTGCCGGGCGCAGCGACCAGACCCTGACCGATTTCCTCACCATCCGCCTGCTGTGGGAGCAGGCGCTGCTCGAACGCTATGGCGCCCGGATCAGCACCGCCTGGCAGGCAGCCATGGCCGCGCACGAAACGCCGGTCTTGCCGGACGATGATCAGGTGATCGACTCGATCCTGCAGGAAGCGGCCGAACGCGCCGGTCAGGCGGCGCTTTCCCAGACGCTGACTGCGCCCAATCCGACCGCCGAGCGCATGGCTCCGGTTCTGCAGGCCGCGTTCTGCATCGACGTGCGCTCGGAAGTCTTCCGCCGCGCGCTCGAATCGCTCGATCGGCGCATTCAGACGTTGGGCTTTGCCGGCTTCTTCGGCCTAACCGCCTCGCACCAGCGGTTCGCCTCCGATGTTGCGGAGCACCGCCTGCCGGTGCTGCTCAACGCGGGCCTTACCAGCCGCACCGGCGGCGAGGGCGCCACCCATACCCGCCACACCGCACGCGCCGCGCGGGCCTGGGGCCGCTTCAAGCTGGCTGCGGTCTCCTCCTTCGCCTTCGTCGAGGCGGCGGGTCCGATCTACATCGGGAAGCTTTTGAAGGACGCGCTGGGTCTCAAGGCCAATCCGGTGCCGCGCGATCCCAAGCCCTTTGCCGATCCCGCGCCCGATGCGGCGACGCGCATCGACATGGCCGCCTCGATCCTGGGCGCGATGTCGCTCACCAGCGATTTCGCGCCGCTGGTCCTGCTCGTCGGCCACGGCGCCAATGTGGTCAACAACCCGCACGCCAGCGCGCTCCACTGCGGCGCCTGCGGGGGCTATTCGGGCGAGGTCAACGCGCGGCTGCTGGCGGGCCTGCTCAACGATAGCGAGGTGCGCGCGGGGCTGCTCGACCGGGGCATCGTGATCCCTTCAGGCACGCTCTTCATCGCCGCTCTGCACGACACCACGACCGACACCGTATCGCTCTACACCGAGGACCAGCCGACGGACGCGCACCGCAATGCCATCACGCAGGCCGAGAGCTGGCTCGCCGCCGCAGCCGTTCTCACCCGCAGCGAGCGCGCCCTGCGCCTGCCGCGCGCGAGCGGCGATGCCAGCGTGATCAAGCGCAGCCGCGACTGGTCGGAAACTCGCGCCGAATGGGCGCTTGCAGGGTGCAAGGCGTTTGTCGCAGCGCCGCGCATGCGCACCGCCGGACGCAACCTCGAAGGCCGCGCTTTTCTCCACGACTACGTCTGGCGGCGCGACGAAGGCTTCGGCGTGCTCGAACTGATCATGACCGCGCCGGTCGTGGTCGCGAGCTGGATCAGCTTGCAGTACTTTGGGTCGAGCGTGGCGCCCGAGCAGTTCGGCGGCGGCAACAAGCTGCTGCACAACGTGGTCGGCGGGATCGGCGTGATCGAGGGCAACGGCGGCCCGCTGCGCGCTGGTCTGCCCTGGCAGTCGGTGCACGACGGACACGGGCTGATGCACGAACCGCTGCGGCTCTCGGTCTGCATCGAAGCCCCGCGCGAGGCGATGAGCGCGGTGCTGGAAAAGCACCCGGGCGTGCGCGCGCTGTTCGACAACCGCTGGCTGCACCTCTTCGCACTCGACGATGAGGGGCGGATGGCCTGGCGCTATGCCGGCAATCTGGGGTGGGAAGCCCTGGTCGAGGCGGTCGAGACAGCAACGGCGGATATGGAGATCTGAAATGGCGCCTGTGCCGCCGCTTTACGACGGCGCGCGCGCGGTGCTCGCGACAATGCACGGCAAGGAGCGGGCGATCGCCCCCCTTGCCGCGCGGTTTCTCGGCCTCACGGTCGAGGTGCCCAAGGGGCTTGATACCGACACCTTCGGCACCTTCAGCCGCGAGGTCGCGCGTTCCGGCACCCCGCTGGAAGCAGCGCGGGCCAAGATCTCGGCGGCATTCGACCTTGCGCCAGATGCGCAGGTCGGCCTTGCGAGCGAGGGGAGCTTCGGCCCGCACCCGCAAGTGCCGTTCTGCGCATTCGGCCGCGAACTGGTGGTCCTCATCGACCGGGCGGGCGGGCTGGAGCTGGTGGGCCATCATGGGACGATGGACACCAACTTCGCGCATCAGGCGGTGATGGACCGGGAGGCAGGCCTTGCTTTTGCCGCCAAAGCGGGTTTTCCCGAGCACGGTGTGATCGTTATGGGCATGGCAGATGGCGCACCCGCACCGAACCTTGCCCTGTTCAAGACCATCGCCGCACCGGCGGATCTTGCCGCCGCGCTGGATGCGGCTATCGCGCGCACCGGAGCGGCCCACATCGAAACCGACATGCGCGCCCACCGCAATCCGCGCCGCATGCGCGCGATCAAACGAGCGATGATCGACCTTGTACGCCGCGCCCGCAGCCGCTGCCCGGAGTGCGGGCGGCACGGCTTTGCGGTGACCGAGCGTCTGACTGGCCTGCCCTGCAGATGGTGCGCCGCGCCTACCTTTCTGACGCGGGCGGATATCCTGCAATGTGCAGGCTGCGGCCACCGCGAGGAACGCGCGATGGCCGCAGCCTTGGCCGACCCGATGTACTGCGAGGAATGCAATCCCTGAAGGCATTGCGCCTCGCGGTGCGGCATCGGGCGGCGATCAGAACGAAAAGCCGAGGCCGATCCCGCCGCGAAGCTGGTTGGCATTGCCCTCGCGCGACACCACCGGGCTGTCCTTGGCGCTGCCCGTCAGGCGCTTGTAGCCCGCAAAGCCGATCACCGACCACTTCGGGGTGAGCTGGTAGCTGGTAGTCAGGGTCAGGCCGATGTCCTTTACTCCGCTCTTTGCGGTGAACCGGGCAAGGCCGCTGGCCGCCGAACCGCTTGCGGAGACAGTGTAGTAGCGGCGCATGTAGTCACCGCTGGCGTAGGTTGCCGAGACATCGGCGATCACGCGCACTTTGCTGCCGATCGGGGCGATATAGCTGGCGCTCGCGGTGCCGAGCCAGCCCTTGTGGGCGTTGCTCACATCCTGCACGCCCTGGAGAGCAAAACGGACGCGGTCGTCGCCGCCGACAGGCAGCGAGGCTGCGGCGAAGGCGCCGATCTCGTAGGCATCCTTGATCGGCCCCAGGGCGGCAACGGCGCTCGAGCGAACCTTGCTGTCGCGCTTGAACGTGAGCGTGGCGACGGGTCCGAACTCGAATGTCTCGCTTTCGAGCACATTGGCGCTGAGCCGCAGTCCATCGAGCGCAATGTAGCGCTTGCCGACCATGACCCGGCCACCCGCGAGCGGGATGACGCGTTGGTTATCAGCGCCTTCGTAATCGGGCACCGTGCCAATACCTGCGATGATCGTGCCGTGCGCTTCTTCGGCGCGGGCGGTGGTGGCGGCTGTCATCAACGTCAGCGTGGTGGTGAGAGCAAGCGTCATTGCAGTCATGTGCTGGAGAGTATTCATGGGGTGGTCCTATCCTGTGTGATGGGCGCAAGGGGTGGGCCCTCCCGGCGCGCCCGTCCGGGAAGGAAAGCTGTCGGCAAAAGCAGTGGGATCAGGGGGCGGTGCGGCCTTTGATCAGCCCGGCCCCGGTGGCGATCAGCCAGGCCGTGAGACCGGCAAATGCGGCAATGGTGAAAGCGGAGAACAGCGAGCCGTCAGCGCCCAGTGCAAGGGCAAGCCCTTCGTGCGCGCCCAAGGCCATGATCAGCGCGGTCGCAAAGCCCAGCCATGCGGTACGGCGTGCATCTTCCCGCCACTGGAGCGTGGCGACCAGGCCGACGAACAAGGCAGTAAGCAGCTGGCCGATGTGTTCACCAATAGCGACGCCTCCATAGGCATTAAGGAGTGCGAAGGCCGTCTCGTCGGCTTGGCGCATGGCGAACGGCGTTGCCGGATCGGCATGGCTGCGCGCCAGCGCGGGCACCACGAAGACCCAGCGCCACAATCCGATGGCCTGCGCCAGCCCCGCCAGCGCGCCGCTCATGGCGGCGCCGATGGCGACGGCGGGCGATGTGCGCAGGCGCGCCGGGGTGATCGCCAGCGCGATGGCCAGCGGCACGAGTGCCAGCGCGGCCAGCGCGAAGCCATGCCAGGCGAGGATCACGCTGCTGCCAAGGGCGGCGAACCGGTCGAGTGCCTCGGCTGCGGGGCGGCGCAGGATTGCCGGGTAGTCATAGAGCGACGCGAGTACGGCGTAGGGAATGTTGAAACCGAGCGCGAGCGCGATTGCGGCGCTGCCAAGCAGCTGTCGCGCGCGCTTCACCACGCAGCGCTCGGCACGAGGGAACGGCGCGATGCCTTGAGGCGCGCGAACCAGGCGAGCACCGCGATCGCAGCCTTCTGCACGGCGCGCGGCAGGCCATCGGCGGTCAAATCGACATTGCTCAGTATCAGGGCGAGATCTCGCAGGTCCTTGGGATTGCCGTCGCCGTCGGTCTGCCCGCGCGCCGCCAGATCATAGAGCGCGCGCAGGAAGGCTTCGAGTTCGATCCCCGGATTGGCGGTCGAGACGAACCAGGCTTCGCTGGCAGCGCGATTGCGGAAGCCGTGGACGGTACCGGGGGGAAGGTCGATCCCCTCGCCTGCAGTGAGGGTGCGATCGGCCTTCGCGCCGAGGGTGAAGGTCATTTCACCGTGCTCGACGAGGAAAGTCTCATACACCGCTTCGTGGACATGGGCGGGGCTGCCCTTGGCATGGGGTGCGAGGCGGCAGCGGAAGATGAGCATGTCGCCCTCCCCCATCATCGGCGACTGGATGAAGCTTATCCGGTCCCCGGTGACGGGGTTTTCAATGTGGCGACTGAGCGAGTTTGCGGTCATGACGATCACCTTGTCTCTAGTTGGTGACATACGCAAGAACTTAATCACCACCCGGTGACAAAATGATCGGGCGGTGCTAGACAGCCGCCATGACAGGCAAGGACACCCCCAAAGACGTCAGGTCCCGGAACCGCGGCCAGACCGAGACGGCCATCCTCGAAGGCGCGAAAGCCCTGCTGAGCGAGGAAGGGTTTCAAGCGCTCGGCGTGAATGCCGTCGCGCGGCGCGCTGGCTGCGACAAGCAATTGATCTATCGCTATTTTGGCGGCCTGGACGGGCTGGTCGAAGCGATCGGTGGTGATCTCGCCTCGTGGCTGCAAGACGGTGTCCCGCCCGTAGCGCAGCCTGCTACTTATGCCGAACTGATGGAGTGCATGGCGCTGGCGTTTCTGGATGCGCTGCGCGCCAATCCGCTGGTGCAGAAGATCGCGGCCTGGGAACTGTCCGAGCCTTCGCCGCTGGTTGTCAAACTCGCCGAGGCGCGTGCGGGCAGTCTGGCGCGCTGGATCGGCGCGATTCGCGGCGACCTTCTGCCGCCTGCCAATGTCGATGCGCCCGCAATCAACGCGGTGGTCATCGCCGCGATCCAGCACCTCGTGCTTTCGGGCGCCACGACCGGCATGTTTGCCGGTGTGGCGCTGCGCGAAGAAGCGGACTGGGACCGGGTGCGCAAGGTGATCGCGCGGATGGTGCGCAGCGCCTATGCGTGAGGCCGCCTAGGCGCCGAGCCGGTCAAAGCCGCTCGGCGTCACGTCCTCGCCGAAGCGCCATGAGGAAACCGTGATCCCGCCGAACAGATCCGCCTGCGAATAGATGCAGGTGGCAGGCTCGGCCTCCGCGGCGCCCAGCGCGACCATCAGCGGAATGAGGTGGTCCTCCTGCGGGTGGGCCTGGCGCGCCGCCGGCGCCTGCTCCCAGCGCAGCAGCTCTGCGGTGCGCTGGGCCGGTCGCAGATCGAGCAGAGTATGGCGCAGCCAGCCGTCGAACCGGTGCGAGGGTTCAGCGGCGCGGGCATCGAACATGCGCAGATTGTGATAGGACAACCCCGAGCCCATGATCACCACGCCTTCATCACGCAGCGGTGCAAGCGCGAGGCCAAGCGCGAGGTGCGCCGCCGGATCGTAGCCGATCTTCATCGAAAGGCTGACCACCGGCAGGTATGCTTCGGGGCAGATCGGCTGCATCATCGAGAAGGTACCGTGATCGAAGCCGCGCGCGGGATCATCGCCCACCGCTATACCCGCCGCCCCCGCCAGTTCCCGCACCCGCGCGGCCAGCGCCGGATCGCCTGGTGCGGGATAGCTGATGTGGTAGGTATGCTCGGGAAAGCCGTAGTAATCGAACACCATGCCCGGGTGCGGCGCACTCGAGACGGTGAAGCCCGGCTCCTCCCAATGCCCCGAAATCGCCAGCACCGCGCGCGGCCGCTCGGGTAACTGCGCGGGCAGAGCCTTGAGCGAGGCTTCGAGCCAGGCAAAGCCTTCGCGGAACGGACCATCAAGCCAAGGCCAGGGGCCCCCGCCATGCGAGAGGAAGAACACGGGCTGTTTCATGCGTCCTGCTTATGCTGCTGCGCCCCCGCGCAACAGCCACAAGTTCTCGGCCCGATCATTCAGGAATCTCGAACGATCAGAGCCTCGCAAGAATCGCGGCGGCGCTTGCCGCAATGCGTGCCTTCTCGGCATCGGCGAATTTGTCGTAGGTCCGCACCATTTGCGCCATGCGCGGATTGCCGGCAATCCTGCCGCGCTGGCGGGCAATGAAATCCCAGTAGAGCGGGTTGAACGGGCAGGCATCGGGGCCGGTGCGCTGCTTCACATTGTAGCGGCAGTTGCCGCAGTGGTTCGACATGCGGTTGATATAGGCTCCGCTCGCGGCATAGGGCTTGGAGGCGAGCAGACCGCCATCGGCGAACTGGCTCATGCCCACGGTATTGGGCAGCTCGACCCATTCATAGGCGTCGGCATAGACCGAGAGATACCATTCGTGCAGCGCGTGCGGGTCGATCCCGGCGATGAGTGCAAATGTCCCCGTCACCATCAGGCGCTGGATATGGTGGGCATAGGCGTGTGTGCGCGTCTGGGTGATGGCGGCACTGAGGCAAGCCATTTCGGTCTCGGCGGTCCAGTAGAATTCCGGCAAAACGCGGGTGTGTTCCAGATAGTTGCGCCGCTCGTAACCGGGCATCGTCAGCCAGTAGATCCCGCGCACATATTCACGCCAGCCGATGATCTGGCGGATGAAGCCCTCCGCAGCATTGATCGGCACACGGCCCGCGCGCCATTCCGCCTCCACCGCACGGCACACGGCAAGCGGATCGAGCAGCCCGCAATTGAGATATTGCGCGATCACCGCGTGATAGAGGAATGGCTCCCCCTCAAGCATTGCGTCCTGATAGTCGCCGAAGCGCGGCAGCGCGCGCTGGACGAAGGCGGCAAAGGCGGCTTCCGCATCGCGGCGGGTCACAGCAAAGTGGAACGGCTCAATATCGCCGAAATGATCGGCAAACCGGGCACCCACCAGGGCCAGCACCTCCAAGGTGATCGCATCGGGCGCAAAGACCGGCGGGCGCGGCATGAACAGGTCGGGCGCGGCGGCCTTGCGGTTCTCGGCATCGAAGTTCCACTGGCCGCCGGCAGGCTCACCACCATCCATCAAGAGGCCGGTGCGGCGGCGCATCTCGCGGTAGAAATACTCCATGCGCAGCGACTTGCGCCCTTGGGCCCATTCGCGAAACACGGGGAGCGGGCAGATGAAGCGCGTATCAGGCAGGACCTCGACAGACACGCCGAACGCCGCCTCCCAGCCCGCAATCATCTGCGCGACGCGCCATTCGCCCGCCTCGGTGACGATGATGCGCTCCGGTTTGCAGGCTGCGACCGCCCGCGCCACCTCGCCGGTGAAGCTGCCGCTGTTACCCGGCGCATCGAGCGGGACGTAGTCGACTGTCCACCCGGCGGCGCGCAGTTCCTCGGCAAAGTGACGCATGGCGCTGAAGATGAAGGCGATCTTCTTCTTGTGGTGGCGCACATAGGTCGCCTCCTCGATGAGCTCGGCGATCAGCACCCGGTCGCGCGCCTTGTCTCCGGCTTGCAGGGAAGGCAGCGCCGGGCTGAGCTGGTCGCCCAGCACCACGATCAGACTCCCGCCGCTCACAGCAGCCCCTCGGCGCGCAAGTGCCCTTCGATCTCGGCATCGAACGCGAAGAAGCCGCGCCGCGCATTGGGCCAGAGCCCTGAGTCCCAGCGCCGCCGCACGGACCTGAGCGCGATACCCTTCTCCGCCAGCACAGGTGCTAGTGCGGCGAGCGCATCGGCGACGGGGCCGACAGGGGCATAAGGTGTGACGATCTGCCGCGCTCCGACGGCCTCAGCCGCCGTGATCAGCGCTCCTGCTTCGAGGCGATCGGCGCGTATGACAACCCGGCCAAAGTGCTCGCCCGCGCGCACCGCCGCATCGTCCATGGCCGGGCCGACGAAGCGCCGTGCGGCCTCGCCCCAAAGCAGCGCCGGATCAAACGCCGCAAGCACACCGCGCAGCGCGATATCTGAAGGAAGCGCCGATTCTGCGCAGAGATCCTCGTGATGCACCAGCAGCAGGCTCGGCACAGCCGGATCGGGCGCCTCGAGCGGCACGAGCGTGCCTGCCGAACCCGCGGGCGGCTCGATCAGCGTCGGGGCCTCCATTGCCAGCCCGCGCGGCGTGAAGCGGCCTTGTGTGTAGCGCGTGATGTTGTCTGGCCGTGCAAGGTAGGTCTTGCCGGGTGTCTGCAGCCCGGCGACCCAGCGCCACGACAGGGTGTTGCTAGCGGCATCCGCATCGATGAGGTGGCGCAGAAAGAAGTCCGCGCCCAGCGTCCACGGCAGGCGCAACGTGAAAATCCAGATTGAGGCGAACCACATCCGCGCGTGGTTGTGGAGGTAGCCGGTCTCGGCGAGTTCGCGAACCCAGGCATCGAAGGCATCGATCCCGGTGCGGCCCTCTTCCGCCTCTGCCAGCGCGGCGCCGCCCGCCGTGACCGCCTGCGCCGCGTCGCGCTCGGCCAGATATCGCCGCCACACCGTGGGACGCAGTTCGAGCCAGCCTTTCCAATAGGTTCGCCAGCAGACCTCCTGGATGAACTTGCGGGCAGGGGCAAAGCCGTGCTGCGTCAGGACTGCGGCGACGACCTCCTCCTCGGTCACGAGCCGGTGGCGCACATAAGGCGCAAGCCGCGAGACCGCATCGCTGCGACCCGGCCCCGGATCGAAGTTGCGCCCACTCGCGTAGGCGGAACCTGCCCCCGGCAGAAACAGCGCAAGGCGAGCAAGCGCGGCGCGGCGGGTTGGATCTGGAACCATGTCAGCCCCTTGGGCCCGGGCACGGCGAGGTCCCAGATGGTCTTGCGGGCAAGCGCCTATCCGCGCCCACCCATCTGAAAATGGCAAAAAGGTAATGTTCCGCTCACCCGGCGGATGGGCGGGCAGTCCTAGAGCGGACCTCGGCGATGGACGTCTGTCACGGAAGTCGTGACGTGACGGTCCCCTGTTCCGATTGCCTGTCCGGCGTCCATCGTCACCCAGCCTGCGGCCGCAGTCCGATCCCGCGCGGGGAGAGCGCTCTCCGGCGCGCGGCACTGGCATGGCCGGCTCAACCTGAGGGAAGCCCCGCGTGTCTCGTCCGATCTTCTTCGATCCCACCGGCCGCCGCCGCCGCCTCACCCGCCGGGGTGCCTTTGCCGGGTTGATCGCGCTGCTCGTGCTCGCGGTGGTCTTCGCCACGACCGTAGTGACAGTGCCCCCGGCGCCGCCGCTGCCGCTGGGCTTCGAACGGCAAGCTCCCTTCCCGCTCAAGACACAGGTCAGCCGGCTGTCGCAGAAGCTCGGCCAGCTCTTCGGCCGCCGCACCGCACTGGCCGCGCATGGCGGCGAACAGACGCTCAATGTGGGCTTTTACACCTCGTGGACCGATGGCAGCGCGCAAACGCTGGAGCGCCATGTCGGCGAACTCGACTGGCTTGCGCCGACGCTGTTCTCGCTCGACCACAGCGGCAATCTCGCAGTGACCGACGATGCGCCTATGCGCCGCATCCTGACCTCCGCGCTGCGCCGCCCGCTCGTCGTGCCAGTGCTGCAGAACGCGGCGAACGGCAAATGGGACGGCACGGGCGCGACCGCGCTCATGGCCAATCCCGCACGCCGGGCCGCGCTCGTCGGCCAGATCGATGCGGCGCTCGACCGGACCGGCGACGGCGGCGTGATGATCGACTTTGAAGACCTGCCCCCTTCCGGGATTGCCGCGCTGCACGGCCTGCTGGCCGATCTTCACGCCCGCCTCGCGCCAAAGCACCGCGTTGTCGCCGTGACGATGCCGATCGACGATACCGCATGGTCGGCCAGGCGGCTGGCCGAAGTGGCCGACAAGGTCGTACTCATGGCCTATGACGAGCACTGGCAGGGCGGCGAGCCCGGCCCGATCGCCTCGAACGGCTGGTTCGCCGGGCATCTCACCGAGCAGGTCCGGGGCCTTTCGCCGGGCAAGGTGATCGTTGCGCTCGGCAACTACGGCTACGACTGGCACGGCGGCCATGCCGATGCGCAGACCATCGAAGAAGCCTGGCTCTCCGCCCACGACAGCGGGACCCTGCCCAGCTGGGACAAGGCCAGCGGCAACACCGGCTTCGGCTATCTCGACGACGAGGATGCCAACACTGCGACCCCGTCTGAGCACCATCAGGTGTGGATGCTCGACGCGGCGGCGAGCTGGAACCAGATGCAGATGCTCACGCAGCTGGGCATCGGCTCGGTCGCTCTGTGGCGGCTGGGCGCGGAGGATCCCGGCTTCTGGAACGCGCTCAAGGCCTGGCGCGAGGGCCACGGCAGCCGCCCGGACCTTGCCCGCATCCAGCAGGCCAACAACGTCGATGTCGAAGGCAGTGGTGAGATCCTGCGCATCGATGCGACACCCGAAAGCGGCACGCGCAGCGTTCACTTCGCCGCCCGGCAGCCGCTGATCGACGACGAGCACTACGACAGCCTGCCGACCCCTTATGTGGTGCGCCGCACCGGCGACCGCGCGAAGCTGGTCGCGCTGACGTTCGACGATGGCCCCGATCCCAAGTATACGCCCGAGGTCCTATCGGTGCTGGAGCGATATCACGTGCCCGCGACGTTCTTCGTGATCGGCGAGAACGGCGTGGCCGGACGCAGCCTGCTCCAGCGCATGGTGGCCGACGGCGACGAGATCGGGAACCACAGCTACACCCACCCCAACATGGCCGAGGATTCTCCGGCCGGCATCCGGCTCGAGCTCAACGCCACGCAGCGCCTGATCGAGGCCTATACCGGCCGCTCCACCCGCCTGTTCCGCGCGCCCTATTTCGGCGATGCCGAGCCGACCACCGCCGACGAACTGGGGCCGGCGCTGATCGCGCAGGATCTGGGCTATACCGTGGTTGGGCTCCATGCCGATCCGGGCGACTGGATGAAGCGCAGCGCCGAAGAGATCGCCGCGCGTTCGGTCGACGCGATCGAACACGCCGCGTCCGACCGCAGCGCGAATGTGCTCCTCCTCCACGATGGCGGCGGCAACCGCGAGCAGACCGTGCTTGCACTGCCGCAGATCATCGAGAGGCTTGAGGCCGACGGCTACCGCCTGGTGCCCGCCTCCACACTCGCCGGCCTCAAACGCGACGACGTGATGCCGCAGGTCAAGGGCTGGGATCTGGCCGCGGTCCGCGTCGACGTGGCGATCTTCTCGATCCTGGCGCTGCTGCTCGCCGCGCTCAACTGGAGCTTCTTCTTCGCTATCGCGCTCGGCGTGATCCGCGCGCTCGGCCTTACCGGCCTTGCGCTCGTGCCCGACCGGCGCAAGGTGCCCTTACTCGGCAACGGCTATCAGCCGATCGTCAGCGTCATCATCCCTGCCTACAACGAGGAGCGCGTGATCGAGAGCTCGATCCACCGCATCCTCGCCAGCGACTATCCGCATATGGAAGTGATCGTGGCGGACGACGGCTCGAAGGACCGCACCAGCGCGCTGGTTGCGGCAGCCTTCGGCAACCATCCGAGCGTGCGGCTGATGACGATGGTCAACGGCGGCAAGGCCTCGGCGCTCAACCGGGCACTGGCGGTGGCAACCGGCGAAATTGTCGTCGCGCTCGATGCCGATACGCAGTTCGAGCCGCAGACCATCGCGCGGCTGGTGCGCTGGTTTGAGAACGAGAAGGTCGGCGCGGTCGCGGGCAATGCCAAGGTTGGCAACCGGGTCAATCTCGTCACGCGCTGGCAGGCGGTGGAGTATATCACCGCGCAGAACATCGAGCGCCGCGCGCTCACCCGCTTCGGCGCGATCATGGTTGTGCCGGGCGCGGTCGGCGCGTGGCGGCGCAGCGCGCTGAACGATGTCGGCGGCTATCCCGAGAACACTCTGGCCGAGGACCAGGACCTCACCATCGCGATCCAGCGCAAGGGCTGGAAGGTGTGCTACGATGAGGACGCGGTGGCCTGGACCGAGGCGCCCGAGACCCTGGCCGCGCTTTCCAAGCAGCGCTTTCGCTGGGCATTCGGCACGCTGCAGTGCCTGTGGAAGCACCGCCCGGTGTTGTGGCAGCGCAAGCCCGCCGGTCTTGCTTTCGTCGGCATGCCGCAGGCCTGGCTGTTCCAGATCCTCTTCGCGCTGATCTCGCCGCTGATCGATCTGGCGCTTGCCGTTTCAATTGTCGGCACGGTGGTCAGGGTGATGCAGCACGGCTGGGCGCAGACGCAGACCGACGTGCTCCGCATGGGGCTCTATTGGGCAGCGTTTACTCTGATCGACCTGATTTGCGGCTGGGTCGCCTACCGCCTCGATGTGCGCGAGCGGCGCTTCCCGCCGCTGTTGCTGCTCAGTCAGCGCTTTGTCTATCGCCAGCTGATGTACAGCGTGGTGATCCGCGCGGTCGGCGCGGCGCTGCAGGGGCTTGGCATCGGCTGGGGCAAGCTCGAGCGGACGGGACGCGTCTCAACAGGGCAGGCGCAGGGTGGCCACAAGGCCCTTGCTGCCTGAAGAGGGATCGGAGAGTTCGAAGCTGCCACCATGGAGGCGCGCCACCGCGGCGACCATGGCAAGGCCAAGCCCTCCGCCAGGGCGAGTGCGCGCGTCGTCGAGCCGCACAAACCGCTCCACCGCGCGGGCCCGGTCGGCGAGCGCAATGCCGACACCGTTGTCCTCAACCGCGATCTCGGCCCACAGCACGTCATTGGCATCGCGCCGCATGCCGGTGGAGACAGTGACTGTCTTGCCGCCATACTTGAGCGCGTTGTCGATGAGATTGGCGAGCGCGCGCGAGACCAGTTCGCGGTCCGCTGAGGCAGTGACCGCCTCCAGCCGCCCCTCGAGCCGCACGCCGGACTGCTCGGCCAGCGGATCGTAAAGCTCGACGAGATCCTCGGCAACGGCGGCCAGGTCGAGTGGGCGGCGGCGATCCTCCACCACGCCGCCTTCGATCATGCTGATTTCGAGCGCCGTTTCCAGCATGGCGCGCAGCGCATCGGCATCGGCGCGGGCAGATTGCAGCGCCTCGATCGCGCGCGGATCCTCGACCCGCGCCAACGCAAGATCAATCGCGGCGGACAGGCGCGCGACGGGTGAGCGCAGATCATGCGCCAGCGCCCCCGAAACCGCGCCGAGCTGCGCAACAAGCTCGCCGATGCGCTCAGCCATGAGATTGAGTTGCCGACGCAGGTGGTCGAAGCCATCCCCCGTGCCCTCGATCGGGACGCGCGCGCCAAAATTGCCCGAGGCAAGCTCGGCGGCGGTCTCGGCAATGAGGTGCGTGCGCCGGCTGATGACAATGCCAACCACCGCCGCGCTGAGCAGCGCCATCAGCACCGAAATCGCGATGGTCAGGCCCGCTGCGGTCGCAAAGGCAAGGTCGATGCGCCGTTCCGAAAGGCTCACCACCCCGACCACGAGCCGCTCGCCATCAGGCAGCTGGCCGACGAGTGCGAGCCCCTCCGCAGGGGGCTGGCCAACCCCGCGCTGCACGGCGACCGGCTGCGGACGAGCGGCAGGCAGGATGGTCGGCACGCGCAGCAGGTTGCTCAACACCGGCGCATTCTTGCCGGTGAGCGCGATGAACACCGCAGGGTCCGCCGCGCTGCCGCGCCGCGCGGTAATGAAGTCCGCCAGTTCCTCGCGCCCACCGTCGTAATAGGCGGCGAGCAGGTCGTCGCGCACGTCGATTACCTGCCGCTCGCGGTCGATCCGTACGACGTCGAGCATCTGCCCGCGCAGGAACAGGATCGCGAGAGCGCTCGACAGAACCTGGAGCACGAAGATCGCGCTCATCAGGCGCAGCATTGTCGGCGAGAGGCCTCGCCGGGGCAAGAGCCGCGCCATCAGTCTACCGCCAGACGATAGCCCGCGCCGCGCACTGTGTGGAACAGGGCCCGCACCTCGCCGTCATCGATCTTGCGGCGCAGGCGGCTGATGTGGACATCGATCACGTTGGTGCCGGGATCGAAGTGATAGTCCCACACCGCCTCGAGCAGCATGGTGCGGGTGACGACCTCACCCGCGTGCATCAGCATGTATTCGAGCAGGCGGAACTCGCGTGGCTGGAGCGCGATCTTGCGCATGCCGCGCTTCACCTGCCGGGTCAGCCGGTCCAGCTCGAGATCGGCGCAGCGCAAGGTGGTTTCCTGCGCCTGCCGCACCCCGCCCGCGGCGCGGCGCAGCAGAGCATGGATCCGCGCGAGCAGCTCGCCGAACGAGAAGGGCTTGCTGAGATAATCGTCCGCGCCGGCGGTCAGCCCGGAGATGCGGTCATCGGTGCTGCCAAGCGCGGAAAGCAGGATCACCGGGGTCGGCACGTCGGCCGCGCGCATCGCTTTCAGCAGCGCGAGCCCGTCCATCCCGGGCAGCATCCGGTCGAGCACGACAAGATCGAACAGGCTGTCGGTGGCGAGAAACAGCCCGTCCCGGCCATTGTCGGCACGGTCGACCGTGAAGCCTTCCTCGGCAAGGCCCGAGACGATGTAGTCGGCGATCTGTTGATCATCCTCGACGAGCAGAATGCGTCCAGCCACTGGCCTCTTCCATGAAAATGCCCCAGACCCCCAGCTCCGCACCATGGCCACGCCCGCCGCGCCCCGCAAGCGCTTTCAGGTTGGTGCCCGATGCGCCCGGACCCGGGCGGGGACGCCGGACCTGAACGGGAACTTTACCGGCGCGCGGGGTTGCTGAAATTTTCCGCTAAGGCATGGCGCAGAATCGCGTTAAGAGGCGCCCAAATCGCGTGCTGCTACGGCCATTCTGGCGTGGTTGCGGGCGATTTTGCACCACTGAATGCCGGCACGCGATGACGCGGCGCGCCGGAGAGGGTACCATATGGGCGCGGACTGCCGCGAGGCAGCCCCTCCCCTTGCCGGATGACACGATACCGATGCACAGCTCGACCCCGATCGCCCGCACCGTGAAGCACGCGGCCCGCCTCCTCGCCACGGCCGCCCCGGTCGCCCTCCTCGCGGCAGCGAGCCCGGCCCTTGCCGACACCACTGTGAGCACCGCAACGACCGTTCCGCTGCTGACGTCTGCCGCAGGTGCGGTGACAGTGGCCAAGGACGGTTCGATCAAGCTCGATACCGGCACGGCGGTCACGGTCGATGCATCGAAGGACGTAACCGTCCAGGACGGCGGCAAGCTCGACATGGGCGCCGGCGACGGCGCTGCGGGCATCGTGGTCCAGGGCGGCACGACCACCAACATCTCGAACGCCGGCACAATCCAGGTGATCGAAACCTTCACCGCCCCCGACAGCGACAAGAACGGCATCCCCGAAGGCCCCATCGCGCAGGCGAGCGGGCGCTACGGCATCCGCGTGGCGCCCGGCGCCGCAGTGACGGGCAACGTTTCGAACAGCGGCACGATCACGGTGGACGGGGTGAACTCGGCCGGCATCGCCATAGACTCGGCGCTGACCGGTTCGGTCACCAACTCCGGCACGATCAAGGTCAAGGGCGACAATTCGGTCGGCATCCGCACCGGCGCGGTTTCGGGCAATGTCAGCGCGGGCGGCACGATCGGCATGATCGGCAGCGGCACGCAGGCGCTTGTGGTGAACGGCGACGTCGGCGGGATCGTCAAGATCAACGGCTCGCTCTCGCAGGCGACCACCTACACCGCAGACGACGGCAGCACCCAGACCTTGCCGCGCAGCGCGCTTTCCACCGGCAAGGCCGCAGTCGAGATCAACGGCAACGTCGGCGGCGGGATCATCGTGACCACGGCTTCGACCAGCGGCTCGACCACCGAGACCACCGGCTCGATCCAGTCCTATGGCAACAGCCCGGCGATCCAGGTCGGCGGCGCCAGCAACATCACGGTTGGCGGCGGCGCGAGCAGCACCGGCACCTATTCGCTGGGCATCGACGGCAGCGTGACGGCCGGCGCCACCTACAGCTCGACCAATGCCTCGGCAGTGGTGATTGGCGGCAAGGGCGGCAATGTCACACTGACCAAGGGCATCGGCGTCAGCGGCAATATTACCGCGACCACGGTTGATTCGGCAGCAGTCGGCATTCTCATCAATGCCGGCTCGACGGTCGGCTCGCTTTACAACAGCGGTACGATCAGCGCGGTGATCAGCCAGCCGGGCATCGGCTCGTCCTCGGCGATCAAGGACCTGTCGGGCACGCTGACCGCAATCGACAACACCGGCGACATCTCGGTCACCGGTTCGAGCGAGGACCAGCTCGCCGCGATCGATGTTTCGTCCAATACCTCGGGCGTGACGATCAAGCAGTATCTCAACACCACCGACGCCGCCTCCCAGAAGACCGAGAAGGACGCGACCGGCTATGATCCGGACAAGGCCAAGGTCTACACCTCGATCACCGGCAACATCTACACCGGCAGCGGCAACGATACGCTCGACGTCGGCTCGGGCAAGATCACCGGCAAGACGTTCCTCGGCGCGGGCAACGACACGGTGAAGCTGGCCGACGATGCCAAGTACATCGGCGACGTCGATTTCGGCGCTGGCACCGCTTCGATGAGCATGGCGGGCAATTCGCGTTTCACCGGCACGCTGATCCTGAACGACCAGGTGGGCACCCTGACCCTTGCCGACAAGGCGATCTACCGCGGCACCGTGACCGGCGGATCGCAGCTGGCGGTGACCGTCAATGGCGGCACTTTCGGTGCCAACGCGGCGACCACGACAACGATCAAGTCGCTCGACGTCGGCGCCAACGGCACGCTCGGCGTCTATGTCGACGGCGCGACGGGCACCGCCTCCAAGCTGGTGGCCGATACCGCGAACTTCGCCAGCGGCTCCAAGATCTCGGCGCGGATCACCTCGCTGACCAAGGCCGAGGGCACCTATACGGTGCTCAGCGCCGGCACGCTGACCGGCGGGTCCAACGTCGGCGCCTCGGCGCTCAACATGCCGGTGCTCTACAAGGGCGCGATCGCCGCAGTGGGCAATGACGTGACGCTCACGATCGCGCGCAAGTCGGCGAGCGAGATCGGGCTCAATCTGCCGCAGTCGCAGGCCTACAGCGCAATCCTTGCCAATGCGGGCAAGGACACGCTGCTGCAGTCGAGCCTGCTGCAGGTGGCCGATACCGCCGCGCTGCAGACCCAGTTCAACCAGATGCTGCCCGACTATGCCGGCGGATCGCTGGATCTCCTCAGCCGTGGCACGCGCCTTGCCGCACGGCGGATCGACGACGATTCGAGCTGGTTCACGATCAGCGATGCCGGCGCCTGGCTCGAGCCGATCTACTTCAAGGGCAAGAAGACCGCCGGCACCACGGCAGGCTACAGCAACAGCGGCGGCGGGCTCTCGCTGGGCTTTGAAAAGAAGTTCGGCTTTGGCCATCTCGGCGGCTCGTTCACCTACTTTTCGGGCAATTCGACCACCGACGCCACGCAAAAGGTCAAGGTCAGCGATGTCGAGGTAGCGGCCTTCTGGCGGCTCGCCTCAGGTCCGCTCTATGCCTATGCGCGGATCGGCTATGGCCGGCCCTCGTTCACTTCGACCCGCACCTTCACCGGCACTGTCGACAGCCAGTCGTTCAGCTACGGCGCGGGCGGCAAGTGGAAGGGCACGATGATCTCCGGCGCTGGCGGTGTGTCCTATGCGATCAACGTCGGCGAACATTTCAAGCTGAAGCCGCGCGCGACGATCGAATACTTCCGCCTGAAGGAAAACGGCTACACCGAAACCGGCAACGCCCCTCTGGCGCTGACGCTGGCGGGCCGCACCAGCCAGGTGGTGAACGGCACCACAACGCTTGTCGCGAGCTGGAGCACGGCGCCGGGCAACTACGAAAACCGCCCCTTCACGGTCGAGGTTGAAGGCGGGCGCCGCAGCCGCATTTCGGGCGAAGTGGGCAACACGATTGCGACATTCAACCGCGGCGCCGCCAGCGGCGGCGATACCTTCACGCTTACCGGCCAGCAGATGCCTTCGGCCTGGACCGGCGAAGTCAGCCTGATCCAGGGCGGGCTCGACTACACGTGGAAGATCAGCGGCGGCTACGAAAAGCTCGAAGGCGGCGGCACTGGCTATTCGGCCCGCGCCTCGCTCGCCATCGCGCTTTAAGGCGCGGACTTTCGCAACCGATCGGGGGGCGGCCGCAAGGCTGCCCCCTTTTTCGTGTCAGCCCTGCGCGGCCGCGCCTTGCGCCTGGAACCAGGGCACCATCCGCGCGATGGCTTCCTCGACCAGCGGGGTCGAGACAGCGAAACTGAACCGGACGAAGCGGTGCCCTTCGACCGGATCGAAATCGATCCCCGGCGCGGTCGCAACCCCGGTGTCCTCCAGTAGCCTGATGCAGAAGGCCATGCTGTCGTCCGTCAGGTGGCCGACATCGGCGTAGACGTAGAACGCCCCGTCGGGCGGGGCGATGCGGGCAAGGCCCATGGCGGGCAGCGCCGCCAGCAACAAGTCGCGGTTGCGCGCATAAGTGCGCACGTGGCCATCAAGCTCATCGGTGCAATCAAGCGCGACGAGCCCGGCATGCTGGCTGAGCGTGGGCGGCGTCAGGAACAGATTGCCCATGCGCGCCCTTGCGGGCTCCACCTGGTCGGGCGGCACCACCAGCCAGCCGAGCCGCCAGCCGGGCATGCTGAAGTACTTGGAAAAGCTGTTGACCACGATCGCATCGGGTTCGAACGCAAGCATCGAGCTTGCGGGGGCGCCGTAGGTTATGCCCTGATAGATCTCATCCGAGACGATGCGAATGCCGCGCGCGCGGCAGACTTCGGCAATCGCCGCCATCTCTTCGGCCACGATGACCGTGCCGGTGGGGTTGGCGGGGCTCGCGATGATCACGCCGTCCGGCGCGGGATCAAGCGCGGCGAGCGCGGCGGCGGTGATCTGGTAGCCGACCTCGGGACCGCAGGGCAGCTCCACCGGCTCGATGAACAGCGCGCGCATTGTGTTGCGATAGGCGACATAGCCCGGCCGCGCGATGGCGACGCGCGCACCCGGCCCGAAGCGCAGCGACAGCGCGATGACCAGCGCCGGCGAGGCACCGCAGGTCAGCACGATCTGCTCTGGCGCAGTCGCCGCCCCGGTGGTTTCGGTCACATGGCGGGCCAGCCGGGCAAGCAGGTCCGGGCTCTCCCAATAGCCTTTGTCCTCCGCGTCCAGCACCTCGCGCGCGCGGGCGAGCGCGGCGGCGGGCGCGCCGGTCGAAGGTTGGCCGTACTCCATGCGGATCACGGAGCGGCCCTCCGCGACAAGGCGCTGGGCGAGCGCGGAAATGGAAATGGCGAGGAAGGGGTCGAGATGCGCAATCATGGGAAGGGGCCTAGCACCGTGACCGCACGGGGCAAAGTCCGCCCACACCCCCGCGCGGTTGACATTGCCTGGGCCGCAGGCGAGCCTTGCGCCAGATCCGGGCGGGCCATCCGCACCGGGCACTTTGGGAGAGCCCTGTCATGTCCACCACCGCTGGCGCCGCCGCGCCTGCTGCCCCCATGCCTTTGGGGCAGGCGGCCATCGTCACCCTTGGCGTGATCGTCGTGATCGCGGGGTTCGTCGCGCTGGGCGCATGGCTAAAGGTCGTGCCGCTCTACGCTGGCTTCCTGCTCCTCTGGGCCTGGTCGGCACTGCACGAGCTCTCGCTCAAGGCCCTGCCCGCCGCGCTGGCAGGGGCGCTCACCGGCGCAGGGATGAGCTTTCTGCTGCAGACCGGCACAATGCAGGGCAGCCCCGCAATCATCGCGCTCGCGCTGCTGCTGATGATCGGCGCAGTGTTCCTCGTCGTGGCGGGGCGCGCGGCGTTCTTCTGCAACCAGAGCACGATGCTGTTCATCACCGTGCTCAACGCGCCGGTGATCCAGAAGGGCGAGGATTTCCGCCAGGCGATCCTTGCAGTGGTGCTCGGCGCGCTGTGGTTCGGCGCAGTGGCCTGGGCGATCAGCCGGTTCGTTCCCGCGCCGTCAGCCGAGCCTGCGGCCTAGCAGCTCGCGACCGTCTGCGTGGGCGAGGGGTTGTAGATCTGCGTCAGGTCGCGGTCGTCGCGCACATAGAGCGCGGCTTCCTTGCGGATGAGCTTGGCCGGAAGAATGCTGCCAAGGAAGAACGGCTTGTAGTTGTAGGCGATCTCGACAAACATGATCGCGGTGCCGGTATCGGCGGTCATCTTGGTCGAGGTATAGCCCATACCCTTGAACGCGGTGCCGGTGGCGCCGGTGCCTTGCACGCCATAGCGCGAGGCCCAGGTGTTCTTGCCCCAGCAGCGCTGCCACGCGATCCACTGCCCGTTCGAGGAATTGACCTGCAGGCTGGAGAGGATGACTCGGCCGTTGTTCGGAATGTCGAGATCCTCCGCCTGCAGCGCGGCGGCGCGGAAAACCTGGTTCACATCGTATTCGCGGAACTGGGGCGCGCCGTTGACCTGCGTCTGCTTCGCGCGGCTGGCATTGTCGGCCACGGTGATCGCAAGCTGGTTGAGCTTGACGTGAATAAGCGCGAGGCTGACGACTTCCACCCCGGTGAGCGCGAGACCCATCAGGAACGGCAGGGCAAGACCGAGCTCGACCGCGCTGGTCGCCCCGGTATCGTGCGCAAAGCGGGTGCAGAGCGCACGGACGCGGCCGAAAGCGGTGGCGGGAGCCAGCAAAGGACTTGCGGTCACGGGCATACCGATGTTCCCGAGCGGCTCGCCTGCGTGGCGAAGGGCTGGTTCTTTAGGATGGTGGTGGAAGGAATGGTCTGGTTCTCGGGCAGGCCGAACATCTTCGCAAAACCGAACCACTGCTTGTAGGAGACGGTGACCGTGTAGACGACGACGTCGTTCGCGCCGCCGAGGCCGGACTTGCCCATGTCGGAGTCCCACACCCCGTTGGCGTTCATGTCGACGAAGCACTCGGTCGAGTCGTACTTGCCGTTCTTGTTGGTGTCGGTGAAGTCTTCCGGCATCCCGACCGCGGAGAACTCGGAATAGTTCTTCCGGGTAAAAGTCACGTTCGCCGTCGGCATGACATACTTGATCATCTTCGAGACGAGTGTGTCGAGCGAGGTCGAGCCGGTCTGGCCGCTCTGCAACGAGGACTTGCGCGCCGCGGAATTCACCGCACCGTTGAGTACTGTCTTGACGTAATAGGCCTGCGCAATCTGAAGCGTGCCGAACACGACCAGGAACAGGATCGGTGCGGTCAAACCGAACTCCACCGCGCTCACGCCGCGACGATCGCGAAGCAGGCGGCGGAACGTGAGGCGGGCTGGGCGCCCGGCTGGAGCGGAGGGGGCCATCACTTGTTGATCCGCAGGTCGGCCACCTGGCCGGCGATGAACTTGAAGGTGTTGTTGAGCGCGGTGGTATCGCTCGCGTAGTAGGCGCGGCCCGCGGTGGCGCAGGAGGTCATCTGCGTCGTCAGAGACTGGCCGAAGCCGATCACCCACACCGTATAGCCGAGGTTCTTGGCCTTGGTGCAGGCCGCAAGATAGCGGTTGTTGTGATAATTGGTCAGCGTGGAATTCGACGTGCCCGAGGGCGCCACGCGGTTGTCGTAGAGCTCTTCGCCATAGGCGCTGTAGGATGTGGTGGACGGTGCCATCTCGCCGTCGGTCATGAAGATGATGTGGCGGCTGACCGAGGGATACTTCGTCGAATCCACAGTCACGTTGCTGGCAAAGATCCCGGTCGGGCTGCCGAGGCGAGCACCCCAGATCATGCCGATATCATGGTAGGTGCTGCCGCTTGCCACCAGCGTGGTGATGTAGGTTTCGAGCCAGGTCGGCACGACAGTCGGGGCCGACGTGTCGACGTCCGTGAACAGCTTGGCGCGCGGCGGGCACTGCGCATTCTCGCGGTAGGTGTCGCTCTGGAGGCTGGTTTCGGTGCGCGAGGTCGTATTGGTGCTGCCGCGATACCACAGCAGATCATTCTCGTAGATCTTCCACCGCGTAGCATCAGTTGTAGGCACCGAGTCGATGTCGAGATCGGTCGCGCCGCTGGGCACCGGGTTCATGGCGAGGTTTTGCGCGGTCTGGCGTTCCTCGATGCAGCCATCCCACTGGGCATTGGTCGTGGTAAGGCCGGTCACACCGGTGGTGCCATTGAGCGCGGCGAGCGAGGGCATGTCATAGGTGCCCTGGTTGGGCACCGTCGCATTTGAGGCGATATCGGTCACGACCGGCACGCTGCCCATGCCCTTGAACGCGCTCACGTTGATCGTTGCGGCCTTGAAGGTCCAGTTGGTGAACTGGTAGCGCGTGACATAGGTCGTCGTCGTCACCGACTTGTTGCGCACGCAAGTGCCGACAGTGCTCGTGCTTGTGCCGACCTTGGTCCATGACTTGTACGAATAGGTCGTTTGGACGGTAGCGGTCGGGGCCGGACCGCCCGAGTTCACAGGGTTGCTGCCTGCGCTGGGATAGTTGTTCACCCCGTAGCTGTTGCACTGGGTCTGCGTGATGTTCGAGCCGTAAGTCTCGGTGCTGGCCACCGGCGAGCCGACCGTTGGAATATAGACCGGCGTGTTGAAGTTCGCGAGCGCGGTCTGGAAGGGCTGGGTATTGGCGAAATAGCTCGTCGGCATCTGCCCGGCCGCGACAATCGCGCCCATGTTCACGGTTGTGGTATAGGGCACGAAGCCGAAGCGGATGCGCGTGTTGGTCTTGTCGACCACGGCGGCCGCCACGGTCTTGTAGAAATCACGCAGCGCCTGGCGCAGGCCCATGATCTTCGAGGTCGAGTCGCTGTCGCAGTCAGTCCCGTTGGGGTCGCAGGCCATCGAGCCGGTGGTATCGAGCACGAACATCACGTCGGCGCTCGCCATCTGGAGTTCGGCGCTGCACGCCACGGTCAGCGTGATCGTCCTGAACCCGAAAATGCCCATGACCACCGTCGGCATGACGGTGGTCGCCGTCCCGCTCACCGCGCCGGTGCCGGTGGAGGAGGTGTTGAAGGTGATCGAGTTTGCGTTGGTGGCGTTCGGGTTGAAGTTGAAGTTGAACATCTTGTTCGCCTTCGCCGTCTCCGGTGTGCCGTAGGTACCCGAAGTCGCCATGGCCTTGCGCCCTGCCAGCACACCCGCGTCGCAGGCGTTCTGCAGGCTTGTCTTGGTCATGTAGGCACGCGCCATGTCGGTCCCGCTGCCCGCAAGGCTGACGAGCAGGATCATCGTGGCAAGCGCGATGCCCAACGTGTTGCCCGCCGTATCGCGCAGCAGGCCGACGATCAGCGATCGCACGTGGGCGCCGAGTTTGCCTCCCATTGCATTCGACTGGCGCGACATGTGGCGATGTTCCTTCAACAGACTGGCCTCAAGGAGACCGGGACCCTGACCCTGCGCTGCTGCCCGGCCGAAACTGCCTGGCGGCGGGCACAGAGGGGGCCCCACGCTGCGTCCATGCGGCGGGATCGCCTTCCAAATCGTAAACCTGACGAAAAAAAGCGCGCCGCTGCCCTACGCAGTTGTCCCTAAGAGCGGCGTGCCGATGGTAAATGCGGCTCAACCTGTGGAGTGCCGAGACCACGCCGCATGTTGCCTCGCGCGCCGCGCCCGATATAGCTGACGGGGAGGCCATCAACGGCACAAGCCAACCGGGGAGGGTGCGGCCATGATCGAACTGCTGAGCGCACCCACGCCCAACGGCTGGAAAATCACGATCATGCTGGAGGAATGCGGCTTGCCCTACCGCGTCCGCTGGATCGATCTCGGCAAAGGCGAGCAGTTCGCGCCGGACTTTCTGGCGGTGAGCCCCAACAACCGCATCCCCGCCATCATCGACCACGCGCCCGCCGATGGCGGCGAGCCCATCCCGGTGTTCGAGACCGGGGCGATCCTGCTCTACCTGGCCGAAAAGACCGGCCAGTTCCTGCCGGCCGACCTCAGGGGACGCAAGCAGGTGATGGAATGGCTGTTCTGGCAGGTGGGCGGCCTTGGCCCGATGCTCGGCCAGCACGGGCACTTCCGGCTCTATGCCCCGGAACGCATCGCCTATGCCACCGACCGTTACCGCGCCGAGGCCTTGCGGCTCTATGGTGTGCTCGACCGGCAACTGGCGCGCGAGCCCCATGTTGCGGGCGAGGATTACTCGATTGCCGACATGGCCTGCTTCCCGTGGATCCGGACGTGGAAGGCGCAGGGGCTTCCCCTTGCCGATTTTCCCGCGCTGCATGGCTGGTACGAGCGGCTCAAGCAGCGGCCCGCCCTGCGCCGGGGCATGGACGTGGGCAGCGACCGGATCAACCGGCGGCCGCAAGACGATGCGCAAGCGCGCCGCGTGCTGTTCGGCATAACGGAGGACAAGCCATGAGCCGCAGCGTCGAGTTCTTCTACGATCTGTCCTCTCCGTGGACGCGGATCGCCTTTGCCAATTTTCGGGCGGCGATCGCTGGCATGGATGTGGCCGTGCGCTGGCGGCCGTTTCTGGTCGGCGGAGTGTTCAACGCGGTCAACCAGCGGGTCTATGAAAGCCGCCAGAACCCCGATGATCCGCGCTTCCGCCGCAGCTTCATCTGGCTGAAGGAATGGGCGCGCCTTGCCGGTTTGCCCATGAACTTTCCTTCCCCGCACCACCCGGTGAAGTCCGTCCACGCCATGCGGTTCTGCTGCGCGCTGGAAGACGATCCGGAAGCCCTGCTGCGCTTCAGCGAAGCCGCGTTCGAGGCCTATTTTACCGAGCAGCGCAATATCGACGAGCCGGAGGAACTTGAACGGATCGCCGATGCCTGCGGCCTTGACGGCGCAGCCCTGCGCGCGGCGGCGTCGAGCGATGCCTGCAAGGCCCGGCTGCGCGAGAACACGCAGGAAGCGATCGACCGCGGCGCCTTCGGCTCACCCACGCTGATCGTCGATGGCCGCTTCCTCTATTTCGGCAACGACCAGCTGCCGCTGGTCCTGCAGCGCCTCGCCGCGCCGGAGGGGGCGGAGGGTCTGGAAGCCTGACCTCAGCCGCGCCGGGTCTGCGCGAGGGCCGAGACGTTGATCGTGCCAAGCGGACCCGCCTCGTCGTGCACCCAGCATTCGCCGATGCCGATCCCGGCACGGGCGCTGTGGCCGACCATTTCGAAGCCGAGCCATTCCCCCACCGGCAGGCGGTGAAGGTAGATCGTGAAGTCGGTATTCACGTAGTCGATGCCCGTCTCGCTGCTGTGCGAGAAGGGGCTGGCGAAATCCGCCGCCGTGGCGAGCCGCGTGAACGGGGTGTGCGGGGTTCCGGCAATCACCGTCCGCCTTACCGTCAGCCAGGTCTGCCGGTTGGCGATAGGAGCGAGCGGGCCCAGCACCGGCATGTTCGACTGCGCCGCATCGCCGGGCGGCAGCGGGGCACGCGTTACGCGCGCCGCTTCGGGCGGCAGCGGCCTGATCTCGAAAGCCGGGCTCCATGATGCCGCCGCCACTGTCTCGGGATGCGGCGCTGACCAGGGGGCGGATTGCCATGTGGGGTTCGCCGGCGCCTCGGTCTCGCGCAGCGACTGCAGGGACGCGCGGGCGACCAGCTGGCCGCCCTGCACGATCTCGCCCTCAACCAGCCGCAGGCGGCCGCCTGACTTGACGACGCGGGTCGACACCTCGAGCGGCTCGTCGCGCGCCATGCCGAGCAGATCGACCACGAAGCGCACGGGAATCCAGCCGGGCTCGACATGGCGCTGCTCCAGCACCGCGGCCAGAAGGCTGGCGACGGCGGCACCGTTGAGCGAGCCGGGCATCCAGTAGCCCCGGCTGTGGCGAGTGGGCACGTAGCGGTCGGCCTCTACAACGAAGAAGCCATCGGGAGCGGAAACGGGCGAGGTCATCTGTCTTCCAAACTGCGCCGCGCGGCCATGCCACGCGCAGCCGATTGGTCAACGAACGAATTGCGGGGCTCAGTCGCCGGCGCGCTCGATCCGGAAGCCGAGGCGGGGGAAATGGACGGCGAGAGTGCCGATCCCGTCAACCTCGCGCCGCAGGGTCACACTGCTGCGGGTCGATCCAATGAGAATGCCCTCGACCGGATCGCAGCCGTAGTCGGTGGCGGCAACGCGCACGCGGCGACCGGCAAGCTCCGCGTCGGCGGGCAGGACGGTTGTGGGCGCGGGCTCTGCATCACGCGCGATGGCGATGGCTTCGGCCGGGGTCATCACCGCGCGCGCGCCATGGCCGATCTCGGTAACGCGGCCGTACCAGTCGTCCACCCCGTCATTTTCCATCAGGCTATCGACCAGCACCGGGCAGAAATTGAAGATGAACCAGAAGTTGTAGTAGGCCGCCGCATCTGCCAGCCCCGGCGCATCGCCTTCCAGAAATCGCCGGCCATCGGCCAGATGATCCGCCAGCAGCGCGATGTGCGCGCGGATCTGGCTGAGTGCGAACGGCACCATGGCCTTCATCGCGGGAATGTTGAACGGCTGGCCGGAAAGCGCTTCGCGGTCCTTGACGAAGGCGGGATCGACCTGATCGCCCAGCGTGCCGAAAATGGCGATCACCGCCGCCTGAAACAGTCCCTTGTCGCACCATTGCTCCACCGCCGAGGCAAAGCCGGACGAGCCTGCGGGATAAAGCGAGGGGCCGCCAAAGCGCCGCTCCAGCTCGCGCCCGATCAGCGCGCTGTCGCAGTAGATGTCCGCGCCGATCTGCATCACCGGGATGCGCCGGTAGCCGCCGGTGAGCGGCACGAGATCGGGCTTGGGCATGATCACCGGCTGATCGACCGCCGACCACGCCAGCCCCTTGATGCCGAAGCAGATGCGCATCTTTTCCGAGAAAGGCGAGGAACCGTACTCGTGCAGGATAATGCCGGTCATGGTGTTCAAGCCGTTCTGGTTGCCGTAGCCGGCTTGTATTTGCTGGCATCGGTGGTGAATTCGGCGTGGCCCAGCGTGCCGAGATAGCGCTTCAGTTTGCCGACAAGCAGCCGGTCCGCCAGCGTGTCGATAACGGGCAGCTGCCGCGCGAGGCGATGGGCATTGATCCCGGCCATGACCCGCGCACCGACCAGGCCCGCGCGGATGCGGTCGCCCGGTTCGATGTCCACGCCATACTCGCGCGCCCGCGCTTCCTTGCCGTCGCAGAAGTTCTCGAGAAAGTAGATCTTCGAAAAGCTGCGCTCGAACTGTTCGCGCAGCCGCCCTTGCGGGGTGCTCAGATCGCCGAGGTCCGCCGCCATCGTCGCACGCAGCAATTCGCCGCAGGTCGTATCGTCGAACCCGCGCCGCAGGGTGACCATGCGCGCGTTCCAGTTGTCGACGATGCCTTGCGGGGTGTCGGCCAGCAGGTCCTCGGGCAGCCCGAGCAGGAAGCAGCGATATCGGCTGAGCTCGACCTGCGCGCGCTCCTCGGCGTTGAAGCGGGTGCGCCGCTCGCCGAGCGCCTTGGTCGAAAGGAAGAAGTCGCTGATGAGGCCGGCGGGCATCTGGTCCACCTGCGGGATCGGGATGCCATAGACCGCCTGGTCCCAGCGCGCCCGGGAAAGCACGTTGAAGCGCACCATCGAATGCATCAGGCGTACCATCGCCGCCGCCTTGAAGCCGGGGCCGAAGCGTTCGAGCGCGCCGGGCAAGGTGCTGGTGCCGAAGAAGGTCGCGGTTTCCTTGATGCGCCGCGCGGCGGTGGCGTTTGACAGCGTACCGGTTAGCGCCATGGGCAGCGCGGCATACTTGTTCATGAAGGTTGCGACAAACCCGCCGCGGATCGCCCAGGGCGCGAAATGCGCCATGGCATTGCGCTGGAGCCGGGCCCCCTCCTCGACGAGCTTCATGTCGACCCAGGCCGGCCGCGCCTCCATCGCGCGGATGAAGCGGTGCAGTTCCTCCGGCGCGTCCGGCACCGCCTCGAGACCGGCGTCGCAGGCCTTGACCAGCATGTCGACCAGCGGGCGGAAACCGAGCTGCGGCATCAGCGCGGCATAGGGGTCCGCTACCGTATCGCCGAGCATGGTATAGGCTTCCATGCGCTCGATCAGCGCCGTGTTGGCCTGAAGCCGCGCCGCATCACGCGCCCAGCGCCCGCGCAGGTCGCTGGCCGCCGGATCGCCGCGCAGCAGCCGTTCGGGCACGAGCGCAAAGTCGATCGCGCCATACATCGCCGGATTGTCGGCCTTCTGGCTGTGGATCTTCTGCTGCAACGGAGACAGGGCAGACATGAACGTTCCTTGCGGGCTTCGCGCTGGAATCGGTGTTCCAGATTGCGCAGGGTGAGGCAAGCGGGGCCAAAGGGCCACCGGCTTACCCCTCGTCCGCGCCGCCCTTGGCCAGCTGGCGGCTGTAGAGCCAGCCGATCCCGATCAGGCTGAAGCCCAGCGCGACGAACGAGCCGATCCGCAGCAGGCCTTCCAGCCCCGAGGCATCGAACAGAAACACCTTGCCCACAGCGCCGAGCATCAGCACCAGTGAGGCGATCCGCCAATCATGACGCGCCTGGCGGATGCCCCACAACAGGAAGCCGATCGCCAGCACGAGCAGGAGCAGAGAGCGCAGGATGTTCTCCGCCGGCAGCACGCCGGGTTCGATCAGGAGGCTGCCGTGGAAAGCCTGGCGCAGCGTCGCCCAGCCGAACAGGCCAACCGACCCCATCCACGCGAACTGGCAGATCCGTTCGAATGCGGCGGGTCGCTGGGGCCAGGCCCGTGCGAACAGCGCAAGACCAAGCGGCACCATCACAAAGGCAGGCGCGAGCAGGTTGACGAGCGGCCATGCGCCGACTGCTTGCGCGCTCCACAGGGGGTCATGCAGAACGTCCGTGTAGACCAGCGCATGGACTGTACCAGCGAGCAGAAGGGCGCGCGCAAAGTCCAGTCGCGCCCGTTGCAGCATGGCCCAGCCTGCAGCCAGCAGCAGCCCTTCCCAGAGGGCGCGCTGGGCCAGTCCGGTCGCGGTGAAATCCGCGCCGAACACGTTGGCAAAGCCGAGCCGGTAAAGCACATGAACCGCGATCCCGCCGACCAGTCCGCTGCCGATCAGCCCGGCCCGTACCGCGGACGGACCAAGGCGGCCACGCTGCAACCACAGCGCACTGCCGAGCGCCAGCGCAGGCACGAGAAGGCGCCGCAGCACCGGCCCCGGTGCGAGCATCGGATCATCGATCAGCATCGGCAGGCCGGAAATCGATTCGAGCCCCTTCATGCCCCAGATCGCCATGGGCCATGCTGCCCAGCCGAGGCTGAGCGCGGCAAAGGTGGCGGCGGGGCTGAGCAGCCGCGCTGCTGGCACCCTTTGCATCGCCAGCAGCAGTCCGGCCCCGGCGAAGGCGGGGACCAGCACCAGCGCACTGGCGGGCAGGACTTGCGCCGCAAGGCCGTAGCCGAGCAGCGCCGCCAGAGCCTGCGCCGCGCGCTGCAGCGAGGCCCCGCGCAAACGCAGCGCGAAGGCAAGCACGAGGAGCGCGAGGCCGCCCCAACGCAGCAGCGATTGCGCGGGTGCCAGGCCATCTGCGCCTTGCAGCAGGCGGGGCAGTTCCGCACCGGCCGGCGATGTGGCCAGCAGCGCGGGCAGGCTGGCAAGGCTCATCACCGCCGCGACGGGTTCGACCCAGCGATCGCGCGCGATCTGGCCGAACTGCAGTAGACCGAGGCCGAGCGCGGCAAGGACCAGCGGCGCGGCCCAGTGCGGCGCCAGCAGCAGGCCTGCCACGGCCAGCAGCAGCCCCATGACCGCGGTCAGCCCGGCAAAGCGCAGGTCCTCCGCCCGCTCCTTCTTGCGCCAGCCAAGGCCAAGCGCTGCGGCAGGCAGCAGCGCCGCGCCGATCGTGATCCCGGCCAGCGCCGCATCGGCCAGCAAGGGGAAATGCAGCCACACGAGCGCGGGCGCCGCCAGGGCGAGAGCGGAAAGCTCGATCGCGGATTTGTAATCGCCGGCGGTCTGCCACAGCCGCGCCAGTAGCGGGCCAGCGTGGATCACGGCGAGCGCGAGGCCGATCGAGGCAAACCAGCCCACCGACGGGGCGGGCCACAAGGCCAGCAGCAGCACCGACAGGCCAAGGCTGATCGGGGGCACCATGGCAAAGCCACGGTCGCGCCAGGCGAGCACTTGCCCGGCGGCCGCGATCAGGATGAACAGGCCCCAATGCAGCGGCACGAAACCGCCAATCGCGACAAGGATCGCCAGTTGCAGCGCGCCCACCCCGGCCGAGGCGCTGCGCAGCAACGCGCGGCGCGGTCCGTCGAGCGTCAGCGCCGGGAGGGCAAGCGCAAGCACGAGCACAAGACCGCCGGTTGAAAGCGCGGAGAGCGCATCGAGCGCGCCGGCGCCGAGCACCAGCCATAGGCTCCAGCTCGCCCCGCCGAGGAGCGCGGCCAGCGCGAGCCACGGCCAGCGCCGCATTCGCGAGACCCCGACGAGTCCGCCCACCGTCAGCGCAAGATCGATGGTGAGCAGCGGCACATTGGGATCGCCCGCGCCGAGCAGCGTCGGCGCCACCAGCCCGCCGATGAGGCCGAGCACCGCGCTCGGCGCACCGAAGCGCAGCGACAGCGCCAGTGCGACGGCGGTGGTCAAGGCAAGGCCGAGGAATCCGGTCGCCGGGCCGATCAGATGATAGACGCTCGCCGCGACGAGCACGCTGGCATAGAGCGTGGCGAGCCCCGCGCCAGAAAGCGCCTGCGGCACACGGCTGTCGCGCACCCGATCCTCATTGCGCCAGGCAAGTTCCGCCCCGGCGATCAGCCCGGTGCCGAAGAGCAACCCGGCGATCACCTGCACGCCGTGGGTGAAGATGCGCGCAAAGAAGCCGGCGTCGATGGCATATTTGACGATGAACACACCGGCGATGGCGAGCGTTATGCCGCCGGCCCAGATCGGCAGTTGCTTGCCGAAGAGCACTTCGAAACGCGTGGCAAGGCTGACAGCGGGTTCTGGTTCGAGTTCCGGCGCAGAGCGTGCAACGGGAGCCGGGGCCGGGGCGGCATGGGCGGCCGTAGCCGGCTCACGAGGTGTCGGAGCAGGCTCGAGCTTTGGTTCCGGCGCTGGCGCCGGAGCCGACGCCACAGGGGGAGTAGGCGGCGGAGCCTCCGGCGCGGCGGCGGGGCGCCAAGCAGCCGGATCGACCACTTCGCCGGGCTTTGGCGGCAGAAGTCCGGCATGGCGCTGCAACGCACCGATCCGCTTGGCCGCCTCCAGCAGAGTCTCCTCGGCCCGCCTTAGTTGGCGGCGCGTATCGGCAAGCTGCAGGGCCAGGGCGGCGATGGCGATATAGGCGATGAATGTGAACACCCGGACGAATCCCCCATGTGACGCTTACGGCCTAACGCTAAAATGATCACTGTTCAATAAAAATAATAGACAGTGTTCAATTTCCACTCTATGCCCGCCCTCAACCGCAGAGTGCCCATACGCACCGGCATCGCACAAGAAGGAAGGCAGGAGATGGGGCGCCGGTCCGATCACAGCCGCGCGGAGCTGCGCGAGATCATCATCGCCGAAGGCCACCGGCAGATGGAAAACGTCGGCTTCGCGCATTTCTCCGCGCGCGAGGTGGCCAAGCGGATCGGCTATTCGATCGGTACGATCTACAACGTGTTCGGTAGTTACGACGAGCTGATCTCCGCGATCAACGGCCGCACGCTCGACCTGTGGCGCGACTATCTGGAAAGCAGGCTCGAAGGCGCTGGGGGCGACCGCCTCAAGCTGGCTGTGGATGCCTATTTCGAGTTCGCTGTGGTCCACCGCCACGCCTGGGCCGCGCTCTACGACTTTCGCCTGCCCGACGATATCGCGCCGCCCGAGGACTATCTGGAGAAGGTCACCGCGATCGTCCGCATCGTGACGCGCGAGGTAGCCCGCGCCCTGCCCGAAGCGCGCACGGCAGAAGCCGAACCGCTCGCCCGCTCGCTGCTGGCCACGGTGCACGGCCACTGCTTCTTCACCCTCAACGGCACGTTCCGCATTCTGGGTGAACGCGACCCTCTTAGCGCGGCGCTTGAACGGGTGTCCGATGCGCTGGCGCGTCGGACCTGAGGCGGCGGCTCGCGGTTTGCGGCTACCGATATTGATGGACTTTTTGCGTCCAGCACCGGGATGCCATCCATCAATGGTCCCGGATGCGGACGGATCGACCACGCACCGACGTGGAAAAGTATATCAGGAAAAATGCTGGAAAACAGCCATTTACCGGACGCCATTGGACGTCTTCAAATGGTGAAATGGAGGCCCGAGCCGGAATCGAACCGGCGTAAACGGATTTGCAGTCCGGTGCGTAACCACTCCGCCATCGGGCCCCGATGCGCATCAGCGTGGAACGGGGCGGTTAGCCGAGCGCCGGGCCGCCCGCAACGGGATTCTTTCCCTGCGGCGCCGCTGGCCTGCTCAGGGGTCGATGAAATCGGCGGCGCGCTTTTCCATGCCCGCCTTCACCGCCTCGACCTGGTTGCGCGAATACATCAGTTCGTGCTGCACTTTGCTTTCGGCCATGAGGATCTGGTCCTCGTCCATGTGCGCGGTGCGGTTGGAGAGAAGCTTGGCGCCGCGCACGGCGGTCGGGCTCTTGCCGGCGATCTCTTGCGCCAGCGCCATTGCCCTGCCCAACGGATCGGCATCGACATGTGTTGCAAAGCCGAAGCCGACCGCTTCCTCGCCCGAGAATTCGCGGTGGGTATAGCTGAGCTCGCGCAGCACATCGTCGCGCACATTGCCGCGCCACAGGGCATAGCCGGCCATGTCTGGCACCAGGCCCCACTTCACTTCCATCACGGCCAGCCGCGCATCGGGGGCAATGAAGCGGATGTCCGCGCCGCTTGCCACCTGCAGCCCGCCGCCGAAGCACACCCCGTGCACCGCCGCGATCACCGGCATGGGCAGGTTCCGCCAGACCATCGCGGCATATTGCGCGCGATTGGCATTGCCGTGCGTGCGGTCGACGAGGCTGCCGCCTTCCCAGCGGTCGGTGCGCCCCATGCTCGAAAGATCGAGCCCCGCGCAGAACGAACGCCCCGCGCCCGAAAGCACGACCGTGCGCACGCCCTTGGCCTGGTGCAAGTGGCTGCCGGCGGCGATGATCCCATCGAACATGGCATCATCGAGCGCATTCATCTTGTCAGCCCGGTCGAGCAGGACATGGGCGACGTGATCTGCGATGGTCACACTGACGCGGTCGTGGAATTTCATCGGTCTGTCCTGCTCCCAAAGGTCATGCCGCGCTGGCGTTGACGCCCATGCTGGAAAGATAGCGGCGGATATTGCGCGCGGCCTGGCGCAGGCGCTGCTCGTTCTCGACCATGGCGATGCGCACGTAGCCCTCGCCGTCCTCGCCATAGCCGACACCGGGCGCGACCGCGACCTCGGCGTGGGTAAGGAGTTGCTTCGAGAATTCGAGGCTGCCCATCTCGCGCAGCGCCGGCGGCAGCGGGGCCCATGCGAACATCGAAGCGCGTGGGGAAGGTATCTCCCACCCGGCGCGGCCAAAGGCTTCAACCATCACGTCGCGGCGCTTCTGGTAGAGCAGGCGGTTCGACTCGACGATGTCCTGCGGGCCATTGAGCGCGGCGCAGGTCGCGGCCTGGATCGGCGTGAAGGCGCCGTAATCGAGGTAGGACTTCACGCGGGTGAGCGCGGCAATGAGCTGCTTGTTGCCCACCGCAAAGCCCACGCGCCAGCCGGCCATCGAGAAGGTTTTCGACATCGAGGTGAACTCGACCGCAACATCCTTCGCGCCCGGCACCTCGAGGATCGAGCGCGTCGGGTTGCCGTCGAAATAGAGTTCCGAATAGGCAAGGTCCGAAAGCACCCAGACCTTGTTCTCGCGCGCCCAGGCGACGAGGCGCTCGTAGAAGGGAAGATCGACAGTCTCGGCCGTGGGGTTCGAAGGGTAGTTGACGATCACCACCGAGGGGCGCGGCACGCTGTAGCGCATCGCGCGGTCAAGCGATTCCCAGTAGCGCTCATCGGGCGTGGTCGGCACCGAGCGGATCGTGGCGCCAGCGATGATGAAGCCGAAGGTGTGGATCGGGTAGCTGGGATTGGGCGCGAGCACGACATCGCCCGGCGCGGTGATCGCGGTGGCAAGGCTGGCGAGCCCTTCCTTCGAGCCCATGGTCATCACGACCTCGGTCTCGGGATCAAGCTCCACGTTGAAGCGGCGCGCGTAGTAATTCGCCTGCGCCTTGCGCACGCCTGGGATACCCTTGGACGCGGAGTAGCCATGCGCATCAGGCTTCATCGCCACTTCGCACAGCTTTTCGATCACGTGCGGCGGCGGCGGCAGATCGGGGTTGCCCATGCCGAGATCGATGATGTCCTGCCCGCGGGCGCGCGCGGCGGCCCGCATCGCGTTCACTTCGGCGATGACATAGGGCGGCAGGCGCTTCATGCGGTAGAATTCTTCGGTCACGACAGGGTTACTCACTCCATTGGCCCGGCAAAAGCACCGCGCCATCCGGCCCCTTACGACAATCGCCCGTTCATGGGAACCGGAAGGGCTCACAAGCGGCGCGATCGGCGCTATAGGGGCATTCACGCGCAAAGGGATACGAGAGCACCATGGCCGAACCCGCAAGCCCTACCCAGACGCCAGACAGCCCGCTCGACGGGGCGGTCATCGAGGATCTGATGCGCCAGCAGGGCGAGGCGGTGCAGGCGCTGTTCGCTCCGTTCCTGCCGACCGCCGCAACTCCGCCGCCCGACCCGGCCGATCTCCAGCATTGGGCAATGTCGGCGGCGAAGCTGCAGAAGATGTGGCTCGATTACGGGGCCGAGCAAGCCGGACAAGTCGAACCCGTGCTCGCCCGCATGGCCGATCTGGCCCGCTGGACATCGCTGTTCGGCGACTGGTATGCCGCGCTGCCGCTCTCGCAGGCTGAAACGCAGGCGAAGCTTTGGGAAGACGGGCTCGAGCTCTGGACCACGGTGCTGGGCCGCTACGGCATGGGCCCGGCAGCCAAGGCCGCCGATCCGGCGGAGCTGCCGCGCAAGGACCGCCGCTTTGCCGATCCGCGCTGGGCCGAGCAGCCCTGGTTCGCGCTGGTCCATCAGACCTACCTCTTGCTCTCCGAGCGGCTCACCGCGATGGCCGCGGAGGTCAAGGGTCTGCCGGCCGAGCGCCAGCAACAAGTGCAGTTCTTCACCAAGATGGTGGTCGATGCGCTGAGCCCGGCCAACTTCCCGATGACCAACCCGGTGGTAATCGAGCGCACGCTGGAAAGCCGCGGCGAAAACCTCGTCAAAGGCGCCGAGCACCTGCTGGCAGACTTGCGCAAGGGTCAGCTCACCCACACCGACCCCGAGGCCTTCGAGCTGGGCCGCAATATCGCGGTGACCCCGGGCAAAGTGGTCTACGAAACCCCGCTCTACCAGCTGATCCAGTACAGCCCGGCGACCGAGGATGTGCTCGCAGTGCCGCTGCTGATCTTCCCGCCGTGGATCAACCGCTTCTACATCCTCGATCTCAACCCCAAGAAAAGCTTCATCCGCTGGGCGGTCGAGCAGGGTGTCACTGTCTTTGTCGTCTCCTGGAAATCGGCCGATGCCTCGATGGCCGACATCGTCTGGGACGACTACGTACTGGCTCAGGTCGAGGCGATCGATCTGGTGCGCGAGCGGCTCGGCGTGCCGCAGACCCATACGATCGGCTACTGCGTGGCCGGCACCACGCTGGCGGCAACGCTGGCGCTGATGGCGCGGCGCGGGGAGGCGGACAAGGTACGCTCCGCCACCTTCTTCACCGCGCAGGTCGATTTCGAGAAGGCGGGCGACCTCAAGACCTTCATCGACGACAGCCAGATCAAGCTGCTCGAAAGCATGGTGACCGACGGCTACCTCGACGGGCGCTACATGGCGGCCACCTTCAATCTGTTGCGCGGGCCGGATCTGATCTGGAACTACGTCGTCAGCAACTACCTGCTTGGCGAGGACTATCCCGCCTTCGACCTGCTGCACTGGAACGGCGACACGACCAACCTGCCCGCCAAGTGGCACAAGGCCTATCTGGAGGACCTCTACCGCGACAACCGGCTGGTCATGCCCGATTCGCTGGAGATCGACGGCACCCCGATCGACCTCCATCTTGTTGCCACCCCCTGCTACATCCAGGCGGGGCGCGAGGATCACATCGCGCCGGCGGAAAGCGTCTGGAAACTCACCCGGCTGCTCTCGGGCCCCTGGCGCTTCGTGCTTGCGGGGTCGGGCCATATTGCGGGGGTGGTCAATCCGCCGGACGCGGGCAAGTACCAGTACTGGCGCAACGACGGCCCGGCCACCACGCTCAGCGAATTTGTCGCCGGGGCGCGCGAAACCAAGGGTAGCTGGTGGCCGGACTGGATCGAGTGGATCCGCATGCAGGACAGCACGACCATCCCCGCCAAGGGCAAACGCGTACCCGGAGGGCGCGGCGACCCGGTGATCGAGGACGCGCCGGGCCGTTATGTGAAGACCCGCTGAACCGGGCCCTGCCGGCACCGCGATGCCCCCGGACTTTCGGGCACTTTTGTTTGATGGTGCACTGCACAATAAAACTTGACCTCGCGCCTGCAGATGCCTATTTTGTGCACTGCAGCACGGTCCTCTACTGATCCAAACTCTTGGATTGTGTGGATGGGGCGTGCCCGGCGCAGGAGCAGTCAGACCATGGAAGACGAAGTCAAGGACATCGCACCCGCAGCAAGCGCGGCGCCGATCGCCGAGGCGGCGGTCCACCCGGCCGAGCCGCTCGGGCAGCCGGAAGTCGTGGAAGTGGTGGCCGCACCGGTTGCTGAAGCCACGCCCAAGGCCAAGCCCGGCCGTCCCCGCAAGGTGACAGCGCCTGCCGTTGCAGCGGCTCCGGCTCCCACGCCGGTCCGCAAGGTCAAGGCTCCGGTTGCAAAGCCGGCGCCCAAGCCCGTCGCCACGGCGATCACCCCCGTTACCAAGACCAAGACCACGACCGCCTCCTCGAAGAGTGCGGCCCCCAAGCAGAAGGATTTTAGCATCATGACCACCACCACCACCGAAATGACCGAGACCATCCAGACCGCAATGAAGGACGCTGCCGACAAGGCGAAGGCCGCGCTCGAAAAGAGCCAGGCCGCGCTGGGCGACATGGGCGCCTTCACCAAGGGCAACGTCGAGGCCGTGGTCGAATCGACCAAGATCCTCGCCAGCGGCCTGCAGGAAATGGGCAAGAGCTATGTCGCCGAGAGCAAGTCGGTTGTCGAAACGATGACTGCCGAGATCAAGGAACTGGCCGCCGTGAAGTCGCCGACCGAGTTCTTCGAAAAGCAGAACGCGATGATGCGCAAGCAGTTCGACGCCGCGATGGCCGCGACCTCGAAGAACAGCGAAGCCATGCTCAAGCTCGCCAGCGAGGCTTTCCAGCCGATCTCGAACCGCGTCAGCCTCGCGGTTGAAAAGATCAAGCACGCCGCCTGATCGGCGCGGTTTGCCCACGCCGCGGCGCGGGCAGACACTAGACGGACTGCGGGCCGGTCGGGTTTAACCCCGCCCGGCCCGTTTCCGTTTCTGCAAGCATTTGCGCTGAGAAGCGGTCGCCTCAGCCGGACTTTGGGGCCAAGTTTGCACCCCCCTCTTGTACGCGGGTCGGTGCGATGCGATATTCAGGACACGCCATGGTTCAGAAATCCGATCCCAGCGCCTCAGAGGGCCCTGCCGCATTTGCGATGTCTACGCTCTCCTGCGCCGTGCGCCCGGTCCGCGCGGCAGGGGATGACGAGCCCAAGGGTCCGGGCGGCGGAGACGACGACCAGGTCGGCATCGCCACCAAGACGCGCACCCGCCCCAAGAAGCCTAGCATGTTCAAGGTGCTTATGCTCAACGACGATTACACGCCGATGGAATTCGTCGTGATGGTCTTGAAGCGCTTTTTCCACATGGACCTCGAGCAGGCGACACGGGTCATGCTCCATGTCCACCAGAAGGGCGTCGGCGTCTGCGGGATCTTCCCTTACGAAATTGCCGAGACCAAGGTGAATCAGGTCATGGATTTCGCGCGGCAGAACCAGCACCCGCTGCAATGCACGCTCGAAAAGGCGTGATTCGCGCCTGCCCGCTTGCCCCGGCGTTTTCGGCTTCCGCCCGCCTGTGAACCGGGCTAACCGGAGGCACCATTCCGGTCCAGCGAGCCGCCCAGCCCTTGCCCTTCCTTAACGCCACCGACAGATACATCGCCAGGCTCGTGTTCGTGCCGATGTGCGCGGTCTTCGTGATCGCCGCGTCGCTGCTCGTGCTCGACAAGATGCTCAAGCTGTTCGATTTCGTGGCGACCGAAGGCGGCCCGGTCAGCGTCGTCTTCAAGATGCTGGCCAACCTCCTGCCCGAATATGCCAGCCTCGCGATTCCCCTGGGGCTGATGCTCGGCATCCTGCTTGCATTCCGGCGGCTGGCGACGTCGTCCGAACTCGATGTGATGCGCGCGGTGGGCCTCTCCTACACCCGCCTGCTGCGCATGCCCTATATCTTCACCGTGGTGCTTGCCGCGCTAAATCTGCTCATCGTCGGCTATCTCCAGCCCCTCTCGCGCTACTACTACGAGCAATTGCAGTTCGACTTGCGCTCGGGCGCGCTGGGTGCCTCGATCAAGGTGGGCGAGTTCAACACGCTGCAGGACCGCACCGCTCTGCGCGTCGACGCAAGCCGCGACGAGGGCCGCGATCTGCGCGGCATTTTCGCGCGCATCGCCTCGAAAGACGGTCAGGTCCTCGTCATCTCCGCGCGCGAGGGGCAGTTCTTTGCCAACAAGGAAAACCCCGATACGGTGATCCTGCGCCTCTCCGAAGGCCAGATCGTGCAGGACGGGCCGGGCATCAATTCGCCCCGCGTGCTGACTTTCGCGACGCACGACTTGCCGATCGACCTGCCCAAGATCGAGCAGTTCCGCAGCCGCGGCGAGCGTGACCGCGAGTATTTCCTCCCCGAACTCCTGCGCATCGGCTGGAGCAAGGATTCGACCCAGGCCGCCCGCTACCAGAGCATCGCCAGCCTCAACTACCGCCTAGTCGAAGTGGCGATGATGTTCCTGCTGCCGCTGCTCGCCGTCGCGCTTGCCGTGCCGCCCAAGCGCTCCAGTTCGGCGCTTGGCGTGTTCGTCTCGATCGTGATGGTGGTGGCCTATCACAAGGTCAACGAATACGGGCAGGACGTTTCCAGCCTTGGCCGCGTCGATCCCACGCTCGCGCTGTGGGGGCCTTTCGCGCTGTTTGCCGCGCTGATCGTGGCGATGTACTGGCGCCTTGCCTATGTGCCCGGCGGCCAGCCGATCGGCGCGCTGGAAACCGGCTTTGCCAAGCTTTCACGCAGCGTGATGAAGCTGTTCGCCACGCGCAAGCCGCGCCTTGCCGGTCCCTCGGCGGAGGCCAGCGATGCAGTTTGAGTTCTTCCCCTCGCGCACTGTCACGCTCTACATCGCCCGCTTGTTCGCGGTGCGGATCATCGCCGTGCTGCTCATGCTGGTGCTCGTGCTGCAGATGCTCGATCTGCTTAGCGAAAGCGGCCGCATCCTCGCCGCCCCCGGCAACGGGCAGGGCGAACTCCTGACTTATGCAGGCCTGCGCATACCCCAGCTGATCAGCCGCTTCCTGCCCTATTCGGTATTGCTCGCCACGATCATCACGCTGATGACGCTCAACCAGAACAGCGAGGTTATCGCGCTCAAGGCCGCCGGGCTTTCCGCGCATCAGGTGCTGGCGCCGCTGTTCCTCGTTGCCGCGATCACTTCGCTCGTCACCTTCGCGTTCAACGAGCGCGTCGTCGTGCGCTCGTCCGCCACGCTCAAGGCCTGGCAGGCGGTGGACTACGGCGCGATCCCGCGCGACAGCGCGGTGAAGACCAATGTCTGGCTGCAGGACGGGACCAATATCCTCTTCGCCCGCTCGGTCGAGGGCCTGGGCATGGCCACGCGCATGCGCGATGTCAGCTGGTATCGCCGCGATGCCGGCGGCATGGTGATCGAGATCGTGCGCTCGCCCGAAGCGCGGTACGCGAAGCCCGGCTGGCATTTCACCAGCCCTTCCGGCTTTGACGTGCAGAGCGCGCGGCGCCTGACCTATCGCGCCGAGCAGGTCTTCGCCAAGGGAGTCGACCCCGCACAAGTGGTGATCCGCAAAGCCGATGCTGATGGGGAATCCATCGCCCGCCTCTCGCTATCGATCGACGCGATCCGCGGAGCCGGGTACCGCACCAGCGAGCTTGAGGGCAAATGGTGGCACAAGCTCTCTGGCCCGCTTTCCGCGCTGCTCATGCCGCTGCTCGGCGCGGTCGCCGCCTTCGGCCTCGCGCGCTCGGGCATGCTGTTTATCCGCGCGGTGATAGGGATGGCGCTCGGCTTTGCCTATTTCGTCGTCGACAATGCCGCGCTCGCGATGGGCAACTTCGGCGGCTACCCGCCGCTGCTCGCCGCCTGGGCACCGTTCTTCCTGTTCTTCCTCATCGGCGAGACGGTGCTCGTCAGGACAGAAGAGTAGCGGCGAGCGGATCACCGGCGCTGAGCGGCAGACGCAGTACCGGTCCCAGCCCCGCCTCGGCAGGCGGCATCCTTCCGGCGCGGATGTTTACCTGGATCGAGGGCAGGAGCAGCTTCGGGGGCGAGAGACCCGCATCGCGTGCCTGACGCTGAACGACAAAGGCTGCCTCATCGATGCCATCATGCGCGTGCACGTTGTCACGCCGCTGCGCGCCGACCGTGGTCTCCCACGCAAAGTCCGTCCGGCCCGGGCCCTTGTAGTCGTGACACAGGAACATCCGCGTCTCGACCGGCAGCGCGAGAAGGCGGCGGATCGAGCGGTAAAGCGCATGGGCATCGCCGCCGGGAAAGTCGGTCCGCGCGGTGCCGTAGTCGGGCATGAACAGCGTGTCTCCGACGAACACCGCATCCGCGATGCCGAAGCTGATGCAGGCCGCAGTGTGCCCCGGCGTGTGCATCACCGTGAAGGCAAGGTTGCCCAGCGGCAAGACATCGCCATCATGCAGCAGCCGGTCGAAGTCCCCGCCATCCGGCAGCAAATCATGCGCCCCGAACATCGGCCTGAAGACGTCCTGTACTTTCGTGATGAAAGCTCCGATGCCGATCCACGCCCCGGTGCGCACGGCAATCAGCTTCGCTCCGCTGAGATGATCGGCATGGGCATGGGTTTCGAGCACCATCTCGATGCGCCAGCTGCGCTCCTCAGCCGCCGCCATGATGGCTTCGACCGAAGCCGAGCTGATCCGGGCTGATACGGCATCATAGTCCAGCACCGGGTCGATTACCGCCGCGCTGCCCGTTGCCGGGTCGGCCACGAGATAGCTCGCGGTCTGGGTCGGTTCATCGAAGAAGACAAGGATTTCAGGTGCATCGGGCATGTCGGGGGTCCTTTCATGGGTCTTTATATTAGTATTTGCTAAATTAGCAATCCCTGATATACAGGTCGGTATGACGATCCACCCTCCCCTCGACATAGCCGCGTTCGAGGCGAACGCCTCCACGGTAGCCGCGATCCTGCGCGAACTCGCCAATCCGCACCGGCTCATGGTGCTCTGCTCGCTCGCCGAGGCGGGCGAGATGAAGGTGGGGGACATCGCGCTGCGCGTCGGCCTCTCGCAATCCGCGCTCTCGCAGCACCTCGCCCGATTGCGCGAGGACGGGCTCGTCGCCTTCACGCGTGAGGCGCAGGTGTTGCGCTACCGCCTTGCCGATCCCCGGATCGAGGCCCTGCTCGCCACGCTCTACCAGCTCTATTGTGCAAAGGACTAACCTGATGACACTGCCCACCATCACCCCAGACGAGGCCCACCGCCTGATCACGGACGGCGCAAGGCTTGTCGATATCCGCAGCGCCGACGAACACGCCCGCGCCCGTATTCCGGGCGCCGAGAACCGCCCGATCAATGCGCTTGGCCGCGTCGGCGACGCTCCGGCCGTGGTCTATCACTGCCGCAGCGGCATGCGCACCGGCGCCAATGCGGCCCTGCTGGCCGCTGCCAGCGACTGCCCTGCCTACCTGCTCGAAGGCGGGCTCGATGCCTGGCGCGCAGCGGGACTGCCGGTGGCCGACAACAGCAAGGCCCCGCTCGAGATCATGCGCCAGGTGCAGATCACGGCCGGTGCGTTGGTCGTGATCGGCGTGGTCCTCGGCCTTGTGGTTCAGCCCGCTTTCCTGGGGCTCTCCGCATTTGTCGGCGCGGGCCTCCTCTTTGCCGGCAGCACCGGCTGGTGCGGCATGGCCAAGCTGCTGGCGATGATGCCCTGGAACCGGCGCGTGGCGACCTGAGCCCATGCAACTCGCCATGATCCTCGCGGCGCTGGGCAGTGGCGGGCTTATCGGCCTGATCCTTGCCGGGCTCGGCGCGGGGGGATCGATCCTGATGACTCCGTTGCTCGTCTACGGCGTGGGCGTCGGTTCGGCCCATGCAGCGGTCGGGACAAGCGCAGTGGCAGTCACGCTCAACGCGCTTGTCAGCCTTGCCGGCCATGCCCGCGCCGGCACGGTCAAGTGGCGCTGCGCCGGGGTCTTCGCGGTCTCGGGCGTCTTCGGTGCCGCGATCGGCGCGGAGGTGGGCAAGGCGCTCGACGGGCGCCGCCTACTGCTACTCTTCGGCCTCCTCATGATCGGCGTCGGCCTCTCCATGCTGCGCCCGCGCCGGGGCGAAGAGCACGCCGACGTCCGCCTCACCCGCACCAGCGCGGGGCAACTGCTCCCCCGGCTCATCCCCATAGGTTTTGGCACCGGGCTGCTGGCGGGTTTTTTCGGGATCGGCGGCGGATTCCTGATCGTGCCCGGCCTGATCGCGGCGACCGCAATGCCGATGCGCAATGCAACTGGCACCTCGCTGGTCGTTGTCGCCGCGCTAGGGGCCACGACCGCCACGTCCTATGCGTTCTCGGGTCTTGTGGCCTGGCCGCTGGTCGCGCTGCTCGTCATGGGCGGCCTTGGTGGTGCGGCGCTGGGCCTTGCCGGCGCGCGTTACCTCGCTGCCCGGCGCGGCATCGTCGAGCGCGGCTTTGCGGTGCTGGTGATCGCGGTAGGGATCTACGTGGCAGTGATGCGCTAGCGCGCAGTCATCGTGCTGCGCACCAGCCGCCCGAGCAGCGGGAACAGCCCGGCATAACTGGACCTTGCATAAGTGGAGCCCGCACCCAGTTCCGCGCTGAGCCGGCGGTGCGCCTCACCCAGCGCGTGATAGGGCACGCTCGGCAGCAAGTGATGCAACGCGTGGTAGCGCAGGCCGACCGGTGCCCACAGCACCGTCACCCAACCCGGCGGCGGCACGTTGACGGAATCGAGGTATTGCCCCGTCACCGTCATCGCCTCGCCTTCGTTCTCCCACAGATGCGCCACCAGCGTGCGTGCCTGATTGAGCACCGCGCCGAGCGCGATCACCGCAATGCCGATCAGCAGCGGGCGCCAGCCATGCGTCGCCGACCAGCCCAGCAGGAACCACGCCCAAGCAGCTGCGCCTGCTTCCTGCCAGAACACCATCCGCGCGAAATCACCTTCGGGCGGGCGGCGGCTGAAGGCCGGGTTGATCGCCAGCGCAGAGGCCCGCGCCCAGACCAGGCGGCGCAGCGGCGGGAGTACCGCGCCCAGCGGCACCAGCACGGCGGAGCGCACCAGCAGCGCCACCGGCAGCAGCAGCGCGGTCAGCAGGAACACAGGCAGCGACCACGGCTTCATCAGCGCGAGCGGCAGGTATTCCGGATCTTCCACTGTGCCATAGCGCGTGCGCGCATGGTGCAGCGGGTGCACGCCTTCATACATGAACGAGGGCGTTAGCAGCGGAATGCCGACAAGCAGGTTCCAGCCAAGGCGGAAGCCCGGCAGCGCGTTCTTGTGGATATGCGACAGCTCGTGGATGAACAGCAGTGCGCGGTAGAGCGCGAGCGCCGAGATCAGGCCGAGCATAGCCGCCACCCAAACGTTTCCGGCCAGAATCGTCCCCGCCAAAGCGGCATAGCCGGTGAGCGCTGACGCCAGCATATCCGGCCAGAACACCGACGGCTTCGCCTCGCCCAGATCGCGCGTCAGCTCGACAGCGGCGCGCAGCATTGCCTTGTCATCCGGCGTGCGCGCCAGAATCGAGGCCTCTCCGGACGCTTCGCGCGCCATCTGCGGATCAGGCGCAGCGTCCGAATCGAGAGAGGGAGAGGCAAGCATCCGGTTATCCTGATTGACCCGAAGGCTTCTCTGCGCTGCGTCCGGCTTGACAATCCGGCACGGGCCAACGCAGGCAAGCCTTTCATCGTTTCGATTACTTACAAACAAAGGCAAGATCGTGGCCGGAACCCCAGACACTAGCGGCGAAGTAAGCATCACCCCGGTTTCCGGCAAGGCCGATCGCACTGCCTTTGTGGACCTGGCCTACCGCATCAACGCGGATGATCCGGCCTGGGTGCCGCCGCTGCGCATGGAGGCGGTCGAACTGATCACCCCGGGCAAGAACCCGTTCTTCGAGCACGCCGATGTGCAGCTGTTCCTCGCCCGCCGCGGCAGTGCGGTCGTCGGGCGCATTTCGGCACATATCGACCACCTCGCCACCGCGATGGATCCGGTGCAGGGCATGGGCCCGGGTGTCGGCAACTGGGGCCTGCTCGAAGCCGAGGACGAGGCGGTTGCCAAGGCGCTGATCACCCGCGCCGAGGACTGGCTGCGCGAGAAGGGCATGGACCGCGTGCTCGCCCCCATCTCGATGTCGATCTGGGAAGAGCCGGGCCAGCTCGTGCGCGGCTTCGAGCAATCGCCCACGGTGATGATGGGTCACCAGAGCAAGCGCTACCCCGCCTACATCGAGGCGCTGGGCTACACGCCCGCCAAGTCGCTGCTGACGTACGAACTTGATATCACAAAGGAGTTCCCACCTCTCATCCAGCGCATCGTCGCCTCGGGCGAGAAGAACCCGCGCATCCGCATTCGCGGGGTGGACAAGAGCAAGTTCGATGCCGAGGCCAAGCTGATCCTCGACATCCTCAATGACGCATGGTCGGACAACTGGGGCTTCGTTCCCTTCACCGACACCGAGATCGCCTATGCCGGCAAGAAGTTCAAACCGATCGTGCGCGAGGACCTGATCATGGTCGCCGAGTATGACGGCGAGCCGGTGGCCTTCATGATGACCCTGCCCGATCTCAACGAAGTGATCAAACCGATGGGCGGCTCGCTGTTTCCGTTTGGCTGGGCCAAGCTCCTCCTTTGGCTGCGCAATCCGCGCGTGCGCACGATGCGCGTACCCTTGATGGGCGTACGCAAGAAGCTGCAGGCCTCGCGCCTCGCCAGCCAGCTCGCTTTCATGATGATCGAATACATCCGCCGCAATTCGGTTACCCGCTATGGTTCGACGCGCGGCGAAATCGGCTGGATCCTCGATGACAACCAGGGGATGGTCGCCATCGCCGATGCCATCGATAGCACCGTCAACAAGGAATACGTAATCTACGGCAAGCCGCTCGCTACGTAAGGCGCACGTGCCCCGGGCGGCCTTGATCCCGCCACATCGGCGGGCCAGATAGCAAGGCATCATGGCCGACATGCCCGATCCCGAACTCGAAGCCCGTGCAGCGGTGCCCGCCCTTGTCGACGAGACCGGCGAATGGGCCGGCGATGCGCGCGCACGGCTGCAATCGGCGATCGTGCTGCTGCTCATGCTAGGCCTGTTCTTGGCGCTGCCATTTGTGCTCTCGATCGGCTCGGTGGTCTTCCTCCCGCCCGTTACCGCAGTCGTCATCACCATCATCCTTGCGCCGCTGGCCGACCGGTTGAGCCGCATTGGCCTGCCCGACATGCTTGCAGCCCTGATCGCGATCCTCACCATGGCCGGGGTGATCGTGCTGGCGCTCGCGCTGATCCTGCAGCCCGCGTTCGCCATGGTCGATCAGGTGCCGGACATGCTGAGCGTCGTCAGCCGCCGCTTTGCCGAGCTGCGCGGCAACCTTGCGTGGATCAACGATTTCAACCGCCAGCTGGCCCGCCTCATGGGCCACAGCCCGCGCGAGGTGGTCCTGGCCACGCCGTCGGTGATCGAGCAGGTCGCCTTCGCCACGCCGAGCGTGGTGCTGGAAGCGCTGTTGATCCTGCTGATGACTTTCTTCATGATCGATACGCGCATCCGCGTGCGCCGCCGCCTCACGCGCGATGGCGAAAGCGTCAACGCCTCGGTGCGCATCGCCCGCGTGATGCGCGATGTGCAGGACCGGGTGGCGGGCTATCTGCTCACTGTCGCGCTCATCAATCTCGGTGTCGGCGTGATCGTCGCCTGCGGGGCCTATGCCTTTGGCCTCAGCGCGCCGATCATGTGGGGCGGCCTCGCCTTCGTGTTCAATTTCCTGCCCTATCTCGGCCCGCTGGCGATGATGGCCCTGCTTGGGCTGGTCGGGCTTGGCACGGCCAGCTCGGTCGCGGTGGGGCTGGTGCCCATGCTGGCCTTCCTCGGGCTTCATGCGATCGAGGCAAACTTCGTGACGCCCGCCATTCTCGGCGCGCGCCTGACGGTGAGCCCGGTCTCGATCCTGCTCGCGATCAGCTACTTCTCGTGGATCTGGGGCGTGCCCGGCGCGCTGCTGTCGGTGCCGATCCTGCTGATCATCGAGGCGCTGCTCGACAATCTCGGCCGCCCCAACGTGATCGGTTTCCTGCTTGGCGAACCGTTGTTCCGGCCGGCCTCCGGGCTCAGTCGCTAGCTTCGTCGTCGAGACCTGGCATCGCATCGACCACCGTTGTCACCGCAACATCGAGCGTCACGTTGCCAAGCGTGCGCATGAGGTCGGGCAGCACTTCCACCGCCACAAGCAACGCGAGCGGCCCCACCGGCACACCCATCGCCAGCGCGATCGGCCCGCACGAGGTGACAAGGCTGATCGCGCCCGGCAGGCTCACGGCGCCGAAGCTCATCACCGAGGCGACCGCAAAGCCCGCCGCCATGTGCCAGCCATCGACCGGCACGCCCAGCCAGTGCGCAAGGTAGATCGCCACGGCGAAGTTCATCGCCGGACCAGTGCCGCGAAACAGCGCGACGGCGAGCGGCAGAGTGAACTCGGCGGCGCGGTCGCGCACGCCCAATTGGCGGCAGGCCCCCAGCATCGCCGGCAGCGAGGCGAGCGAGGACTGCGTGGACAAGGCGAGCGCCTGCGCCGGAATCACCGCGCGGGCAAAGGCTCCCAGTCGCTGGCGCCCAAAGATCACCGCGATCGGATAGGCCGCAAGAAACATGACCGTGCCGGTGAGCGTGACGATCAGCACATAATGCGCCAGCGCACCGATCGCGGCCGTGCCGGTCTTCGCCGCAACCGCCAGGCTGAGCGCAAAGACGCCGACCGGTGCGGTCCACAGGATCCAGCCGACGACAATCAGCGTTGCCCCGCCAATCGCCTCGAAGAAGGTCAGCAGGCTCTCACGGTGGCGCGTGCCGAGCCGCGCGGCAGCCACTGCGAAGATCGCCGTGAACAGTAGCAGCGGCAGGATCGCATCATTCGCAGCGGCCGAAAAGACATTGGCCGGCACGAACGAGGCGACGAAATCCCCTGCCCCCGGCAATGGTCCTGCAGCGTCGGCCTTGGTGGAATCCAACCCCGCGCGCAGTGCCGCGGCCGCGCCGGGCGGGCTCGGGATCAGCGCCAGCAAGGCAGGGGTTACCGCCCATGCCATGGCCGATCCGCCCGCAAGGATGAGATAGAACCAGCCGAGCGCGCGCCGCGCCATGGCTCCGGCGCGCGCGGCGGCCACGGTCTGCACCACACCCATGAACAGCAGCGAGACGACCAGCGGAATGATCGTGGCGCGAAGCGCGCGCAGCCACATGTCCCCCACCGGCTCGACCACTGCCAGCACCGGTGCCAGCGCGCCCGGCGCGCGCACCGCGAGCAGGAGACCCAGCCCGAGCCCGCAGACCAGCCCCACGAAAGTCCACAGTGTCGGCACGCGGGTAATCTCGGGCAGCGTGCTCGCTTGACGGGCATCACCCTCGGATGAAGGATCGTTAATCGCTTGGTTCATGGGTCGGTGACATTAAGCGTGTAGGGGCATAAGGCAATCCGCGCCGTCCGCCGCGGCAGACACTCTTGGCAGACAGGGATACGTTTCAGGCCATGGCACGCAAATTCTTCGGCACCGACGGCATTCGGGGCCGGACCAACGCCGGTGTGATGACCGCCGCGACCGCGATGAAAGTCGGCCAGGCTGCCGGCACTTACTTCCTGCGCGGCGATCACCGCCACCGCGTGGTGATCGGCAAGGACACGCGCCTTTCGGGCTACATGCTCGAAAACGCGATGACCGCCGGCTTCACCAGCGTGGGCATGGACGTGGTCCTGCTTGGCCCGATGCCGACCCCCGCCGTCGCGCTCCTCACACGCGAAATGCGCGCCGATGTCGGCGTGATGATCTCCGCCAGCCACAATCCGTTCGAGGACAACGGGATCAAGCTGTTCGGCCCCGACGGCTACAAGCTGTCGGACGAATCCGAGCTAGCGATCGAGGCCATGCTCGAACAGGAAATGCCGCTTGCCGACTCTGGCGATGTGGGCCGGGCCCGCCGCATCGAGGACGCACGCGGCCGCTATATCCATGCGGTCAAGGCCTCGCTTCCGCACAATGTCCGGCTCGACGGGCTGCGCATCGTGGTCGATTGCGCCAACGGCGCGGCCTATCATGTCGCACCCTCCGCGCTGTGGGAACTCGGCGCCGAAGTCATCGCCATCGGCGTTGAACCCAACGGAAAGAACATCAACGCCGGGGTCGGTTCCACGCATCTCGACGCGCTGAAAGCCCGCGTGCGCGAAGTGCGCGCCGATATCGGCATAGCGCTCGACGGCGATGCCGACCGGCTGATCGTGGTCGACGAGAAGGCCCAGACCGTGGACGGCGACCAGATCATGGCGCTGATCGGCGGGCGGCTTCACGCAGCCGGCACCCTGCGCGGCGGCGGCGTGGTCGCCACGGTCATGTCGAACCTCGGGCTCGAGCGCTATCTGAACAGCCTTGGCCTCGATCTCGTCCGCACCGCCGTCGGCGACCGCTACGTGCTCGAGAAGATGCGCGAGGGCGGCTACAATGTCGGCGGCGAGCAATCGGGCCACATGATCCTCACCGACCACGGCACGACCGGCGACGGCACGGTTGCCGCACTCCAGGTCCTCGCCGCGCTGGTCGCTTCGGGCAAGCCCGCGAGCGAGACGCTGCACCTGTTCGATCCCGTGCCGCAGCTCCTCAAGAACGTGCGCTTTGCCGGGGGCAAGCCGCTCGAGGCCGCGAGCGTCAAGGCGGTGATTGCCGAGGCCGAAGCCCAACTGGCCGGGCGCGGGCGCCTTGTCATCCGTCCCTCGGGCACCGAACCGGTCATTCGCGTAATGGCCGAAGGCGACGACGCGCGCGAGGTTGAGCAAGTGGTCGACACGATCTGCGATGCGGTACGCAAAGCCGCCTGAGGAGAACCTGCCATGCTGGAAATGCGCCCCGATTGTGAACGCTGCGGCACCGATCTTCCGGCAGAGGCGCCGGGCGCCTTCATCTGCTCGTTCGAGTGCACCTTCTGCGCCGAATGTGCCGAAGCGCTCGATGACCGCTGCCCCAACTGCGGCGGCGAGCTGCTGGACCGCCCCAGCCGCGCGGCAAAGCACCACGCCAAGCATCCGCCTTCAACGGTTCGGAAATTCAAGGGATGACCCCTCCCCGCGTGCTGTCCATTGCCGGTTCGGATTCAGGCGGCGGGGCGGGCATACAGGCCGATATCAAGACGATCACCATGCTCGGCGGCTATGCCATGACCGCCGTGACCGCTCTCACCGCGCAGGACACGACCGGGGTGCATCTGGTTGAGGCCGCAAGCCCCGCCATGGTGGCGGCACAAATAGATGCCTGCACCGGCGATCTCGGCGTCGATGCGGTCAAGATCGGGATGCTTGGTTCGCCCGAAATCGCTGCCGTTGTGGCAGATCGGCTGGAGCGCTTCGCCGTCCCCATCGTGTTCGATCCGGTGATGATCGCGACCAGCGGCGCGGCACTGGCTGACGCAGCCACGATTGCCGCGTTCGAACGGCTGATGGCGCTTGCCACCCTGACCACACCCAACGTGCCCGAACTTGTCGCGCTTGGCGGCGAAGCGGCCTTGCGCGCGAGGGGCATCGCGTGGCTCGCGAAGGGCGGTGATGCGAAAGGGCCGGACGTCACCGACCGGCTGGCTGTGCCGGGCGAAGCGGATGTGGTCTGGACTGCACCGCGCATCGCCACGCGCCATACCCACGGCACCGGCTGCACGCTATCGAGCGCCATCGCCACATATCTGGCGCGCGGATTGTCACTCGCCGATGCGGTGGCCGAGGCCCGCCAGTTCGTCCGCGCCGCGCTGCTGGCCGCGCCGGGCTTCGGTGCGGGGCACGGGCCGCTGGGGCACTTCGCGGTCCGCTAGGCCAGATCCAGCCCGTAGAACGCGGTGATATGCCCCCAGGCCTCGGCCGCCGTCTCCACGATGTGGAACAGGTCGAGGTCCTTGGCGCTGACCACGCCTTCCTCGGCCAGCGCCTCGAAACTCACCACCCGGCGCCAGAAATCGCCGCCGAACAGCATGATCGGGATCGGCTGCATCTTGCCGGTCTGGATCAAGGTCAGAAGCTCGAACAGCTCGTCAAACGTGCCGAAGCCGCCGGGAAACACCGCCACTGCCCGTGCGCGCAGCAGGAAGTGCATCTTGCGCAGCGCGAAGTAGTGGAACTGGAACGAGAGGTGCGGGGTGACATAGGCATTGGGCGTATGCTCGTGCCTTAGCGTGATATTGAGCCCGATTGATTCCGCGCCGACCTCCTCCGCGCCGCGGTTCGCCGCCTCCATGATCGAGGGCCCGCCGCCCGAGCAGATCACGAAGTGGCGCTTGCCGTCCTCGACCACCGCGCTCCGGCCGGCAATCCGGGCCAATTCGCGCGCTTCCTCATAATACTTCGACTTGGCGATAAGGCGCTCGGCCACGGCCGTTTGCTCAGGGCTGGACGCGGCGGCGCGCACCACTTCAGCTTCCTCGGGCGCGGGGATGCGCGCGGAGCCGTAGATCACCAGCGTCGAGCCGATCCCCGCCTCGTCGAGCAGCATCTCGGGCTTGAGCAGTTCCAGCTGGAAGCGCACCGGGCGCAGCTCCTCGCGCAGCAGGAAATCGGTATCGCGGAAAGCGAGGCGATAGGCCGGGTCCTGCTGCTGCGGCGTGGTGCGCTCGTGCGCTTCCACAAAGCTCGCTTCCTGCTCTGCCTTGTAGAATTTGCGGTCGGTCAGCTCGTGGCTGGTCTCATCGTCGGTCATGCTGCCAGCATGTCGCAAGCGGCGCATCGAATCGCAATGGCGGATGCCTCCGGTTTGCCGTTTTTGCCGCGTCGCTACCCGATTCAGGTGCGGGGCGCCGACGCCAGAATCTCGCCGACGATGGCCTGCACGGGCGCGCTGGCGGCCAGCAGAGTGTGCGCCGGCTGCGCCAGAAAGACGATCCCCGCGCCCCACGCAAAGGCAGGATGAACCCGCCTGTAGCGCACCAGATCGTGCAGCGGCCCCAGCAGCGCGAGCACCAGCATCAGGCCGACCGAGAGCGGAACGACCCAATCGGGCCCGAACGCGCGGATCAGGCTGATCCGGGCGATGGCCGGATAGGTGAGCAGAACCGTGGCGCTGATGAGCAGCCGCTTGTGCCAGGCCGGTGTGCGCCGCAGCGCCAGCGCCCAGGCAAAGAGTGCCGCAAACAGCGCCACGTCGAGCTGATCGACGGCAAACAGTTCGGCGGGCGTGAAGAACGGCGGCACCGCGCCGCGCTGGATCGCCATGACGTTGGTCGCCATGCCTAGCGGCACCATGATCACCACAAGCCCGATCGAAAGCAGCCCCAGCCGCTGATGCACCGCCCTTGCGCCGCTGCGGACAAGCGCGCCCTGCACCAGCAGGAGCACGACCCACGATATCATGACTGCGCCGTGGAGATGGACCCAGATCGGCCAGGTGTCGAGCTTGCCGAAATCATGAACATATGATCGGCCGAAACCGACCGCGAACACGGCAGCGAGGAGGAAAGACATCCCCGTGAAGAACGGACGGTCGATCTCGCTGCCGAACCTGCGCGCTGTTGTCACCATGCCACACCGAACCACCTTCCAGCCCTGCAGCCACCGAAGCGCAACTTGCCGCCGCGATCAAGACCCGGGCTGTACCGGAGGCGATGGCCACCAGCCGGTCCGGCCTTCAGGCCGCCCGGCTAAGGCGTGCTTGCAATGGAAAATGGATGCCCCGCGAAGACTAGGGCCTGCTGCCGCAAGCTTCCGACTAATTCCAAGATAATTCTGTTTTTTCTCGTTTTTTCAATATCCCTCTGACGCGAGTTTGCAAATACCTGCGTTGACTTCCACCGACTTCCAGCACAAAATGTGGGGAAAAAAGTGGGGAAGACATGGGCAAGCTGACGGTGTTGCAAGTCAGGAATGCGAAGCCGGGCGTCGGCCCGGACGGCAAGCGCCGCAAGCGTGTCCTGGTGGACGGTACTGGCCTGCTCCTGATCGTCGCGCCGACTGGTGCTCGCAATTGGGTCCTCCGCATCAAGGACGGCCAGCGCCGGCGCGACATCGGGCTCGGCGCGGCCGACATCGATGGCGGGGCGGAATAGAGGCGAGGTCGATGAAACGCCTCTTATGCTTCGCCGGATCCTTTCGCTCGCGGAGGCGCGGGAGAAAGCCACCGCACTTCGGAAGCTGGCCAAGGCCGGCGCCGATCCTATCGCAGAACGCGATCGCGAGCGGCGTGCCACCCCCACATTCGCGATCGCCGTCACCGAGGCGCACGCGGCGCTCAAGTCGGGCTGGTCAGATCGCACGGCCAACGCGTTTCTTGCATCGCTGGAGGAACATGCGGTGCCGAGGCTTGGCACTGCGAAGGTCGACGTCATTGGCAGCGCGGACGTGATCGTCGCCTTGGCACCGATCCGGACGAGCAAGCCTGTTATGGCTCGCAAAGTGCGCAGCCGCATCGGCCAGGTGCTGGCCTTCGCAAAAGCGCGTGGCTGGCGGCGGGATGCCTTGCCGGACGCACGGGAACTGCGCTCGGGTCTCGCCAAGCAGGAGCAGGGCAAGAACTTCGCTGCCATGCCGTTTTTAGAGATCCCAACCTTCTTCGCGGATGAGCTCGCCAAGGAGGCCACGGCCAGCCGATTCGCCATGCTGTTTGCAATCCTGACAGCCGCCAGATCCGGCGAGGTGCGAAACGCCACGTGGGCACAGATCGATCTCGAGGCCGGCACATGGACCCGGCCAGCAGCGCTGATGAAGAGTCGTCACCCTCTCGGATGCAGCGATAGCTTTGCTAAAGCAGTGGAAGCCAGATGAAGCGTTGCGGGATGGTCTGATCTTCCCCGGTCTGAGAGGTAACCCGCTCTCTGATATGTCGCTCACCAAGGCGCTGCGGACGGCTGGGCGGGATGAAACGGTCCACGGCTTCCGCTCCGCCTTCCGCGACTTCGCTGCAGAGCGCTGCCCGACAATTCCCGCCATGGTCGCCGAGATGGCACTCGCGCACAAGGTCGGCACCGCAACCGAGCAGGCCTACCTCCGCAGCGACCTGCGCGACCTGCGCCGCGCGCTGATGGACGCCTGGGGCCGATTTGCCGCGCCCTCGCTGTCAGGCGTCGCGGAGAACGTGACTGCAATCAGGAAGGCGGAGGCGGGATAACTTCAACGGGCATCTCGCCCAATGGAAGCGGTCCGTGCGGGGAAATGGGGCGAAGCGTCCGTATCGTAAAGTAAGTCGCGAGCTCAGCCCATTTGCGGGCTTCAAACGGCGCGTTGCTCCTGCGTTTCGTGTTCCGGACCATGCACATTGCACAGCGCTGCAGCCCCTGAAGTCACTCTACCTGAGTTGCAACATCAGACGAGAATCACTCAAGCTTTCATTATTTTCAAACTCTTAAGCTCAACGACAAGTCGCGTAGGGTGTGTCTACTCCCCCCCTTCAAACAGCATGTTCCCGGGTCCTTGTGCCCATGATCAACAAGAGCATGAGAGACCTGACCGGAGGAGCCTAAGCTGCCGATAAGTCGCTTCGAAGCGGCCATCATCGAAGCGCTCTGCGTGTTGCCGATGGGGCGTAGAGGACCGATCGAGGCACCAGCCATTCCCGTGAGGTGCAGGCGATCTATCTGGAAGACCGGTATCTCAACGGAGCGTCGATGGTGATCGACAACGGCGAGACGGCCTAAGCTACGGCGACGAATTGTCCGGTTTCGAAAAACCGCTCCATGACCGCTTCGTATGCGCCGCAGTCGATGCCCTGTGCGCGCAGCCATGTGTCATTGAAGATCGTATCCCGGTAACGCGCCCCGTCATCGCAGAGGATCGAGACGATCGATCCGGTTTCCCCGCGCCCCAGCATTTCGCTGGCAAGCGTAGCGCAGGCCCAGATATTGGTGCCGGTTGACCCGCCGCACAATCTGCCGAGCCAGCGACTGACGACGCGGGCAGCGGCGATGCTGGCCGCGTCTGGCACGGCAACCATGTGATCGACCACATCGGGCATCAAGCTGGGCTCGACCCGCGGACGCCCGATGCCTTCGATCAAGCTGGCCGGGTCAATCGTGCTGGTCACCCTCCGGTCGGCCCAGTACTTGTGGAACACCGAAGCTTCGGGATCGGCAACGCAGATCCGGGTCGGGTGGCAATTGTAGCGAACATAGCGACCGATCGTGGCTGATGTGCCGCCCGTTCCCGCGCCGCAAACGATCCACGCTGGGATGGGATGCGGTTCGCGGGTCATCTGCGTGAATATCGATTCTGCGATGTTGTTGTTTGCGCGCCAGTCCGTTGCGCGCTCTGCGTAAGTGAACTGGTCCATGTAGTGACCACCCAACTCGGCAGCGAGGCTGCGTGCTGCCTCGTACATCTGGGCACCACTTTCGACGAAGTGGCATTTTCCGCCATGAAATTCGATGGCAGCTATCTTGGCCGGGGCGGTGCTGCGGGGCACCACCGCGATGAACGGCAGGCCGAGCATGCGGGCGAAATAGGCCTCCGAAACCGCGGTCGAACCGCTCGAGGCCTCTATGATCGGGCGCCCTTCGGCAATCCAGCCATTGCATAGGGAATAAAGGAACAGCGAGCGAGCGAGCCGGTGCTTGAGACTGCCGGTCGGATGGCTCGATTCGTCCTTCAGATAGAGCGCGATATGCGGCAATGCTGGGACCGGCAGCGGGATCAGGTGGGTATCGGCAGAACGGTTGAAATCCGCTTCGATCCGCCCGATTGCCCAGATAACCCAATCCCGACCGCTCATGCACTCGCCCCCATCGGCTCGGCAGATGTGCCGGGCAGTCCTCGCCGATCAGCCTGCCGCGTGACAGGCGCAGCTTCACAGCCCTGCGGCGCTGCGCATCTCCTCGATCAATTCGAAGTGGAAGGCGACCATACGCGAATCGGGCTGTTGTGCTGCGAAGAAGTCGAGCTCAGGGTCCACAACGGGGCTGCGCTCGCCTTTCAGGGCTTCGAGGATCGCAAGCCCGCAGAACGGGACATAGGCCTCTGCATAGCCCCCTTCGTGGATTACGGCGAGGCGCCCACCGCACAGGTCGTCCGCAACTTCGACCATGCGCGCCGTCATGGCGCGGAAGCTGTCGGAATGCAGAAGCTGGCGGGCAAGCGGGTCTACGGCGTTGGCGTCGAGGCCGCTGGCAACGACGATCAGATCGGGCTTGTAGCTCTCCAGGGCGGAGACCACGATTCGTTCGAGCGCCGCAAGATAGGTCTCATGCCCGCTGCCGGCAGGCAGGGGCACGTTGAGGTTCGCGCCAAGTCCTGCGCCTTCCCCGCGATCATCGAGGCCGGTGTACCCGGGCGGGAAGCAGCGGTCCTGATGGACCGAGATCGTCAGCACGTCGTCGCGGTCATAGAAGATTGCCTGCGTGCCGTTGCCGTGGTGGACATCCCAATCGACCACCGCCACGCGGGCCAAGGCATGCCGCGCCTTGGCGGCTTCGATCGCAATCGGAATGTTGGCAAGCAGACAAAAGCCCATCGACTGGTCGGCAAGGCAGTGATGCCCTGCCGGGCGGCACAGGGCATAGGCATTCCGCGCGCGGCCACTGGCGACCGCGTCGATTGCCTCAATAGCGAGCCCCGCAGACAGCGTCGCGATTTCGAAGCCGCCCTTGCTGAACGGCGCGAACACGCCGAGTTCACCGCCACCAGCGTCGCTCAGCCGCTTGAACTCGTCGATATAGCTGGCGGGATGGATGCGCAGCAGATCCTCGCGTGTGGCGGGGGCGGCGCTGCGCACCTCCAGATGCTGGTCAAACCCGGCGGCGCGAACCAGATTGAGCAGACGCCGCTTCGATCCCGGCGTATCGGCACCGTAGCTGCCCGAGGGCGGCTCGACCCAATCGCCAATCGGCAAAAACAGCGCCTGTACTCCGGTGCTGTGCCAAAAGGTGCGCTCGTCGGTGAGGAACAGGGTGGGGCCGCTCATTTCGAGGTTCCTTCGGGTGCGGAGAACACCTTTTCGCCCGCGATGTAGGTCGCCAGCACTTTGGTTTGATGGATTTCGCCGACAGGCACGGTCATCGGATTGCGGTCGAGGATGATGAGATCAGCGAGCTTGCCCTGCTCCAGCGTCCCGCCGCGATCGAGCCGCCCCATTTCCGCCGCGCCATTGCGTGTCAGCAGCGCCATGGCCTGCTCGCGCGAAATGCGTTGGCCCGCGTTGATCGGATCGCCCGTCGCACCCGGTACCTGGCGCGTGACCAGCGTTTCGAAAGCGATCCACGGATTGACCGAGGGCACCACGGGCCAGTCGGAGCCGATGACCACGTTGGCCCCGCTCTCGACGACATCGCGCATCGGCCAGAGCCGCTTCATGCGCTCCGCGCCGACGGCCTTGGCGATATCCACCGAGGTTATTGGGGTGGGCCACCAGATGTAGGGCGAAAGCTCCCAGGTGAAGTGCAGCTCGCGGCCCTTTGTCACATCGGCCACGTCGATAAAGGTGTTATGGCCGATCTCGTGGTGCGGACCGGTGTCGCCGTTGGCCTTGCGGGCCGCGGCGATGGCCTCCACCGCCTCGCGCACCGAACCATCGCCCGCTGCGTGGAATTTGACCTGGATGCCCTGCCGGTCGAACGCAGTCACAGCCGGGAAAAGCTTGTCCTCGGGGATCAGCTTGAGGCCGCGCCCCTCGCCCGGACCCTGATCATCATGCGCCCCGCCGCGGTGTTCATACGGCACCAGCATGACGGCGGTGCGGCCTTCGAGCGGCACGCCGTCGAGGAACATCTTCACGCAATCCAGCTTGAGCCGCCCAACGCTCCACGCCTGCCGCTGCGGAATGAACGCCTCGCTGTCGCCCGAATTCGGGCCCCAGACGATGCACCCGCGCGCATATTGCTTGAGGCCGCCCGAGCGCGCGTAGCCGGACAGGCCCTCGATCATCTCGCGGCGCACGGCAGCGTCAGTGAACCCGACTATGCCGTAGGAGAGCATCTCGTCGGTCGCGACCTTGATTGCGTTTGCCTGCATCTCGGCACTGGGCTTGGGAATGAACCGCTCGATATCGCGGGCAATCACCTCGCGAAGCACGCCGGTGGGTTCGCTCTTGGCATCGCGGTCGATCACCCCGCCCTCAGGTGCCTTCGTGGCACGCGTGATCCCGGCAATCTCGAGCACGCGCGAATTGACCCACACGCTGTGCAGGCTTTCGTCGTTGAGCATGACCGGATTGTTCGGGGCTGCCGCATCGAGCAGGCGGCGGTTCTGTTCGCCCGGCTTGAAGGCCGCGCCCACCCAGCTGCCGCCGAGGATCCATTCCCCCGGCTTGGCCTTGGCCGCGCAGGCTTTTACCGCGGCGGCAATCGCCGCCGCGCCTGCGCCTTGCGCAAAGCGGCACGATAGCTTGTCGCGCCCCGCGAAATAGGTGTGGACGTGCATGTCATAGAGCCCGGGCATCACAGTCCGGCCCGCCAGATCGACCTTCTGCGCAGCGGCGGGCGCCATAGCCTCGATCTCGGCATCCGAGCCGACTGCCACAATCGTGCCGTTCGCCACCGCGAGCGCCTGCGCGCTTCCGGCAGGGGTCAGCACCGTGCCGTGGACAAAGACCAGGTCGACCGGCGCGGGCTGCGCCTGAGCCGGTCCCGTTGCGGCGACCATGGCGAGGAGGGAGGCGGTGCCAAACCGAACGATGGACTGCGCTTTTGCTAAGGGCATGCGGAATGGGTCCTTCCTGCAGGAGTGCGACCGAGAGAAACGCGTCCCGCTTGGTTTGCCAATAGGCCAAGGCCGCGCAGTCCCCGGCTTGGCCGGAGCGGCCAATGTCTGTCATTGGCATTGAAAGTGGTGGCTGAGTGGTGGATTGTCGGCGTGATTTGGCGGGAAGGGGACCTTCGCGCGTGCAGGCAAGGCATTCAGGGGCGACCGCAGGGACGACTAGCGCAAGCGGGGGCGCGGCGTGCTGAAGCCGACGATTTCGGTGCTCGTCCTGCGCCATGTTGCAAACTGCCTCGATCTGGTGGGCTGTGATCCCGAGCCTTTGCTCGCCGGGTTCCACTTGCGCCGCAATGATCTGGACAATGCAAAGGGCGTCATGCCGCTTGAGGATTTCCTCGGGTTCTTGGAACTGGCCGCGGTGAAAGCGGCCAATCCCTATCTCGGGCTGCAGGCGGGGCGGCTTGGGGCGCTCAACAGCCTTGGTGCGCTCGGTTTCCTGTTCCTCAGCGCCCCGTCGCTGCGCGCGGCCTTCACCGGGTTCGATTCCTATCTGGCGACGATTCAGGACGCCGTGCGCAACCGCTTCTCGGCGCAAGGCGGGATCGCGACGTTCGAGTACATGATCACCGATCAAACGTTGCAGAGTCGGCGGCAGGATGCAGAGTTCTCGATCGCGCTGATGCACAACATGTGTCGGAACTATGTCGGCGGGGAATTCGAGCTGATCGAAGTGCGTTTCGAACATGCCTGCCAGGGTGATGAGCGGGTCTACCGCGAATTTTTCCGCTGCGGTGTGTTCTTCGATCAGGATACCAATTCGTTTTCGTTCGAGGATCATTTCCTCGGCTGCAAGAGCCCGGTGATCGATCCGGAGCTGTACCCGATCGTCGAGGAACACTTGCGCCGCCGCGTGGCAGACAGCGCGCGGCGGGCCCGGTCGCACAAGGACATCATCCGGGTGCTGGAAACGAGCCCGCTCGACCGGACGCCGACCTTGGACGAGGTGGCGGCCAGCATGGGTGTCTCGGTGGCCACGCTGAGCCGCAGGCTCAAGGCCCAAGGGATGCGCTGGCGCGATCTCGTGAACGACCGGCGGATGCATGCGGCGGCTCGCCTGCTCCGGCAAAGCCAGCGCGATGTCGCCGAGATCGCGCTATCTGTTGGATTTGCCGAGAGCGCGAGCTTCGTGCGCCGGTTTGGCCGCCATTTCGGCACCACCCCTCAGCGTTTTCGCAAGGCAGGTGCCGAGAACCCGCCGCGCGCATAGGCTCTGCTCACGGCAAGGCGAATGCGACCAGTGCATCACTCAGCTGGGTGCCGAAGCCGCCATGGCCGCCGGCGGACACCACGACATATTGCCGCCCGTCGGTGTGCCGGAAGGTCATCGGCGTGGCGGTGGCCGGCGCGGGGACCGCTGCATACCACACCTGCCGCCCCGTCTGGATGTCATAGGCGCGAAACACGCTGTCGAGGCTGGCACCGATGAACACGAGCCCGCCGCGCGTCACGATCGGCCCGCCCTGATTGGGCGCACCCCAGGAACTCGGGGTCAGGAGCCCGGTGGAGAGCTTGAGGCGGCCAAAGGGCACCTGCCAGCGCGTCTGGCCCGTCTTCATGTCGATGGCGGTGAGCTGTCCCCAGGGCGGCGGGTTGCAGGGGGCGCCGAGCGGCGAGAGCAGCACCTCGCGCAGCATGACATAAGGCGAGCCCTGCATCTCATAGTACGAGACACCGGGATGCACATCGCGCTTGGCGTCGAACCGGGCACGCGGCACGAGCCGGACCGAGGCGGCGAGGTTCGAGGAGTTGACCACGGCAAGGCCGGTCGTGGGATCATAGGCAATCCCGCCCCAGTTGGTGCCGCCGAGGAAGCTTGGATGGAGCAGCGATCCCCTGATGCTCGGCGGGGTGAACAGGCCTTCGTTGCGAAGGCCGGCAAGGCGGCTGCGGCAGGCGGAGGTGTCAAAGCCGAGGAGACCCCACGCATCCGAGGTCTTGAGCGTCTGCGAGGTGACCGGCCGGGGCAGGACCGGCATCGGCTGCGTCGCGGCGGCCTGTTCGCCTGGCATGTCGCTGCGAGGGACGGGGCGTTCCTTCACCGGAAACAGCGGCTGGCCCGTCGCGCGGTCGAGCACGAAGACATTGCCGGTCTTGGTGCCCTGGATCACCGCTTCGACCGCGCGGCCCTGGTGGTCGATCGTCGCCAGCGTGGGCGCGGCGGGCAGATCATAGTCCCACAGGTCGTGGTGCACCGTCTGGTACGACCAAACCTTCTGGCCGGTGCGCATGTCGAGCGCGACGACGGCATTGGCATCGGGGATGCGGCCAATGCGGTTGACCCCCAGCGTGTCCCAGCTGGCGCTGCCGGTGGGGAGGAACAGCCAGCCGCGCTTGGCGTCGACCGAAAGCGGCGCCCAGGCATTGGCGGCACCGGTTACCGCCGAAAGATCGTCCGGGATAGGATTCCAGTTCCACAGCTCCCGCCCGGTCACGATATCAAACCCGCGCACGATGCCGTCGAGCGAATTGCGGTACATGTTGTCCTGCACCGCCGCGCCGAGCGCGACGACATTGCCCCAGACGGCAGGCGGCGAAGTGGTGGCGGGCTTGCCCTCGCCCTTGTAGTCGAGCGCGGCGAGATCGACGTGCCCGCCTGTGCCGAAGCCTGTGCAGACGCGGCCAGAATCGGCATCAATCGCGTGAAGTACGGCATGCTGCGCGGCATAGAGGATGCGCTTGCCGCAAGGTTGTGCGCGGGCCTCGGCGGTATCCGCCTGCCAATAGGCGACGCCCCGGCAGTAGTTCTCATGGTACATGTTGCCGGTGCGCGGCTTGCGCGGATCGAACGACCAGACTTCACGGCCGGTCGCGGGATCTAGCGCGACAGCGCGGCCGAAGGGCGTGCAGCCATAGAGCCGGGCGTTGGCGTAGATCGGCGTCATTTCGCTGACGGTGAAATCGACCGTGTCGCTTCCGAACGAGATTTCGCCCGAATGCCAGGTCCAGGCCCTGCGCAAGTGCTTCACCGTCTCCCGGTTGATCTGGTCCAGCGCAGAGTACTTGGTGGACGAGGCTTGTCCGCCGTAGCTCGGCCAATCGGTCGCAGCCGCTTCAATGGCGGCAATGGCTGGCCCTGCATGGACGGGCGCTGGATCGGGGGCTTGCTGGCACCCCGCCATTGCCATCGCCAGAACGAGTGCAAGCCATCCGCGCATCGGCTTAGCCCTTGGGCCGCGCAAAGATCTGTTTGCCACCAACCCAGGTCTCGAGCACGGTGGTCTTGTGAATCTCGGTGACGGGGATGGCGAAGGGATCACGGTCCAGCACGATGAAATCCGCCAGCTTGCCCTGCTCGAGCGAGCCCGCCTTGGAACCCATGCCCATGCGCCGCGCTGCATCGATGGTGAACATGGTGATCGCTTGGCGCAGCGTGATCGCCTCCTTCAAGCCATAGCTCCGCGCGCCGCCGCCCGGGTTGCGCCGGGTCACGGCGGTTTCGATTCCGATCCACGGATTGGGCGAGGGCACCACCGCCCAGTCGGACCCGGCGATAACCAGCGCGCCGGATTCAAAGCCTTCGCGAATCGGCCAGACCCGGTCGATCCGCGGGCTGCCCACGGCGCTGGTAATATCGTCGTTGATCGGCTGCGGGTCCCACAGATAGGGCGAATATTCGACCGCCGTGTTCAGAGCTTTGAAGCGCGGCATGTCAGCTCGATCGACGAAGGTGGAATGACCGACCTGGTGGATCGGTCCGCGCATGCCGTTGGCCTTTCGTGCTGTAGCAATCGCATCGAGCGCCGCACGCACCGCGCGGTCACCCGCCGCATGGAACATGACCGTCACGCCGAGCTTGTCCCAGCGCGTCACGTCGGCCGCCATCGCTGCCGGATCGAACAACAGCAGGCCCTTGGCCGGGGCGTTGGGCTGGCCGGCCTGATAGTCTGCCAGCATCGCGCCGGTATGGCTTTCGGTGGGCACGCCATCTGCGAAGACCTTGACGCAATCGGCGTTGAACGTGGCCCGCACGAACTGCTTCCGGTCTGCCAGCGTGCGTTCGAATTCCGGATTGGGTTTGCCCGATTCCGAAAACGCGATGCAGGCCTGCACGCGCTGTTTCAGAATGCCCCTGTCTGCCAACGCGGCATAGACCGTGAGGTCGTCCCGGTAGGCCATGGCCTCGACAAAGCCGACCACGCCGAAGCCCGCGAGCATCGTGAGGTGTCCGGTCAACTGCCGTTCGGTTTCGGCCAGCGGCTGGGGCGGAACCTTGACGGTGATGAGCCGGCCAGCGGTTTCGCGCAGCACGCCGGTGGGCTTGCCTGCGCTGTCGCGCTCGATGATTCCGCCTTCGGGGTTGGGCGTGCCGGCGCCAATCCCTGCCGAGGCGAGCGCACGGGAATTGGCCCAGACGCTGTGCCCGCTGACATCGTAGAGCATGACCGGATTGTCCGGCGAAACAGCATCGAGCGTGGCCGCCGTGATCGGAGTACCGGCGAGCAGCGAGGACTGCCACTGGCCGCCGCTCACCCATTCGCCGGGCTTGGTCGCCTTCACGCAGGCCGCCACCAGTTCAAGCAGCCGCTGCGGCCCGGCGTCCTGCGGAATGCGGCAGCGGCCTTCGTCGCCTTTGGCCTGAAGCACCGGGTGGACGTGCATGTCGTAGAGACCGGGCAAAATGGTTCGCCCGCCAAGGTCCACCACTTTCGCGGCGCCGCGCGTCCAATTCTTTGCCTGCGCCCGCGTGCCGATGCGCACAATCCGGTCTCCGCGCACTTCCATCACGCTGCGCCAGCCCTGCGGCGTATAGATGTGCCCGTTGATGAAGCGCAGCGGCGGCTTTTCCGCTGCTTGCGCGCCAAACGGCACAGTGCAGGCAAAGAGCGCGAAACCGGAGGCGGTGATAGCGCGGCGCAGCATGCTCATCGTGGCATTCTCCCCTCTCCCGGATGCGCCATCGGCCTTTGGGCCAGACGGCGCATCCGGCTCCGATCAGTAGCGGTAGGACGCGGTCACGCCAAACGTGCGCGGCCGCAGGGTCTCCCGGCGGAAGAACTCGAACGGGTTCTGCGCCCGCTCGCGCCGGGTCCAGGTGGACTTGTCGAGGATGTTGTTGACGAACAGCGAGATGTCGAAATTGCCCGGCCTCACGCCAAGTCGCGCCGACCAGAACGCTACCGCCGGCGGCAAGGTGAGAGCAGTATCGATCGCGCCGTTCGCGGGATTAAGGTAGGGTGGCAGCTTGGTCTGCTTCGAGCGGTAGTCGAAGTCGGACCGGATGTAGCCGCCCTTGGCGCGAAACGCGTCAAAATCGTATTGCGCGTGGAACGAGGCCGTAAACGGCGCGCCGAGCACGGCATCGCCCTTGCTCACGAACGGTGCTGCGGCAGTCGGGCCGCCGCGGATCGTGTCAAGGAACTTGGCATCGACATAGCCGATTTCGGCCTGAAGCGTGAGGCGATTGGTCGGGCGAACTTCTACCTGCAGGTCGAAGCCGCGGCTGCGCGCCTTGCCCAGATTGGAGGTGAACTGGAAACCGCAGCTATTGAGCGCGACCGCCTGCTGGATATCAGTCCAGTCGATCTGGTAGACGCTCGCCTGTACGCTGCCGATCCCGCCGAACTTGCTCTTCACACCCGCCTCGTAGCTCCACACCGAGTCCGACTTGAAATTGGTCGGGCGGCCATTCGGATAGCCGATGCTGGTAAGCTCCGGCCCGCAGAAGGTGCCGACCTGCGGATTGTAGCCGCCGACGCGGAAACCGCGCGAGGCCGAGGCATAGAGCAGGGTATCGGGTGTGACCTGGTAGTTGACTCCGAACTTGGGTGTCACCGGATTTTCGCTCTGGCGGCCGCGGTCGTCGACCAGCGGGCCGACCACGAAGCCTTGCGCGATGTCCTTGATCGTGAAAATCGTGTGGCTGTAGCGCAGACCGGCGAGCACCGAGAGCTTGTCGGTGATCTTGTAGGTGACCTGCCCGAAGACCGCGGCCTGCTCGTCGGTCGACAGCGCGTTCTGGTCATAGACCGAAAAGCCCGGAACCGGGGCAGGCCCGCCGAACAGGTAGACGGGCAGATAAGGATCGGTCACGATCTGGATCGAGGTCTGCTCGGCGTGGCTGTAGAACCCGCCCAGCACCCAAGTCAGCGGGCTGGCGGTATTGTTTGATTGCAGCCTGAGCTCGCCCGTCCAGTTCTTCTGCGCAACCACAAAGTCCGAAGGTGCGTTCTGCTGAGGGAAGAACGGCAGGGCATTGACACCGGTGAACAGCGTCTGGTCGAAGTTTGTGTAGTCCTGCACGAAGGCCTGGCGGCGATCGAAGTAGGAGCCGACCGCGATCACATCGACCCCGCCGAGCCCGACGCTGACATTGAGCGAGGCCAGCGTGAAGCGGTCCTTGCTCGTCTCGGCCAGCTGGTTAGCGTTGATGAAGACATGCTTGTCGTAGTTGGAGTACTTCTCCCAGCTCTCGCCGCTGTCTGCAGCCTTCACGTTCTGGTAGAATACCGCCGGGGTGATCCTGACGTTGTCCACCGGCTGCCAAGTCAGCGCGATGCGCCCGACATAGCTGTCGGTGGAGTTGGCGTTCTTCTGCACCACTTTGTTCGTGAACGAGCTGATGCGGTCCACAAAGCCGCCATCGCGGCGGTAGTAGCCGCTGGCGACAAGACCGAGCTTGCCCGGGATCAGCGGCGCGCTGACCGAAACACCGGCCTCGCCGTTGGCTGCGCCATGCTGGGTCGCGCTGCCTTCCGCACGCCCATAAACTTTGAGCACATCCAGGCTCGGCTGCTGGGTAATGAAGCGCACCGTGCCGCCTTCGGACCCGGCGCCAAACAGCGTACCCTGCGGCCCGCGCAGCACCTCGACACGGTCGAGATCGAACACCACCGGATAGGCATTGCCGCCGCCATAGCCGAGCTGGCGGATCTGGATCGGCACGTCGTCGATGTAGATGCCGGTGGTCGCCGCGCCGACCGAGGAGTTCACGCCGCGGATCGCGATGTTGGTCGTGGTGTTCGATTTCTCGAAGCTGACGCCCGGGGTCTGGCGGATCACGTCGCTGAAGTTGCGGATGCCGCGGCTGTCGAGCGCTTCGCGCGAGAGAGCGCTGACGCTGAGCGGGACCTTGTTGATGCTTTCGCTTTTGCGTGTGGCCGTGACGATGATTTCGCTACTTGGCTGATCGCCGGCCGCCGCCTGATCGGCCTGTGCCATGGCCGCCTGGCCGGCAAGCAGTGTCGTGAGCGCCGTACCGGTCGCAAAAAGGCGAGAAATGTGCCTGCCCATGATAATTGACTCCCCTGAATAGCCCCCCGCCGAAACATCCATGGCTGGAATGGTCTCGTGTCAGGCTAGGTGCTAGGGAGAATTTGGAATTGACCCAAACTTGCATCGTGAAATTTGAGTGCATGATATGGTATATTTCTGCCATCGGGCGGCTTGGTTGGCCAAAATTGCCAAGTGGTGTGGCGGGGGTCTACCCCCGTTGCATACGTAGAACGAATGGCCTCTCGTTCACACAGTACCAGACCCCGCTTGATCCTTTACGCTGACATCGCAATTTTCATTACCGTCTAGACTTGCGCATGCAGTGACCGCTTTGGCCGGTTCCTGACGTGTGCGTCACAAACAGGCAAACGCTGCGTTGTGCCAAAGTCTGCTGATGCGCGAGATGATTTGGCCCGGAGGAACCATTCTCGATTCCGGCTTGGGGAATTGAACCTATTTTGAATTTAGCCGTGATGTATGTGACCTGCCCCCCGGCAGTCCCTCAGTCATAACGAGAGTCCAGCGGTTAAATA
>NZ_JBAXOI010000009.1:0-179891 GCF_037133355.1 Novosphingobium sp. | reverse complement strand
GCTTCATCAAGGCCATGGCGGCGTAATGTTTAACCGCCCGCCCACACACGGAAATTCTGACAGTCCCGCCTCACCGGCTCGGGCTGGCGTGATGCCTTCTGCATCGGTGGGCTCGCCGTGCCACTTTTCGTCTCCCGGTTTGTTTCCTGCGGCGATCCCAGCCCGGTGCCGGCCCCGATCGCAGCTCCAACCAGAAGACCAGACCGTGAAGCCTTCCCTCCCCCTTGCCACCGCCATGTTCGCCCTGTCGCTGGCCGCGCTGCACACGGTCGCCGTGGCCGATGCCGCGTCCGGCACCCCGGCGGGAGGCGAGATCATGGCCACCGCCCAGCGCGCAAATGCGACCGATGTCAGCGGCGAGGGTGATCTTGGCGCGCTCGGCACCAAGTGAGCCGAGGACATGCCGTTCAGCCCTGGACTTACATCACCTAGCGCGATCTGCTTGGCGTGACCCGGCTGGAGCAGGATATGGGCGCCAATGCCCAGCTCTATGTCACGAGCGGCCCGCGGGATGGCAGCTAGCAAGGCATTTGCGGCGGGATCACTGTTCTAAACACAGCGACAGGCGCTGCCAACGGCAACGCGCTCTATGTGCCGCGCACCGACAACAACTAAGCGCTAAAGGCCGACCTGCCCGTCAAGCTGGGCAAGGCCGTCACACAGGAGTGCAACATCGGCGGCACCGCGGTGTGGCAAGTCAATCGCAACACCTTCGATTTCCTTTACGGCACGGACTTTGCCGGCTTCGCAACGAACATCTATGACACGCCGGTCGCCGCCATTCCGGCTTCGACCTTCGATGGCGGGGACCTCGAGAGCCCATTCCCGATCAGCCGCTCTCTGCTGCTCTCGACGTTTGCTTCGGACACGCTGAGCCTGTGGGGAGACCGGGTGCTGCTCACCGGCGGCGTCCGCCGGCAGGAGATCCGAGTTAAGAGCTACAACTACTACAATGCCGGTCAGCTTGATGGCGTCTACCGCAAGTCCGCGCTGACCCCGATCATCGGCCTTTGGGTGAAACCGGCGTCTGCCCGAGTGGACCGCCAACGCGGGAGCGGAGTGGAACATTGCCGCAACCGGCCTCAGCTCACGGGCTGCGTGGTCCACACCGGCAAGCAGGCGGTCAACGTGGCAAACACGCTCAAGATCCCGGAATGGGCCCGCTTCGATCTGGGCGCGCGCTAGGTCCTGGTGGCAGCTGGCAAACCGCTCATGCTGCGCTTCGGCGTCGATAACTTAGCCAACAAACGCTACTGGGCATCGGCCTTTGATGTGCTTTCGGCCGCACTGCTGCAAGGCCAGCCACGCACATTCAGGGCGAGCGCCTCGATCGATTTCTGATGGCGCAACAACAGCGAAGACATTGGCCCGGTCTGCTTGTCAGCGAACTCTTGGGGCACTCATTGGTCACTTGGAACAAGGTGAGAAATGAGACGCGGCTGCTCAGTTGGTCGCCGGCTTCGGCGCGGGTTATTGCTGGATCAATCCAACCGGCTCCATCCTGTGAAACATCCATGCCGTCGGCAACAGCCCGGTTGTGGCGGGTCGGGCCCACAGTCGTCCCACAGGCCGGTCCCGCCGAAAGCCCTCGTCGGATGGGCTAGCGATGAATGGCGGGCATGCCCGTCATAGGTGTCGATCGCCCGCAGAAGTCCCCCGAGCGCCGCAGGCTCGAGCATGGCTGTACGGTGCTTTACCTTTGGGGCGATCAACACCCCGCGCAAGTCAGCGGAGATATCCCGCTGCGCGCGCCCGGTTGCTATAGCGTAGCGAAAGATGGTCCCGAATGTGCTCCGCAGGCGAGTCGCAGTTTCATATCGCCCCCGTGCCTCGACCGATCTCAGAACCTGCAGCAGCTCAGGGACAGTTATGTCGGCGATAGGCCGATCACCTAGCACAGGTATTGCAATATCGACCATCCAGCGCAACTTCGCGAGGGTCTTGCTGGCCCGGCCTTCAAGCGTCAGGCGATCCAGCCATTCTTCGCTGATGATCTTGAAAGTCTCGGATCGTTTGGCTCTGGCTTCGCGCTCTCTCGCCTTCCGTTCCTCTGCCGGATCCAGCCCAAGCGCGAGTGCTTCGCGGGCGATATCACGGACCTCGCGGGCCTTTGCGAGAGACAGATCGGGAAATTTCCCGAACGAGAGTGTTTTCTGTTTATTGTCATAGCGATAATTCATTCGCCAAAGGCGGCCACCCGTGGGCATAACCATCAGGTAAAGGCCGCGTTCGTCGGTCAGTTTATAAGGCTTAGCTTTTGGTTTTGCTGCATTAATTGCCGTGAAAGTGAGGGGCATGATGGTACCGGAATGTTGGTTTGGGGCCGATACCATCAAGTCTATCAGTTAAGCTCCCGGCTGCAACCGGATGCCCCCGGCTAAGCTCGGAACCGGACCGCAGAAAAGTGGCGGAATTCCGCCATTTCCTGGAAGCTCACGGAGCCATGTGGAAGCTTGGGAAGGGGCGAATGGTGCCCGGGGACGGAGTCGAACCGCCGACACCGTGATTTTCAGTCACGTGCTCTACCAACTGAGCTACCCGGGCATCGCCGCCGCAGGCGCAGCCCTCGGGGGCGCCTGCGCGTTGGAAGCGCGCCTATGGCGAAGGCGGGCGGGGTTGTCCAGCCCCTTGATGCGCGAATTCTAGTCGAGATCGCCTTCGGGATCCTGGACCGGGCCCGGCAGGGCATAACCTTCCTCCAGCCAGTTCACGAGATCGCGGTCGCGGCAGCGGGTCGAGCAGAACGGGGTGAATTCCGCCACCCGCGGCTTGCGGCAGATCGGGCAGCGGCGAGGGGGTGAAGGCAGGGGGTAGTCGGTCATGGCGCAATCGCCTGCGCGAAGGTAGCGTCCAGCGCAAGCCCCGCGTCCTCGTGCCAGCGCAGCGTGCGCCCGGTGCGGCGGGCAAGCTGTGCCTCCCACTCCTCGCGCACTGCGCGGCGCACGGCAGGATGGGCGGTGAGCAGCAGCGTGCCGGGCTCAGCCACTCGCTCGGCCTGCCGCAACAGGCGCCGGGCCGCAGCCCCCGCGGGATGGCGGGCAAACCGCGCGACAAGCGAGGCGCGCTCCAGCCGCGAGACGAGCTGGACAAAGCCGAAGCCGTTCATCCCCGTCCGCTCGCCCTGCCAGCCCGCATCGGCGAGCGCGCGCTCCAGCGCTTCATCCACCAGGCGGCGCTGACCCTTTTCAGCGAGTGAAGGAAAATCGATGCCGACCGATCCGCCGATATCGAAGCGCAGCAGGGCAGCCGCCATTGCCGGCACCGCGGCCAGCGCGAGCGCGGGCAGCGGCGGCGGGCCATCCACGTCGATCAGGGTCATCGCCGGGGTCGGGCTGACGACAAGGCTTCCGTGCGCGAAGGCAACTTCCCCTGCCAGCGCTTCGCCGACCAGTTCGTCCCAGCCCGCCTCGGACAGAGCCGCACCCTGCACCGGCACGCGGCGCACCGGATGGATCCCGGCGGCCAGGTCATCCGCAAGCGCGGGCCCGGCGCGGGGTGCCTCTCCTTTTGCAGCGGGGCGAACCTGCGGCAATTTGGCGCGGCCCTTCTCGGCAATCGCCCCCCGCGTCACGCGCACCAGAACCGGCTGGCCCTCGGTCAACGCCGGATCAAAGGCCTCGCCCAGCGCCTCGCTGCCATCGGGGAGGCGCACCGCCACGCGGCGCGTGCCGGGAATTCGCGAGGCAAGGCGAGCCTCGGCCACCGCACCCGCACGCCACGGCTCACCCCAGCAAACCCGCGCAGCAAGGATTTCGCCCCGATCGACCAGCACCGCGCGTGCCTCGCCGATCCCTTCCTCGACGAGCCACTCGGCCATATCAGGCGATCTTCAGTCCGGCCGCACGCAGCAGGCGGCGCGTTTCGAACAGCGGCAGGCCGACGACGCCCGAATGGCTCCCTCCCAGCCACACACAGAAACCCTCCGCGCTGCCCTGGATGGCATAGCCGCCCGCCTTGCCGTGCCATTCGCCCCCGGCGATATAAGCCTCGATCTCCGCAGGTTCGAGCCGCTTGAACCGCACAATCGTCTCGCTCAGCGCCTCGCGCAGCGTGCCGTCGGGCGAGAGCACGGCGACACCCGAGAACACGCGGTGGCGGCGGCCCGAAAGGAGCGCCAGGCAGCGGCGCGCGGTGGCTTCGTCCTCCGCCTTGGGCAGGATGCGCCGGCCGACGCCGACCACGGTATCGCCCGCAAGGATGAGCGCGCCCGGCGCCATCTCCGCCGCCGCATGTGCCTTGGCCGCAGCAAGGCGCACGGCATGGGCGCGCGGCAGTTCGCCGGGCAGAGGGCTCTCGTCAATATCGGTGGCGATCACACGCGGCGCGGGAAGGCCCAGCCGCGCGAGCAGTTCGCGGCGGCGCGGGCTGGCGGAGGCCAGCACCAGTTCCGGCCCTTGCTTGTCTGTCGTGGTGTAGGTGGGGTCGGCAGCCTGGCCGCCGCTCACTTAAAGGCGCTCATCAAAACCCGCCCGGACCGGACCGGCCGGGCATGAAGCGATAGGTGATGCGGCCCTTGGTCAGGTCATAAGGCGTCAGCTCCACCAGCACCTCGTCGCCCACCAGCACGCGGATGCGGTTCTTGCGCATCTTTCCGGCGGTGTGGCCCAGGATCTCGTGCTCGTTCTCCAGCTTCACGCGAAACATCGCGTTGGGCAAAAGCTCGACCACCTGGCCGCGCATCTCGAGAAGTTCTTCTTTCGCCATAGGCGGGGCCAGTTGCCTTTTCGTCTGAGCCGGTTGGACGCATTGCGGGCGCAGAAGCGCCCATGGGCGGGCCGCATAGCGACTTGCTGGGCAAAAGGAAAGCCCAAGGCCGTTGCTGCGCTGCGACAAAATGATACGAAAGGGTCATTGTCGGTCGGCTGTGCATCGACCTAGGAGCGTAACGGGAGAGACAACCTTGCGCCTGGCAGGAATGGCCGGGCCGCCAATGGGATACGACTCGATGGTCCTGCCGTATCGCGCCGCTGTCTTGGCCCTGCTCCCGCTGTTGCCGCAGCCCGCCGCAGCCGCAGCCGCACCGGCCCCGCAAGCGGACGCGCCGTCTGGCGAATCCGGCAACCCCGGCGATATCGTCGTCGTCGCCACACGCTATCGGGGCGAGGTCGAGACCACGGCGCCGCCGATCGTCACGCTCGGCGAGGAGGACATCGCAGCCTACGGCGCCGGCTCGCTCCAGTCGCTGCTGGCCGCACTCGCGCCGCAGACCGGGACCGGGCGCGGCCGTGGCGACGGCTCGCCCGCAGTGCTGCTCAACGGCCTGCGCATCGCCAGCTTCCGCGAGATCCGCTCGATCCCGCCCGAAGCCATCAGCCGCGTCGAAGTCTTGCCCGAGGAAGTCGCGCTCAAATACGGCTTCCGTCCCGACCAACGCGTGGTCAACTTCATCCTGAAGGACAGCTTCCGCAGCTTCGGCAGCGAAACCGAGGCCGAACTCCCCGGCGCGGGCGGCTTCAGCAAGATCAGTCAGGAGATGACGCTCACCCGCATCGAGAAGGGCAGCCGCCTCAACCTCACCGGCACGCTCGAGCGCCGCACGCCGCTCACCGAGACAGAGCGCGGGATTGTCCAGCCCGCCGCGACGGGCGCGGCCAGCGTGGCGGCAGACCCGAAACAGGGCGACTACCGCACCCTGCTGGCTGATGCGCGCAGCGCGGTGCTGAACGGCACCTGGGCCAAGTCGCTCGGCACCGGCAGGTCGCTCACGCTGAACGGCCTCGTCCAGCGCAACGACAATCGCAGCCTCAACGGGCTCAACGCGGTCGTGCTCACCGCGCCCGAAGGCAGCCGCGTCCAGCGCACCACTTTGCTCCCCTCCCCGCTCGCCAGCCGAACCGTGGCCGATACTTTCTCCGCCGGGGCAACGCTCAACCTGCCGGTGGGGGCCTGGCAACTCGCGTGGACGGCGGACGGCACCCGTGTCGCCACCACCACGAAAATCGACCGCCGGGCCGACCTTTCGGGCCTGCAAGTGCTGGTTGACGATGGTACGCTCTCAGCGACAGGGGCCCTGCCGGCAAGCGCGATCCTTGCCGTTCCCGCTGCCGTGGCGCGCAGCAAGAGCCACACAGCCAACACGCTTGCCACGGTTACCGGATCACCGCTGCGCCTGCCGGGCGGGCAGGCGGCGCTCACGTTCAAGGCCGGGTTCGCATGGTCGGGGCTGTCAGCTTCGGATTCGCGCCAGCTTGCCGCGCCCACCAGCCTGCGCCGAGGCGACGCGCAGGCGGGCTTCAGCCTCGACCTGCCGATCACCAGCCGCCGCGAAGGCTTTGGTGCCGCACTGGGCGATCTCTCGCTGAACCTGAATGCCGAGGCGCACAACGTCTCCGACATCGGCGGGCTGACGGCCTGGGGCGCGGGCCTTACCTGGGCCCCGCTCGGCAAGCTCACGTTCGCCGCCAACTATATCGCCAGCGAAAAGGCACCCGGCCTTGCCGATCTCGGCGCGCCCGTAACCGTGACGACCGGCGTCGCGCTTTACGATTTCACGCGCGGCGAGACCGTGCTGGCGACGGTGACGACCGGCGGCAACCCCGCGCTCAAGAAGGAACGCCAGCGCGACATCAAGCTTTCGGCCAACTGGGACCTGCCAATCGGCAAGGAAGCAGCGCTGCTGGTGGAATACTTCCGCAATCGCTCGCTTGATACGACCAACGCCTTCCCCCTCCTCACCCCCGATGTCGAGGCCGCGTTCCCCGGCCGCGTCTCGCGCGATGTCGCCGGGCGGATCATCGCGGTGGACCAGCGCGCGGTGACCTTTGCCGAAACGACTGGCTCGCGCCTGCGCGCCAGCCTCAATTTCGGCGGTCCTTTCGGCAAACCCGATCCCAAGGCGCGGCGCGGCGCCTTTGCCGGCATGCGTGGCGGTGGCGGCAGGCCGCCCGGTGGCGGCGGACCCGGCGCAAGGCCCGGCGGGGGCGGAGGGGGCGGCGGCGGCGGGCGTGGCGGCTTCAGCCCGGACGGACGCGGCCACTGGAACCTCTCGCTCGCCTATACAGAAGAGCTCGACGAGACCGCACGGATCGTGCCCGGCGGGCGCGTGCTCGATCTGCTGGGGGGCGATGCCCTGTCCGGCGCGGGGATCGCCCGGCGCAGCGCCACGCTGGAAGGCGGCGGCTTCTATCGCGGCTTCGGCCTCCGCGTTTCGGGCAACTATGCAGGCGCCACCCATGTCGATGGCTCAGGCGTTCCAGGCGCGACACGGCTCGATTTCGGCGCACTTGCCACATTGAACCTGCGCGGATTCATTGATCTGGGGCGCATGCCGAAGCTCACCACCCGCACGCCGTTCTTCAAGGGCACCCGCCTCGCCTTCGGGGTGAACAACCTGTTCGATGCCGTCCAGAAAGTGACCGACGCCACCGGCGCCACACCGCTGCGCTACCAGCGCGGCTACCTCAATCCCGAAGGCCGGGTGTTCAGAGTGGAGCTGCGCAAACAGTTCTAGGCGAACGGCCGCAACCGCGCGCGTCCCCGCACGAGGCGGCGCTGCCGCGCGGCCTCGTGTTCGGCCCAGGAATCGGCAAAGTGGCGCACATTGACCACATCATGCAGTGGCAGCGGCTCTTCAAAGGCGATGCCGAAGCGCGCGCCTTCGGACCAGACCACGGTGCCGAAGATATCGAGGCCCTTGGCCTTGAGCACCACGCCGGCGCCAGGCTCCGGCATGCGCGCGGCGAGCGTAACGCTCGCGCCTGTTTGTGAAAGATCGTCGAGCTGACAGTTCTGCAGCCCTTGAAGCAGCAGCACTTGCGCCGGAATGCAGAGCCGCACGCGCGGCATGGCGCGGCGGCCGGTGATGTGGGGTTTGGCGGCGGGCTGCAAGGCGGATAGGGCTTTCATGACGCGCAGGCCCTTGCCCCCGCGCAGATTAAGCAAGCCGATACGCTGACCTAGGGATCATTCCTTATTGCCCAATGGGTCCCTTAAATCCCCGACGGGCAGGGCGCGGGGATATCTCCCCCCAGGCCTCTCCCCAAGCCCGGCCCAAGCGACTATCTCGGAACCCGCCATGGCGCGACGCGATCCTCCCTCCACACCCGAGACTCACTCCGGGCCGCAAGTCCCCGCGCCGCTGCTGCCGCAGGCTTCAGAGCGCTTCAACGAGGACAAGGCGACCTATACCGTCCGCGGCTCGGACCAGCCGGACATCGAACGCGGCGTCGCCGCCATCCGCGAAGTCGTCGCCACACTGAAGCCCAAGCCCGGCGTCTACCGCATGCACGATGCGCGCGGCGATGTGCTCTATGTCGGCAAGGCCCGCGCGCTGAGGAACCGCGTCGCCAATTACACCCAAGTCGATCGCCTGCCCCAGCGCCTCAAGCGCATGGTCAGCCAGACGCGCTCGATGACCATCGTGACGACCAATTCGGAAGCCGAAGCGCTCCTCCTCGAAGCGCAGCTGATCAAGCGCTATCGCCCGCCCTACAACGTGCTGCTGCGCGACGACAAATCGTTCCCCTTCATTCTCCTGCGCGCCGATCATGCCTTCCCGCGCATCCAGAAGCACCGCGGCGCGCGGCGCGCCAAGGGCAACTACTACGGCCCCTTCGCCAGCGCCGGCTCGGTCAACACCACAATCAATGCGCTGCAGAAGCTGTTCCTCCTGAGGAGCTGCAACGACGGCTACATGTCGCGCCGCGATCGGCCCTGCCTGCTCTACCAGATCAAGCGCTGCTCAGCCCCGTGCGTCGACCGCATCAGCGAGGAAGGCTACGCAGAGCTTGTCCGTCAGGCGAAGGACTTCCTCGGCGGCAAATCGGGCGCGGTGCAGAAGGAAATCGAGGCGCAGATGACCGAGGCCGCCGAAGCGCTCGACTACGAGCGCGCGGCCATGCTGCGCGACCGGCTACGCGCCGCGACGTTCATACAGGGCAGCCAGGCCGTGAATGCCGAGGGCGTCGGCGATGCGGACGTCTTCGCGATGGCGAACAAGGGCGGCCAGATCAGCATCCAGGCCTTCTTCATCCGCGGCGGCCAGAACTGGGGCCACCGCGCCTTCTTCCCCGGCCATACCGAGGGGCTGGAGGAAGCCGAAGTCATGACCAGCTTCCTCGCCCAGTTCTATGAAGAAGTCCCCCCGCCGCGCCTGATCCTCGTCGACCGCGATCTGCCCGAGGCGGACCTCCTCGCCGAAGCCTTGCACGGCGCGGCGGGCGGCAAGGTCGAGGTATCCGTCCCCCAGCGCGGCGACCGGCGCCGCCTGATGGAACAGGCCCAGCGCAACGCGGTCGAAGCGCTCGAACGCCGCCTCGCCGAAAGCGGCACCAAGGCACGCACCTGGCGCGAGATGGCCGAATTCCTTGAACTCGGCGAGGCCCCCCAGCGCGTCGAGGTCTACGACAACTCCCACGTGCAGGGTGCCCACGCGCTCGGCGCGATGATCGTCGCGGGGCCGGACGGTTTCATGACCGGCCAGTACCGCAAGTGGAACATCAAGACCGCCCAGACCAACGACGATTTCGGCATGATGCGCGAGGTGTTCCAGCGCCGATTCGCCCGCGCTCAGGAAGATGACCCCGACCGCGAGACCGGTGCCTGGCCCGATCTGGTCCTGATCGACGGCGGCAAGGGCCAGCTTTCCGCCGCGCGGGAGACCCTGGAAGCCATGGGCATCGAGGACGTCACCCTCGTCGGCATCGCCAAGGGCCCGCACCACGGGCGCGAGGGGCGCGAGGTGTTCCACTTCCCCGACGGGCGCGAGAAGATGCTCCCCGTCAATTCGCCGGTGCTGTTCCACCTCCAGCGCCTGCGCGACGAGGTCCACCGCTTCGCCATCGGTGCGCACCGCGCCAAGCGCAGCCGCGCGATCACCGCGAGCCCGCTCGATGAAGTCCCCGGCATCGGCCCGGCGCGCAAGCGTGCGCTGCTGCTACACTTCGGCACCGCCAGCAAGGTCCGCGCCGCCAGCCTTGAAGACTTGCAGCGCGCCCCCGGGGTGAGCGCCACGGTCGCGCAGGCGGTCTACTATTTCTACCATTCGGGCCCGTAAAATCCCTTATTACCAGCGGGATAGGGGGAACTGCGCAAGACCCGCTTGAATGCATCTCCACTATATCAGCGCATACCCGGTGCATGGCCGCCCCGCTCGATCCCGGCGGCCCGATCCATCACCGGGCGGCCATTTCCGGCCTCGCCCCAGCGAACCGGGAGCAGCGCCGTGGCTGGCAGGCAATTTCGCAAGGCAATGATGGCCGGCGCCGGGTGCGCCGCACTGGCTCTGGTGGCCCCCGCCGCCTTTGCCAAAGCGGCTCCAGCCTTCGAGCTCGCCTTTTGGCAGGCGGTCTTGGCCAGCGAGGATCCGGTGCTCTACGAAGCCTATCTCAAGCAGTACCCGAAGGGCACCTTCGCCTCGGTCGCCGCGGTCAAGGCAGCCAACCTGCGCCGGGCCAAGGCAGGTGAGGCTGAGGCGCCCGCCCCGCTTGCCGCCGCACCTGGCGCCGCCAATGCGTTGCGCGATGCGAGCGCCGCTCAGGCCGCCGCCGAAGCCGCCCAGGCTGCAGCCGCCGCCGCAACGCCGGCCGCGCCGATCACGCCCGACAGCCCGGTGGTGACAGCGCTCGCCGCCCCTCCCGCTCCCACTGCCATGCCCGTGCTTGCCTTCGCCTCGACCCCTGGCGATACGGCGCAGGACCTGCTGGGCAGCACCGCCGCGATGCCGGTGGCCAGCCCCAGGCTGATCGCCACGCTCACCGCCGATCCGGCCCCACCGCCCGCGCCGCCACCGCCCCCCACGATGGCGCCCGTCGCGCCGCCGACCCCCACCGCGCCGCCCGCCATGCTCGCCGCGCTCGGCGCGCCGCCTTCGGCGCTGCCCGCAGCGGAAGCTCTCGAAGCCGCTGTCGCCGCGCAGGCCACGCCCGCACCGGTGCGCCTGGCCCGCGCCGAACCGCCCCCACCGGCACAATCGCCCGCCCCGCTCTCCGTCCCCGCACCCGCCTATGCTCCGCCCCCGCGCCCGCTATACGCCGGTGCCGGCTACACCGCCCGCGCGGTCGCCCGCCGCAGCGCAGCGACCGCGCGCTTCACCCGCGCGGTGGTCTCCACGGCGGCGGTCTCGGTCGAGATGCCAGATGCCACCCGCCAGATCTCGCCGCTCGGGATCATGCTCGGCCAGCTTGTCCGCTCGCAGGAAACGCCCGGCACGCAATATGGCCTCGGCGAGGCGATCACTCTCCCCACGCGCCCGCGCCTCATGGCCATGCCCGAAGTAACGGTGCCTGACAGCTTCTGCTCCTCCGAGCAGCGCGGCGCCTTCACCGAAGGCATCTACCAGCCGGCACTCGCCATCGCCCGGCACAACAGCGAAGTCGCGGGCGCCTATGTGCGCAAACTGCGCACGCTTTACGACAACTACCAGTTGAACGGCGACAGCGACGCTCAGGCCGCCGTGGCCGGTGAAGCACGCGATTTCGCCCGCGCCGCCACGACGGCTGCATCGATCCACGAGGAACTCTCCCGCCAATTCGAGGATATCATGACCACACCCCTGCGCGCTTGCGGAGCCGTCCAGTGAATCGGCTCCTGTCCCGCACCGCCGCCGCGCTTGCGCTCGCCGGCCTGCTCGCTGCCGCGCCCGTCCAGGCCGCCTGCATCGATCGGCAGACCGCGACCGCTGCGCGCATCCACCAGTTCGAAACGATGATGATGGTCGTCTCATTGCGCTGCACCCGCATCGGGTATGACATGCGCGCCTCCTACGAAAGCATGGTCACGACGCATCAGGCCCCGTTCGGTCAAGCCGCAACCCGGCTGCGCCACTATCTCGGCGGCGATGGGGTGGATCCCCACAGCGGTGGGTTCGATCGCTATGCCACGATCCTCGGCAATACCTATGGCGGCGGGGCGACGACCTTCTCGACATGTCAAACGCTCGATCAGGTGGCGGGCGAGCTTGCCAAAGTGCCCGACGTCAAGATGCTCACGCAAGTTGCCGAAGTGCTGATCGCGCGGCCCCGGCTCGACGAGATGGCCTGCGCTGCGGAGAACTGACCCGCTCCCTAGCCGGTCTAAAAATCAAGGTGAGTTTCAGGTTAACCGCAAGCCTTGGCTACTCGTCCACCAATCGCACCGACAATGCGCGGCAAGGGACACGGCTCAACGGCATCCGCCCGCCTGCGGCGGAACGCCCGCTAGAAGGGGAGCAGAAGATGCGCTTGAAACGCCTTGGCAGCAGCAGGCACCGCACAGCGATGGCTGGCGGGCCCGTCATTCTTGCCGCGCTGGCCGCGCTGGCCTCTGTTCCGACCGGGGTTTGCGCCCAGACCGCCTCCGCGCCAGCTCCCGCTTCCGCCAGTGCGGCCAACGGGGTCGGTTCGGCTTTCGAGCTTACGTTCTGGCAATCGGTCACCGGCAGCGAGGACCAGGCTTCGTACGAGGCCTATCTCGCCCGCTACCCCGATGGCACGTTCAGCGGCCTCGCGCGCGCCCGGATTGCCGCGCTTCAGCGCGCGGCAGCGGTGCAGCCCGCCGCCGCGCCCGCGCCGGCACCCGCACCTGCCCCGATCGCGCGCCCGGCACCGACTCCTGCTGTGTTGACCACGCCGCAAAGCGCACCGCCGCTTATGCCGAGCCCGGCCGTCGCCATGGCCATCTCTCCGCCGCCTGCGCCCGCGCCGCAGGCTGCCGAAATGATCCCCGCAGCCGCCACCGCTTCCGCCACCCCGGCCACAACCGGCGGCGAAGCGGTCTCCACGCCGCTTGCCCGGCTGCTGGCGCAGCTGCGCAGCCCGGGCGAGCCCGCTGCGGCGCCTGCGCCCGCCGCTGCAGCGCCCGCGCCTGCCGCTGCAGCGCCGCTGGTCACCGCCGCCCCGCCGGTCCAGCCACTCGCCACAGCCCCCGGCGCCGCGCTGGCTGCCGCTGCGCCCGCCCCCGCCGCCATGCTGACCCCGGCAGCGACTCCGGCTGTCAACTACGCCTCCGCGCGGCCCCTGTTGCTGCCCGTGCCCGAAGTGGTCCTGCCCGCCTATTTCTGCAGCAACGACGCGAGAAACGCCTTCCACAACGAAAGCTACCGCCCGGCGGTGGAGATCGCGACCCGCAACAACGAGGCAGCTGTCACTTATATGCGCCGGCTGCAGGCGACCTATGACCGCGGCCAGCTCGGGCGCGACACCGCAGTGCTCAATGCCATCTCCGCAGAAGCCCGGGCCTACCAGGCTGAAGCCGCGCAAACCTATTCGGCGCAGGCGGTGCTGGTGCGCCAGTTCGACGCGCTGATGGCCGTGCCGCTGCGAACCTGCATGGCCTCGGCCCAATAGGCCCATACCCCCTCGGCCCGCCTCGGAAACCCGCCACCGCATAACCATTTCGGATGATGGCCGAAATGTGTTAGGTAATTTCACCTATTGCTGGCTGGCGATGGCCGAAGCGAGGGGGGCAGAGTGGGATCGAGTACGACAGCGGGTGCATGTTTGCGCAGCCGGCGAAGGCCGGTGCCTGCACGCGCGCCTTTGCTCGCACTGGCCGCGCTGCTGCTTCCGACACTCCAGGCGCATGCGCAGGGCCAGACAACGACCGGGGTCGGTTCGCAGTTTGAGCTCACATACTGGCAGTCGGTCGAAAGCGGCAGCGATCCCGCGCTCTATGAAGCCTATCTCGCGCAGTATCCCAATGGCACTTTCGCGCCGGTCGCGCGGGTAAAGCTTGCCAAGCTCCGCCAGACTGCGCCGGCGCCGGTCCCGATGGTGCCGGCAACTGCCCAGATCGCGCCGCCTCCCGAGCCAGCCCCGATCCCGGGTCCGATACCGAATGTGGCACAGGCGGCTACCCAGGCCCCCGGTCGGCTAGTCACGCCCGCCTTGACCCTCGCCGCGACACCGACCGCGGCCCCCGCCCCCGCCCCTGAGCCGGCACGCCGCCAGCTCGGAGCTCTTGCCGCAAACACTGCGCCAAGGGATCACCACACCGCCGGGGCATCGCGATCCGGTTCGGCCCAGAACGTTCCGACTACCGCCGCTCCGGCCGCCGCCAAGCCTGGCGCCTACGTCACCCCCGCACCCTTCGTCACCCCCGCGCTCCCTCCCGAGCGCCCGATCGATGGCCTCCCCGCGCCCTCAAGCGAGGACAGCGCCGCGCTGCGCCGTCTGCTCGGCGTGCTGGGTGAGAGCCAACGCGCGGGCGCGCCGCCGCCAGCCCCGATCGTGGACGTCCCCGCCCCTGACGAAACGGCCGCGCTCGTCGAGCCGCAGACCTCGCCCACGTCCGCCCCGCCGGCGACCGGTCCGTCCATCACGGTGCCCGATGCCGCTGCACTTTCGGCCAGCGCCTCGTCCGCAGGCGATCTGCGCCCGATCGCGGTCGGTCCGCTGCCCGCCGGGTTTGCGCTGCCGCCCCGTCCCGCACTTGCCGCGATACCCCCGCTCGCGCTTCCCGGCAGCTTTTGCTCGGCCGAAGCGCGCAACACCTACCATGATGGGCCCTATATAACCGCAGTGCAGACGGCGAAGCGCAACAACGATGCCGCAATTGCCTACATGCGCCGGTTGCAGGACCTCTATGACCGCAACCAGCTCACCGGAGATATCAATCCGATGAACGCGGTCGCCGCCGAAGCGCGGGCTTATGGGCCGGTCGCCGCAGCCGCGTTCGATGCGCAGTCGACGCTGGTGAATGCCTTCGTTGCGCTGATGGCCGTGCCGATAGTCCCCTGTGAGGCGCCGAGGTGACCAGCGCGGTCACCTCGCCGGCGCGGGGTGTCGGCTTGGGGGCGGCGCTGGCGCTTGTTCTGGCCCCCCTTCCCGCAGGCGCCGCCCCTTGCCCCGATGCGGCGACCGTACAGGCTGCGCGCCTCGTCGAGTTCGAGACGATGATGATGGACGTCTCGGTGCGCTGCACCCATGTCGGCGTCACCATCGGCAACCACCTTGGTGAAATGTCCGCCGCGCATGTCACCATGTTCACGGAGGCGCGCGACCGCGTCGCCACATTCCTGCGCAGTCTGCCCGTGCCCGTCAGCCCCGCCGCGCAGGCCAGGTCCGGCGGCGCCCGCGCCGGGGCCAAGCCCTCGCGCCGCACCGATCCCTTTGACCGTTACCTCACGATGATCGGCAACCAGTACGGCGCGGGCATCACCACCTTGCAGCGGTGCCGCGCCTTCGATGCCATCGTGGTATCCTTGTCGGAGAGAGCCAATACCGACCGGCTGCTGACCATGGTCTCCGAGTCGCTGATCGGGGTCACGCTGCTCGAAGCCATCGTGAACTGCCCGCCGGGAAAGTGATCCTCAATCGCGCTGTTTGGGTGCGAGCGGCCGGATCAACCCCTCCTGCGCAACATTGGCGACGAGCCGCCCGGCGCGGGTGAATATCCGCCCGCGGTTGAACCCCCGCGCGCGCCCTGCCCAGGGGCTGTCGCAGACATAGAGCAGCCATTCGTCGGCGCGGAAATCGTCATGGAACCAGATCGCGTGATCAAGGCTCGCGCCCATCATGTTGCCTTTGGCCCAGCTGATGTTGTGCGGCAGCGTCGAGGTGCCCAGGAGAGTCATGTCGCTGGCATAGGCAAGCACCGCGCGGTGGATCTTGGGATCATCGGGCAGCGGCGCCACCGCGCGCATCCAGGTGTGCGCCAGCGGCTCGCGCGGGGGGCCGCCCATCCAGTGCCGCGGCTCTACCGGGCGCTGCTCGATCGGGCGCAGGGTCAGCATCATGTGCCGCATCCGCTCGGGCACGCGGTCCGCATATTCCGCGCGCAACTCGGCCTCGTTGCGCAGGCCCTCGGGCGGCGGCACTTCGGGCATGCCTTCGGCATGCTCCAAGCCCGGCTCGCGCTTGTGGAACGAGGCGACCATGGTGAGAATAGGTTTGCCCTGCTGGCTCGCCACCACGCGCCGGTTGGCGAAACTGCCACCATCGAGATCGCGCATGACCTCGAAATCGATGCCGAAATCGTCGTTTCCGCCGCGCAGGAAATAGGCGTGGAGCGAATGAACCGGCCGGTCCTCGGGCACGGTGCGCTCAGCGCTCGCCAACGCTTGCCCGATAACCTGCCCGCCGAACACGCGCCCAACGCCGCCCGGCTTGCGCGCCCCGACGAAATGGTCGCCCCCGGCGTCGGCCACATCGAGCAGGCGCAGCAGGCCATCCACGAGTGCGACGGGATCGGCAGAGTTTTCCGGATTCTCGGTCATTCCAAGCGCATTGCCCAGCTTGCCGTTTGCGTCAACGGAAAGCTGGCGTCAGGCAAACCCCGGCAAGCGCCGCAGCACGCGCCAGCCCGCCGCCTTGGCTCCATTGCGTGCCGGCCAGCGTCCAGGTGCCCGTGGTGCCAGGCCGATGCCCCGCAGCACCCGGTTGAATGCGCGCGCGTCGGCTTCCTCGAAGCTCCATTCCGAACGCCAGGTGATCGAAAGCGATATCGCGCTCGCCGGGCCGTTACGCACGTAATGCGGCGCCATGACCGGCACATAGAGCGCCTCGCCGGGCTTCAGCTTCCATTCGGTTCCGCCCCTGGCGAGGTCGTCGGTCCAGAACAGCTCGCGCCCGCCCCCGGTGTGATAGCTCTCATGCGTCTCGTCAGGCGCGTAGCGGGCGTCCCCTTGCGGAAACAGCGTCATCGTCTTCGCGCCCGCCAGATGCAGCAGGATGTTGTGCTCCGGATCGAAGTGATAAGGCGTCACGCCATCCGGGCTGGTGATGAACACGAAGCCCTGCGGGCGCAGCATCGCACCGGTGCGCGCCTCGATCGCCGGGCGCAGTTCCTCCAGCAACGAAAGCAGCAGTTCGCGGTAGGCGGGAACCTGCTCGATGTTCTTGAGCGCAGCCCAGCTCCCCGTCTCGCCGATGCGGCGGATGGTCTCGCCGATGCCGAGCCCGTTGTCCGGCGGGACAATACCGTTGAGGCCCACCGGCAGGTCGGCGCGATTGTACTCGCGCGAGTTTGCCGGCAACGCCTCGGCCAGCTCGGCCAGTGCATCCAGCGTCAGCAGCGGATGGCCGCGCAAGTCATGGGTCAGCCGGTGCGGCACTTCGGGATAGGCGACAGCAAAGGCTGCGCGCGCGTCTGCTCGGAAAACAGGTTCGTTCATCTCAGGCCCTGCGGGTTGCGGGAAAGCTCGAAGGATACCAGCCGGTCAAACAGCGCGCGCCGCGCCGTGCCCCCGATGGCGATGGAAAAGCGTGCCAGCGTGCGCCGCTCGCGCCACAGCGAATCGATCATCGGGTGATCGGGCGCGGCGCAGCTGTCGGTCCAGTCGATCCCGGCACGCTCCAGCAGCTTGAGGTTTTCGAGCTGGAGCAGCACACCGGGCGAGAAGCGCGCAAAGCTCTCGTCGAACGCGGTCTTGTAGGAGAACGCCCCCGGCGGCGCGATCAGCGTCGCCAGCATGGCAATCGGTCGGCCATCAAGATCGAGGCTCAGCCGCTCAAGCTGTCCGCGCGCCGCAGCCTCCGTCATCGCCTCGCGAAACAGCCCCGCCGTCTCGCCCGCACAGGCGAGCGCGCTCCCCGCGCTGCCCTTCCACCCCCGCGCCTCGAGCGCGAGGAAGCGCTCGATCCACGCGGCGATATCGGTCTCGTCCTCCAGCCGCGTGAAGGTGAGCGTGCCCTGTTCGGCCAGCCGCGCGTGTTGGCGGCGCAATTCCTTGCGCTTCTTGCCCGGCAGCGCCGCGTCGAGATAGCCCGCAGGCGCCAGCGGCGAGGCGAGCATCGCGCGCTCCTCGCGGTGCACCATGGCCACGCGCCGCCCCTGCCGCGCGCCCACCGCGCGCAAGGCATCGGCCAGCGCGCTGTCCAGCGGCAATGCCGCAGTGTGGAGGAAGAGCGCGGCCCCGGCATGGCGGTCGGCCCAGTCAAACAGTGCTTCCCAGAACACCTCTTCCGCCCCCGCCGCCACCAGCGGCGCGCCGAGGAAGGCATTGGCGTGGAGCCAGACCGCCAGATGCGGCAGCGGATGGAGGCCGTAGCGCCGCGCCCGCTGCAGCGGCACCAGTCCTTCGAGAACCTCGCCACGCGCCATGCTGGCGATCATGATGCGCGCGCCGGGATCGAAACGGGCCAGACCCGGCAGCAGATACCACGGCTCGAAAAACGGATTGGGCGTGCCCACCCGCGCCGCCAGCCCGTCCCACGCGCCCCGCGCACCCGCCGTATCCCACGCGCGCCACGGCACGACGGCAAAGCCGCTGCCATGCCGCACAGTCGCCGATGGGTCTCCCCTGGCGGACCTGATCGTAAAGGATTCGTCGTTCAAGGCCGGGTCTCCGGCCCCAAGGGCTAGCAGTACAGAGCCAATATGCGGTTAACGCGTTGCCGCCTTTGCGGCCAAATCAGCCCCCCGTTGCCGCTGCCCGGTCCCGCGCTTTCTGCCACCGCGCAAGCCCCAGCGGCACGAAGCCGAGCGCCAGCCCGCCGATCCCCACCGTCAGCACCACCGGGCTGAACGTCGGTATGCTCCATGCCGCCACGAACGCCATGAACGCGCCGCCGATGAAAGGGAAAACAACCTGCGTCATCGCCGCGCGCATGTCCGTCTGCAGCAGCCCCCGGAAATGCCACGCACAGGCAAAGCCGGTCAGCCCCATGTAAAAGCAGATCTGGAGGCCTATCGCCGCGATCGAGGCCTCGAGGATCGAGGCGACCGAGGGCATGTAGGACGAGGAAAAAAGCAGTACCATGCCAAAGCCCCAGATCACCAGGGTCGCCACCCAGGGCGTCTGCCACTCGGCATGTACCGCCGCATAGCGCGGGTGCAGCACCCCTGCGCGCGACATCGAGAACATGCTGCGGCTGAACTGCAGGATCTGCGTTTCAAGCGCGCCCACCGTGCTCAGCATGGTGGCCAGCACGATAAGATAGCTCCACGGCGCCGGAAACAGCTTGGCCGAGATGGCATAGAGCACATTGGTGTTGGAAGCCGCGATTTCCTGATCCGAAAGCGCGATCAGGATCACGATCATCAGCACCACGAAGAACACGATGAGGTTGATCATCGCCCAGAACGCCCCGCTCGAGGCATCGGCGGGCTCGGTCTCCTCACCGAGGTTCATCGTCACGTCCCAGCCCCAATAGAGGAACACCGAGACCATCGCCCCATCGGCGAAGGACTTGAAACTGAACGCGGTGGGCGAAATCCACGAAAGCGAGACGGCATGCGCCGGTTTTCCAGCGAAGACATAGACCGCCGCGAACATCACCACGAAAATGATCACCGCCTCGGCAATCGTCACGATCACCTGCGCATAGCTCGCATGGCGGATGCCGCGCAGCACGATGGCGGTCACCACCGTCAGCCACACCGCGGCAATCCCCGTCACCAGCGGTGTGTTGTCCAGCTGGCCGGGCGCGACGAGTAGCAGTGTGGCCGTTGCCGCAGGCAGCGTGGCGGAGACCATGAACACCACCGAGGCGACCATCAGCCCCCAGCCTGCGAAGAACCCCCAGGTAGGACCAAACACCGTGCCCACCCAGGCAAAGGCCGCGCCCGCATCGGGCATCACCCGGTTGAGGCTGGCAAAAGCGAACATCAGCCCCAGCATAAGCAAGCCGCTGTAGAGCAGGCTGCCGACCGACAGCGTCCCGATCGCGGCATAGATCGTGCCCGTGGTCACCGCGATGGAGAAGGCGGGCGATGTTCCCGCGATCCCCATGATCGTCGATTCCAGCGCTGACAGCGCGCCCTTCGCCAGGCTCTGCTCGCCGCCCTCATCGCTCATGCCATGTTGCCCTCAGGTACTTTGCCCAGCATGTCGCTGCGGATCAGCGTGCTGCCGATATGCGCAATGCCGTCGCGGATATCGGCCTCGATCGCGATCCTCAGCGCCATTGTATCGCGCCGCCGCAGTGCCGCCAGCGCCTCGCTGTGCCGGTCCACCGTGTAGTGCCCCGCAAGCGTGCGCATCGCGCGGCGCAAAAAGGGGCCGATCTGCAGCCACAGCGATTCGATCAGCGGCAGGAAAGCCGATTGCCCCGCCGCCCCGTAAAGCATGGCATGGAAAGAAAAATTGGCGCCGATCCAGCTATCATAGTCGCGCGCAGCCTCGGCCGCATTGATCACCGCGTCCTCAGCTTCCAGCCGCGCGATCAAGCCTTCCGTCACATAAGGCATGGCCCGCGCCGCCGCTTCGGCTTCGAGCACCACACGCGCCGCGATCAGGTCGTCAAAGCGCTCGATCGTCATCGGCGGAATGCGCACGCGCCGATTGTCCATCAGCTCAAGCGCGCGCTCGGCCACCAGCTGGCGCAGCGCCTCTCGTACAGGCATCGCGCTGACCCCGAGATCAGCCGCCAGCCCCCGGATCGTCAGCGCCTGCCCCGGCTCGATCCGCCCGAGCAGAATGCTCTGCCGCAGCCGCGCCAGCACTTGCTGGTGCAACGTGCGCGGATCATCCGCTCCGCCTTGCGCCTCGGCGACGAGATCTGTTGCCATCATGCTGCTATGTGATCACAAAATCGCGCGCTGGCCTAGAGGCTTTCGGTTTCTCGCAGAGACGCGAAGCAGGAGGGGAGATCGCGAAGAGGTCGCTCCTGGCGGCGAAGCCGCTCCAATGACGCATCGCACGATTCCTCCCTGCGGGACACCACGCCGCGCGCCAAGCCTCGTCTCTGCGCCCTCTCTTCTCCTTCGCGTCTCTGCGAGAACCCCTTCGCCTTTCTCCAGCACCGCGTGATTGACACCCCCCGCCCCGCTCCATACCACCCGGTACGAAAGCTCCCGAGGACTGTTCCGACCCATGACCGCCCCGCAATCCATGATCGCCGACCCGGCCGAAGCGCGCGATTTCCTCGCCGCCAATCCCGAGATTGCCTTCATCGAAGTGATCTTCACCGCGATCTCCGGCGTCCCGCGCGGCAAGCGCGTCCGCAAGAGCGAGCTTCTCCCGATCTACGAAAACGGCCGCCTGTTCCCGAGCTCGATGCTGGTGGCAGACATCACCGGGCAGGACTGTGAGGACACCGGCCTCGTCTGGGGCAACGGCGATCCCGATTACATGCTGCGCCCCGTCCCCGGCACGCTCGTCAAGGCGCCGTGGCTGGGCGATGATGTGGCGCAAGTGATCACATCGATGTACTACGCCGATGGCACCCCTTGCGAACTCGATCCGCGCCACGTCCTTGCCCGCGTGGTGGACCGGTTCAAGCCGCTCGGCCTCACCCCCGTGGTCGCCTGCGAGATCGAATACTACCTCGTCGATCCCGTCCGCGGCCCCAAGGGCGAAGTCCACCTCGCCCGCTCGCCGCATAGCGCCGCGCAGCCCCACCTGATCGACGTGTTCAGCCTCACCGACATTCAGGATTTCGCCCCCTTCTTCAAGGAACTCTGGCGGCAGGCCGATGTGCAGGGCATCCCGCTCGAAGCCGTCATTTCCGAATACGCCCAAGGCCAGGTCGAACTCACGCTCCACCACCGCCCCGACGCCCTGCGCGCGGGCGACGAAGCGCAGATGTACAAGCGCCTCGCCAAGGGCGTCGCGCAAACACAGGGCATGGCCGCGACCTTCATGGCCAAGCCCTTCAGCCATTCCGCAGGCAGCTCGATGCACCTCCACTTCAGCATGGCGGGCGCGGACGGCAAGAACGTCTACGCCAGCGAAGACCCCGAAGGCACCGAGCAGATGCGCCATGCCATCGGCGGCCTTCGCGAAACGCAATCACAGGCGTTCGGCATCTTCGCCCCCAATGCCAATTCCTACCGCCGCTTCCGCGCCAATTCCTACGCGCCCACCGCGCCGATCTGGGGCGTCAACAACCGCTCGGTCAGCTTGCGCGTCCCCGCCGGCCCGCCCGCCTCGCGCCATGTCGAGCACCGCTTCGCCGGGGCCGACGCCAACCCCTACCTCGCGCTCGCCGCGATGCTCGCGGGCGTCCACCACGGCATGGTGAACCGGATCGATCCCGGCCCGGCCGTCGTCGGCGACGGCTACAAGGCCGCTGCCGCTTCGCACTATCAGGTCCCCGGCAACTGGTACGCCGCGATCGACGCGCTCCACGCCTCCGCGCTCATGCGCGACTACCTCGGCGATACCTTCGTCGAGATGTACTGCGCGGTGAAGCGCACCGAACAGGACCGCTTCTTCAGCGAGGTCACCGCACTCGACTATGACTGGTATCTCCGCAACGCCTAACTCTGGGCCTGACCCGCTTGTCGAACGCCGTGACCGCGCCTTCGGGCGCGGCGCCAAGCTGTTCTACGATGAACCGCTCCACCTCGTGCGGGGCGAGGGCGCCAGCCTCTTCGGGGCAGACGGCCGCCGCTACGTCGATATGTACAACAACGTGCCCTGCGTCGGCCACGCGCATCCCCGGATCGTCGATGCGATGGCCCGCCAGCAGGCCACGCTCAACACCCACAGCCGCTACCTCAGCGAACCCGCGATTGCGCTGGCCGAACGCCTCACCGCGCTCCAGCGCGTGACGGAAAGCGCCGTGTTCTCCTGTTCCGGCACCGAAGCCATCGAGATCGCCATGCGCATGGCCCGCATGGCCACCGGCGCGCGCGGTATCGTGTGCTCCGACCACACCTACCACGGTAACAACACCGTCGTCGGCGCGCTCACCAACCTCCCTGCCGGAGACAAGCGCCACGCGGACGTTCGCTCGATCCCCTTTCCGGAAACCTTGCGCCCCCTCGTCCCCGGCCTCACCGGCGAAGCGCTGGCGGACGCCTATGTCGCGCGCCTGCTGGCCGCGATCGAAGACCTCAAGGCCGGCGGCCAAGGCTTTGCAGCGCTGATCCTCTGCCCGATCCTCGCCAACGAGGGTCTGCCCGATATCCCTGAAACCTTCATGGCCAAAGCGGCAGCGCTCGTCCGCGAACACGGCGGCCTGATCATCGCCGACGAAGTGCAGGCAGGCTACGGCCGCAGCGGGACATGGTGGGGCTATGACCATGTCGGCCTCACCCCCGATATCGTCGTCACCGGCAAACCGATGGGCGCGGGCCTCCCTCTCGCGGCCACCACGGCGAAGCGCGCCGTGGTCGAGCGATTCCGCGCCGAGACCCGCTATTTCAACACCTTCGCCGCAAGTCCCCTGCAAGGTGCGGTCGGCTGCACGGTGCTCGACGTGATTAAGGAGGAAGGCCTCGTCGAACACGCCCGCACACTCGGCGCCGAGCTGAAAGCAGCGCTCCGGCAGCGCCTCGGCCTAACGCCAGGCCTGCTCGACGTGCGCGGCAAGGGCCTGTTCCTTGCTGCCGAATTCGTCGATGCCGATGGCAATCCCGACGCCCCCCGCGCCTTCGCGCTCGTCTGCGCGCTGCGGGAAAACGGCTTCCTCACCTCGGTCGACGGCGCCTTCAACAACTGCGTCAAGATCCGCCCCCCGCTGGTCCTCCCCCGCGAAGACGCGCTCGCCTTCCTCGATGCCTTCGACCGCGTCACCGCGCATGCCTGAGATCGAGGCCTACCTCCCCGCCGCATGCGAGGCCCTCGCCGCCTTTGGCCTCCCCGAAACCGAACCCCACCCCGTCGGCAAGAGCGAAAACGTCGTCTTCCGCGCGACTGACCCCGCAGGCACGACATGGGCCCTGCGCCTCCACCGCCCCGGCTACCTCGCGCGCGCGGAACTTGATTCCGAACGCCAGTTCACTGCCCACCTCGCAGAGCAAGGCCTGCTCGTCCCCACCGGCCGCCGCACGAGCAATGGCGCGTGGTATGCCGAAGTCCAAACGCCCGATCCCGAAGGCACCCGCCTCGCCGGCATGACACTCTGGCACCCCGGCCAGACGCTCGGCAGCCTGCTCGGCGACAATCGCGGCCCCGAAACCTGGGACTGGTTCGAACGTACCGGCGCGCTCCTCGCCGATCTGCACAATGCCACGGCCGGCTGGGCCCCGCCCCCGGCCTTCGCCCGCCACCGCCTCGATCTGGACGGCCTTGTCGGTGAAACCCCCTTCTGGGGCCGCTTCTGGGAGGTGCCCTGCCTCACCGCCGATGAACGCCAGTTCCTCGCCGAAGCGCGCAGCCACGTCGCCGCTCGCCTCGCGGACCTCGCCGATCCCCTCATCCTCATCCACGCCGACGCCCACCCCGCCAACATCCTCGTCAGCGAGGGCCGCCTAGGCCTCATCGACTTCGACGACTGCGCCTGGGGCTGGCCCGCGTTCGATATGGCCGTCTCCATCTGGAACGCCTCAGGCGAACCCCGCTTCGCAGACCTGCAGGGCCGCTTCCTCACCGGCTACGCCGCCCGCCGCGCCCTTCCGGAGAACGTCCTCGAACAGCTCAATCTGTTCCTGCTGATGCGCTCGCTCATGCTGATCGGCTGGTGCGCCAACCGCCCCGAAGTGTCAGGCGCGCCCGAGGAATGGAAGCCTGGCTTGATCGAAAAGGTCCGCGCCGCGCTCGAGCGATACCGATAGCCTCCCGCCGCCTTCGCGCGATACGCCTAGCCTACCACTACCTTCGTCATTCCCGCGCAGGCGGGAATCCAGAGCGGCTGGCACAGCGCTTCGGGCCCTGGATTCCCGCCTGCGCGGGAATGACGAATGGAGGTGGAGGAGGGCACCCCGGAATCCGGCCCCCGCCGTCGCCGAGGCCACGACAAGTCATTGAAAGGAATCAGGAACGCAAATCACACCTAAAGCTTACTTGAGATTCAAGATTCGTCCCTAGATTCCAAGGTGATCGCGCATCCCATAGTACCACGCCCCCACCACGCAGTAGGGCACGCGAAACAGCTTGCCGCCCACGAACGGGATGTATGGCAGCGAGGCAAACACGTCGAACTTGGTCATCTGCCCGTCGATCGCCTCGGCCAGGCGCCGCCCCAGCATCTGCGTCGTCGTCACGCCGTGCCCGCTGTCGCCCTGCGAGAAATAGACGCTGTCCGAAACGCGCCCCATCTGCGGATAGCGCGTCATCGTCAGCGCGAAGTTGCCGCTCCACTGGAACTCGACCTTCGTGCCCTTCAGCTGCGGGAAGGTCTGGAACATCTGCGGCAGGATCTTGCCCTCGATCGAGGCCGGATCGAACCCGCCATAGATCGTGCCGCCGCCATAGAGCAGCCGCCCGTCCGCTGTCCGCCGGTAGTAGTCGGGGATATAGCGGATATCCTCGATGCAGTAGTTGGTCGGAAACAGCGTTTCGAGAAGGTCGTCCCCCAGCACTTCGGTCGCGATCACCTGGCTCGAAACCGGCAGGATGCGCCCCGAAAGATCCGGCGCGGCATCGCCAAGGTAAGCATTGCCGCAGACCAGCACCTTGTTCGCGCGCACTTTGCCCTTGGCCGTATGCACCACCGGCGCCGCACCGCGATCGACATGCGTCACGCGCGAGTTCTCGAACACGCGCCCGCCAAGGCTCTCGAACGCCGCCGCTTCGCCCAGCACATAGTTCAGCGAATGCATATGCCCGCCGATGGGATCGAACATGCCGCCGATATAGCGGTCCGAATTGATATGCTCGCGCGCCGCCGCGCCTTCGGCCAGAAACATCTGGGTATGGCCATGGCGGTGCCATTCCTCGGTCCGCTCGGCCAGCGTCTTCAGCTGCGGCTTGCTCATCGCCATGATCGCATTGCCCGCGCGCAGATCGCACGCGATGCCATACTTCGCCACGCGCTCGCGGATGATGCCCTGGCCTTCCAGCGCCATTGCGCCGAACGCCTTTTCCGCCTCCACGCCATAGTGCTGGCGCACTTCGAGCATGCGGCGGCTGTAGCCATTGACGAGCTGCCCGCCATTGCGCCCCGAAGCGCCCCAGCCCACGCGCTCACCCTCGACGACGATCACCTTGTAGCCGCGCTCCGCCAGTTCGAGCGCCGCGCCCATGCCGGTAAAGCCTGCGCCCACCACGCAGATGTCAGCCACTTCCTCGCCAAGAAGCTCGGGCCGCCGAGGTGTCGGATTGGCGCTCGCCGCGTAGTAGGTCGCCATGCCCGCATAAGGCGCGGCTGGGGAGAAGGTGTCGATCACGCGTTCGGTCATGGCAAAAGTCTCGCAAGAAAACCATTGCCGCCTAGCCATGGCCCCCGCGCCCGTCAAGAAAAATGTGATCACATTATTGCCAGTCTGCATCCAAATGATGCAGATTTGGCCCCCAGACAGTCTAATTTGTGATCATCTTCTGCCCCGAAAGGGAGGATCGGGCCCTAGAACCCGATCCTCCCCCCGGTCGCCGGCTTGGCCGCCGCTTCCGCCTTCAACCGCGTCAGGATCTCCCCCGCATCGCGGCTCCCGGCAAAGCGCAGCTGCCGCGCCACCACTGCCATGTCGCCCGGCGTCAGCCCGCGCACCTCGCCCAGCCCCGGCGGCGGAGCCAGGCCGAAGAAGCGCGTGAAGGCCCGCCCCGCGCGCGCCGGACCAAGCGGCAGCAGCTCCAGCTTGAACACGAAGCGCCGCAGCGTCGCGGGATCAAGCTTGCCCGCATGGTTGGTCGCCGCCACCACCGGGAGCGGATGCCGGTCAAGCCAGGTGAGCAGTTCATTGACCTGGCTCACTTCCCAGCTCGCCCGCGCCGTGGTGCGGTCGAACAGCAGCGAATCCGCTTCGTCGAACAGCAACACCCCGCCGCGCGCCCGCGCCTCGGCAAACGCATCGGCAATCAACCGCTCGGTCCCGCCGACCCACTTCGAAAGCAGATCGGAGGCCCGCTTCACCAGCAGCGGCCGGTCAAGCCGCTGGGCCAGATGATGCGCCAGCGCGGTCTTGCCCGTCCCCGGCACGCCCGTCAGCAGCAGCGAGACATCGGCGTGTTCGCTCTCCGCCACCGCCGCCATGAGCGACTCCAATGGACGGTCGGTTTCGAACAAGTCGAAATCGAGTGCCTCGGGCCGGCCCACGAGCAGATCGTCGGTGCCGCGCAGCGCCTTGACCAGCGCTTCCCCGGCCCGCACGCCGCCATCGTCCTCGCCCGCCAGTCGGCTCCCGCGCGCGGCGACCCGCAGCACCGAAGCCGCTTCGGGGGCGGCCTCGATCAGCCCCGCCCAGCCCGCGCCCGCCGCCACGCCTTCCTCGCGCGCGACATGGTCCAGCATCCTGAGCGCGGTCGCGCGCGAGGGATGATCGAGCTTCAGCACGAAGCTCATCCGCCGCAGCATCGCCGGATCGATGTTGCCGATCGCATTGGTGGTCCAGATCACCGGCACCGGGTTCGCCTCGAGCATTCGGTTGATGAAGACCTTGCTCCCCTGCCGCCCGCGCATCCAGTCACCCTGCCCCGGCGTCGCATCGCCGATCAGGTCTTCCATCTCGTCGAAGAGCAGCGCGGCATCGCGCCGCCCCGCCAGGAGACGCTGGCCCATCTGGAACGCCGCGAGCCGGTCGCCCCGATCGGGCTCGCGGCCGTCGTCGTCGGCCTCACCCGCGCTGTGCAGGGTAAGCCCGGCCGCCGCTGCCAGTGTTCGCGCGAACTCGGTCTTGCCCGTGCCCGGCGGCCCATGGATCAGCAGGTTGATCCCCGCCGCACCCTCGGCCCGCGCGCCGTCCAGCAGGCGCCGCAGAAAGTCTGCATCGCCCACGTGGCCAAACGCTTCCAGCGGCAGCGCGCCGGTCTGGCGCGGCCCGACGAGCTGCGCGATGATCCCGTCCTCGCTTTCCGGCATCCGGTCGAGCAGGTTGTCGAGCGCCCAGCGCGTCTGCAGTTCGATCTGTCCGCGCCAATCCGCCCGGAAGTGGGCAAGCCCCATCCGGAACAGCGGGTTCAGCCGCACGCGCCGCTCGGCCTCATCCGCATCGGCCCCGGCCACTTCGCCGATCATCGCCGGCAAGTTGTCGCCCTGCGAGCGCAGCATGTCGCCAAGGCTGCGCACCAGCCGCACCCGTTCCATCGCGAAGACCACCGCGATGATCGCCGCATCGAGCGGATCCAGCCGCAGCAGCGCGGCAACCTCGCCGGCCAGCCGCATCGCGCCCGAAGGCGCCGCGACCGGCGCGTCATCGCTCGCTGCCGCGCGCTTCAGCGCCGTCCACGTCAGCTTCCGCGCCGCCCCGGCGCGCAGGCCGAACAGCGTCGCGCCGTTGCTGCGGCCGAACTCCAGCAGTGTCTTGCCCGGCGGCGACGCGGCCGTCACCCCGTGCATGGCCCGCCGGAGCATCCGCCGGGCAATCATGATCTCGTCCATAAAATCTCGCTTCGCGCCCCGGACGCGAGCGCGCGCACGGGGACGTTCCCAGGTGTTGTCGTTTGCGTGGGAATGCCGCGCGCTGGCCCTCAGGCCCTGCCGCGGCGCGTGGAAGCGCTTTAGGCGAAGGGCTGGAAGGACCGGGGCGCTGTGCCCACCAGGTATCTAAATTCCAGCAATGCTCGTCTCCAGCGGTCGGCAGATTCGCCGTCCGGTGCGCGCCGATAAGCGCATCCGGTTGCAAATGCAACTTCAATCATGCGGATCGCGCACGGTCTCCATTGCGACGAAAGTGGAGGTGCTCGCCACATGCGGCAGGCTCGAAATCTTCTCGCCCAGCACTTCGCGATAGCGGCGGATATCGGCGGTGCGCACTTTCAGCAGGTAATCGAAGCTCGACGCGATCATGTGGCATTCCTCGATTTCGGGAATGCGCAGCACGGCCTGCCGGAACGCCTCCAGCGCCGCCTCGCGCGTGTCGGAAAGCTTCACTTCGGTGAAGGCGACATGATCGAGCCCCACCTTGCGCGGATCGAGGATGGCCCGGAACCCCCGGATGTACCCTTCCGCAATCAGCCGCTTGAGCCGCGCCTGCGTCGGCGATTTCGACAGCCCGATGCGCTGCGCCAGTTCGGTAATCGGCAGCCGCCCGTCCACTGCGAGGATATCGAGGATGGCCCGGTCAAACCGGTCAAGTGATCCGTCATCCATGACCTGACTGTCCTTATCGCCCGCTCAAACCCGAAATTAAGGCCATATGGACTGTCAGACAATGCAAATCAGGCAAAGTGCCTTCCGCGAATCTGGTATTCTCGCGCTATGAGCACCTTTCCCGCCTTCGCCCCCCGCCTCTCGCCCGAAACCCCGCTGTGCCGCGCGATCACCCAGGCCACGCGCATGCCGGAACCCGAAGCGGTGCGCCCCCTGCTCGAAGCCGCCACGCTGCCCGAGGCCGACCGCGCGAAGATCGCGGCCACCGCGCGCACCCTCATCGAAGCCTTGCGCGCCAAGGCCCGCCCCGGCGGCGTGCAAGCGCTTGTGCAGGAATTCGCCCTCTCCAGCCACGAAGGCGTTGCGCTGATGTGCCTCGCCGAAGCGCTGCTCCGCATCCCGGACGACGCGACACGCGATGCCCTGATCCGCGACAAGCTCGCCCACGGCGACTGGGCCGCGCACCTTGGCGGCAGCAAGCCGCTCTTCGTCAATGCCGCGACCTGGGGCCTCGTCATCACTGGCAAGCTCAGCGCCAGCGTCGATGCCGCGGGCCTCGGCCATGCGCTCACCCGCATGGTCCACCGCCTCGGCGAACCGGTTATCCGCCGCGGCGTCGATGTCGCGATGCGCATGATGGGCGAACAGTTCGTGATGGGCGAGACGATCGAGGAAGCCCTCGCCCGCGCCCGCCGCCGCGAAGCGCAGGGCTACGCCTTCTCCTACGACATGCTCGGCGAAGCCGCCGCCACCGCCGAAGACGCTGCGCGCTATATGGAGGCTTACACCCAGGCAATCCACGCCATCGGCAAGGCCAGCGCCGGGCGCGGCATCGTCGCGGGCCCCGGCATCTCGATCAAACTCTCCGCGCTCCACCCGCGCTATACCCGCGCGCAAGGCGCCCGCGTCATGGCAGAACTCGCCCCCCGCGTCCTCGCCCTCGCAGAGCTCGCGAAAAGCTACGACATCGGCTTCAACATCGACGCCGAGGAAACCGACCGCCTCGAACTCTCGCTCGACATTCTCGAAGCTCTCGCCTGCGCGCCCAGCCTCTTGGGCTGGAACGGCCTCGGCTTCGTGATCCAGGCCTATCAGAAGCGCTGCCCCACTGTGATCGACTGGATCGTGGCGCTCGCCCGTTCCAGCAACCGCCGCATCATGGTCCGCCTCGTCAAAGGGGCCTATTGGGACGCCGAGATCAAGCGCGCGCAGGAAGCAGGCCTTGCCGATTTCCCGGTCTACACCCGCAAGGTCCACACTGATCTGGCCTATGTGGCCTGCGCGCAAAAGCTCCTCGACGCGCGCGATGCAGTCTTCCCCCAGTTCGCTACGCACAACGCGCAGACGCTGGCCAGCGTTCTCCACCTCGCCGGGTCCGACTTCACCCCCGGCGACTACGAATTCCAGTGCCTCCACGGCATGGGCGAGCCGCTCTACGACGAAGTCGTCGGCCCTGAAGGCCTCGCCCGCCCCGCGCGTGTCTATGCCCCTGTCGGCACGCACGAGACCTTGCTCGCCTATCTCGTCCGCCGCCTGCTCGAAAACGGCGCGAACTCCTCCTTCGTCAACCGCATTGCCGATCCCGAAGTGCCGGTCGAAGCCCTGATCGAGGACCCTGCGGTGGTGGTCGCCGCCGAACCCGAACCCGGCGCGCCGCACTCCGCCATCGCGCTCCCCCTCGCGCTCTTCGCCGATCGTGCAAACGCCAAAGGCCTCGATCTCGCCGACGAACCCACCCTCGCCGCGCTCGGCGAAGCGCTCGCCAACAGCACCGCGCGCCCCTACCGCGCCGGCGATGCCGCACGCCCGGCCCAGGCCGTGCGTAATCCGGCCGACCACCGCGATGTCGTTGGCCACGTCCACCCCGCCATGCCCGAAGACGCGGCCCGCGCCGCCGCGCGCGCCGCTGTCGCCGCCCCCGCATGGGCTGCCGTGCCCGCGACCACCCGCGCCGCCATGCTCGAACGCGCTGCCGACGCAATGGAAGCGGCGCGCGTCCCCCTGATCGCCCTCCTCATCCGTGAGGCCGGCAAGAGCGCCTCGAACGCGCTGGCCGAAGTGCGCGAAGCGGTCGATTTCCTGCGCTACTACGCCGTCCAGGCTCGCAACCTCTCCAGTGCCGCGCCGCTTGGTCCGGTCGTCTGCGTCAGCCCATGGAACTTCCCGCTCGCCATCTTCACCGGCCAGATCGCCGCCGCGCTCGCTGCCGGCAATCCGGTGCTGGCAAAGCCCGCCCCCGAAACCCCGCTCGTCGCCGACGAAGCAGTGCGCATCCTGCACGCCGCCGGCGTGCCTGCCGATGCGCTCCACTTCCTCCCCGGCGGCGGCGAGATCGGTGCAGCCCTCGTCGCCGCGCCTGAAACGCAAGGCGTCGTCTTCACCGGCTCCACCATGACAGCCCGCGCGATCCAGCAATCAATCACCGGCCGCCTCGGCAAGAACGGCGCCCCTATCCCGCTCGTCGCCGAAACCGGTGGGCTCAACGCCATGGTGGTCGACAGTTCCGCGCTCGCCGAGCAAGTCGTGGCGGACGTCCTCGCCTCCGCGTTCGACAGTGCCGGACAGCGCTGCTCGGCCCTGCGCCTGCTCTGCCTGCAAGAGGATATCGCCGATCGCACCCTGACCATGCTGAAGGCTGCCATGGCCGAGCTTGCCGTCGGCAACCCCGCAAAGCTCGCCACCGATATCGGCCCCGTCATTTCCGAACGCGCCCGCACCGGCATCGCCGCCCATGTCGCCCGGATGCGCGCTGCAGGTTTCCCCCTCACCGAGATGCCCCTCGGCCCGGAAACCGCCCACGGCACCTTCATCGCCCCCACGCTGATCGAGCTGAGCTCCCCCGCAGACCTCACACAGGAGATCTTCGGCCCCGTCCTCCACGTCGTCCGCTTCCGCAGTGAAGATCTCGATACGCTGCTCGAAGCCATAAACGCCTCGGGCTACGGCCTCACCTTCGGCCTTCACACCCGCATCGATCAAACGGTCGAGCGCGTCACGCGCCGCATCGGCGCGGGCAATCTCTACGTGAACCGCAACATGATCGGCGCCGTCGTCGGCGTGCAACCCTTTGGCGGACGAGGCCTTTCGGGTACCGGCCCCAAGGCTGGCGGCCCGCTCTATCTCACCCGCTTCGCGCCCGGGGCGGCCCACGCGCTCCCCACCGCCAGCGCCCGGCCCGATCCTGCCGTCGCCCCCTTCGTGGATTGGGCCGAAAGCCAGGGCCTCAGCGCCATGGCCAAAGCCGCCCGCACCGCCGCCGCCGCCTCGCGCCTTGGCTATGAGGCCGAACTCCCCGGCCCGGTTGGCGAACGCAATCTCTATCGCCTCGCCCCGCGCGGCCGGGTGGCCTGCGTCGCATCCAGCGTGGAGGCGCTGTGGCAGCAAGTCGCCGCCGCACTCGCCACGGGCAACACTGCGGTGATCGTACCCGGTGGCCCAGTCGCCGCGCGCCCCGCAGGCTTTCCACCCGCGCTCGCTGCCCGCGTCCTCTGGGCACGCGAGCCGCTTGCGCGAATCCCGGATCTCGCCGCCGCGCTCATTGCCGGCGAGCCCGCCGCCATCGCGGAGGCCACCCGCCAACTCGCCGCGCGCGACGGTGCGATCGTCACGCCCCACGCACCGCTGGCTGGAGGCGCCGCAACCTACCCCCTCGACCTGCTGCTCGAGGAAGTCACTCTCTCGGTCAACACCACTGCGGCGGGAGGCAACGCCAGCCTCATGGCGATCGCCTAAAAGGATTGCACCGCAAGCATCGGAGCGCGCGCATCGGTTCTTCCGGACTAGACCGGCCCTGCCCCAAGTGCAGGAGAAACCGCATGATCGTCACCCGCGAACCCGCCATCCTCTATTTCGGCACCCCCGTCGCACTGCTCAGTACGATAAACCCTGACGGCAGCGCCAATCTCGCGCCGATGTCTTCGGTGTTCTGGCTCGGCTGGCGCGCCATGCTCGGCCTCGGCGCCGCCTCGCAGACCGCGCAGAACCTGATCGAACGCCGGGAGGTGGTGATCAACCTGCCGTCGGCCGCGATGGCCGATGCGGTCGATGCCCTGGCGCTCACCACTGGGAGCAACCCAGTCCCCGCCTACAAGGCTGCGCGCGGCTACCGCCGCGAGGGCGACAAGTTCGCCCGCGCCGGGCTCACCCCACTACCTTCCGAAACCATCGCCCCGCCCCGCGCCGCCGAGGCACCGGTCCAGCTCGAAGCCCGGATCGAGGCGATCCACGCGCTCGCTGCCGAGGACCCGGCGCAGGCGGGCAAGATCCTAAGTTTCGAGGCCCGGATCACCCGCGCCCACCTCCACGAAAGCATCGTTTTGGAGGGTGACCCCAACCGCATCGATCCCGATCTGTGGCGCCCGCTCATCATGAGCTTCCAGAAGTTCTACGGCCTCGGCCCCGAGGTCCGCCCTTCCACCCTCTCGACGATCCCCGAGGCGGTTTACCGCAGCCCCGACGTCGACCGCGCCCGCGCCGCATGATACCGAAAGCCAAGGCCATGACCGATCAGACCACCACCGAAAGCCTGCGATGGCAGCAGGTGACCACGCGCGACAAGGCGGCTGACGGCACGTTCGTCTACGCCGTCAAGACCACCGGGGTGTTCTGCCGCCCCTCGTGCCCCTCGCGTCTTGCCCGGCGCGAGAACGTGACCTTCCATGCAGGCCCGGAAGAGGCGGAAGCAGCAGGTTTTCGCGCCTGCCGCCGCTGCCACCCCGCCGCCGCGCAGGAACCGGCCGCCTCGCTCATGCAGGCCATGGCGCAGTATATCACCGCCCATGCCGAGGAGAGCCTGCCACTCGCCCGCCTCGCCGATCAGGCGGGGATGAGTTCCACGCACTTCCAGCGCGCATTCAAGGCCGCGCTCGGCGTCTCCCCGCGCGAGTATCAGGCCGCGGCGCGCATGGCGCGCTTCAAGGCGGGTCTGCGCGGCGGCGGCGAAGTGCTCGATGCCGCCTTCGACGCCGGCTACGGCTCGACCAGCAGGCTCTACGAAGCAGTCGACGGCGGGCTCGGTATGACCCCCAGCGCCTACCGTGCCGGTGGCGCTGGCGAGACGCTAACCTATGCGGTGCGCGAGACTGTGCTTGGCCCGCTGATGATGGCCGCCACACCGCGCGGCGTCTGCTTTGTCCAATTCGGTGATAGTGAGGATGCGCTGCAGACGCAGCTCGCGCGCGAATTTCCCAAGGCCACGCTCTGCCCGGCTGGACCTGATGCCCAGGCGCCGCTCGATGCGTGGATGAGCGCGCTCGGCCAGCACCTCGCCGAAGCCGGCCCTCGCCCGGACCTGCCGCTCGACCTGCGCGGAACCGCCTTCCAGATCCGCGTCTGGCGCTTTCTGATGTCGGTGAAACCCGGCGAAGTCGTCAGTTACAGCGAACTTGCCGCCGGCATCGGCAACCCGCGGGCGGTGCGCGCCGCGGCCAGCGCCTGCGCTGCCAATCGCATCGCACTGCTCGTCCCCTGCCACCGCGCGCTGCGCGCCGACGGCAGCCTAGGCGGCTACCGCTGGGGGCCCGAACGCAAACGCGCCTTGCTCGATGCCGAACGCCGCGAGCGTGCCGTCACACATGGGTGAACGCCATTCTGGATCATTGAGGACCGACCAGATTCCCAGCCTACGCTAGGGTCGAGTGAGGCTGAGGCACTCAGAAAACGGCACCAAAGCCAATATACAAACCTATACGGTTCCAACTTGTCGGAGCTAGTGCTTAGAATCAGGTGAATAAACGTTACAAACGAACCAATTTCTTTCGCCCGAACTCTAGCCGCCCATCCGCGCCACCAGTCGCCGGGCCGCCTCGCGCACGTCGGACCAGGTCTCGGCAAAGTCCTCATCGCTCCCGCCGTAGGGGTCGATCACCGCCGTCCCCTCGCGCCCGGGCACAAGGTCCATCAGCAAACTGACACGCGCGGTGGATCGCCCCATTAGCGCGCTGGGTGCAATGCGGCGCAGATCGCGCAGGTTCTGCTGGTCGAGTGCGAAGATCTGGCCGAAGCGCTGAAAATCCTCCGGCCGAACCTGCCGGGCGCGATAGCCAGAGATATCGATACCGTGGCGCGCCGCCTCGGCAATCGCGCGGGAATCGGGCGGCTGGCCCGCGTGCCATCCCCCGGTCCCCGCCGAATCGATGGTGAGCGCCAGCCCCGCCGCTACCGCCTCGGCACGCAATGCGGCCTCGGCGAGCGGGGAACGGCAAATGTTACCAAGGCACACGAACAGCACGGACGGCTGGCTCACGAGGGTCCCCTCGGGTCAGATGGCAACGATACGCCGCTGGGCTTCCCGGCCCATCGCGACGAGAAACGGATCCTCTTCCTGCCTAAGTGAAAACACGGATTTGGTGGTAATGTCCAGCCACCCCAAAGCCGTAATCACTTGGCCGATCGCGCCGCCAAGCGTTTCTCCCGGCCCCAGCAGCACCACCCGGTCGGGCGCGAACTCCCGGAGCGCCACGGTCATCGCCGCGGTGAAGTCGTAAGCCGCCAGAATCTGGTGCCCGAAGGTATAGTCCCACAGCTCGGTCGAATCGGTCTCGAAGCGTCGCCACACCTTACCGCGCCCGTCGATCAGCGGCACTTGCGGGGCGCCGAACCATGCCGCCGGGAGGCTCGCCCGTGCCGCAGTGGCGCTAGCCTGCATGAGCGGGGTGTGAAACGGCCCATGCCCCGCCAGGCGCAGCGGCGGGCGCGGCAGCGGCGGCAGTTCACGCCCCAGCGCATCGAGCGCCGCCTCCGGCCCCGCCACCACCAGCATCCCGCCCAGCCGGATTGAAGGCAGCACCCCCACCTTGGCGCAGGCCGCCTCCACGCCCCGCGCCGTCGCGGGATCGACACGCCAGTCTTCCCCGGCCATCACGATCACCGCCTGCCCGCCGCTCTCGTGCTTCTGCGAGTTCACACCCATCGCATCGGCGATGGCAAACCCATGCTCGCCCGAAACCGCCCCTGCGCAGGCTAGCGCGGTGTACCAGCCCATCGAATTGCCCGTCACCGCGACAACCTCGAACCGCTCGCGGTCCAGCTTCAGAAAGTCGTGAAACGCGCAGGCATGGATCAGGGGCGCCGCCACATCTCCGCGCAGATGGACGGCAGGGTCAAACTTCGCCGCCCAATCAAGCTCGGTCAGCGCCGGCTTGCCCGCCGCTGCCCGCACCGCATCGAAATGCGCGAGCCACGGGGAACCCGCATGATGCCGCGCCAGATAGCCCAACTCCGGCGCATTATATGTCCCCCGCCCCGGGCAGACGACAACGACGGTTTCCTTAGCCACGCACCATCTCCAGCGCCTTGGCCACAATCCCGTCACGGCTTGGCAGCGTATGCGTCGCCGCGCGCGCCAGCGGGATGAAGCTGTCCGTCGCGGCCAGCACGCCCAGCGCCTTCTCCGGCGCCTTGATCGCCATCAGCGCCAGCAAGGCCTCGCTCTGCGACCCGGTCTCACGGCACTCGTCCACCACCAGCACGCGCGAGCATGGCGCCACCGCCGCCAGCAAAGCCTCTTCGGCCAGCGGCGCAATCCAGCGCAGATCGATCACTCGCACCGCCACGCCCTGCTCCGCCAGCAGCTTCTGCGCCTGCATCGAAAGATAAACCCCGTTGCCGTAAGTCACCACCGCCAGATCGGCGCCTTCGCCATGGACGCCAATCTCGCCGACACGGATTTCACTCACCCCCGGCGCTTCATAGACCGAGGTCCACAGCCCATCCCCCTCGGCATGGAGATCGCGCGTCATGTAAAGCGCAATCGGCTCGACGAAGATCACGACCCGCTGCTCCTCGTGCGCCAGCCGCACGCATTCGCGCAGCATCAGCACCGCCTCGCGCCCGCATGAAGGCACCGCGATCACCAGCCCCGGAATATCGCGGAACACCGCCAGGCTGTTGTCGTTGTGGAAGTGCCCGCCAAAGCCCTTCTGGTACGGCAGCCCGGCAATGCGCACGACCATCGGGTTGGTAATCTGCCCGTTGGAGAAGAACGGCAACGTCGCCGCCTCGCCCCGGATCTGGTCCTCGGCATTGTGCACGTAAGCCAGAAACTGGATCTCCGGCAAAGGCAGCAGCCCGTTATGCGCCGCGCCGATCGCCAGCCCAAGAATCGCCTGCTCGTCCAGCAGCGTATTGATCACCCGCGCCGAACCGAACCGCGCATGCAGCCGCGCCGTCGCGTTATAGACGCCGCCCTTGGGTCCCACATCCTCGCCGCAGACAATCGCGTTGGGATACTGCAGCAGCACATCGGCCATGCCCCACGAGATCAGCCGCGCCATATGCTGCGGCTTTTCCATCGCCGCGGCCTCGTCGGCAAAAATCGCCGCGCGCGCATCAGCGCTCGCCAGCGGCCGCGCTGAACCTTCGCGCTTCGGCGGCACAATGCTCGCCATCACCGATGCCGCATCGGGCAGCTTGGGCCGCGCAATCGCCAGTTCCACCTGCCGCAGCAATTGCGCCTCGATGGCATCGTAAGCTTCGCGCACCTCGGCCGCGCTCATCACCTCTTCCTCGATCAGCAGCGCCGCACTGGCGAGCAGCGGATCACGCGCATTGTCTGCCGCAATATCTTCCTTGCTGAGGTACACTTGCTGCACATCGTTCCCGGCATGGCCATAGAGCCGCACCGTCCGCATGTGCAGGAAAACGGGCTTGCGGTACCGCCTCGCATAATCGACCGCCTCGCTCGCCCCGCGCCAGGCCTCGGCCAGATCGCAGCCGTCGCACGCGATGTAATGGAGCCCCGCCCGGCCCGACCAGTTCGCCTGGATCCAGCCCTTGGGCGTGCGCGTCGAAATGCCGATGCCGTTGTCCTCGCAGAGGAACACGATCGGCATCGGCGTTCCCTGAAACGCCGCCCAGGCCGCCGTATTCAGCGCGCCCACCGCCGTCGAATGGTTCGCCGAAGCATCACCGAACGAGCACAGCACAACGCCGTCCTTGGCGAGTACGGTTTCCTCAAGCCCCATGCGCCGAGCAATCCCGATGGAAAATGCCGCCCCCACCGCCTTGGGCAAGTGGCTTGCAATCGTAGAGGTCTGCGGCGGAATCATCAGCCGCTTCGAACCCAGCACCTTGTGCCGCCCGCCCGAAATCGGGTCCTCCGCGCTGGCGGTGAACGAGAGCAGCATGTCCCACATCGGGTTCTCGCCCGGCACCCGGTTCGCACGGTGGATCTGGAACGCGGCATCGCGGTAATGCAGGAACGCCACGTCATCCACGCGCAGTGCTTCGGCCAGGGCGGCATTGCCCTCGTGCCCCGAAGAGCCGATGGTATAGAACCCCTCGCCCCGCGCCTGCAGCTTGCGCGAAAGCCGGTCGAGCTGCCGGCTCACCATCTGGCTGTGCAGCAAGGCCGCCGCGCGCTGCGGGGTAAGCCCCACGGCTGCCAGCCCCAGATTGCTGCGGCGCTGCAGCCCGCCCGCATCGAGCGCGGCAATAAACTGCTCGTGAACTTGCTGGGCGGCGTCCATCAGCGCGGACCGGTTTCGCTTGCGATCATTTAGCCAGCCCTAGCGGATGCGGCGCGGCCCGTCAGCCCCGTTGTGCTGCAAGAGCCGCGCCCCGGCCCGCTCAATGCACTTTGTCGACCCCAATCCCGTCAACCGCCGCGCGTGCAACGCCAGCATCGTCGACGAAGATTCCGTCGACCCCCGCGCCCAGAAACTGGACGATGTCCATGTACATGCCCCGCGGCCAGCGCGCATCGGGCTCGCCGTAGCGCCATTCGATCGGCAGGAACCGGTTTTCCGGCCGGAAAGTAAAGGTCGCAATCTTCAGATCTGCCCGGTGGGCATCGGCCAGCACCGGGGTGCGCGGGCCCATCATGCCCCCTTCCTTGAGCGTCAGGATACGGCGCAGTTCCGTCGCGACCCACTGCGCATACTTGCTCACTTCGGCCAGCCCCTTGGGCGTCATCATCACGCCGAAGGTCAGCTTGCCGCGGGCCTTGACCACATCGGCCGGGCTCTTTGCATCCGGCCCCATCAGCTGCATCAACGCAACATTGGCCATGCCCGCGAGCTCCTTGTGCAGTCGCTTGAGCCCGGTTACCTCGAACGACTGGATGATCAGCGGCGCGCTTTGCAGATAAGCGGAAGCCTTGATCGCGGCGATCAGCTTGCCTTCCATGTCGAAGCCAAGTCCGGCAAAATAAGTCGAATGCTTGATCTCGGGGATCAGGCCGACCGGATTGCCTTTCGTCGTCTTGCGGCTGGCGGCCAGCGCCACGATCTCGTCAAAGGTCGCGATCTCGAACTTGCCGTCATAGCTCATGCTTTCCGGCCGCAGCGCGCCAAGCCGCTCCTTCGCGCGCAGCGTCTTGAGCTCCGCCAGCGTGAAGTCCTCGGTAAACCAGCCCTCCCGGCTTTCGCCGTCGATCATTTTCACCGTCTTGCGCGCGGCAAACTCGGGATGGGCAGAAACGTCGGTGGTCTCGGTCAGGTTGTTTTCGTGCCGCGCCACCAGCACGCCGTCCTTGGTCGGCACGAGGTCGGGCTCGATATAGTCCGCCCCTTCGGCAATCGCCTTCTCGAAGGCGGTCAGGGTCTCCTCCGGCCGCAGCGCCGAGGTGCCGCGGTGCGCGAAGACGAGAGTGTCGGAGGGTCGGGTCGGCGAAGCTGCGGCAGGCGCTGCGGTCATGACCATCCCCAAAACCGCGCTCAGCACCATGGCGGCGCGGCATGATGTGTTGAATATCATGGCGAATCTCCTGTTGGAATGCATGATCCGCTATGACGTGTGCAAGTCACATCCGTGACAGGCCCGGCCCGTGCTCTACAGCAGCGAGACAACCCTCACCGCCGGCAAGGGCCCCGCCCCCGGCTGATCGCGCCAGTCGCGCGCGTTGAGCACCCCGCCATCGGCGCGAAGGTTCGCCACCTGCGCCAGATCGACCTCTCCAAAAACCCACTCGCTGGCGCCCTCGGCGCCCAGTGCGATCACCCCGTCCTCGGGCATCCCCCGGTCGGGCGGGCCATAGATCCCTGCCGCCCCCCGGTTCACGTCCACCGCCGGCGACCAGTCCGCAATCCCCACCGTTGGCGATTGCACCGCATAGCACTGCCCTTCAAGGCTGCGCGCCTGTGCCCCCAGCCGCACCCGCCAATAGCCGTGCAGGCTGTCGGTGCAGCTCGGCACCAGCAGCACTTCAGCCCCGGCATCGACCGCCGCGCGCGCCAGCAGCGGAAACTCGCTGTCATAGCAGATCAGCACCGCGATCCGCCCCAGCGCCGTCTCGAACAGCGCCAGCCCCTCTGCGCCCGCAGAAACGAACCACTGCTCGCGCTCGAAGCGCGTCATCACCAGCTTGTCCTGCGTGCCCGCCTTCCCGTTCGGCGCAAACAGCCGAGCGGCATTGCGATAGCGCCCATCGGCATCCAGCCGCGGCAGGCTCGCCGCCAGAATATGCAGGCCAAACCGCGCGGAAAGCTCGGCATGCAGCGCATCGACCTTGGGCACCAACGCCGCCACGCTCGCGAGCGACCCAGCGAGATCGCCCATCGTCGCGGGCTCAAGGCTTGCCAGCTCCATTGCGCCATATTCGGGAAACACCGCCAGCGCCGCGCCAGCGTCCGCCGCCTCGGCCACCCAGCGCGTCAACTTCGCTACATAGGCGTCCCAATCGGCCAGCTGCTCGATCGGATACTGCGCGGCGGCCACGGTGTATTTGGTCAAGCTCATGCTGCGGCTCCTGCCCACCCCAAACCCCTCCCGCAAGCGGGAGGGGCTTTCCTTTCTTCTCCCCTCCCGCATGCGGGAGGGGTTGGGGGTGGGCCCTTCTTCACCAAGTCCTCAGCCAATACTGCATGGCCTTCAGGCTCTCGCCTTCCTCGCCATGTTCCTTCCACGCAAGCTCGGTCACCAGCCCCGGCACCACGGCATAGCCGCGCTTCGTCCAGAACGCGTCATGCGGCACATAGCCCGCAGGCTTCGCCGGATGGTCGTCCGGCCGGATCACCGCCGCAAAGCACGCCGCACTCGCCCCGCAAGCCTTCGCCTGCGCCTCGCGGTGATCGAAGAACGCATGGCCAATGCCGTGCCCGCGATACTCGGGCAGCAGCACGCTTTCGCCGAAGTAAAAGAGTCGGTCCACATCCAGCCCCCGCGCCGCAAACGGTTCGCGGAACTCCGCCTTCTGGTGAACCATCGGCGCCGCCGTCGCCGCTCCCACGATCCGCGCGCCATCAAACGCCGCGACCAGCACTGCATCCGCTGCCGCCGCATATTCAGCAAGGTACTCGGCCTCGTAAGCCGCATCGCCATCATAGAGATAGGGGTACGCCGCAAAGACCTTGATCCGCAGCTGCGCCAGATCCCCTAGCGCCGCCCCGATTTCCGCACCGGTCAGCGGGCGGACTGCGATTGTCATCCGACGACCTGTGCGGTCCAGTCAGCAAGGTTGTAATACATCGTCAGCCGCGTGATCAGCCCGCTTTCGACCGCGATGAACGCGCCCGCCGGCAGCACATAAGTCTGGCCGTCAGCCTCGGGCAGCCCCTCGTCCGTCGCGAGGTAGGCGCCGTGCACAACGAACTCCGCCGCCGCGCGCGAACCGTCATCGGTCGCCATCAGCACGATGTCCTTGAGCTCTTCCTTGTAGCAGCGCTCCATATGGCCAAGGAAAGCGGCAAACTTGTCCTTGCCGATCACCCGCTCGCCCTGGTTCACATCATGCGCGACATCATCCGCCAGGCAATCAAGCATCCCCTGCCAGTCGCCCACATTGAACGCGGCATAATAGCGGGTCAGCAGGGCAATGGTTTCTACGCGGGCCATGATGGGTCTCCTTCAGCGCCGCGTATCTAGCGAGGCCGAAGGAAATCCACCACATGCCAAAAACGCAAATCCGGTCCTCCCCATTTTTCCGCAGGACAAATGGGGAGGTGGCCCGCAAAGCGGGTCGGAGGGGTCTTAACCGAACAGCTTCGCCGCCGTCGTCGCCACACGCGCGCCCAGATAACGGGCGCCCTCGAGTTCCGTCTCGCTCGGCTGGCGGCTGCCGTCACCGCCCGCAATCGTCGTGGCCCCGTAAGGCGCCCCGCCGACCACTTCATCGTTCCGCATCTGGCCGGCAAAGCCATAATCCAGCCCGACAATCGTCATGCCGAAGTGCAGCAGATTGGTGATCACCGAAAACAGCGTCGTCTCCTGCCCGCCGTGCTGGGTTGCGGTCGAAACGAACGCCGCGCCGACCTTGCCGTTCAGCGCGCCGCGCGCCCACAGGCCCCCGGCCTGATCGAGAAACGCCGCCATCTGGCTCGAAATCCGGCCAAAGCGCGTGCCGGTGCCGACCGCAATCGCGTCATAATGCTCAAGCTCCGCCACAGTCGCCACCGGAGCCGCCTGATCGAGCTTGAAATGCGCCTTTTCCGCCACATCGAGCGGCACTGTCTCGGGCACGCGCTTCACGTCCACTTCCGCGCCCGCCGCCCGGGCGCCTTCGGCGATCGCGTTCGCCATGGTTTCGATATGCCCATAGGCCGAGTGGTAGAGAACCAGAACCCTTGCCATTGCTTCTATTCCTTTTGTCCGGGCGGAGGCACCGAATCGCGCCCTTCCGCATTGCCTGGACCGGTTCTAGTCTGGGCCCGAAGTTCGGTTCAGCCGGATAAAATCAAGCCTATCGTTCCAGTTTATCGAATAATCGCCGCCGCGTGCCGCTATTTGCGTGAACGCGCATTTTGCCCTAAAGGCGGCGCACAAGCCCCGGCCCAGCGCAGGTTTCGCCTCCCGGTGATATCCTCGCCCTGCCGGGGCTTTTGATTTACCGTGCAGCGCCTATCTTCGCCGTACGTTTGCAGAAAGACTCGCCCATGTCCCGTCGCCGCCAGATCTACGAAGGCAAGGCCAAGATCCTCTACGAAGGCCCCGAGCCGGGCACGATCATCCAGTATTTCAAGGACGATGCCACCGCCTTCAACGCGCAGAAGCGCGGCACGATCAACGGCAAGGGCGTGATCAACAACCGCATCAGCGAGTATGTGTTCACCCGCCTCGCGCACATCGGCATCCCGACGCACTTCATCCGCCGCCTCAACATGCGCGAGCAGCTGGTGCGGCAGGTCGAGATCATTCCGATCGAAGTCGTGGTGCGCAATGTCGCGGCCGGCTCGATCAGCAAGCGCCTCGGCATCGAAGAGGGCGAGCCGCTGCCCCACACGCTGATCGAATACTACTACAAGGACGATGCGCTGGGCGATCCGTTGGTCGCCGAAGAGCACATCGCCTGCTTCGGCTGGGCGAGCAACGAGGAGATGCAGGACATTTCCTCGATGGCGATCCGCGTCAACGATTTCCTCGTCGGCCTGTTCGCCGCGATCAACATCCGCCTCGTCGATTTCAAGCTCGAGTTCGGCCGCATCTGGGACGGCGACTATGCCCGCGTGATCCTGGCCGACGAGATCAGCCCCGACGGCTGCCGCCTGTGGGACATGGTCACCGGCGAAAAGCTCGACAAGGACCGCTTCCGCCGCGATCTCGGCGGTGAGGAAGAAGCCTACCAGGAAGTAGCCCGGCGCCTCGGCCTCCTCGAAAACGACGGCGGCCCCAGCGAAGTCTTCGACCTCGGCGCCCACCGGAAGCTGCGCGGGAAGAAGTAGGGCTCAGCGGCGGGCCCACCCCCAGCCCCTCCCGCAAGCGGGAGGGGAGCGGTTCAGCCCATCGCCTTGTTCCCCCGCCCACCTGCGGGATGGGCTCACCTTCTCTTCCCCCCTCCCGCTTGCGGGAGGGGTCGGGGGTGGGCCCACGCAACACCGACCCAAATCACTGCGGAATGATAAACCGCACCGTATTGCTGGACCCCGTGCAGGCCACCGAACCCGAAGGCCGGAACGAGGGATCGTAGCGCGCGCGGCTGATGATATCGCGCGCCGCATCGCCGAACACGAAGGGCGGATAGGCGATCAGCGAGCGCTGGTTGGCGGTGCGGCCATCGGCGGCAATATCGTACTCGACCTGGGTCCAGCCCTCGAAGCCCATCTCCAGCGCGGCGTTAGGATAGGAAGCGCCGCTCACACCGTCTGATTTCAGGCGCGGGATATCGCCAAGCAGTGCACATTGCTGCTCGCTCAGCCCGGTCCGCGCAAACAGCGCCTGCGCATCGGCAAAGCGCTTCTGCTTCGCGGCGATGTTCGCCAGCCGCAGCAGCGCGACCTGCCGCACCGGATTGCTGTCATCCAGTTCGCTGTCGGTCACTACCGCGCCAAGCAGCGCCATCTCGTTCGTCGCCTGCGCCCCGCCGGGTCCCTTGCGCGCCAGATGGACCCGCAGCGTATTGCGCGCCAGTGGATCGGCCGCGATCACCGGATCTTTCAGCGCCGGCAGCAGCACCGCCTCGCGCCGCTTCTGCACCGTCTCGGTCGAGATGCTCGACCGGCCGGCCGGAATGCGGGCCGCCTCGTTCGCGGTGAACATCGCTGCCCAGACCTTTATGGCTGCCAGTGCCGCTCGCGTGGCCGGATCAAGTTTTGCCGGATCGCTCCCGGCAACCAGCGTAGCCGCCCGGTCGACCTCGGCATGGCGCGTAGCATTGTCGGTGCGGGCCAGCGCGACGGCCAGCACCGTGGCCGCTCCCGCCGCGCGGCTGTCCCCCGCCGCCAGCTTGGCCGCGGCCTGAGCCTTGAACCGCGCGGATTGCGCCGCCATCGCTTCCGCGTTCGCGCTCGCAGCTAGGGGGCTGTCCGTCTCCATCCTGACGTCGGCACCACTGACTTCGGCCTCACCAGCCCCCGCCAGCGGTTGAGCCCAGGTGATCAGCCGGCCCCACAGCGGCGAAAACAGCCCGGGCGCATCGCCGCTCACGGTCGAGCAATGCAGTTCCACCCGCACCAGATTGCGGTAGAAGCCCGGCACATCGGCGATCAGCGAGGGCTCCCAGAACCAGTCCTGCACCGCCCGCGCAAAGGCGCTCGCCGCGTTGTAGTCGCCCTGGCTGTAGACCGTCTGCGCCGCGACCACCCGCCCGTCGCTGCCGATGGTGAACTCAACCACAGCCGAATCTTCCGGCCGCAGCCCCGGCTCGCCGGTGCAGCCCGGCACGCCCATGTAGCTTGCCCGGTTGAACGGCGAATCCTCGATCCGTCCTGCGCCGGTATAGGCCAGATAGCGCCGCGCCTCGTCGCGCCGCTTCGCCAGCAGCATGACCTGCGCCATGTCGGAGCGCAGCGCCACATCGGTCAGCGAGACGGTCAGCGTCAGCCCGCCGGAAAGATCGACCGCGCGCTTGAGATCGGCCTCAGCTTCCTTGATCCGCCCCAGGTTCATCAGCACCCGCGCGCGCACCGCCAGGAAGTTGGCGCGGGTCTGCTTGTCGCCCTTCTCGGCGGTCTTGTCGGCGCTCTTCTCGGGCACTTCGGCCAGCGCCGCGTCGAGGACCGTCAAGGCCGCGCCGTCACCGTCGAATTGCAAGGTCTGCGCCAGCCGCATGCGCGCCGACTGGCGCAGCCGCAGGTCATCGCTGCGCGCCGCCGCTTTCAGCCAGCGCACCGCCGCATCATGGTCAAGCCGGGAGAAAGCCAGCAGCCCCAATCGCAGCGAGGAGTCTGCAACCTCGTCGGCAAAGCCGGGCCCCGCCGCTTCGAGCGTCGGCAAACCGGCCGCAATCATCGCCTCGCCGCGCAGAGCCTCATCGCCCGCCAGCAGGCATATGCCGTGCCGCACCGATATGGCCGCCGCCGGGAGCGAGCCCGGCTTGACGCGCTTGTCCGCCTCAAGCGCCTCGAACAAGGGAATGGCGGTATCGCAATGGCCTTCCGCCGCCGCCTTGGACGCCGCCGAGAACTGCTCCTGCAGCGACGGCGCCGCTGCCGGCGCCGCGTCCTCGGCCGCAAAGGCGCAGCCCGGCATGATCACCGCCGCGCCGGCCAGCGCCGCCATAACTACCCTGCGCATCCCGCTCATCTTCCCATCCCCGTTGCCAGACTTGTTTGCGATGCGCCCTTGCGCGTATCGTAACAGGCATGCGCGCGCAGCACATCCTCGGTCTCGGGACTTTTCTCTCCATTCTGGTGGTATCGCCCGCGCATGCGGAGCCGGCGCCGGTCGCGCGGGTTGTGCTGGTCGGCGCGCACTGGTGCGCCCCCTGCCGGGCCGAACTTCCCCGCCTCGCCGCGCTCGCCGCCGCCGCGCGCCCGGCCACGCTCGCTCTCGGCTGGACCGACCGGCTGCCCATGCTCCCCGCCGCCGCGCGCACCGCAGTCGAAGTCCTGCCCCCCGCCACCGCCCGCGCCCTGCTCGAACGCTACGCCCAGACCGCCCGCGGCCTCCCCTTCGCCCTCGCCTACACCGCCACCGGCACCCTCTGCGCCCTCTGGCGCGGCCCCCTCACCGAAGCCGACTGGCCCGCGCTCGCAGCCCGCTGCACGGCAGGCTAGAGCAACCGAAGCGCCCAAAGTTCCTCCCCATTTTTGCAAAGCACAAATGGGGAGGTGGCCCGCAAAGCGGGTCGGAGGGGCCTTCCCCCCTACTCCACCACCGGCAGCGCAATATAGCTCCCGCTATCCCCGCCCACGCTCACCTTCTGCACCGCCTTCACATAATCCCCCGGCTTCGCATCAAGGATCGAGGGCACAAAGGTCTGCGGATTGCGGTCATAAAGCGGGAACCAGCTCGATTGCACCTGCACCATGATCCGGTGCCCGGGCAGGAACACGTGGTTCGCCTGGGGCAATTCGAACGTGTATTCCAGCGGCGCGCCAGCTTTCAAAGGCCGCGCCTCGGCCAGGGTTTCGCGGAAGCGGCCGCGGAAGATGTCCATGCCGACGGCCAGCTGATAGCCGCCCATCGCCCGGTCGCCCGGCACTTCATCCGGGTAGACGTCGATCAGCTTGACCACCCAGTCGCTGTCGGTCCCGCTGGTCGAGGCGGTCAGGTGCACCACCGGCGCCCCCGCGATCGTCATGGCCTTTTCCAGCACCGGCCCGGTAAAGCTCAGCACATCGGGCCGTCCCGAAACCGGGCGCTGGTCCCCCACCAGCCAGGTCGGCCAGGGATTGCCGTCATAGCCTTCCTGCTTGTTGGGCCGCGGATAATAGGTGACGGGCTTGGCCGGATCGGAGACATAGTCCACCGTCCCCGCTTCAGCCGCCGGTTCAAAGCCCAGCCCCTCGCCCGGCAGCAGAAAGAGCTTCTTCGCCGCCGGCGCTGTCGGCCATTGGCCCAGGCGCTGCCACTGGTTGCTCCCGCTCTGGAACGCCGTCACCCGGGCCAGGTCCATCGGTTTGTCCGCAAGGTAATGCGCCAGGAACGGCGCCAGCACCTCGCGCCGCCACCATTTCGAGGTATCGGCATCCCAGCGGATCGCCCCCAGGCGGTCGCCCGGATCGATCGCCTGCCCGTGATACCACGGCCCCATCGAGAGATAGAGCATGCCCTCCTTGTCCGAGGGCCGCAGCGCCTTCCACACAGCCGGCGCGCCGTAGATATCCTCCTGATCCCACAGCGAATGGACCAGCATGGTCGGCACTTTCAGCGGCGCTTTCGCCAGCACCTTGTCCATCGCCTGCTCCTGCCAGAAGCTGTCCCAGGCCTGATGCTGCTTGATCTTCTGCCAGAAGCCGATCTGGTCGAGCCCGTGCGCGGTCGCCAGCGCGCCGGCCGAGCCATACTTCATGTAGTGCGTATAGGCGTCCGCCTCGGTCACCTCGTACTTGCTCGCATTGTCGCGCGTGCCGACCTGCTCCCACATGTAGCTGAGGCCGATCTGGCGGAACGCGCCGTTGTGGAACCAGTCGTCGCCGCGCCAGCCATCGACCATCGGGTTCATCGGCACCGCCACTTTCAACGCCGGATGCGGGTTCACCAATGCGGCGAGCGCGGTGAAGCCGTCATAGCTGATCCCGATGATCCCGACGCGCCCGTTGCTTTCGGGCACGTTCTTCACCAGCCAGTCGATCGTGTCATACGTGTCGGTCGCATGATCGGTCTTCGTCGGGTTCAGGGATGTGCCGACGAAAGGCCGGTTCATCACATAAGCGCCCTCGGAGCCATATTTGCCGCGCACATCCTGCACGACGCGGATATAGCCCGCCGCCATCACCACATCGGGCGCGCTGTCATAGCCGTCGATCGCGCTCGCCATGCTGCTCGAACCGTGCTGGCTGGTCATCTCCTCGGCGTTGTAGGGCGTGCGCGTCAGCAGCATTCCCACACCCTTGGCACCCTTGGGCACCATGATCACCGTATGCAGCTTCACCCCGTCGCGCATCGGAATATCGACGCTGCGCCGTTCGTAATCGCGCAGTGACACCGGGTGCTCCAGCTTCGCCGGACGCTCGTCATAGACCGGCGCCTTGGCCGGCGCGGCAAACGCCGTCGCCGCACTCGCCAGCAAGAGCCCCAAGAACAGGCCTGCGCGCACTTTCATGATCATTCCCCCTCACACCGAAGGGGGGAGCTTAGCACCGCCGGTTGCGCTGCCAAGTCCCGCTAGATTACCAGAACCGCGTCCACGTCCTTGATCAATGCGGCAAAGTCCGCCTCGGTGATCAAGGAGATATCGGTTCCAGCGATCGCTGTGCCAGCAGTGAACGTGGCCAGCAGGATCTTCGCTTCGGGCCCGTCCGCATCGTAATCGATCCAGAGATTGCCGCTCGACTGATCGTAGATGAAGAAGTCGTTGTTATCCTTGGCCTGCGTACCCTGCACCAGCGCGTCCGCCAGCAGGTCTCCTGAAGCGTAGGGATTGATCACCAGAAGAAAATCGCTGCCCGTGGTGAAGTCGGTGATCTTGTCCACGCCCAGCTCGGCATAGGCCCCGATGACGAACTCGTCCGCGCCCGCACCGCCGGTGAGCGTGTCGGCATCCCCACTGCCCTCGAGGATATCGTCGCCCTCCCCGCCGCGCAGCGTATCCGCGCCTGCCTGTCCGACGATCACGTCGACGCCGCCGCCGCCGTCGATCACATTCGCGGCCGCGTTGCCGCCAAGGATCTCGTCGCCGCCGCTGCCGGTGATGGAAACCGCAGCCGAGCCCCCGGCCACGCCCACTTCCACGTTGGCGCCCATCGTGCCGCTCACGGTGAATACCATGCGGTCCGTGCCGCCATCCGCGGCCTCGACCACCGACACATTGGACCCGTCGACGATATAGCTATCATCGCCCAGCCCGCCGATCAGCACGTCCTTGCCGCCTCCGCCGCCTGCCAGAACGTTGGCGGTATCGTTCCCGGTGATCTTGTTGTCCCCGGTATTGCCGGTGCCCTGCGCCGCGCCGTCGATCAGGACCAGATCCTCGAGATTGGCGGCGAGAGTCCAGTCCAGCGATGCGACCACGGTGTCGCGCCCCTCACCCGCTTTCTCGTTGATCACGACGTCGGCCACGTTGACGATATAGCGATCATCGCCTGTGCCGCCCGCCAGCGTATCAATGCCCGTCCCGCCATCCAGCGTGTCGTTCCCGGCATCGCCGCTCAGCGTGTCGTCGCCCTCGCCCCCATCGAGCCGGTCATCGCCGGTTCCGCCGATCAGCTGGTCATTGCCCCCGGCGCCGTTCAGCACGTCGTTGCCGCCCTGCCCGTCGAGCACGTTGGCGACCTCGTTGCCCGTGATCGTGTTGCCGACCGCGCTGCCCGTGCCGTTGATGGCCGCGCTGCCGTTCAGGATCAGGTTCTCGATCTCGCCGGTCAGCGTGGTCGAGGCACTGGTCTCGACCGTATCGCTTCCGCCGCCGGTCAGTTCCACGATCTTGTCGCCGGGGTTGTCGACCACATAGCTGTCATCGCCCGCGCCCCCGGTCATGGTGTCGGCCCCGGCGCCGCCGTCGAAGCGGTTGGCCAGAGCATTGCCGGTCATCACGTTGTCGAGCGCATTGCCGGTAAACGTCGTCGCCTTGCAGCCTTCCGCCAGCCGCGCTTCCTCGATGTTGTCACCCAGCGTGTAGCTGTCGGTCATGCCCGCCGCGCCGATCACGATGTCGCGGCCCTCGCCCGCGTTCTCGGTCACCACGTCGAGCGCGTCGTCCACCGTATAGGTATCGTCGCCCGCGCCGCCGATCATGGTGTCGATGCTGCCCTTGCCGTCGATCACGTTGTTCAGCGCATTGCCGATGATCTCATTTGAAGATTCGTTTCCGGTGCCGTAGCGCGCGTTGCCGGTCATCGTCAGGTTATGCGTGCCCAGGGGCAGGACGTAGGACACCGACGCGATGACCGAATTGATGGCATAGAGGTTGAATTTTTCCTCGATCACGTCTCCCACGTTGTCGACGACATAAGTGTCATTGCCCTCACCGCCGCGCATTACATCGGCCCCGGCACCGCCATCGAGATAGTCGGCCTGATAGTTGCCGGTCAGCACGTTGTTGCCGGCATTGCCGCGCAGCACCACGCTGTTGGCATAGAAGTCGGCGCTCATGTTCTCGAAGTTGTCGGGCAGCACGAAGTCACCAGAATAGTCGCCGCTGAGCACGACGGTGTCGTTCCCGCCGCCGGCCGCCTCCACCAGCTTCGTGCCGGCGAGAAATCCGGTGAAGAGCAGATAGGTATCGTTGCCCGCTCCGCCGATCAGCCGGTCCTTGCCCGGGCTCGAAACAAACGTGTTGTTGCCGCTGTTGCCGGTGATCACGTTGTCGAGATCGTTGCCGACGCCGATGTCGTTCCCGCTGCCGAGCATGACCCCGTCCTCGACATTGTCGGGCAGCGTGAAGCCGGAGGTAGAGCGGATCGTGTCCTTGCCCTGCCCGGCGTATTCGATCACTTCCCAGGTGCCGTTGCCTACGATGTAGGTGTCGTCCCCCTTGCCGCCGTAAAGCTGGTCGCGCGCGTCAATATACCGGCTAAGGCTCTTCGCGCCCCCGCCATCGAGCACATTGGCAAGGTCGTTGCCGCGCAGCACATTGGAAAAGGCATTGCCCGTCGCGGTCAGCGCAGACCCGGTCAGCACCAGTTCCTCGACCTCGTCGGGCAGGGTGAGCGAAATCGCGGATTCGATGATGTCGTACCCGCCGCCCTTGCGTTCGATAACCGCATCACCGGCATTGTCGACGACATAGGTGTCGTCGCCCCGGCCGCCGATCATCGTGTCCGCCCCCGCCAGCCCGTCGAGCCGGTTGTCCCCGGTGTTGCCCGTCAGGCGGTTGTCCAGCGCATTGCCGGTAGCGTCGACCGAATAGCGCCCGGTCAGCGTCAGGGCCTCGACATTGTCGCCGAGCTGGTAGCTCAGCCCCGTGCGCACCGTATCAAAACCCGCGTTCGCGGCCTCGATCACCGTGTCGCCGGTGCTGTCGAGCACGTAGATATCGTCGCCCAGCCCGCCCGCCATGGTGTCGGCACCCGCCTTGCCGTCGAGCTGGTTGGCGCCGTCATTGCCGGTCAGGTGGTTGTCGAGCGCATTGCCATAGCCGCGCAGCGCCGCCGCGCCCGTCAGCACCAGGTTCTCGAGATTGGACCCGAGCGCCCAGGTGATCGAGGCCATCACCGTATCGGTGCCGCGCCCCGCCAGTTCGGCGATCTTGTCGCCCTTGTTGTCGACCACATAGGTATCATCGCCCGCGCCGCCACGCAGCACGTCCGCCCCTGCACCGCCGTCGAGCATGTTGTTGAAGGCATTGCCGATGATCAGGTTGGCGCCCGCGTTGCCGGTGCCTTCCAGCGCCGCAGCGCCAACGAGGATCAGCTTCTCGATATTGGCCGAAAGCGTGTAGTTCGCCCGCGACTGCACCCGGTCATAGCCTGCGCCCGCCGCCTCGATCACCTGATCGCCGGTCACGTCCACGTAATAGATATCGTTGCCGCCGCCGCCTTCCAGCGTGTCCGCCCCGCCGCGCCCGTCGAGGATATTGGCCGCGTCGTTGCCGGTGATGTGGTTCGCCAGCGCGTTGCCGATGCCCTTGGTCGCCGCGCCCAGCAGCACCAGGTCCTCGACATTCGCACGCATATAGTGGTTCACGGTCGAGCGAACCGTGTCGGTCCCGCCGCCGGGCGCCTCGATCACCAGATCGCCGGTATTATCGACCTCGTAGGTGTCATCTTCCGGCGTGCCGATGAACTTGTCCGCGCCCGTCGTGCCTGTGAAAACCGCCATACCGCCAGAGTCCCCCCGCGGGCAGATTGTGACGCTCCCCCGCCGCGGAGGCAACCGCTGTTGGAACCGAAACGGGCGCCGGACCTAGATCATCAGCGCCATTTGCAACTCGCCGATCTGCTGGGCGAAGGATGTGCCCTCGATCAGGATCAGGTCGGCTGCGGCCAGCGCCGTGCCGGGGGTAAAGCTCGCCAGCAGCACTTTGCCCTGCGGGCCGTTCCCGTCGTAGTCGACATAGAGGTTGCCGGTGCTCTGATCATAGATCGCGATATCGTCGGCATCGTGAGCGCTGGTGCCATAGACAAAGCCCGCCGCCAGCAGGTAGCCCGAGACATAGGCGTTCACCACCAGGAGCGTGTCGGTGCCCGATACGAAATCGGTGATCCGGTCCACGCCTTCCCCGCTATAGGTCGATACCACGAACTGGTCGCTGCCCGCCCCGCCGGTCAGGCTGTCGATGCCCGCGCCGCCGTAAAGGAAGTCGTTGCCGACCCCGCCTTTGAGCGTGTCGTTGCCAAGCTGCCCGAGCAGCGAATCATTGCCATCCCCGCCATCGAGCAGATTGCCCGCGCCATTGCCGCCCAGCAGGTTGTCGGACGCGCCGCCGGTGATTGCCACCGCGCCGCTGCCTTTGGCGACACCGATCTCCACATTGGCGCCCAGCGTCAGGTCCACCGTGGTGATGACCTTGTCCAAGCCCGCATCCACCCCTTCGGTCACGGTCGTACCCGCGCCGTCCACCATGTAGATATCGTTTCCGCGCCCGCCGGCCAGCGTGTCCGTCCCGCCCCCGCCGATCAGCACATTGGCGCCGTCGTTGCCGGTTATCACGTTGTTCGCGGCGTTGCCCGTCGCGTTGATGTCGGTGCTGCCCGTCAACGTCAGGTTTTCCAGATTGGCGCCCAGAGTCCAGCTGACCGAGGCGACCACCGTGTCGCGCCCCTCGCCCGTGTTCTCGGTGATCTTGTCGCCCGCGTTGTCGACCACATACGTGTCGTTGCCTTTGCCGCCCGTCAGCGTGTCCGCACCGGCACCGCCATCGAGCCGGTCGGAATAGCGCGTGCCCGTCAGCACATTGGCGCCCGCATTGCCGACAAGGGTGATCGCCCGCCCGAGCGCCGAAGCATCGAGCCCGACCGTGCCGGTCCCGCTCGTATCCGCAGCCGCTGCAGTGCCCGTGCCCGCCACGATCCGCTCGATTCCGATGTCCCCGACGAGCGCCTTGTAGGTTCCCGTCGCTGCGGCAAAGCGCAGTTCGTCGATCCCGCTGGTGCCGGTATCGTGGATCTCGGCCTGCGCCTCCTCCTCCAGCGCCGCCACGATATAAACGTCGCCGCCCGCCCCGCCGTCGAGCGTGTCCTGCCCCTTGCCGCCGATCAGCACATCATTGCCGCCCAGGCCCAGCAAGGTGTTTGCCGCGTCGTTGCCGGTGATCACGTTGGCCTTGGCGTTGCCCGTGCCATTGATCGCCGCCGCGCCCGTCAGCACCAGATTTTCCAGCGCCGAGGTCAGCGTAAAATCGATGCCCGCCCTTACCGTGTCGGTACCGCCGCTGCCGGCCTCGACAAGAGTGTCGAGCAGGTCGTCGACGATGTAGGTATCATCGCCCGCACCGCCCACCAGCTTGTCGATCCCCGCGCCGCCATAAAGCGTATCGCTGCCCGCGCCGCCCGCCAGATAGTCGTTGCCGCCCATGCCGTTCAGCACGTTGTTCCCGGCATCGCCGGTGATCTTGTCAGCAAAGGCCGAGCCGTTCACGATCTCGACATTGGCAAGCAGCCCCTTGCCGCCAATCGTGCCGCCCGGATTGCTCGCCACCAACTGCACCACAACCTTGCGGGTTGCCGTGCCATAATCGGCGGTATCGGTGCCGTCGCCGCCATCGAAGAACCCGGCCGCGTTACCGCCGTTCAGCCGGTCATCACCCGCCCCGCCCAGCACGGCAAGCGCAAGGCCATGGCTGGTGATCACATCATTGCCGCCCCCGGCATCAAGCGTCTGCGGCAGGCCCGATGCGGCAAGATCGATGCTGTCGGCAAAGTCGCTCAGGCCAAGATATTGCAGAATTTCGACATTCTTGATCGTTCCGCCGCCGTAGAGCGGTCCTGCGCCGCTCAATATCCCCTCGGTCGAGAGCGTGACGGCGTGCCCTGCGCCCATCAGCGAAAGCCGCAGGGTATCCGTCCCTTCCCCGCCTTCGACATCGTCGCCGATGCCTGCCGCGATGAGGTCAGCCCCGCCGCCGGCCAAAACGGTGTCGTGCTCGCTCCCGGTATCGTCGTAGATCGGCTGCAGGATCAAATCGGGCTGGGGGCCGGTCGCAAGCGTGTCGTCGCCCGAACCGCCGATCAGCGTGTCGCTGCCCTCTCCGCCGAAGGCCGCCAGAGGCGCGTTGTCGACCGCCTCGATGGTGTCGTTGCCGGCATCGCCGAACGTGTAACCACGCGCCCCGGAGGCGAGAACGAAGAAAAGATGATCATCGCCCGCGCCGCCATGGGTTTCGAAGCTCGCCCGGATCGTGTCGTTGCCATCGTCGCCATAGGTCACCGCGCTATGGTTGCCCGTGGAATCGATCGTGTCGTTGCCGCTGCCGCCCCGCACCGTCTGCAGATACACGCTCAGATGCGCATCGATCGTGTCGTCGCCATCGCCGCCGTCGATGGACTGGGTGTAATAGCCTGCAGTGATGTGGTCGTTGCCGCCCATCCCGAGCACGGTGTTGAACCCGCTGTAGCCGGTCGAGCGGTCCACGGCGATGATGGTGTCGTCGTAGTTGGTGCCCTGGACCCAGCTCAGGTTCTGGATGTTCTGGATCGTCCCGCCGCCGATCTTGATCACTTCCTGGCTGAAATCGACCGTGATTCCCGCCGAGGCGCCCAAGAAGCTGATCTTCAGCGTATTGCCGCGATAGTTGATGCCACCGCCATCGACGTTGTCGCCGTACCCGGCAAAGAGCGTGTCGTCGCCGTCGCCGCCGTTCAGGGTATCGCGCTCGGTCCCGGTGTCGAGCGAGATCGCATTGCTGAAATAGGCCCCGAAACCCGGCGCCCGGTCGGCAGACGCAATCGCGTCATCCCCCGCGCCGCCATCGAGCGTATCGGCCCCGCCGCCGCCGCTGATCAGGTCGCCATCGGCTGTGCCCGTATAGGTGTCCTTGCCAGCACCGCCGCTGAAATCGGCCATTCCTGCACTCCGCTCCCAATCCCGGACGATCTGGAGCGCCGCCGGTACACAAACGATCTGCTAAAACGCCGAATGCCGATTACCTAACAAAATGTGCCTCACCTCGGCGCGTGCTTCGCCCGCAGCGGGACACTTCCCCCATGGCGTCATTGCGCATTAACCCGCCAGCCGCCAAACATCGAAGCCGATGATTCTGCGCGCCCTTTCCCGCCTCCTTGCCCTGTCCGTCCTTGCCCTCGCTTCCGTACCAGCCGGGGCGAAGCCGGCGCCGGTGCCGGTCTGGGCCTTCGAGCAGAGCGACCTGCCCGTCGATCCCGCCTTCCGCTTCGGCCGCTTGCCCAACGGCATGCGCTACATCATCCGCCGCAACGCCACGCCCAAGGACACCGCCGAGGTGCGCCTCCAGATCGAGGCCGGCTCGCTCGACGAGCGCGACGACGAGCGCGGCTTTGCCCACTTCGTCGAACACATGGCCTTCAACGGCAGCGCCCATGTGCCCGAAGGCGAGATGGTCAAGCTGCTCGAGCGCCAGGGCCTGGCCTTCGGTGCCGATACCAATGCCACGACCACGTTCGAGCGCACGGTCTACATGCTCAGCCTGCCCCGTGCCGAACCCGCGCTGCTCGACACCGCGCTCATGCTGATGCGCGAGACGGCGAGCGAGCTCAGCTTCGATCCCGCCGCCGTAGAGCGCGAGCGCGGCGTCGTGCTGTCCGAAATGCGCGACGGCGAGGGCTACAATCTCGACAACGCCAAGGACCAGATGGCCTTCTTCTACCCGCAGGCGCACTATCCCGATCGCCTGCCGATCGGCACTGCGGCGTCGCTGCGCTCGGCCACTGCGGCGGCGCTCAAGGCCTATTGGCAGCGGCAATATGTGCCCGAGCGGGTGACGCTGGTCGTTGTCGGCGATTATGATGCCGATGCCATCGAGGCCGCAATCCGGACGCATTTCGCCAGCTGGCCCGCGCGCTCTGCCCCGCCCCGCCCCGACGAAGGCCGCGTCCTGCCCGAGCAGCAGGGTGAGGCGCATATCCACCTCGATCCCGCGCTGTCCGAACGCCTCACCATCTCGCGCCACGGCCTCTGGCGCCGCGAACCCGACACCGCCGAGAACCGCCGCATAAACCTCATGCGCCAGATCGGCTACGGCGTGATCAACCGCCGCCTCCTGCGCCTCAGCCGCATTGTCCCGCCCCCGTTCCGGGGCGCCGGGATCGGCACCAGCCCGGTGTTCCGGATCGGGCGCACCACCAATCTCATCGTCGACACCGCCGACAAGGGCTGGCGCAACGGCCTGATCGCCGCCGCGCAAGTTTACCGCGAGGCGCTGCGCCGCGGCTTCACCGATGCCGAAATCGCCGAACAGGTCGCCAATATCCGCACCGGCATCGAAAACGCCGCCGCTTCCGCCGATACGCGCAGCAACGACGCGCTCGTCGCCACTGCACTCCTCCTGCTGCGCGACGAAAAGGTGCCGACCACCCCCGCCGGCGTGCTCGAACGGTTCAACCGCAATGCCCCCGGCTTCACGCCTGCGGCGGTGCTCGCCGCGCTGCGCGCCGATGCGATCCCGCTCGATGCCCCGCTGATCCGCTTCCAGGGCCGCTCCGCGCCCGAAGGCGGCGAGGCTGCCCTGCGCGCCGCGTGGAACGAGGCCATGCTCGGCCCCTTGCGCATCTCGGTCCGCTCGCCATCCGGCACTTTTGCCTATACCAACTTCGGCCCCCCGGGCACCGTCGCCGCCGATAGCACCCGCGACGATCTCGGCATCCGCATGATCCGCTTCGCCAACGGCGTGCGCCTCAACCTGAAGCGTACCGACCTCGAAAAGGACCGCATCCTGGTGCGACTCCACATCGATGGCGGCGAACTCATCGACACGAAGGACAACCCGCTCGCCACCGAGATGACGCAGATGATCCCCGCCGGCGGCCTCGGCAAGCACAGCCAGGACGATCTTGAAACGCTGCTCGCCGGCCGCTCGGTCAGCAATGGCATCAGCGCGGCGGGCGATACCTTCGTCGCCGGCGCCGGTACCACGCGCCGCGACCTTGAAGCCCAGCTCCAGCTCCTCGCCGCCACGATCACCGATCCCGGCTGGCGCGCCTCGGCCGACGTTGTGTTTCACGAATCGATGACCAACTTCTTCGCCCGCCGCGACGCGACCCCGTCCTCCGCGCTCGCCAACACGCTCCCCGGCCTGCTCTCGGGCGGCGATCCGCGCTTCGCCGTGCAGGCACCGGAAGCCTACCAGCGGCTCACCATGGCGAAGCTCAAGGCCGATATCGGCGAGCGGCTGGCGAGGGGCGCAATCGAACTTACCCTCGTGGGCGATTTCGACCCCGACGCCGCTATCGCCATGGCCGCGCGCACGTTCGGCGCGCTCGCCCCGCGCGAGCCGGAGTTCCTCCCCCATGAGGAAACCCGGCAGCGCAGCTTCACCCCCGCGCGCGGCCCTACCGTGATCCGCCACAAGGGCGAACCCGGCCAGGCCATCGTCCGCTATGTCTGGCCCACCACTGACGACCGCGACCCGGTCACCGTCATCGGCCTGGAACTCCTGCAGGAAGTCGCCGGGGTCGAAGTGCTCGACACTGTGCGCGAGGCTCTGGGCAAGTCCTACTCCCCCGGCGCGTCCTCCTCGCTAAGCCGGGTCTGGCGCGGCTGGGGCACTTTCAGCGTCACCGCTTCGGTCGATTTTGCCGATGTCGCGGGCACCCGCGCCGCGATCGAGCGCACGCTCGCCGATCTGGCCGCGCGTCCCACCGATCCCGATGTGCTCGAACGCGCCCGCGCCCCGATGCGCGAACGCCTCGCCAACCTGCTCAAGACCAACGGCGGCTGGCTTGCCCTCACCGAACGCGCCCAGTCCCAGCCCGACCGCATCGAACGCTACCAGAAAGCACGCGAACGCCTCGACGCTCTCACCGGCGCCGATATCCAGACCCTCGCCAAGCGCTACCTCGCCCTCGATCAGGCGGTCATTGCCCTGGTCATCCCCGAAGGCGCGGCTGCGCCTGACCGTTGAAGGTTTAATCCACCACCGGAAAAGCACTCTCCCCTTCAGGGGATAGGGTTGGGAGAGGGGAAAGGGGCCAACGCCCGCCCGATAGGGAAGCTGGCGCGCTGCAGCGTTGCACCTATCCTGCAATTTCCCACGCATCGAGGACGACCTGCCATGCTCATCCGCCTGCCCGCCCTGCTCCTCGCTGCGTTCGCGCTGATCCCCGCCGCCGCGCATGCCGGGCACAGTGAACTCCAGGTCCCGCCCGCCGACACGTTTCTGCTCGGCGGTGAGCAGCAGGCGCCCATGGAAGTCTCCGGCCGCAACATCGGCCAGACCAGCGTCACGCTCCTCGTCCGCTCCGGCACCGCGGAAGATGCGCCCGAGACCACGATCGCAACCGTCGCCCCGGGCGGCCGCTTCAGCCACGCCTACGCGCCGGGCGAAATCGCGCTGATCCGAAACCAGTCTGCCAGTGAAATCGCCCGCCTGAGCGTCGATTTCACCGGCAGCCCGGAAAGCCTGTCCATGAGCTACGCCTTGCCCCAGAAGAACTGATCTACAAGGCGCGCGGCGGGATAGGGGGTCACTCCAGCCCGGCGGAACCTTCCAGTCCGGCCAGCTTCGCACCGATCGTCTTGGCAACGTCCGTCCGCACCTGGTCGTTGTGCGCCTTGACGCTCATCATCACCTTGCCATTCTTGTCGAGCAATTGCGCGCCCTTGCCCGATCCGGCCGGGGCAAGCTGCACGATCAGCGGGCTTGGCGAAAGGCGGTTGCTCGCGCCGTTGGCGCCATCGACCACCGCGCCGACGCCGCCGCCCAGGAGGATGTTGCCGAACGAGGCACCGCCCAGCTTCGACTGCACCAGAACATAAGTCGGATCATAGCCGTCCAGCGTGATATCCGCGCGCGTATCGTCCTTGCGCCGCATATTCGTCTTGCACGGCGTCGTGCAAGTCATGCCATTGCTGAAGGTAACCTTGGCACCTTTGGGTTCCGATTTGGCCTCATACTTGACATTCGGCCCATTCATCACCGTTGCGCAGCCTGACAAAGCAAAAGCGATCGCTGCAAGCGACGAAATATTGCTGATTTTCATTGCATTCCCTTCCCGATTCCAGAAACATCCATAACGAAGGAAATGCATTCGGTAAACCGCTGTGCGTATTGTTTGGCCCGAAGCGGATTTTTTTAGCTGGCGGGATCGAATTGTTCGATGCAACAAGCAGCAAGCCGCCGGGCAAGGCCGGGGGGCCGTGTCAGGCCACGGTATCCTGATATCGCCGCACGGCTACGAACCCCAGCAGCGCCAGCATCAATGCCAGCACCCCCATCTCCGGCAGCGCATCCACCAGGCCCCAGCCCTTCAGCATGATCCCGCGCACCAGCCGGATGAAATGCGTCGTCGGCAGCACTTCGGCCAGGGTCTGCGCCCACTGCGGCATCCCGCGATAGGGAAAGGCGAAGCCCGAGAGCAGCACCGAGGGCAGGATGTAGAAGAAGCTCATCTGCATCGCCTGCAACTGGCTCTGCGCCAGCGTTGAAAGCGTGAAGCCCAGTCCCAGGCTCGTCACCATGAACAGCAAGGTCGCCCCGAGCAACAGCGGCAAGGGCCCCGCAAACGGCACCTGGAACAGGAACCGCGCCGCCAGCAGGATCACGCAGAGCTGCACCACGCCGATCGCGAGATAGGGCACGATCTTGCCCACCATCACTTCGAACGGGCGCAGCGGCGTCGCCAGCAGGTTCTCCATTGTCCCCTGCTCCACCTCGCGCGTTACCGAAAGCGCGGTCAGCATCACCATGGTCATCGACAGCACGATGGCGAGGAGGCCCGGCACCACGTTGTGGCTGGTGATCCCTTCCGGGTTGTAGCTGCGGTGAATCACCAGATCGACCGGTGAGGCCCCTTGCGCCCGCGCGCCCAAGGGCCCGATCAGATCATGGCCCAGCGCGGTCGCCACGGCCTCGCCGATCGCGCCGATCGCATTGCCCGTCGCGGCCGGGTCGGTCGCATCCGCCGTCACCAGCAGCTGCGGCCGCTTCCCGCGCACCAGATCGCGCCCGAAATCCGCCGGGATCGTCACGACAAACTGTACATCGCCCCGCTGCAGCATCGCCTCGCCCGCGCCGGGGCTTTGCACCAGTTCGGTCACCTTGAAATAAGTCGTATTGCGCAGCGCCGCATCGATCGATCGCGCGAAGACCGAGTTGTCCCCCCGCTCGATCGCCATGGGAAGCCCGCGCGGATCGTTGTTGATCGCATAGCCGAAGATCATCAGCTGCATCAGCGGCATGACCAGCATCATGCCCACCGTCCCCCGGTCGCGCAGCATCTGCCGCACTTCCTTGAACACCATCGCGCCGATGCGCTGCATCATGGTCGCGCTCATGCTTTCACCATGACCGAGTTGTCCTCAGCCCCCCGCATCAGGTGGATGAACACATCCTCCAGGCTCGGGCTCGCCTCGCGGAAGGTGATCGCGTCCGCCCATGGTGCCACCGCCGCATGCAAGGCCGCCATGTCCGGTCCGCAGACATGCAGCGCCGTGCCAAAGGGTGCCGCCATCGCCACGCCGGGCCGCGCCTCGATTTCCTTGGCGAGCCGGTCAGCCCCCGGGCCCTCGCCCAGCAAGGCCTTGAGGCCCGAGCCCGCCACCACATCGGCAATGCTCCCCCGCGCCAGCATCCGGCCATAGGCGATATAGGCAATCTCGTGGCAGCGCTCCGCCTCGTCCATGTAGTGCGTTGAAACCAGCACCGTCATTCCGCCTGCGGCCAGATCGTGGATCTGCTCCCAGAACTCGCGCCGCGCCTGCGGATCGACGCCCGCCGTGGGCTCGTCCAGCAGCAGGATTTCCGGCCCGTGCAGCACGCAGGCCGCGAGCGCCAAACGCTGCTTCCACCCGCCCGAAAGCTTGCCCGCGAGCTGATCGCTGCGGCTCGTCAGCCCCAGCTTCTCCAGCGCCTCCGCCACCCGCTCGCGCCGCCGGTCGAGCCCATGGACCCGCGCGAAGAACTCCAGATTCTCCGCAATCGTCAGATCGGAAAACAGCCCGAACTTCTGCGTCATATAGCCCACGCGCGCCTTGATCGCGCTGCGCTTGGTGCGCAGGTCGCAGCCCAGCACCGTGCCCTCCCCCGCGTCGGGGATCAGCAGCCCGCAGATCATCCGCAAGGTCGTCGTCTTGCCCGAGCCGTTCGGCCCCAAAAACCCGCAAATCCGCCCCCGCGCCACGGCAAGGTCCACGGCATCCACAACCGTGCGCCCCCCGAAACGCTTGGTCAGCCCCCGCACGTCAATCACCATTTCCTCCCCGGAACGGGGAGGCGAACCATCCGAAGGATGGCGGAGCGGCTCGCTCAAGGCACCGTCACCGCCACCGGCAGCCCCAGCGGCAAAGGCTTGTCCGCCGCCAGCGCCGCTTCCACCATGAACACCAGCTTCGCCCGCGCATGCTCGCTGTAGATCACCGGAGGCGTATACTCGGCGCGCGGCGCGATATAGCGGATCGTAGCGGCGCGCGCGGCGCCGCAGCCATCGCAGCTAAAGCGCACCGCCATGCCCGGGTGCAGCCCCGCCACCTTGTCCTGCGGCACGAAAAAGCGGATCTTGCGCTTGTCGTCAGGAATGATCGAGACAACCGGCTGGTTCGCCGGCACCCATTCGCCGGGATTGAAGTAGGTCTGCTCGATCTGCCCGGCCGCCGGCGCCACCGGCGCAATCTCCTGCCGCCGCCGCGCTTCAGCCGCCAGAGCCGCCCGCGCGCCCGAAACCTGCGCCGCTGCCGCCGCCTGCTGCGCGCTCCGCCCCACGCTCAGTGCCCCGGCGCGCTGCTGCGCCTGCGCTTGGCGCACGCTCGCCGCCGCGCTGTCCCGCGCCGCGCGCGCCGCATCAAGCTGTGTGCGGCTGGCAAAGCCCTTTGCGGCAAGATCGGAAAAGCGGCGATAATCCGCCTCCGCCCGCACCAGCTGCGCTCTTGCCGAGGCCTCCGCCGCCCGCGCCACATCGATCTCTGGCGCCCGCTCGCGCGCAGCCCCCAGATCGCTCAGCGAAGCTTCTGCCCCGGCAACCTGCGCCGCCGCCTGCGCCGCGCCCGCGTCCGCTGTGCGCGGATCGAGCGCGAAGAGCGGCGCCCCGGCCGAAACGTGCCCGCCCCGCTCCACCGGCCGGCTCGCCAGCGTCCCCGAAACCGGCGCCGCCACATACAGCGCCTCGCCCTCGACGTAACCCAGCCACGGATCGGGCGCCGCGCTGCGCGTGAACAGCCACACGGCGCCGCCGCCCAGCAAGGCCAGCAGCAACAGGATCGGCAGGCGTTGGCGCAACGTCATACAGGCGCTCCCTTCCGGATCAGGCCATTCAGCAGCACATCAGCATGGCTGCGCGCCATCGCCTCGATATCGAGCGGCTTGGCGCCCACCGGCTCGAACACGATCCGCCACAGCGCAGACAGGATCACGCCCCCCGCCACGCTGCGCGCTGCCAGCGCCGGATCGGCGCAGGCAAACTCCCCGCGCGCCACACCATGGCGGATGATCGTCTCGATCGCGGCGAACACGCGGGTCAGGGCCTGATCGTGGTAGAATTTGACCAGATCGGGAAAGGCCTGCCCCTCGCCGATGATCAGCCTTGGCAGAAACGCGATGTTCCCGCTCGTCAGCCGCAACAGCACCACGCGGATGAACCGCCGCAGCGCCTCGGGCGCCGGGTAGTCGCCAAGGTCTGGCAGCGCGGCGGGCAGCACATCCTCGATCATCCCGCCAACCAGCGCGCGGAACAGCGCCTCCTTGCTGTCAAACACGGCATAGAGCGCGCTGCGGCTGATCCCCACCCGGCGCGCGATATCTTCCATCGGCGTCGCGGCAAACCCGCGCGTCGCAAAGGCCTCGCGCGCGGCATCGAGGATACGGTCCAGGCGGTCGGGGGGCATGACTCGCGGCATGCCCGAATAAATAACAGACGCGTCTGTTATTTAAAAGCACCGGCAGCCCTTGCACCATTCAGTCCGAACCGGACCTGCCGCTTGCACCGGCCCGAGGCTTGAACCACAAAGGCATTGCCGGTTCGCAACGGGATTTGCGACGGAGGCTGCACCAACCGGCCCCGTCGCGCAGAGTCGTATCCGCCCTTGCGGCTGGCTACCCCCCCTGCGGTCCCGTGCATTTCGGCATCGGACCTTGGACCGGAGGGGCCACCATGACGACGCGCATTGCCGAAAATCTCAAAGCCAATCTTGATGCCATCACGCTCGCCGCATCGGAGAACTTGATCCTCCCGGTGGGCGTGCAGGTCTCCTCGGTCAATGGCATCGGCGTGGTCGCCACCGGCGCGCACCGGTTGGCCATAGCCGGCTCGCTCGCCGGCAGCGTGGCGGCGATCCGGATCGAAAACAGCGTGAACACGCGCATCAACATTGCCGATACCGCCCATGTCACCGGCGATCTGGCGGGGATCGAGATCAAGGACCCGACCTCCAGCACGGTGGTCAACATGGGCAGGATCACCAGCCTTTCGGGCAGCGGCCTGTTCATGGACAGGACAGCAGTGGTGGTGGGCGATCCCGCGAAGTTCAATCTGCGCAATTTCGGCACGATCTCGGGCGAAATCGGCGTCACCATGGGCAATGGCCTTGCCGCGATCGTCAACGAAGGGTTGATCGTCACCACCGGTGTGTTCGCCGTCCAGACCGGCGCGCTCGACGATTCGCTCATCAACCAGGGCCGCATCCATGGCACGGTCGCCTTGGGAGACGGCCGGGGCACGATCATCAACGACGGCCTGATCCGCGGCGCCATCAACACGGGCGCCGGCGAGGACACCGTGACCAACACCGGCCTGATCGCAGGCCTGACCAGCCTCGGCGGCGGCTCCGACCTCTTCACCAACGAGGGCAGAATTCGCGGCTCGGTCGATCTCGGCGCGGATGCTGACAGGTTCGTCAACACCGGCACGATCACGGGCACGGTACTGGGGGGCGATGGCAATGATGTGATCGAGAACCAATCGGGCACTGTCGGCGCAGTGAATCTCGGCACCGGCGACAACAACCTGACCAATTTCGCGCGCATTTCCGGCGCGGTCACTTCATCTTCCACCAGCAACAACACCATCCAGAATGAGGGCGGCCGCATCGGCGCGATCGCCCTCAATGACGGGCGCGATACCGTCTTCAACACCGGCGGCCGGATCCTCAGTGTCAATCTCGGCGATGGTGCCAACATCCTCACCAACCTCGGCCGGATCGACACGTTCGTGACCATGGGCGCGGGCAATGACTCCTTCGACAATCTGGGCGCAACCAGCAGCAACGAGATTACCGTAAGGTTGGGCCTCGGGGACGACGTGCTCGATCCCGGCATGAACGTCGAAACCGCCAATGGCGAAGGCGGCATCGATACGCCCGATTTCAACGCCACCGATGGCGTCGTCGCCGCGCTCGACGGCAGCCGGGCGAACACCGGCGTCGCGCGAGGCGACAGCTACACCGGCTTTGAAGTCGTCATCGGTTCAGCGACGGGCGCCAACACGCTGATCGGCGACGCGCTTGACAACCAGCTTTTCGGCGGCGCGGCCAACGATGAACTGCGCGGCGGTGACGGCATCGATTTTCTAGGCGGCAGTGCTGGTGACGACCTGATGTTCGGCGGAGCAGGCAACGATGAACTTCGCGGCGGGATCGGCAAGGACAGCCTAGTGGGCGATGCAGGTGACGACACCCTGCTTGGCGGAGATGGCGACGATATCCTCAGTGGCGGCGATGGCAACGACACGGGGGTAGGCGGCACGGGCAACGACAACATGACCGGCGGACTGGGCAACGACACGCTAGCCGGCGGCGACGGCGCTGATCGCATCGTCGGCAGCCAGGGCGACGACTTTATCACTGGCGGCGAAGGCAACGATGACATCAACGGCGGTGAATTGGGCATTGCCCCGGGGACGGCCGGTAACGATACCATCAGCGGCGGTGGTGGTGATGATTTCATAACTGGCAACAATGGAATCGATGTGATCAGCGGCGATGACGGAGCCGACGATATCGACGCAGGGGCAGGGAACGACACGATCAACGGTGGCAATGGGGCTGACCGCCTGGCGGGCGCCCTTGGAAACGACACGATCAATGGCGATGACGGCAACGACCTCATCACTGGCGGATCGGGCGACGATACGCTCAACGGCGGAAATGGCGATGACACCATAGTTGACGACGGCATCAGCAATGACATCCTGAACGGCGGCGCCGGAAACGACCGCCTCTCTGGCGGCCCGGAGGCTGACATCCTGAATGGCGGGGATGGGAATGATACACTGGAAGGGTCGAGTGGCGACGACACAATGACAGGTGGAGCAGGAGCGGACGTGTTCCAATGCTACCTTCGCGAGTTCAATGACAAGATCACCGATTTCACCCGCACGCAAGGCGACAAGATTGACCTTTCCGTCATGGACGCCAGTAGTTCGCCGGGGGAACAAGCCTTTACCTTCATCGGCACCGCCGCCTTCCACAATGTGGCAGGCGAGCTGCGCTTTTCAACCAGCGTCGAGCTCGGGAAGACCACGATCAGCGGCGACATCAACGGTGATGGAACGGCCGACCTCGTTATCACCCTGAACACTGTCGTGTCGCTTATCGCAACCGACTTCGTGCTTTGACCCATCGCAGAGCCGGGCAACAGCCGGCAGTGACCGCCCGGTTATAACGCAAGACATTGCGGCAACTCCCGATCGGGTGCGGGGGCAGGCAGGATAGGCGAACCACTTACGCACATCTGCCGGGCATAAATAACAGACACGTCTGTTATTTATGCCCGGCGCAGGCGCCTGCATGCAGCGATTTTCCTACATCGCCGCCATCTGCTAATGCCGCCTGATGCCCTGCGTTTCGGCCATTTTCTGTCTGCCAATCCCGCATCCGGTGGCCCCGTCCCGCGCCGAAAGATTTTTCCCCCAGGACTGTGTCAACCGTGTCAACCTGCCCGCCCTGAACGTGGCCGCAAACTTGCCCTTCCCGCCGCACCGTTGCATAGGCTCGCCCGAGTCTCCCAGCCTCCTCGCGAAAGGCCGCCCATGAAAGTCCGCGTTCACGTCAGCCTCAAGAACGGGGTGCTCGATCCGCAGGGCCGCGCTATCCATCACGCGCTCGAAGGGCTCGGCTTTGACGGGGTCAACGATGTGCGCGCCGGGCGCCTGATCGAGCTCGACGTTGCCGACAGCGTCTCGGACGAGAGCATCGAGGACATGTGCCGCAAGCTCCTCGCCAACCAGGTGATCGAGAACTTCCGCATCGAAAAAGTGGCCTGAGGCCATGGCTTTCACCGCAGCCGTCATCACCTTCCCCGGCTCCAACTGCGACCGTGACATGGCGGTGGCGATCGAGCGGATCACCGGCACTGCGGTCCACCGCGTCTGGCACGGCGATGCCGAGCTGCCCGCAGGCCTCGATTTCATCGCGCTGCCTGGCGGCTTTTCCTACGGCGACTACTTGCGCTCGGGCGCAATGGCGGCGCGCTCGCCGGTCATGCAGGCGGTCGTCGCGGCGGCGAACCGGGGCGTCACCGTGCTCGGCGTGTGCAATGGCTTCCAGGTCCTCACCGAAGCCGGGCTCCTCCCCGGCGCGCTGATGCGGAATGCCGGCATCCGCTTCGTCTGCCGCGATGTGCCGCTGGTTGTGGAAAACAACCAGTCGCTGCTCACCGCGCGCTATGCGGCGGGTCAGCGCATCACGATTCCCGTCGCCCACCACGATGGCAACTATTTCGCCGATGCCGAAACGCTGGACCGCCTCGAAGGCGAAGGCCGCGTCGCCTTCCGCTACGCCGAGCCCGTCAACGGCTCGCAGCGCGATATCGCGGGCGTCCTCAACGCGGCGGGCAACGTGCTCGGCATGATGCCTCACCCTGAACGCATGATCGAGCCCGCACAGGGCGGCAGCGACGGCCGGGCCTTGTTCGAAAGCGTGCTGGCCGGGCTCGGCGTCGCGGCCTGAGCGGGGCTTTCAGGCTGCGGTGAGGCCCTGCAGGCGGCGCAGTTCGATCGTGTCGAACAGCCCGCCGGCATCGGCGGCGCTCATCGGGCGGCCGAAGTAGTAGCCCTGGATCTTCTTGCAGCCCAGCCGCCGGATCACTTCCAGCTCCTCGGCGGTCTCGACGCCCTCGGCCGTCGTCGACATCTCGAGGCTGTCGGCCATCGCCACCACAGCCCGCACGATCGCCAGGCTCTCCGGGTTGTCCTTGGCCGCGCCCTGCACGAAGCTCCTGTCCACCTTGATCGTCGAGAAGCGCAGTTTCCGGAGGTACCCGAGCGAGGAGTAACCCGTGCCGAAGTCGTCGAGCGCCACGCCGCAGCCCAGCGACATGATCCGCTCCAGCGTCTGCTGCGCCGCAGTCCCGTCGCGCACGAAGATGCTTTCGGTCACTTCGATCTCGAGCCGGTGCGGCGGCAGCTCGCTCGCGGCAAGCGCGCTCACCACCACCTCGGCGAAGCTGGGATCAAGCAGCTGCTCGCCCGAAACGTTGACCGCAACCTTGATCGGCGCCGGCCAGTTCATCGCCTCGAAGCAGGCGGTGCGCAGCACCCATTCGCCGATCGGCACGATCAGACGCGTATCCTCGGCCAGCGGGATGAACTTCACCGGGCTCACCGGCCCATGATCTTCCGAATTCCAGCGCAGCAGCGCCTCGAAGCTCACCGGCGCCTCGGTGATCGCATCGACCACCGGCTGGTAGGCCAGCGTGAACTCACCGCGTTCCAGCGCGTGGCGCAGCGAGAACTCGAGCTTGCGTCGCTCCTCGGCATGGACATGGAGCGCCGGCTCGTAGTCGAAGTGCAGCCCGCCGCCCTCGTCCTTGGCGCGGTAGAGCGCGAGGTCGGCATTGCGCATCAGCGTCTCGACCGTCGCCCCGTCACGCGGCCCGATCGCCGAGCCGACGCTGGCCCCCACGAACAGCGTGTGGTGGTCGATCTCGTAAGGCTGCGACAGCGCGCTTATCACCGCATGCGCCACCTGCCGGATGCGCGTCCCGTCGCCCGCATCGCGCACCACGATGGCAAACTCGTCGCCGCCCAGCCGCCCGCACAGCTCGTTCTCGCTCATCAGCGACTTCAGCCGATCCGAAACCCGTGCCAGCAGCTGGTCGCCCACGAGGTGGCCCAGCGTATCGTTGACCGCCTTGAACCGGTCGAGGTCGATCATCATGAAGCCGCAGCGCATCCGCCAGCGGTCGGCCTCGCGCATCGACTCACCCAGCGTCTCGGTAAGCATCAGGCGGTTGGGCAGGCCGGTCAGCGTGTCGTAGCGGGCGAGGTAGGCGATCTTGTCGGCGCTCTCGCGCTGCTCGGTCACGTCCGAACCCACGCCGCGGAAGCCGATGAAGTTGCCGTTGTCGTCAAAGCGCGGCGAGGCCGAGAGTTCCCACCAGCGATTGCTGCCGTGCAAGGTCACAAGGACCAGCAGGTTCGAAAAGCTCTCGCGGCGCTTGAGCCGTTCGGCCAGGTCGTGCAGCGAGGAATGGAAGTGCCCGCTTTCCCAGGTCGGCCCCGCGATCAACTGGATCAGCGGCTTGCCGTCGATGTCTTCCGGATCCTCGCCCAGCGCGAAAGCAAAGCGCGGAGACGCCGCCCGCACGCGCCGCGAGGCGTCGGTCTGCCACAGCCAGTCGGCCTCGCCTTCCTCGAATTCGCGCAGCAGCAGCGAGACGACCTCGCTCTTCTCCGCCATGCCCGCTTCGGCCACCTTGCCCGCCAGGAACATGCGCGCCGCCTCGAGGCTGCCGACGCCAATGAACATCACGAACGTGATCGCGGCGGCCGCCGCTGTCAGCTTGCCGAAGCAGACGAAGACGAGAATGCTTGCCGCGCCAAGGATCGCGTTGAACAGCACCGCGCCGAGCGGCACCGCAGCGAAAGCGAGCGCGGTTCCGGCCATCAGCATTGCCATGATCGTCCAGACCAGCAGGCGCTGTTCGGGCGAGGCGAAGGGCGACATGACGAGGATCGGGATCACCCACACCAGCCCGGCGGCCACGGTGCAGACAGTATGGCGGTGGATTTCCTGCCGGGTCATCCGGCGCCGGTCGGCATCCTCGAGCGTGTGATCGAAGCGCGCGCTCCAGATCAGCACGCCGGCAAGCAGCGAAGCCCAGGCAAACAGCAAGGCCGGGTGGATCGCACCCCACAGCGCCTGCGCCACCAGCGCGGCGGCAAGCCCATGCGCGATCAGGCGCGGGCGGGTCAGCCGGGCAAGGCCCGAATACTGCAGACCGCGCAGCCGGCCCCAGTCGCCTTCAGCCGAATCGCTCAGGCCGAGTACGGCCATCGCCGGCAGTTCCCTTGGCAGGGCGGGCATGCTTTGATCAGTCGTTCGGGTCACGACCCCGTACTTAGTAGGGAAACCTTGCACAATGGTAAGCGCTGGCAAGTTTCCGCCGCGCAGGCGCGCTCGGCGCCAGCGCTCAAAGCATTGGAATTCATGATTTTAACCAAAGCTTCAGATCGTGAACAGTCCGCAGCACTTCCGCAGCGAGGCAGGACCCGCGCACGACGCCCCTGCCACCCGCGCGCTCGCCGTGCTAGCCCCATGCTTCCGACCACCACGAGAGCTCAACGCCGACCATGACTGCCCCCCTCCTGATCCTCGACGGCGGCACCGGCCGCGAGCTTGCCCGCCGCGGCGCGCCCTTCCGCCAGCCTGAATGGTCCGCGCTTGCACTGATCGAGGGGCCCCAGTTCGTCAGCGCCGTCCACGCCGCTTATGTCGAGGCCGGTGCGGACGTGATCACCTCCAATTCCTATGCGCTTGTACCCTTCCACATCGGCGAGGCGCGCTTTGCCGCCGAGGGTGAGGCACTCGCCGCGCTCGCCGGCAAGCTGGCGCGCGAAGTGGCCGATGCCGCGCCGCATCAGGTGCGCGTCGCGGGCTCGCTGCCGCCCGTCTGCGGCTCCTACCGGCCCGACCTCGTCGATCTCGAACGCGCCCGACCAGTGCTCGCAGTCCTGGTCGGCGCGCTGGCTCCGAACGTCGATCATTGGCTGGCGGAGACGCTGTCCTCGCTCGTCGAGGCGCGCCTCGCCGCCGAAATGACTGCCGCCACGGGCAAGCCGCTGTGGCTTTCCTTCACTCTGGAAGACGAGAAGCCCGGCAGCGAACCCGCGCTGCGTTCGGGCGAAAGCGTCACGGCCGCCGCAAGCCTTGCGCGGGAACTCGGCGCGGCGGCGCTGCTGTTCAACTGCAGCCAGCCCGAAGTGATGGAAGCCGCCATCCGCGCCGCGAATGCGGAACTTGGTCCAGACAGCCCGATCCGCCTCGGCGTCTATGCCAACGCCTTCCCGCCGATGGCCGCCGATGCCGAAGCCAATTCTGCGCTCTGCCCGATCCGCGAGGACCTGACGCCGGAAGGCTACGGCCGCTTCGCCCGCGCCTGGCACGCAGCAGGCGCCTCCATCCTCGGCGGCTGCTGCGGCATAGGGCCGGAACACATCGCCGCGCTGCGCGAGGAAGCCTTGCATGTCTGATACCGGCAGCCGCGCCCAACCCGCCACCACCAAACCGCCGGGCTGGCCCGACGAGGTGGCGCTGGGCGCGCTGCCGCCGGGCGAGAAGCTCATCGTCCACGCCCGCCACCTCGGTACGCGGATCGACACACGCGGCCTTGCAGGTGATATCGTGCTGCGCGATCTGGCCGCCGCTGCCGGCCTGACTTTCGCCTTTCGCTACGGCGTCGCGGTCACCTTCTGCACGTCGGCCGAGCGCATACCCGCGCTCGACATGGCCCTCCTCGCCCACGTGCAGGAAGGCGCCGCGCAGCAGGAGATCGAGACCGCGAGCGTGCTCTTCACCGATGGCGGCAAGGAGCGCGTCGATGACGACGGCGTGATCCACCTGGCGGATGACGAAGAGCCGCGCCTCCTCCTCGTCGCCACGGTCCTTGCGCACTCGGTCATGCTCTCGCGCGACGAAATGCTCGTCTCCGAAGTGTTCGATTCGAGCGTGCCACTGGTCGCCGACCTCCAGATCAACGGCAAGGCGCGCCTTTCGATCCCGGCGGTCATGCGCATGGTCGGCCAGGTCCTCGCCGCGCGCCACCGCGTGATGGGCACCGCGCAGGCTGGCGAGCGCCCCGATCTCCTCTGGGACCACCCCGACCTCGACCGGCTCTACACCCGGCTCGAGGCCGAATACGAACTCGGCGAGCGCGCCGAAGTGCTCGAACGCAAGTTCGGCGCGCTGGGCGATTTCACCGACGTCCTCCTCGAGATCGCGCAGGACAAACGCGCGGTGCGTCTGGAAGTCGCGGTGATTGTGCTGATCGCGTTCGAAGTGCTACTTTCGGTCGGGAAGGCGGTGATGGGGTAGGGTGGCGTAAAGACGCGGGATGGGTCCAGCGGCAGCTATCCGCTGTTTGGCTTGAAAACCTGCCGTTCCGGATATGGCAACATTTCAGACATTGGCGTTGGCGCAATGGATACCTACGCTCAAACCGATAATAGGGCGGAGGTTCAACATGCCTGAGTTCATGGGCATCAAGATTACAAGGGCGCAAGAGTCTGCTCGCCATGCCTATCGCCGCGCGTTGGAGAAGGCCGTGCGGGCAGCAAGTAAAGGCAGTGGATGGCGATCGATTGAGGGATGCTTATTCCGCGAACAGGCCGGTTGGTTTGTAAGCGTCTGCCCCTCGGTGTTCATCAATGTGGAGGCCACGAAGGCCACAGTTTCGGCGAAGCCCATGGCTATCGACCCGATTTTTTGGGACATCGTCGGCCTGCCTGAAAACGCCAATACTCCGTTATCATTTCGCTTGAACGGAGCATGGACCTGCCAGCCGCCACCGTTCGACGAGGTTTCGATTGAGGAGAATACCGATGCGAACTTTGTCGCCGCCCGCTTGTTGGATACGGCGAACGAGCACCTTGCTGCTGTCGAGCGTTGGTCAGTCGAGGACTTTCTTCAACTGTGTCGCAACAGTGGCGCAACGGAAGATAGCTACCTGCCGTGCGTCGTTACGACGCTCCATGCGCTCAATCGGGACAGCGAAGCCTTGGACACCTGTAAGTCTGCCATAGCCAGAGGCGATAGCGGCGGCTTCCTTTCGCCGGACGGCTCGTTCAGCGAGATGGCGACGCGGTGGATAACAGCGTCATTGACGAAGGCCACGCGGCATTAATTATTTCCGCTTCCCACTGTTCTCTCGCCATAGCGAAGCTGAGGCGCCGGGATCGAAAACCGCCCTTGGTTCAGGTCCAGCCGAAGTGCCCACGTTCCACCACTTGCACTCATCCGGGCAAAGCGCGATGCTCATGCAATGAGCGGAGACCAACCGACTGATCCCGATCATCGGGAAATGCGGTCTTTTGCATGATTTGCGGATTGGCGAACAAGTCGTGGTTCCGCGAGATTCGCCGCCAGATCGACCAGGATTTTTGGGCCGCGACCGATGCCTGGGAGCTTGCTGCTGCCAAAGAAAACGCGCTGTGGTCAGCGGAAAGCGATGAGAATTGCGCGCTGATAGAACGTGCAGCTCTGATGGATCATGGCGATCCAGCTGCGTTTGACCTTCATTTGGAAGGCGCAAAAGCTGGATCGGTCTGGTGCCAACAGATGGTTGGATGGCATTACTCGACCGGGATTGGAGTCGCCGCCGACAAGTATCTGGCTCTGACGTATTACCACTCGGCGATTTGCGGTGGGTCGTGGATAGCCACGTTGCGCTATGCCCGGCTGCTTTTTGAAGTCGGCCGATACGACGAGTGCGAGCGTGTTCTCAAGGACGGGGTAAGCTGCGAGTTCGCGCCATCCTATTACTGGTTGGCCTGGTATCGCCACAAGCGCCACACCACCCGAGCCGTCAGGCAAGAAGTCCGCCCCTTGATCGAGCATGCAGCCAAAGAAGGTCATCCTGCTGCGAAAGAACTGCTGGCAAACTGGATGCGAGCCGGAAAGTTGAGGCTATGTGACATACCGCGTGGGTGGTGGATGGCGGCCAGAATTGCGATTGCCTACGCAAATCGTGAGGCAAAGCAGTAGACCGGTCATTCCCGCCTCAGCGCCCCTTGCGCTCTGACGCCCCGGACACGCATCACGAACCTGCCTGACCGGAAAGCCGGGCTCGAGATCACCCACACTCTCGCACGAGATAGGTCACCGTCTTCCCGCGCCCCGCAAGCACCGCGCTGCCCACTTCGGCAAAGCCCAGCGCCTTGTGAAATGCGTCGGACGCCGGATTGGGCGGCTCCGAATTGACCTCGCAGGCCACCACCGTGTGCCCGGCTTCCACCGCTGCCTCGAACAGCGCGGCATAGAACCGCCGCCCCCAGCCTTTCTGGCGCTGCGAGGGCGCCACGATCACCCGGTCGATATAGACGAAACGCGGATAGCGCGCGCGGAACCACAGGAAATTGGGGCTGTCGTACTCCGCGTCCTGATCCACCGCGAGGAGGAAGGCCTCCGCCCCGCCCGCCTCGCAGGTGCCGAGATAGAACGCCTGATCGATCAGCGCCTGCATACCCGCCAGATCGAGCGAGGACGTTTCCAGCACATGCGCCTGGTTGAGCGCCAGCATGGCCCCACAATCGACAGGCGCATCGACCGGCATCACTCCACCGTCACCGACTTCGCCAGATTGCGCGGCTGGTCCACGTCCGTGCCCTTGGCCACCGCCACGTGATAGGCCAGCAGCTGCACCGGCACGGCATAGACCAGCGGCGCGATCAGCGGGTGGACCTTGGGCATTTCGATGGTCGCAAGGCAGCCCTCGCCCGCTTCGGCAATGCCGGCCGCGTCCGAAATCAGCACGACCTTGCCGCCGCGCGCGCGCACTTCCTGCATGTTGCTCACGGTCTTTTCGAACAGCGGACCCGACGGTGCGAGTACGATCACCGGCACCGCCTCGTCGATCAGCGCGATGGGGCCGTGCTTCATCTCGCCGCTGGCATAGCCTTCGGCGTGGATATAACTGATTTCCTTGAGCTTCAGCGCCCCTTCCAGGGCCAGCGGATAGTCCGGCCCGCGCCCCAGATAGAGCACGTCGCGCGCCGGGGCGATGAGGTGCGCCATGGCCGCGATTTCGTCGTCATGCGCCAGCGCCGCGTTCAGGGCAGCGGGCGTTTCGGCGAGCTGGTTGACGATATCGGCCTCTTCCTCTCGGCTCAGCCGTCCGCGCTTCACTGCCAGATGCGCAGCCAGCGCGGCCAGCACGGCCAGCTGGCAGGTAAACGCCTTGGTCGAGGCGACGCCGATTTCCGGCCCGGCGTGGGTCGGCAGCAGCAAGTCAGCCTCGCGCGCCATCGAGCTGGTCGGCACGTTGACCACGACCGCGATGGTTTGGCCTGCCGCCTTGCAGTGGCGCAGCGCGGCGAGCGTGTCCGCCGTCTCGCCGCTCTGCGAGATGAAGAGCGCGAGGCCGCCGGGCTCGAGCACGGGATCGCGGTAGCGGAACTCGCTCGCCACATCGATATCGACCGGCAAGCGCGCGAACTGCTCGAACCAGTATTTGGCAACCATGCCCGCATAGAAGCTGGTGCCGCAGGCCACGATGGTCACACGGCTGATGCTGGTGAGGTCGAAGTCGATCTGCGGCAGCGCCACGGTCTGGTCGATCCGGCGCAGGTAGCTGCGCAAGGTCTGCGCCACCACGGTCGGCTGCTCGAAGATTTCCTTCTGCATGAAGTGGCGAAACTCGCCCTTCTCGATCGCCGCCGCCGTCGCGCCCGAGGCGACGATGGGGCGCTTCACGGGGTTGTTCTCGAAGTCGAAGATCTCGGCGCCCTCGCGGGTGATCACCACCCAGTCGCCTTCTTCAAGGTATGTGATGCGCTGCGTCAGCGGCGCAAGGGCCAGCGCGTCGGAGCCGAGGTAGGTCTCCCCATCGCCGTAGCCCACCACCAGCGGCGAGCCGAGGCGCGCGCCGATCAGCATGTCATCATGCTGGCGGAACGCGATGGCGAGAGCGAAGGCGCCGCGCAGCTGCGGCAGCACCGCCTGAACCGCGTCCTGCGGCGGGAAGCCCGCCTCGACGAGTTCGGACACAAGGTGCGCGACGACCTCGGTATCGGTCTCGCTTTCAAAAGTGCGGCCCCGGCCGATCAGCGCATCGCGCAGCGGCTTGAAGTTCTCGATGATTCCGTTGTGCACCAACGCCACTTCGCCGGTGGCGTGCGGGTGCGCGTTGGCAGTGTTGGGCGCGCCGTGCGTTGCCCAGCGGGTGTGAGCAATACCGATCAGCCCGGCGGCGGGGCTGCGCGCCAGTTCGAGCACGAGGTTGTTGAACTTGCCCTCAGCCCGGCGCCGCACCAGCTGCCCGTCCTCGACCAGACAGATGCCCGCGCTGTCGTAGCCGCGATATTCCATCCGCCTGAGGCCGTCCACCAGCCGATCCGCGACCTGTTCCTTGCCGACAATTCCGATGATTCCGCACATGGGGAGAGGGGCTTTCGTTCAGAGGGTATATGGGACGCGGATGCCCGGTATTTCGGCCGGGAAATCCTTGGTGTTGCGGGTTACTAGAATGCCGCCGTTGATCTGAGCCGTGGCGAGAATATAGGCGTCCATCAGCTTCATGCGGCCACGATAGCGGATGTCAGCGGCAGCCATGGCAATGCGCGCATCGATCTCTACGGTCTCGAAATGGCTGAGCGCCTCGCGCACCAGATCGCGCCGTTCGAGCGCTTCCCCAGCCAGCACTTCGGTCCACACGATCCGACTGATCCGCTGCCGCCGATAGCGGGAAAGCTCCGCCGTCGCCTGCGGCAGGCGCTTGAGCCAATCGATGACGATGTTTGTGTCGAAGAACGGGTCTGACACTAGATGTCTTCGTAAGGTCGGCGGTCTTCGCGGATGGCGCGCTGGTATTCCACGCCGTCGGGAATGTCGTCGCGATCCGCCCACAGGCCGGCATAGCGCTCGATCCAGTCGTTGCTGCGGTCACCCTGCACAAGGAACAGGCGCACCGCCTCGCGCACCAGCGATGCGCGCGACTTGCCCTGCTCGGCCGCGCGGGCATCGAGCTTGGCGATGTCTTCATCAGGCAAGTCGGCGAGGATACGTGTCATGATGATATCGTGATATCATATCATGATATCGTGTCAAGTGATTCGGCAGAGACTTGCCAAGCGCCTGACCGGCGATAGTCTCAAGGCGTAAACAAGTCCGCACCAGCGCTGCGGCAAAAGGGGATCCCGCTATGGCCACGACATCCGCGCTCAAGGTCTATCATCTGCCCGGCGCATGGGGTCTGCCTACCGTCAGCCCGTTCTGCCTCAAGCTCGATGCCTGGCTGCGCATGACAGGGATCGAACACGAAAGCCTGACCGCTGCCACGCCATTCGCCGGACCCAAGGGCAAGGCCCCGTGGATCGAGCTCGACGGGCTGAAACTGGGCGATTCGACCTTTATCGCGGCCCACCTTGCCGAGCGCTACGGCGTCGACCCAGATGCCCACCTCACCCCGGCCCAGCGCGGCACGGGTGTGGCGATCCAGCGCCTGATCGACGAGAACCTCTACTGGACGATGGTCCATGATCGCTGGATGAATGAAGGCAACTGGAAGCAATTCCGCGATGTCGTGCTCGGCGGGCTTGCGGTGCCGCTGCGCCGCGTGCTCGGCCCGATTGCCCGGCGCGGCGTGAAAAAGCAGCTGGAAGGCCACGGCATGGGCATCCACAGCGCCGAGGAAATCGCCGCAATCGGCCGCCGCGACGTGAATGCGCTCTCCGCGATCCTCGGCGATCAGCCGTGGTTCTTCGGCGCCGAGCCCAGCTCGACCGACGCGGTGGTCTACGCCCAGCTCGTCAACATCTGGCGCGCGCCGTTCACCAGCGAAGTCAAACGGGCGATCGGCCAGACGCCCAACCTCGTCGCCTTCATCGACCGGTTTGCCGCGCGCTACTACTAGCGGTTCTCGCGCCACCATTTGAAGGTGAACACCGCCGCGCTCGGCCCGTCGCGGCCCAGCTCTGCCAGCTTGCCGAGCGCTTCAGCCACGCTCGGGATATGGCCCTCGGGCACTTCCCAAAGCGCCAGCGCGGGCTCCATCGGCTCGAACCATTCCGCCCGCCGCGCCAGCACCGCACGGTGGTCAGCCTGGCGATAGGCGAAGGCCTCGAGCGAGGGCACATCACGCCAGACCGAGAGGTTGACGATGAAATCGGCGTCGCCCGCCACTGCCTCGATTGCGGTGGCATCGTTGGCATCACCATCGCCCACCAGGCGCCAGATGAACCCGTCTGCCACGTCGGCCTGCGCATTCACGTGATCGAGTGCGTCCATGAAGGCCTGGTTGGCAGGGTCCGCCTTGGGGCGGCGGAAGCGGGCGACGTTGAGCTGGGCAATCGGCATCTTCAAAGCTCCTGCCGGAAATAGACCACCCGTTCGGTCTCGGCGAAACCGGCGGCAAGGTGAAAGGCATGGCTCTCAAGGTCGTCGTGCCATGTGTCCGATGCGAATTCGCGGCACCCCCGCACGCGGCCCCAGTCCGCCACTGCTGCCACGAGCCGCCGCGCCAGCCCCTGCCGCCGCAAGGCCTCGTCCACGAAAATGCCTTCTAGGAACAGCACGGGCGAGGTCTCGCACCCGTTCACATATTCATGCCGGATCGAAGCCTCGGCAAAGCCGACCACCGCCCCGCCGTCCAGTGCAACCAGATTGAGGAACCGCTCGGGCTCGGCCAGCTGCTCTTCCGCCTCGGCGCGGTGCTCGCTTGCCGGGGTCTCTTCCCACAGCGCATGCCGCAACGCTGCCCAGCCATCGAGGTGGTCGGGTCCGGCCGCGGCAATCGTGATCATTTCCGCTCCGCCTTCTTGCGCTTCATTGCGTCGTGGAAGCGGTCGGCCCAGCCGGGCTTGACCAGCTGTTCAGCGCGCACGAGGCGCAGTTCGCCATCGGCCACATCGCGGCTCACCGCGCTGCCCGCCGCCACGATCGCATCGGCGCCGATCTTCACCGGAGCGATCAACGCCGAGTTCGAGCCGATAAAGGCGCGCTCGCCGATCACGGTGCGATACTTGAAGTAGCCGTCATAGTTGCAGGTGATCGTGCCCGCGCCGATGTTCGCGCCAGCGCCTACATCGGCATCGCCCAGATAAGTCAGGTGATTGGCCTTGGCGCCCGCATGGAGCACCGCGTTCTTCACTTCGACGAAATTGCCGACGCGCGCCTTCTCCTCCAGCACCGCGCCCGGCCGCAGCCGCGCGAAGGGTCCGACCGAGACGCCGCTTTCCAGCCACGCGCCCTCGATATGGCAGAAGGCGTGGATCACCACGTTATCCGCCACCGTCACGCCGGGGCCGAAAATCACGTTCTGCTCCACCGTGACGTCACGCCCAAGCTTGGTGTCCCACGCGAACCACACCGTTTCGGGCGCGACCAGGCTTGCACCATCGGCCATCGCCTGAAGCCGCCGCTTCTTCTGCCAACGGCCTTCCGCCTCGGCGAGTTCGGCGCGGCTGTTGATGCCGGCGACTTCGTCGGGATCGCCTGTCACCACCACCGCACAGACGCGGCCATCGCCATTGGCCACATTGACGATATCGGTGAGGTAGTACTCGCCCTGCGCGTTGTCGTTCCCGACGCGCGCGAGGAGGTTGAACAACTCGCCCCCGCGCACCGCCATGAGGCCGGAGTTGCAAAGGCGGCAGGCGCGTTCCGCCTCGCTCGCATCCTTGTGCTCGACCATTTTTGTCACGACGCCCGCTTCCGCGATCACCCGGCCATATTGTAGCGCGTTCTCAGGCTCGAAAGCCAGCACGACCACCGCCGGATTGTCCGCGCCGTGCAGCCGCTCCAGCATCGCGCGCATCGTCGTGGAGGTCACGAATGGCACGTCTCCGTAGAGGATCAGCACATCGCCCGCGAAGCCCGCCAACGCGCCTTCCGCCTGCTGCACTGCGTGCCCGGTGCCGAGCTGTGGATCCTGAACGGCAAGCTCAGCGCTATCGCCCAGCGCGGCGGCGAGCTGTTCGCGCCCCGCGCCGACCACGACGACCTTGCGCGCAGGCTCCAGCGCATCGGCGCTGGCCAATAGGTGCATCAGCATGGGCCGCCCGGCGATCGGGTGCAGCACCTTGTGCAGGTCGCTTTTCATGCGGGTGCCCTTGCCGGCGGCAAGGACGACAAGCGCGAGGGGGGAAGAAGCTTCGGTCATGTGCGCTCCTTGCCAGCATTTGCTTGCAGTTTCTAGAACGCGCCGCCACGGATCGCGGCATGACGGATTTTCCCTTCCAGATCGTCGGTTTCGACCTCGATGGCACGCTGCTCGACACTGCCTACGACATCGGCCACGCGCTCAATCATGCGCTCGCCCATGTCGGCCGCCCGCTGGTGCCGCTGGACGAGGCGCGGCGCTACATCGGCGGCGGCAGCGCGCAACTCCTGCACAATGCGCTTGAGGCGAGCGGCGGAAAGGACGGCATCGATTTCGCCGCCTTGCAGGAGCGCCTGCTTGCCTTTTACGCGGACAACATCGCGCGCCACACCGCGCTGTTCCCCGGCGGCGAGGCCATGCTGGAGGCGCTCGCATCGCACGGCGTCCACCTGGCCATCGCCACCAACAAGCGCGAGGATCTCGCCCGCCGCCTGTTCGACGAGCTCGGCCTCACCTCGCGCTTCGCCACGATCATCGGCGGCGACACGCTAGGCCCCGGGCGCGCCAAGCCGGCGCCCGATATGCTCCACGAAATGGTGGCCCGCTGCGGCGGCGGTCCGGCGGCATTTGTGGGTGATACGACCTTCGATATCGGCGCGGCGCGTGCGGCGGGGCTTCCAGTCGTCGCCGTCCGCTTCGGCTTCTGCGACCTGCCGCCCGACGAGCTTGGCGCCGATGCCGTGATCGACCACTTCGACGAACTGGTGCCCACACTCCGCACGCTCGCCCCGCGATAGAAAAAGGTGGGGGCGCCCCACAAAATCTGCGCATGGCCTGCGCCTTGTCATTCGTCCCTCGCAGCGCCACTCTTGGGGCAATAAGCAGCTTCCCCAAGGAGACGATCCGATGTCCGAAGAATACGTGCCCCCCAAGGTCTGGACCTGGGACAAGGCCAATGGCGGCGCCTTCGCCGGTGTGAACCGCCCCACCGCCGGCGCGCAGAAGGAAGTGGAGCTGCCGGTGGGCGAGCATCCTTTCCAGCTCTATTCGCTGGGCACACCCAATGGCCAGAAAGTTACGATCCTGCTCGAGGAACTGCTCGAGCTCGGGATTACCGGCGCCGAATATGATGCCTGGCTGATCAAGATCTTCGAAGGCGACCAGTTCGGCAGCGGCTTCGTCGACATCAACCCCAACTCGAAGATCCCCGCGATGGTCGACCGGAGCGGCCCGGAGCCGTTCCGCATTTTCGAATCGGGCGCGATGCTGGTCCACCTCGCTGAAAAGTTCGGCCATTTCCTGCCGGCCAGCGGCCCTGCTCGCACCGAAGTGCTTTCATGGCTGTTCTGGCAGGTCGGCTCGGCGCCCTTCATGGGCGGCGGCTTCGGGCACTTCTACGCCTACGCGCCGTTCAAGATCGAATACGCGATCGATCGCTATTCGATGGAAACCAAGCGCCTGTTCGACGTTGCCAACAACCAGCTCAAGAAAACCCGCTTCCTCGCCGGCGATGAATACACGATCGCCGACATGGCGGCCTACCCATGGCTCGGTAACATCTACCGCGGCGAAGCCTACGGCGATGCGGCGACCTTCCTTTCGATGCACGAGTATGAAGCCGTCGGCCGCTGGGTCGCCGAAATCGACGCGCGCCCCGGCACGAAGCGCGGCCGCCTCGTCAACACCAACAAGGGCATCCTCGAACGCCACAGCGCCGCCGATTTCGCCGCGCTGCCGGAAGGGACGCTCTGAGAGCACGGCGGATGGGGCAAAATCCTGCCCCATCCGCCCCTTTTCATTCATGAACGCGCCGCTATAAGCCCGCCTTCCTGCTGGGGCGTCGCCAAGCGGTAAGGCACCGGTTTTTGGTACCGGCATTCGGAGGTTCGAATCCTCCCGCCCCAGCCAGCATTCAATTACCGCAGTTCTTCGCCAGCCGCGCCTGCATGAGGTCGATGTTGGCCTTCTGGTCGAGTGCGGTGAGCAGCCCGCGCGCCGCCAGTGCGGCATAGCGCTGCAAGGTCTCGCGGTCCGCCGCGCAGGCCTCGACCTTTCGGCCGGCCGCATCCAGCATTTCGCCGATCAGCGCATGGTCGAACACCACGTCGCGCGAATGGAGCGGGCTGGGCTCGGCCTTGAGCAGTGCCTCGTCCGCGGCGCGCACTTCTGCCAAAAGGGCAAGCGCCCGGTCGGACTCGCCCGCCAGCCCGAGCGCCTGGGCCCGCGCATTGCGCACCACGCGCAGGCGGCGGAGCGCCTCGCGATCGGCCGGGTCAAGCCGCAGCGCCTCGCGCGCCGCCGTCTCGGCCCCGTCCAGCACGGGCAGTGCCTCGCGCGGACGTTTCAGCTCGGTCAGGGTCACACCCAGATTCCACGCCGCCACTGATTCGGCCCCCGGCAGGAACGGGTGCCCCGGCCAGGCCCGGCGCAGCGCCTGCACTTCGCCCAGCGCCGCGCGGTAGAGCGGCAGAGCCTCGGCCGGCTTGCCTTCGAAATAGAGTGCCTCGGCCTTGCTCGCGAGCAGCCGGTTGCGATCGAGGTTGTCATCCCAGCGCGTACCCGGCGGGATCAGTGCCAGCCCCGCATCTGCGAACCGCGCCTCCTCGGCAAACCGCCCCTGCCAGCCCATGAGCTCGGCCATGGCAGCGGCGCGGGTGCGCGCAAGCATGGGGTCCGGCGGCAAAGCGGCGATCACCCGGTCAGCCTCCTTCGCCAGCGCTTCGGCTGCCTTGATGTCTGCCTGAAGGAACGAAGCAAGCCGCACCCGGTCCAGCAATACCCGCGCGCGCAGCGTCCGCGCGGCCGCTGCGGCCAAGGGCGCGAGCAGCGCATCGGCGCGCTTCAGATTGGCGTCGGCATGCTCGGGTTGGCCAAGGTTCGGCCGTCCCGCGCCCGCCTGGTGCCGCGCCAGCAGCAAAAGGCCCTCGGCCGCCTCGATCCGAACCGCGTCGGAGGTTTCCGGGCTCGCCGCCAGCCTGTCGAGATAGGCCTGCGCCGCCGCCGCGGTCTCGGCGCGCAAGGGCAGCGTGCCGGGGATCGCTTCCAACTGGGGCAGTACCTTGCGGATCATGGCATTGGCCGCTCCTCGCGCATCGGCAAAGCGCGCCTCGGCTTCGGCCCGCGCCGCCTCGGCCCGCCAGTACGACAGCGTCGTCACCACGCTCGTCGACGCCAGCAACGCGAACGCCGCGCCCGCCAGTGCCAGCCCGCGCCGATGCCGCCACGCGAACCGCCCGGCGACATAGCCCCAGGGCGCAGGCTGGCGCGCCCGCACCGGAAGGCTGGCGCGGTGGCGGCGCACATCTGATAGCAGCGCCGCGACATCCGGGTAGCGGTCCTCTGGCAGGGCGGCGAGCGCCTTGGCCGCAATCGCCTGCACATCACCCTCAAGCCAGCCCGCCGGCAGCAGTGATCCCGCCAAAGGGGTGCCAGACCCGTCCGGCAGCCGCCCGGTCAGCATTTCCACAAGAAGCATGCCGAGGCTGAACACATCGCTCGCCACGGTAGGCGCCGCCCCGCCGCTCCGCTCGGGCGCGGCATAGCCCCGCGTCAGCGGCGAGGGCGCGCCGCCGGCTTCCGCTGCCAGATCGCCCACCAGCCGGGCGATACCGAAATCGAGAAGGTGCACCTGCCCATCGGCGCTCATCAGGATATTGCTGGGCTTGAGATCGGCGTGAATCACGAGGTTGCGGTGCGCGTGGGCCACCGCCTCGCAGATCTGTTCAAAGGCATCGAGCCGCTCAGCAGGAGCAGCCCCTGCCTTCTGCAGCGCCTCGGTCACCGGCAGGCCTTCGATCAGGTCCATCGCCAGCCAGGGCCGCTCCTCGTATTCCCCGCCATCGAGAATGCGCACGATCCCGGGATGCCGCAGCCGCGCCAGAATGCGCCGCTCCTCGCCAAAGCGCGCAAGCCCTGCCGCGCTCGCGATATCCGTGCGGATCAGCTTGATCGCCACGACTTGCTGGAAGCGCCCGTCGTCGCGCTCGGCGCTGAGCACCTGGCCCATGCCGCCACGCGCGATCTCGCCGGTCACGCGGTAGGGGCCGATCCTTTCGGCGATCACGTCGGTCAGACCGAAGGTGCGGGCGAAGCTTGTCGTTTGCAGGAACGGGGCATCCCCGCCGTCCATGGCGAGCAGGTTCTCCACCCTTGCGCGCAAGGGCGCATCATCGCCGCAGGCCTTGTCCACAAACGCCGCGCGCGCTGCCGGATCGTCGATCCCCAGCGCCTCCTCGACCACAGCAAGCGCGCGGGCATCATCCGCGCTCATCGCATCAATCCCTGAGCTCGGCGGCGAGCCACAGCCGTGCAGCCTTCCACCGCCGCTTCACCGTGCTTTCCGATTCCTGCCACAGCTCGGCAATTTCCGGCACCGATAGCCCGGCAAAGAAGCGCAGTTCGACCAGCCGGGCAAGTTCCGGGGAAGCGGCCTCGAGCCGCACCAGCGCCGCATCGAGCGCCTCGACGTCGATTGCCGCCTCGCCTTGCGCCGTAACCGAAACCTCCGGCGCCTGCCGTTTCCTCGCTCGCCGCGCGCGGATGGCATCGATCATCGCCTGGCGCAGCACGCGCGCGCCGGTGGCGAAGAAGTGCTGCCGGTCGGCAAAGCTCATGCGATCGAGCTTCATCAGCCTGAGCGCGGCCTCGTTGACCAGTTCGGTCGGTTGCAGCGTGAGGTAGGGCGCATCGCGCCGCAGCAGCCGCGTCGCCGCCTGCCTGAGTTCGTCGTAGACGGCCGCCAGCATGGCATCGCGCGCAGCCGCGGTGGTCGGCTTGCTGTCCTGCCCCTCCCGTTGCCCGCGCTCCGCCGCTTCGTTCACACCTCGCCGCTCCTTCCGCCGCGAAGAAGTGAAGCGCAAGGGGCGCCATGGCAACCATGTTAACCGCCGATCCGGCTGCCAGCACGGTCAGATGATCACGAAATCGGACGCCGTGATCGTGACGGTGCCCTCGAACTTGGCGATGGCGATCTGATCCCCCGCGCCGCTGCCGTCGGCATCGTAATAAAGCACGTGGTTGGCCGGATTGTAGATGAGGTGCTCGCTCGCGGTCGCAGCCTTGGTGCCCACCACGAAGCTCGCCGGATTGAACGGGCCCGAACCGAGCGCGGCGTAATAGTAGTACTCCAGCTGGATATGGTCGGTCCCGTGCACGAAATCGGTGATCGTATCGACCCCCGCGTCGGCAGCATAGGCGCCGGCAAAGCGAAAGGCGTCCGAGCCCGCTCCGCCGGTCAGCACATCACTGTCCGTCCCGCCCGAGAGCACGTCGTCACCTTTGCCCCCGATCAGCGTGTCGCGCCCGGCCTTGCCTTCGAGCACATTGGCCCCGCTGTTGCCGATCAACGTATTGGCGAGCGCATTGCCCTTACCGTTGATCGCCGCCGCGCCGCCAAGATAGAGCCGCTCGACATTGGCCGCATTGCCATCCAGCGTGTAGCTCACCGTGGCGATGACCAGATCGTTGCCCTCGCCGGCATATTCGACCACCTGGTCCCCTGCCGCATTGACATGGAACACGTCGTTGCCCGTCCCGCCATACAGCGTGTCATTGCCCGCACCGCCATAAAGCTGGTCGTTGCCGCCCATGCCATAAAGCTCGTGATAGCCCGAGCCCGCGCCGCGCATCGAATTGGCAGCATCGTTGCCCTTGGCGTAATAGGCGCTTCCGGTCAGCACCAGCCGCTCGAGATTGGCCGCCATGATGTAGCTGTTGACCGAGACATAGGCGATGTCGTTGCCTTGGCCTGCACCGGCGTTCTCGATGATCTTGTCGGCCGGATCGTCCACCGAATAGATATCGGTGCCCGCCCCGCCGTTCATGGTGTCCACACCGCCGCGCCCGTCGATGCGGTCGTTGCCCGCGCCGCCGGTCAGTACATTGGCCCCGGCATCGCCTATCAACACATCGTTGAACGCTGAGCCCGTCACGTTTTCGATGCCGCTGAAGGTGTCGCCCACCGCATCGCTTCCCTTGGCCGAACGCACCGCCAGGCTGACGAAAACGCTCCCCCCGGCCCCGGCGTAGCTCGCCGTATCGCTGCCATTGCCGCCGATCAGCTTGTCGGCACCCGCGCCGCCGGTCAGTGTGTCGTCGCCTTCGCCGCCCGCCAGCAGGTCGATCCCTGCCCCGCCATCAAGCGTGTCGTTGCCCCAGCCGCCTTCAAGCCGGTCATTGCCGCCAAGGCCGTTGAGCGCATCGGACCCGCCCGCTCCGGCAATCAGGTCATTGCCCGCCCCGCCGCTGCGCGCGTCGTCGCTTTCGGTGCCGCCCTGCAGCTGCCCGGTCACACCTTTGCCGGTGGTGAAGTGTTCGACAACGGTGTGGTTCAGCGATGCGGCTCCGCCATGGAGCGAGGCATCGTAATAGACCACGTCGATGCTGTCGTCAGACCGCACCGCCAGATCGGAGACAGTGTTGTTGCGCCCGGCAACCGTATCGTCGGTATTGATCCGCTGCAGTTCGACCGACTGCCCATTCGCCGCGACGAGCCCCAGCCAGGCATCGGCCTGTGCGGTGCCGTTGACCCCGTAGATTCCGTCGTTGTAGGCAATCGCGATCCGCCCGTCTGACAGCGCCTCGGCGTAGACATACTTGCTCAGATTGCCCATGTCCGTGCCGCGGAACATGAGCTGGATCGCATCGGACGTGGCATTCCCGGCGGCATCGAAATAGCGGATTTTCGTGTCCCAGCCGTCGAAAGCATTGCCTGCCCCGCCATAGCTCTGTTCGGACCAGATGACCGCAAACCCGCCGCCCGGCAGTGCGACGATGTTGGCCGGCGTGCCGGTATCCAGCGTGTTCGCGCCCGGCGTGCCGCCGCCATTGCCGGTGTAGTAGGGAATCTGCTCGACCCGTACCGGCGTACCCGCCGCGCCCGATCCGCCCGAAACCTGCACACTGATCGTGGCCTGCCCGTGGAAGCCGCCACCCACCGACTGGTCCTGCCCAACCTGCACCATGTCGTAGTAGAGAAATGCGACCTGCCCGCCCTTCAGCACCTCGCTGTCCCAGGTGTACTGGTTGTCCGCCTGCCGCGTGGTGCTGGCCCCGTTGATGGAAATGCTCGCGGTCGAGGCGATCTGCGAGGGCGCGAGCGCATGGCCCGTCGCATCGAAGTAGCGGATGCGCACGTCGCTGCTTTCATGGAGCGGATAAGTCTGCGGCGTGCCGTTCTGGGTATAGCTGACCGTGATCTGCGTCGCGCTTGCCGCATCCGAGTTGTAGACCAGCGCAAAGCCGCCGCCTGGAGTCGGCGCCACGCTGTAGCCCGCCGTGCCCGAAAGCTGATCACCCTGCTCGTCCATCGGCGTGATCTGCGTGCCGACTGGGCGCCCGGCCGCGTTGTAGGTCTGCAGCATGACCCCGCGCCCCAGCCCGGCGTGGATCGTGCCGTAAACCACGAAACCCCCGCCGGTGAGTTGCTGAACACCGCCATAGACGTAGTTGCCGGAAGGATAGTTGGCCGAAACCGTGGTGCGCACGCCCTCGTCAGAAAGGCGCGTCATCCACTGCCCACCCTCGCTGGACCGCATCAGCTGGTCGGCATTCGTCCCGGCATCGATCTGCACGTCATAGCCGCCGCCCGTATCGAGGGCATTCATCCGGACGAGTGTCATCACCAAGGCTCCTTCGCTCGAGGGGCCAAGCCGGCCCGTTCACAAAGCAAAGGCGTCAGGCATGGGCAAACCGGTTCAGGTGCGCGTGAAAAAACTTCGTCTCAGCCCGGCCCACCCCTGACCCTTCCCACCTGCGGGAGGGGTCGGGGGTGGGCACGCGCCAAACACCGCGCTAGCGTGCGACCCGATGACCCACACTCGCCTCAATCCGATCTACACCGGGATGCCCGTCACGGTGTTCGAGCACATGTCCGGCCTTGCCCGCAGCCTCGGCGCGATCAACCTCGGTCAGGGCTTTCCCGATACACCGCCTCCGCCCACGCTCACGGCCGCCGCCATCCGCGCGATGGCCGAGCGCTCGCAGCAATATCCTCCCAGCGCGGGCCTGCCCGAACTGCGCGAAGCCGTCGCCGGGTACTACGCCCGCACGCAAGGCCTCGCGCTCGCGCGCGAACAGGTCATCGTCACTTCGGGCGCGACCGAGGCGATTGCCGCCGCGATCCTCGCCGTGGTCGGCAACGGTGACGAGGTCTTGCTCTTCGCCCCCGCCTACGATGCCTATGCCCCGCTGGTGCGCCGCGCGGGCGGCGTGCCGGTGTTCGTGCCGCTGAACCCTCCGGATTGGCTCTACGACGAAGGCGCGATCCGCGCCGCGATCACCCCGCGCACCCGCGCGATGATCGTCAACGATCCGCTGAACCCCACCGGCTCAGTCGCCAGTTCGGACGAACTCGCCCTCCTCGCGCGCATTTGTGCAGAGCACGATCTCATCGCCATCTGCGACGAGGTGTGGGAGGCCGTCCGCTTTGACGGCCGCCCCCACCGCTCGCTGCTGGCCGAACCCGGCATGGCAGCGCGCGCGATCAAGATCGGTTCGGCAGGCAAGATTTTCGGCGCGACGGGCTGGAAAGTCGGCTGGATGGCGGCGGATGCGGCGCTGGCGGGCGTGCTCGCCAAGGCGCACCAGTTCCTGACCTTTACCACCCCGCCCATGCTGCAATGGGCCGCCGCTGAAGGCCTTGCGGACCCGTCGATCACCGCCGCGCTCCACGAAGACTGGTCCGCCTCGCGCAGTGTCCTGATCGAAGGCCTTGCCCATGCCGGCTTCGCCGTGCTGGAGAGCAGCGCCACCTGGTTCGCCTGCATCGATCTTGCCGCCAGCGGCGTGGTACTCGACGATCGCACCTTCAGCGAACGCGCCGTGCGCGAAGCCGGTGTCGCCTCGATCCCGCTCTCGGCCCTCTGGGAAGGAGACGACGGCCCTAACACGATCGTGCGCCTCTGCCACTGCAAGCCGCCTGCGATGCTGGAGGATGCAGTCGTACGGCTAAGCCATTGGCGCGGAGGACTTTAAGGCCCGCTACCCATTAGGGGAGAGGGTTGGGAGAGGCGCAAGCGCTACACCAGCCCCGTCAGCCACTCTGCAATCATCGCACGCCCCGCCGCCACCGCGCGGGGCCCATGCACTTCATGCGCCGCGCGCAATTCGTCCGGGCACTGCCCTGCGGCGGTCAGATAGTCCATGTCCTGCGCGATCCAGTCCACGAAGCGCTCGTCCTCGCCCATCTCGGCGTGGAACTGCAAAGCGAGCACATTGCGCCCCTTGCGGAAGGCCTGATGCTGATAGGCCGGGCTCGAAGCCAGCAGCTCCGCGCCTTCGGGGAGGGTAAAGGTATCGCCATGCCAATGCAGCACCGGCACGTCCGACAGATGGCGCAGCGGCCCATCGCGGTCATGGATCGTCACCGGCGCAAAGCCGATTTCCTTGGTTGGCCCTGGATAGACGTCTGCACCCAGCGCCGCCGCGATCATCTGCGAACCGAAGCACACGCCGAGCATCGGCCGGTCCGCCGCAAGCCTCCGCGCCAGCAGCTTCAGCTGACAGGAAATCCACGGATGCGCCTCGCGCTCGTAGACGCCCATCGGCCCGCCCATCATCACCACCAGATCGGGCGCGACGAGATCCAGCGCATGGAAATCCTGATTATCCACGTCGACCCGGTCGATCACATAGCCCGCCGCCTCGATCGGCTCGCGGAAACCCGCAACGCCTTCGCGCGGCACGTGGCGGATGATCAGGGCGGTCTTCATGAAGGGGTGGGCTCCCGAGTCGGCCCAGTATTTCTACCAAAACGATAGACTATGGCCAGCGAGAGGATTTTGGGCCTATGATAGCCGGGCTTTGTGGCTGCTAGGCCGCCCGCGCCCGGTGGCGGATTGCCAGGTAGATCGGCGCCACCAGCATGCCCAGCCCGGCAAAGCCAATGCCTGCCGTCACCGGATCCTCATACACGAACGCGGCCAGCAGCGCTGCGTTCACGCCAAACGCAAACAGCGCGGGCAGCGGAAACAGCGGCATCCGCCAGGGCCGCACCAGCCCCGGTTCACTGAGCCGCATCCGGATGACCGCGAGATTGATGACCACGCTCACCGCCGAAACCAGCGAAACGCTGAGCGACAGCAGGGTATCATAGACACCCACGGTCGCGAGCACTGCGGACAGGATCACCGTCACCATCAGCGCCGTCCACGGCGTGCCGTTCGCGGTCACGCGCGTCAGCCCCAGCACGCCGCCGGCATCGCGTCCGATGGCATAGAGCACGCGCGGAAACATCATCACGACGGTGTTCTGGGTCGTTGCCAGTGAAATCAGCGAGATCACCGTGATAAGCGCGTCCGCCCGCGGCCCAAACACCACCCCCGCCGCATCGGCCAGCACAAGGTTCGATTTCGCCATATCCGCCACAGGAAGCACATGGAGGCAGGCAGCCACGATCAGCGTGTAGATCACGGTGATCAGCACAATGCCCGAAAAGGTCGCGCGCACGACCGAATGCCCGGGATCGTTCACCTCCTCGCTGAAATAGACCGCGCCGTTCCAGCCCGCATAGGTGCCATAAATGGCGCGGATCGCGACGATCACCCCCAGAATGGTGAATGTCGGCGAGATGATGCCCGGCGTCACCACCGGTGCCCCGCGCGGCGCGAGCAGCAGTGCCGCGATCAATCCCAGAAAGATCACTGCCTTGACCGCGCTGCCGATTTCCTGCGACCGGCCCGCCACGCGCGTGCCGAACCACTGGATCGCGCCGGTCAGGACCGGCATCGCCGCTGCGATCAACCCCAGCGGAATGGCCGTCAGCAGCCCCAGCCGGTGCAGATATTCGGCAAAGACCACCGCGAGATAGGAAATCCCGGCCACTTTGCCGAGCCAGTCCGTGACGCCCACAGCGAGCCCCGTCACCGGCCCGAAGGCGCGCCGGGCAAAGGCATAAGGCCCACCGACCAGCGGGATCGAGGCCGCGAGCTCCACCGTCGACATCGCATCGATCAGCGCCAGCACCCCGCCAAGCACCCACAGTCAGAGCATGACCGCCGGATCGGGCACGCCCTGCGCCACAAGCCCAGGCGTGCGCACAATCCCCTGGCCGATCGTCCCGCCGACAACCACCGCAATACCGAAGGCCAGCCCCAGCACGCGCCGGAGGGAGTTGGAGCCGGTACTCTGCAAGTTGATCCCCCAAGGCTGCTGCCAGCGGCAGGATCATGCCTGAGGACAGCGGATGCGCAAACAAAAAGGCCCGCCGCGCGAACAAGCGCACGGCGGGCCAGCTTTCCTCCCCAGGAAAGTATCGTGAGGGGTGCGCGGGGCCTCAGCGGCCCATCGCGCTCCCAAGCCTGTGGTAGAGGTGCGAGAACTTCACCGATTCCGGCTGGTCCTCGATCACCTTGAGGTAGTGAAGCACAGCCTCGCGGATGAGCTTGAAGTCTTCGGTCGAAAGGACCGCACGGGCCCGCGTCGGTTCAGCCATTGTCCTTGCTCCTCTCAAGAATTGTTACTTGTCCCTTCGCCCCTCCCGCTCATCCTGAGCCTGTCGAAGGGGGAGGGGTCGGGGGTGGGCCTGCCGTCAGGCCGCGAACTGGTTCATCGTGTTGTGCGCGCCGCCGGCCTTCAGCGCCGCTTCACCCGCAAAGTATTCCTTGTGATCGTCGCCGAGGTCCGAACCGGCCATGTTCTGGTGCTTGACGCAGGCGATGCCCTGGCGGATTTCCTCGCGCTGGACGTTCTTGACGTAGCCCAGCATGCCGGCATCGCCGAAGTATTCCTTCGCCAGATTGTCGGTGCTGAGAGCTGCGGTGTGATAGGTCGGCAGGGTGATCAGGTGGTGGAATATCCCCGCTTCACGAGCCGAATCGCGCTGGAAGGTGCGGATACGCTCGTCGGCTTCGTCCGCCAGCGCGGTGCCATCGTAGTCCACGCTCATCAGCTTCGCCCGGTCATAGGCGCTGGTGTCCCTGCCTTCCGCGTTCCAGGCATCGAACACCTGCTGGCGGAAGTTCAGCGTCCAGTTGAAGCTGGGCGAGTTGTTGTAGACCAGCTTGGCGTTCGGGATCACCTCGCGGATGCGGCGCACCATGCCGCCGATCTGGCCGATGTGGGGCTTCTCGGTCTCGATCCACAGCAGGTCCGCGCCGTTCTGCAGGCTGTTGATCCCGTCGAGCACGCAGCGGTCCTCACCAGTGCCGGAGCGGAACTGGAACAGGTTCGAAGGCAGGCGCTTGGGGCGCATCAGCTTGCCATCGCGGCTGATCAGCACATCGCCGTGGCCGAGCGTTGCGGCATCGACTTCCTCGCAATCGAGGTAGCTGTTGTACTGGTCGGCAATGTCGCCCGGCTCCTTCACGAAAGCGATCTGCTTCGTGAGGCCTGCACCGAGGCTGTCGGTGCGCGCGACGATAACGCCGTCATCCACGCCAAGTTCGAGGAAGGCGTAACGCACCGCGCGGATCTTCGCGAGGAAGTCCTCGTGCGGCACAGTGACCTTGCCGTCCTGGTGGCCGCACTGCTTTTCGTCGGAAACCTGGTTCTCGATCTGGATGCAGCAGGCGCCCGCTTCGATGAACTTCTTGGCGAGGAGGTAGGTCGCCTCGGCATTGCCGAAGCCGGCATCGATGTCTGCGATGATCGGCACCACGTGCGTCTGGTAGTCGTCGATCTTGTGGAGCAGGCGGTGCGTGTTGACCGCGTCCCCGGCAGCCTTGGCGGCATCGAGCTCGCGGAACAGGCCGCCAAGCTCGCGCGCATCGGCCTGGCGCAGGAAGGTGTAGAGCTCCTCGATCAGCGCCGGGACGCTGGTCTTCTCGTGCATCGACTGGTCAGGCAGCGGGCCGAACTCGCTCCGCAGCGCGGCGACCATCCAGCCCGAAAGGTAGAGGTAGCGGCCCTTGGTGGTGCCGAAGTGCTTCTTGATGGAGATCATCTTCTGCTGGCCGATGAACCCGTGCCAGCAGCCAAGCGACTGCGTGTACTTCGCCGGATCGGCATCGTAGGCGGCCATGTCGGCGCGCATGATCTTGGCAGTGTACTTTGCGATGTCGAGCCCGGTCTGGAAGCGGTTCTGCAGACGCATGCGCGCCACCGAGGCGGCATCGATCCCATCCCAGGGCTTGCCATAGGGCGTGATCGCCTTGGCGGCTTCGTTGATGGTCTGCGAATAGGTCATGGGTCTCGCTTCCTGTTGGGGTAGTCTCGATGCACCCCGGCTAGACCCGCCGACGCAGCCGCGAAACCCGCAGCGCGGTCATGTTGTCAAACTTTACAGAATATGCTTGTAAAGTTGTACAGCCTTCACAGAACGAGTTAACCATATGGAATCGCGCCCGCTCTACCTCGGCCCCCGCCTGAAGCGACTGCGCCGCGAGCTCGGCCTGACGCAGGCTGTCATGGCCGACGATCTCGCGATCTCGCCCAGCTATATCGCCCTCCTCGAACGCAACCAGCGCCCCCTCACCGCCGATCTGCTCCTGCGACTCGCCAAGGCCTACAAGCTCGATATGAGCGACCTCGCAGCCGAAGAACGCGACGACTACGCCCGTCGTCTTTCCGATGTGCTGCGCGATCCGATCTTCGCCGAGATCGACTTGCCCGCGCTCGAAGTGGCCGATGTCGCCACCAGCTACCCCGGCATTACCGAGGCCATGCTGCGCCTCCACACAGCCTACATGCGCGAGCAGCAGGCGCTTGCCGGCCTGCGCGGCGGCGCAGGCGGACCCGATTCGGCCGATCCCCTCGCCGAGGCCCGCCGCTTCGTCACCGAGCGCCGCAACTACTTCCCCGCGCTCGACAGCAAGGCCGAGGCGCTCGCCGAAGAGATCGAACGCCTCGGCGGCCTGCAGGAAGCCGGCCTCGCCGAATACCTGCGCGGGCAGGGCCTGCGCGTGCGCCTCCTGCCAGCCGAGATCATGATGGACGCGCTCCGCCGCTACGATCGCCACGCCGAACAACTGCTGATCGACGACACGCTCAGCCCCCAGGCCCGCCGCTGGCAGATGGCGCTGCACATCGCCTATACCGCGCTGCGCAGCGAGATCGCGACCCTCCTGCGCGGCGCCAGCTTCTCGAGCGAGACCGCAGCCCAGCTCGTCCGCCGCGCGCTTGCCGCCTATGGTGCGGCCGCGCTCATCATGCCCTATGACCGCTTTGCCCGCGCGGCCGAGACGCGCGCCTACGATATCGAGGCGCTTTCCGGCCAGTTCGGCGCCAGCTTCGAGCAAGTCGCCCACCGCCTCACCACCCTGAACCGCCCCGGGCAGGAACGCGTACCGTTCTTCTTCATTCGCGTCGATGCGGCAGGCAATGTCTCGAAGCGGCTCGACGGCGCGGGCTTCCCCTTTGCCGCACATGGTGGCGGCTGCCCGCTTTGGACCCTCCACGATTGCTTCCGCCGCCCCGGCGAAGTGCTGACCCAGTGGCTGGAGCTCCCCGGCGGCGAACGCTTCTTCAGCGTGGCGCGCAGCGTCACATCGGGCGGCGGCGGCCACGGCAAACCAACCATCCTTCGCGCGATCGCGCTGGGCTGCGCCGCCGAACATGCGCCAAAGCTCATCTACTCGCGCGGCGAACAGCCAGCAGCGACCCCCATCGGGGTCACCTGCCGCCTCTGCAACAGAGCCACCTGCACCGCCCGCGCCGAACCGCCATTGGGGCGCGAGATCCTGCCGGACGACTACCGCAAGACGGCCGAACCGTTTACCTTTGCGGAAAGCTGAAGAACCCCTCCGACCCGCTTCGCGGGCCACCTCCCCATTTGTGCTGCGCAAAAATGGGGAGGAAAGTGGTCCTCCCCATTTTCACGAAGTGCAAACGGGCAGGTGCCCGAGCATCGCGAGGGCGGAGGGGCCTATTGCCTCTCCCGATCCAGCCTCCGCGCCACCGGCAGCGCTGCCGCAATCGCCATGAAACACACCGCCCCGCCCAGCGGCCCGATCAGCGTATAGGCCCCGAACCCTTGCGCCATTGCCCCCGCTGCCAGCGAGCCCAGGCTTTGCGATAGCAGCCATGTGCCCGTCGTCATCACCGCCAGCCGCTCCCCCTCCGGCTGCGCATAGGCAAGCCGCAGCAACAGCGGATAGGTGAGGAACCAGCTCACCATGAAGGCCACGAAGGCCGCCGCAAAAGCCGCCTCGCTACCCACCGTGGTGAGCAGACCGCAAGCCAGACTGCACGCCCCCAGCGCTGCCGCCAGTGGCCAAGCGCGGGGCAGGCGCTGGATCACCATGGCGAGCCCGGCATTGCCCAGCGCGCTCATGAACACGGCAAGGCTTTGGTAAAGCCCGAACTGCGTCGCCGGAATGCCGATCACGTGCGCGGTGCGTTCGATGAACGGCCAGATCGCCAGCGAGCCGAACGCGAACAGCGCCATGGCGGCGAGCACGCGCAGGCCCTCCGGACCAATCGCCCCCCCTTTCGCCGCCGATGTTTCTACACTGCCCTTGCCTCCCGGCAGCAGCAGCGCGCAGAGCCCGAAGACCACCGACAGCCCCGCAAGGCCGAAAAACATGCCGCCCGCACCGTAGTCCCGCCCGATCACCGGCAGGCCTATCGCAATCGCGCTGTAAAGCAGCGTCTGCACCGCGATCCCCAGTGAAATCCACCGCGCCGGGCTGCCTGTGCGCCCCGCCGCCAGATTGAGCGCGCTGTTCATCAGGCCAAAGCCCAGCCCCGTCCCCACGCGCCCCAGCACCAGCAGCGGAAAGACCCCCGTCAGCGCCGAACCCGCCTGCGCCGCGATCACCACCACGCTCGCCAGCATCGCCAGCGCCCGGGCATCGAGCCCGCGCGCACGCGGTGCCACGAGAAACATTGCCGCTGCATAGCTCAAGGTCTCGGCCATGTTCCACGCGCCCATGGCAAACGGCGAGAAGCCGAAACGGTCCATCAGCGCGCCGACCAGATAGGTCGTGAAATTGTTGCCGATATGCGCCGCCGCCGTGGCCGCGCCGATGCCGATCAGCGTTGCGGCAAAAGGCGCGTTCCTGTTGGCGGCCGTCGGGGCGCTGCCGGCTGAGCCGCTGTTGTCGATCATCGGTGCAAGGGGTGGCATGCGAGCGCCCGCGTTGCAATCGGTGCCCGGCATTTCAGCTTGTCGTGCCAGGCGATCCGCCATACCCTTTGCGCATGCTTTCCCCGCGCAAGACCTTTGCCCTCGGCCCGCGCCCCCGCGCCGTGCCCTATGGCAAAGTGCAGGACTGGCGCCCGCCGCCGCAGGGCTGATCCGCCAATCAGCGATCAACATTCTGGCACGACGGGAATTCCCATGACTCTATCGACCTTCGAGGTGCGGGCGGACGCCCTCCTCGTCACCTGGGCGGATGGCGGTTCGGCCACCTACCCCACCATCTGGCTGCGCGACAATTGCCCCAGCGCCTTCCACCCCCAGACCCACGAACGCGTGCTCGATCTGCTCTCACTGAACCCGAATCCGGTGCTGCTGAGCGCCGAGCCCGCAGGCGAAACCATCACTCTGCGCTACGCCGACGGCCACGCGAGCGCCATGCCCACCGCGCTGCTTGACGCCCATCGCCCCGGCCAGCCCGCCGCCGACCCGGCGGATATCCCGCCCCGGCTGTGGCGCGCCGATCTCACCGCTGCCGGCATTCCCCGCTTCGCAGCTGCGCAGCTTCTGGCCGATGACGCCCAGCTGAACACCTGGATGCGCGAGACTGCCCGCTACGGCCTCTCGATTGTCGACGGCCTAGCCGATCATATCGATGCCGGCGTCGAAGTGGCCCGCCGCATCGGCTTTCTGCGTGAGACCAATTTCGGCACGACCTTCGAAGTGGTGAACCGCCCCGATCCCAACAACCTCGCCTACACGGCCGTCACGCTGCCGCTGCACACCGATCTGCCCAATCAGGAAGTGCCCCCAGGCTACCAGTTCCTCCACTGCCTCGCCAACGAGGCCACCGGCGGTGGCTCGCTCTTCGCCGATGGTTTCGCGATCGCCGAAGACTTGCGCGCCGACGACCCCGAAGCCTTCCGCCTGCTAAGCGAAATCGTGATCCCGTTCCGCTTCCACGATGAGGAGGCCGACATCCGCGTCCACGCCCCCGTGATCCAGTTGGACCGGCATGGAGCCGTCACCGAAATCCGCTACAACGCCCACATCGCCGCCATGTTCGACATGCCAGCGGACGTGATGCCCGCCTTTTACAGCGCCTATCGCGCCATGATGACCAAGACCCGCGACCCGGCCTACCAGCTCACCTTCAAGCTCGACGCTTGCGAAATGGTCGTCTTCGACAACCGCCGCGTCCTCCACGGGCGCGAGAGCTTCGATCCTGCATCGGGCTTCCGGCACTTGCACGGCTGCTATGTCGATCGCGGCGAATTCGCCTCGCGCCTAAGGCTGCTGGCGCGCTCTAGGCTCTGAGCCAGCCGCGCAGCACCATTGCCACAGCGCCGAGCGTTCCCACGCTCAGTGCCCAGATCGCGGCCATCCATGCGAGGCGGCGCCACAGCGGCGTCGCCTCCGCACGTTCGGCGCCACCAAGGCGCGGGTCAATGATAGCCATGTTCACCGACCTTTCCGCGGAACACCCAGTAGGTCCAGCCGGTGTAGGCAAGGATCAGCGGCATGATCAGCAGCACACCGACGAGCATGAATTCCTGGCTGCGAACCGGCGCGGCGGCCTGCCAGATCGTGATCGAAGGCGGAACCACATGCGGCCACATCGAAACGCCCAGCCCGATCATGCCGAGTAGAAACAGCACCAGCGCCAGCGCAAAGGCCTGCCCGCTGCGCCGCTGCGCCAGCCCGCGCAGCAGGAACAGCGCAGCGAGGCCTGTCACCACCGGCACCGGGCTGAGGTACAGCAAGGTCGGCATCGCGAACCAGCGCTGGTAATAGGGCGCGGCAAGGAACGGCGTCGCAAGGCTCACCGCCCCCATCGCCGCAAAAGTCGCCCAGGCCGCCAGCCGCGCATGGCCAAAGGCCCGCTCCGCCCCGCTCCCCTCGATCTTGCCCGCGAGCCAGCACGCGCCCAGCAGCGCATAGCCGCAGACCACGCCAAGCCCCGTCAGCAGCGAATAAGGCGAAAGCCAGTCGAGCCATCCGCCCGCATAGGCGCGCCCCTCGACATGCACACCCTGCAGCAGCGCGCCGAGAATGACCCCCTGTGAAAGCGCCGCCACCAGCGAACCACCCGTGAACGCCAGATCCCAGAACGCCCGGTGCGCCGGATCGCGCCAGCGGAATTCAAACGCCACGCCCCGGAACACGAGGCCGAGCAGCATGGCCATGATCAAGGGATAGGTCGCGGGCAGGATGATCGCATAGGCGAGAGGGAAGGCCGCCAGCAGCCCGCCGCCGCCCAGGACCAACCATGTCTCGTTGCCGTCCCAGACAGGCGCGATCGCGTTCATCGCCTGATCGCGCTCCGCGCCGGGCGTATAGAAGGGAAAGAGGATGCCGATGCCAAGATCGAACCCGTCCATCACAACATACATGAGGACGGCGAAGGCCAGGATCAGCGCCCAGACCGTGGTGAGGTCGAACAGCGCGCTCATTCCGCCGGCTCCGGCAACGGGCCGGCGGTGCGGATCGGCGCATGGTCATCGGCCTCGAGCGGTTCCTCGTGCTCATGCGGCGCGGCGTGCATCATCTTGAGGAGGTACCAGATGCCCACCCCGAACACCGCCGTGTAAACCAGCACGAAGGCCACCAGCGAGGCTCCCACCGCTGGCGCGGCAATCGGGCTGCGGCTTTCCGCCGTCGTGAGCAGGCCATAGACGGTGTAGGGCTGGCGCCCCACTTCGGTCGTCGTCCAGCCCGCGATCACCGCAATGAAGCCCGAAGGCCCCATCAGCACCGCAGCCCGGTGCAGCCACGGCGAGGCGTAGAGCTGCCCCTGGCCCCGCGCGATCAGGCTCCACACGCCCAGCCCCAACATGGCGAACCCCAGCCCCACCATGATCCGGAACGACCAGAACAGGATGGCCACTGGCGGCCGTTTGTCCGGCGCGATGGTGTCTAGGCCAGCCAGCGGTGCATCGGCATCGTGCTTGAGTATGAGACTGGACATCTTCGGGATGCCGATGGCGTAGTCCAGCCGCTGCGCCTTGTCGTCGGGTATGCCGAAAAGATAAAGCGGCGCACCTTCGGGATGGCTCTGGAAGTGCCCCTCCATCGCCATGACCTTGGCCGGCTGGTGCGCCAGCGTGTTGAGCCCGTGCTCGTCCCCCGCCACGATCTGCACCGGGGCGACGAGCGCTGCCATCCACATCGCCATCGAGAACATCACGCGTGCATGCCCGTTCTCGCGGTCGCGCAACAGGTGCCAAGCCCCCACCGCGCCGACCACCAGCGCTGTCGTGAGGTAGGCCCCGATCACGGTATGGACGAAGCGATAGGGAAAGCTCGGGTTGAAGATGATCGTCAGCCAGCTCGGCCCCGGCAGAAAGCGCCCGTCCGGGCCGATCTCGTAGCCCACCGGGGTCTGCATCCACGAATTGACCGCGATGATCCAGAACGCGGAAATCGAAGTCCCGATTGCCACCATCAAGGTCGCGGCAAAGTGCAGCTTTCGTCCCACCTTCTCCATACCGAACAGCATGACGCCGAGGAACCCCGCCTCGAGGAAGAAGGCAGTCAGCACTTCATAGGCCATCAGCGGCCCGATCACGCTCCCCGCCTTGTCCGAAAAGACCGACCAGTTGGTGCCGAACTGGTAGGACATGACGAGGCCCGAGACGACGCCCATGGCAAAGGCCACTGCGAAGATCTTCAGCCAGTAGCGGAACAGGTCGAGATAGACCGTCTGACCCGTGCGCAGCCACAGCGCCTCCAGCACCGCCAGATAGCTCGCAAGGCCGATCGAGAACGAGGGGAAGATGAAATGGAAGCTGATCGTGAACGCGAACTGCATCCGCGCGAGCGTGAGAGCGTCGAAGACCGTGTGCACCGGCTTCTCCTCATCCTGAGCGGCGCCGCGTCCGCAAAATACGGAGGGCGCGGAAGGTCCCCTAGCCGCTCGCCGCGCAACATACTAATGACAAGGAGGGCAATACGCTTGCAGTTTTCGCAAAGTCCTCCCCTCCGCTTGCCCCCTGCCCCCCGGCCCGCTATCGGCGCGCTTCCGCAGCCGCCCACGAAAGCCCGCCCCGCCTTGGCCAACCTGATCCCGCTTGCCGATATCGATCCCGCGCTGATTGAGGAAGTGCTCGACGCCGCCTTCGGGCCGGACCGCTTCGCGCGCACGGCCTACAAGGTGCGTGAAGGTACCGAGTGGCTTCCGGGCCTTTCCTTTGCCGCGCTTGATGAAGGCGATCATCTGGCGGGCACGATCCAGTGCTGGCCGGTCGCGCTCACCGATGCGTCGGGGCGCCGTCATCCCATGATCATGGTCGGCCCCGTCGCTGTGCTGCCGGGCCTGCAGGGCACCGGCTATGGCAAGGCGCTCGTCACCGCCAGCCTCACCGCCATCGACCCGCGCGCGCCGCTGCCGCAGGTGATGATCGGCGATGCGGACTACTACGGCCGCTTCTTCGGCTTCTCCGCTGCAAACACCGGCGGCTGGAAGCTGCCGGGTGCGTGGGACCCGGCGCGTCTCCTCTGCCGCACCGCCAATCCGGCCGTCCTTCCGGGCGAAGGCATGCTCGGCCCTTGGCGCGGCTGACCTGATCTGGCATCGGCGGTCCCGTGCCATACGAACCGCCCGCAGACCTTGCCGCGATGTCCCTTGCCGATCTGGCCGAGGCAGTCGCCGCGCGCCGTCTGCCTGCGGTCGAAACCTGGAACCCAGCCCACATCGGCGAGAGCCACATGCGCATCGCGGCGGACGGCACCTGGTTCCATGAAGGCGGCAGAATCACTCGCCCCGCCATGGTCCGCGCCTTCGCAAGCCTCCTTACGCGCGATGCCGAAGGTCGGCACTGGCTCGTCACCCCTGCCGAAAAGCTCGCCATCGCGGTAGACGACGCCGCCTTCATCGCCACCGACATGGAGGTGCGGCGGGACGCCGATGGCAGCCCCGTCATCGCCTTCCGCCTCAACACCGACGATCTCGTTCTCGCCGGAACCGATCACCCCCTGCGCGCCGCCGGCACCGCCGAGACGCCCGCCTTCTATCTCGCCGTCCGCCACGGCACCGAAGCCCGGCTCAATCGCAGCACCTACGGCCAGCTCATCGACCACGCGCTCACCATGTCCAAGCCCGAGGCGCTGGCGGTCGAAAGCCTTGGCTCGCGCTTCGGCTTGCTGCCCGCATGAACCTGCGCGATCATCTCGCCCGCCTGTTCGATATCGGCCATGCCGAACTGGTACCGCCGGCCTATGAGGACTGGCGGCCGCTCCCTGATACGCCCTTGCGCCCCGCCGCTGTGCTGATCGCCGTCACCGACCGGCCCGATCACCCCGAAGGCCCCGGCGTGCTCCTTATCCACCGCCCCTCGCACATGCGCGCGCATCCCGGGCAGGCCGCCTTCCCGGGCGGCAAGCTCGATCCGGGCGAGACGCCGATCGAGGCCGCCCTGCGTGAAGCAAATGAGGAACTCGGCATCGATCCGGCCCTCGTCGATGTGATTGGCGCGACCGACCAGTATCGCACCGGCACCGGCTACGACATCACACCGGTCCTCGCGATGGTCCCGCCCGACCTTGCCATCCAGCCCAATCCCGCTGAAGTCGCCGGCTGGTTCGAGCCGCCGCTCGCCTTCGTGCTCGATCCCGCCAACCATGTCCGGCGGGAAAGCGAATGGGCCGGGCGGCGCGGCAGCTACATCGATATCCTGTGGCACGAGCACCGGATCTGGGGCGTCACCGCCGGGATCATCGCCAATCTCGCGCAACGGATCCGCTGGCATGGCTAAGGCGCACCTCCCTGCAACCGACTGGACGCGGCGGCCCGACCTTGCCGCGCTCGTTGCCGCGCTCGATCCGGCGGGCGAGGGTCTTGTCCGCTATGTCGGCGGCGCGGTGCGTGACACCTTGATGGGCCTGCCGGTCAAGGACATCGACATGGCGACCCCGCTGGAGCCCGCCGAAGTTATCGCGCGGCTGACGGTGGGCGGTATCCGCAGCGTACCCACCGGCCTTGCCCACGGCACAGTCACCGCCCTCGCCGCAGGTAGCCCGGTCGAGATCACGACGCTGCGCCGCGATGTCTCGACAGACGGCCGACACGCGACCGTCGCCTTCTCGCAGCACTGGGAGGAAGACGCCGCACGCCGCGATTTCACGATCAACGCGCTTTATGCCGATCCGCAGAGCCTGACGGTCCACGATTTCTTCGGCGGCCTCGAAGACTTGGCTGCCCGCCGCCTGCGCTTCATCGGCGATGCCGAGGCGCGCATCCGCGAGGATTACCTGCGGATCCTGCGCTACTTCCGCTTCCAGGCCCGCTTCGGCTCGCTCCCCGCCGATGCGGAAGCAGAAGCGGCCTGCGCGGCGTTGGCGCAAGGCCTCAAAGGCCTTTCGCGCGAACGCATCGCCAGCGAGCTTCTCCTGCTCCTCGCGCTTCCCGACCCCGCTCCCACCATCACGCGCATGGCTGAACTGGGGGTACTCGCGGTGATCCTTCCGGAAGCCGATCCGGCAGCGCTCCCCCCGCTCCTTGCCGCCGAAGCCGCGCATGGCGTGGCCCCCGAAGCGCTTCGCCGCCTCGCCGCGCTGCTCCCTGCGGATTCCGCGCTTGCCGAGCAAGTCGCCGCGCGCCTGCGCCTCAGCATTGCCCAGCGCAAGCATCTCGCCCTCGTCGCCGCGCGCACCCGGCCCGAAGGCGATCCCCGCGCTCTTGCATACCGCGTTGGCCGCTCCGCCGCGCAAGACCGCCTGCTCCTTACCGGCGGCAGCATCGCTCCGCTCGATCACTGGGCAATCCCTCAGTTCCCGCTGAAGGGCGGCGCCGTGGTCGCACGCGGTGTAAGCGCGGGGCCAGAAGTCGCCCGCATCCTTCGTGCTGTCGAAACACGCTGGATCGCCGAAGGCTTCCCGGATGCCGCGCGGGTCGAGGAATTGCTGACCGAGGAACTGCGCTGACGCCCCCCGGCTAACCGCCCCCCTCGCTTCAAGGGACATGTGCGGGGGTGGGGCCTCTCAGGCAATTGCCGCAGGGATCAGCCTTCGTCCGAACCCTTCCACTCGCGCCGCTCTTCCGCCGCGCGCAGCACTTCATAGGCAGTCTGCAGCTTCAGGAACTCGGCTGCTGCATCCTTGTCGCCGGGGCGCAGGTCGGGGTGGACTTCCTTCGCGCGCGTCCGCCAGGCCTTGCGTACCGCCTCGAAGTCGGCGTCAGCCTCAAGCCCCAGCGCTTCCAGCGCGCGCATCTCGTCACGGCTGCGACTGCCGTCACCGGGGCCCGCCCAGGTATCATAGGCCGATTGGCGATAGCCCGAAGTCTCGCCGCGCTCGGCCTTCTCGCGCAGTTCGGCCTCTTCCTTGTCGAGCCCCTCGAAGTAGTTCCACCCGGCGTTGTATTCGGCCGCATGCCGCTCGCAGAAATACCAGCGGTCGGGGTTGTTGGGCGATTTGGGTGCTGGCCGGTCGCCCTTCTCCTCACAGCCGGCGCGGTCGCACAGACGCACGGGCGCGGCTTCGCGGGCGCCTTCATAGCCCCGCCAGCGGGGGAAGCCCCAATCAGCCGATCTGCCTTGCCGCGCCATCGAAGTGGCCCCTATCCCCGTTTCACCGGCGTTGCTTCACTGGACGGTGATCGTCACCGCGCGGCGGTTCTTGGCCCAGCTCAGCTCATCGGAACCCAAGGCGATCGGGCGCTCCTTGCCATAGCTTACCGTGCTGACGCGCGAGGGATCGATGCCGAGGCTGACGAGATAGTTCTTCGCCGCGTTGGCGCGGCGCTCGCCCAGCGCGAGGTTGTAATCGCGCGTGCCGCGCTCGTCGCAGTGGCCCTCGATCGTCACCCGCTTGCCCGGATAGCGCGCCAACCACTGGGCCTGGCTTTGGAGGATGCCCTGATCCTCGCTGTCGAGGTTGTAGCGGTCGGTGTCGAACAGGATCGTGTCACCCAGCACCGAGGCGATGAAATCAGCCTGGCTGCCCGGTGTCGGCCCCATCGGCTGGGTCGCGGGCGGATTGGTCGTGGTCGTGCCAGTGGCGCCGTTCGGCTGGGGCGGCAGTTCCTTTGGCGTGGTCGCGCAGCCTGCGAGCACGAGGCCGGACGTCAGCAACAGCGCTGTGAAGATCTTGCGGGTCACGGGTTCGGTCTCCTTGGTCAATCAGTGCTAGAGTGCATGGCACAGCCCGAATCGGCAATCAGTTTCGACACATCCTTAAGGCAGCAATGGCTTAAGGCAGCACCGGCTCAAGGCAGCACTGGCCCCCACGCCGGGTCCGAGCCATCCACCGGCGTGTTGAGCCGCCGCTCGTTGCGCCCGGTGAGATCCACCTGCCAGATCGAGGTGCGCCCGGTGGTCTTGGCGGTGCGGAAGAACTGCACGATGCGCCCGTTGGGAGACCAGGTCGGCGCCTCGTCCTGCCAGCTGTCGGTGAGGTACCGCATCTCCCCGCCTGCCGGGTTCATCACCGCGATGCGCAAGTCGCCGGCGATGTGCGTAAACGCGATCTGGTCGCCCCGAGGGCTCCATTCAGGGGTTGCCGCGCGGCCGCCGAAGAAGCTTACGCGCTTCTGGTTCGAACCATCCGCGTTCATCACATAGACTTGCTGGCTGCCCGAGCGGTCGCTTTCGAACACGATCCGGCTGCCATCGGGCGAATAGCTGCCGCCCACATCGATCCCAGGCGAATCAGTAAGCTTGATCGATTCGCCCCCGCCGGCGGAAACGCGGTAGATGTCGGTGTTGCCCGCAATCGCCATCGAATAGAGGATGAACTTGCCATCGGGCGACCAGCGCGGCGCGAAGGTCGGCCCCTTGCCCTCCGTCACCAGCCGCTGCTGCTTGCTTTCGATATCATAGATATAGATGCGCGGCGTGCCGTTCATGTAGCTCAGATAGACGAGCTTGCTGTAGTCCGGCGAATAACGCGGAGTGAGCGCGGTCGTCTGCCCATTGGTGATGAAGCGGTGGTTGGCGCCATCGGAATCCATGATCGCTAGCTGCTTGCGGCGGTGATCCTTGGGCCCCGTCTCGGCAATGTAGGCGATCTTGCTGTCGAAGAACGGACTTTCACCCGAAAGCCGCGAATAGACCATGTCCGCGCACTTGTGCGCCGCGCGCCGCCAGTCTTCGGGCTTCACCACATAACCCTGGCGCGCAAGCTCGCTGCCCAGTGCCACGTCGTAGAGGTAGCATCCCACCGTCAACCGCCCGTCTGGTCCCGCTTTCACGAAGCCATGCACCAGCATCTCGGCCGAGCGCGCGCGCCAGTTGGGGAAGGCGGGCGCCGCCACCTCGCCGAAGGTGACCGGCGGCAGCGCATCGGGGCCGACCGGCTTGAACAGACCGTTGTTCTTGAGGTCGCCATAGACAACACGCGCAAGATTGCGCCCCAGTGCCTCGGTGTTCCCACCGTCGGCCGGGGTGGGCAGCATCTCGTTGGTCGGGAAGCTGGGGATGGCGATCGCGGCGTCGTTGTTGATCGTGCCGACGACATCTTCCTCGGGCGAGGTTGCGGCATCGGTTGCCTGAGGCTGCGGGGCTTGCGGTGCGGACTGGCCAGTCTGCGCCGCGGCCTCGGCGGCCGGTGAGAGGGCAAGGAAGGCGCACAGCAAAGGTGCGCAAAGGCCGGCGACAAGGGGGCTACGCAAGGCTCTACTCTTTCCTGAAATTGAGCTTGTAGTTTTTCCAGAAATCATACGATTCGGCCGGAAGACTGAACGGCGCCGCAGTCTTGATCGCGCGAACCGCACACTCGGTGAATCGACTGACTTGCGCCGTGTTGGCCGGAGTCTGGCCTGAAAGAACCGGCGTTGCAATGCTCACGACGTTGCCGCCACGGTCCAGCTGAAATGTGACGCTGGCGCGCAGCTTCTCGATCTCCAGACCATTGACCGGGCAGCTGTTCCACGGCGGAAGAACCTTCCGGTTGATCGTCACCCGGATCGCGGCCTTGGCCTCGGCGCTCAGCGCATCCGCCGGATTGCCGGTCGCGCCCGGCTTGGTGCCGGTGTTGATACCCTTGAGGAAATCCGCCCCCAATTGGCTGGCACCGCCGGGCGCATTGGGCCGGGTGCGCTGCCGGGGATCGAGCGGGGCGGCGGCCGAGGGCTTGGCAACCGGCTTGACCGGCGGGGTTGGCACAGCGCGCGGCTGCGGGGCCGGCCTGGGCTGGGGCTGGGGCTGGGGTTTTGGGACGGGCTCAGGCCGCGCCGGCGCGAGCGGCGCTGGCTTCGGCTGCGGCTGGGGCGGCGCCACTTGCGGCGCGGGCTGGGGCGGAGCCGGCTGCGGCAAGGGCTCACCCAGATCTGGCGCCACGTCGGGCGCGGCCTGCGTATCGGGATCGGGCGATGTCGACTGGTCCGCGATCTCGTCGGCGAAGGTCACTGTCATCCGCTCGGGCGGCGACATGATCGTCTTGCCCGGCGGCGCCAGGGTGAGCGCCGCGATCAGCCCCGCATGCGCCAGAAGCGCAAGAACCAGCGCAAGGCCTTCTTCGCGCGTGAAGCCGCGTGAAGGACCAGCCAGATCGGTGGGGGCGCTCATCGCCATGGCGTTAGGGTGCCGTGACTGAACCGTTGGTGACCAGCGAGATCGACTTGAACCCCGCCGCATTGAGCGCGCCCATGACCGCGACCACGCGGCCATAGTCAAGGCCGCGGTCCGCACGCAGCGTGACGAGTGGGGCCTTTCCTCCCGGCCCATCCGCCGCCAGCCCCGCCAGCCGGTCGGAGAGCTCGCCCGGTGCAAGTTCCTGATCGTCGAGGAACACACGCCCTTCGCCGTCCATGCTCACCGTCACGGTCTTCTGCTCGGTCTTCAGCGCCTCGGCACGACTGTCGGGCAAGTCGATCGGCACGCCGGCCGTCAGCATCGGCGCGGTGACCATGAAGATGATGAGGAGCACGAGCATGACGTCGACCAGCGGCGTCACGTTGATCTCGCTCATCGCCGCGCCTCGCCCGCGGACCCGCCGCCCTCGCCGTCCGCCGCCGGAGGCCGTGTTCATCGCCATGACCTTACTGCTCCAGCTCGCGGCTCAAGGTCGAATGGAAGCGGTCGGCAAAGCGGAACAGCCGGGTCTCGAAGCGGTTCACCCGGTGCGAGAAGCGGTTGTAGGCAATCACGGCCGGGATCGCCGCGAACAGGCCAATGGCGGTGGCGAACAGCGCTTCGGAAATGCCCGGCGCCACCACCGCGAGCGAGGAATTCTGCTGCGCGCCGATGTTGAAGAAGCTGTCCATGATCCCCCAGACCGTTCCGAACAGGCCCACAAAGGGAGCAACCGAGCCCACCGTCGCAAGGAAATTGAGCCGCCCCGCCAGCCGGTCCGCCTCTGCCGTCACCGCGCTTTCCATTGCCGAATTGAGCCGCTGGCGCGTGCCCTCGCGGTCGATCGTGCGGCCCGATGTGGACCGCCGCCATTCGGCCAGCGCCACCGTCACGATCCGCGCGCTCGGCACATCCTTGGTGCCGTTCTCCTTGTGGAAGGCATCGACATCGCGCGCTTCCCAGAACGCGGTTTCATACTTGTCGCATTGGCGCTGCACCCGGCTCATGCGCAGCGAGAAGGCGATCACGATCATCCAGACCCAGATCGAGGCGAGCACCAGCGCGCCCATCACCACCTGCACAACGATATCGGCGTGGAGGAACAGCGCCACCGGATTCAGCCGGGTCGGCATGCCCGCGGTCGCCCCGGCAGCAACGGGCACGGCAGCAGCAAGAACGGAAAGCATCATGGGAGATCAGACCCTTCAGGGGGGAGCGCAAGAAGCGACGTGAAAGCGGCGGTAAACTGGGCAGGCTGCCGCCGCGCCCGCCCGCCGGGCGAAACGAAGGCAACCCGCACCCGCGCCTCGCAAAGCAGCCCGTTGCCAAGCAGCGCCTTCTGGACAAGCGTACAGGTGACGCGCGAAACCTCGGCGACAGTGCTTTCGATCAGCACATCGTCATCGAGCCGCGCCGGGCGTAGATACCGAAGCGCGAGGTCGGTCACCGCAAAGGCTCCCTCCCCCGCCTCCTGCGCGGCGCGCTGGTCGATGCCAAGGAGGCGCAGCATGTCGGACCGGGCGCGTTCGAACCAGCGCAGATAGTTGGCGTGATAGACCACACCCGAAAGATCGGTGTCCTCGAAATAGACGCGCACCGCATAGAGGTGACGCGCGCCGTCGAAGCAGCCGGAAGGGGGGGCGGGGTTCGGCATGGGCGCCGCTGTCCTAGCCTCCCGGCGAGTCGCAGGGCAAGATCAAAGGCGGGGAATTGTTAAGCATGCGCGCCGAAGGCCTGTGCCAGGCAGTCGCGGGGCCTACCCAAGCCCCTCACGCAAGTGGGAGAGGAGCTTAATGCTGTCTTCTTCTCCCCTCCCGCATGCGGGAGGGGTCGGGGGTAGGCTTCCCCTTCAATCCACCCGTGCCAGCAGCGGCCCCAGTTGCCGCCCCGCAAACACATGCACATGCAGATGCGGCACTTCCTGGTGGCTGTTGGTGCCGGTATTCGCGAGCAGCCGATACCCGGGCGCCACCAGCCCGGCAGCCCGAGCCACATGCCCTACCGCGCGCACGAACCCGGTGATCTCCGCATCCGAAGCCCGCGCTGAAAAGTCGTCCCAGCTTACGTAGGCGCCCTTGGGGATAACCAGAATATGCGTCGGCGACTGCGGGTTGATATCGTGGAAAGCGAGGGTCCACTCGTCCTCGAAGACCTTGCGGCAAGGAATCTCCCCGCGCAGAATCTTCGCGAAAACGTTCTGGTCGTCATAAGGCTGGGTGGCATCGACCGCCATGGTCACGAACTCCTGCTGGCTTTCTCGGCAATCCCGGACATGCCCTCGCGCCGCTCCAGTTCCGCGGTCACATCGGCAAGGCTGACCCCGCAATCGCCGAGCAGCACGAGGAGATGGAACAGTAGGTCCGCCGCCTCGCCTGTCAGCGCCTCGGGGGTCCCGGTCAGCGCCGCGATCACGACTTCGGTCGCTTCCTCGCCCACCTTCTGCGCCATCTTGCCGCGCCCTTTGGCGTGGAGCCTGGCGACATAGCTGGAGCCGGGATCGCCCGCACGCCGTGCCGCAATCGTGGCTTCCAGCCGGGCAAGAAGAGTGGTTTCGTCCATCCCGGCGGGCATGGCGCGCCGCCTCAGCAAGGTCAAGCTGGCAAGCTCAGTCCTTGCGCTTGGCCACCCGGCGCCCGATGATCAGGCCTGCCAGGCCGATGGCGAAGAGCGTGATATTGGTCGGTTCGGGGACGGCGGTCCCGCCACTTGTCGAGGAGACTTGCGCCAGCGCGGCGCCGGCAGGGGCAAGCATCAGAATCAGGGCAATCGGCACAGTGCGCAGCACGTTTTGGCTTCCCGGGTGACGCATCACAAAAAGTTAATGCAAACCCTGTGCCACGCCCCTCGAAACCAAGGAAACACCGTAATTCCAGTGGTTAACGCCTCACGCGCCAAACTGCCGATCGTAAAAAACCCGACAGTTCCGCTTCCGCTCCTCGCCAGCGGAGCCACCCCAGGGGGGCTCTCAAACAAGCGCAATCCCTTCAGGGCCTCACCCCCGCGCCGGAATCCCCGCCGCGCGCAAGGCGGCATGCGCCTCGGCAATCGAGTGTGTGCCGAAGTGGAAGATCGAAGCCGCCAGCACTGCGCTGGCGTGCCCCTCGGTCACCCCTGCGACGAGATGCTCCAGATTGCCGACTCCCCCGCTCGCGATCACCGGCACCGACACCGCATCGGCAATCCGCCGCGTCAATTCCAGATCATAGCCCGCCTGCGTTCCGTCGCCGTCCATCGAGGTCACCAGCAGTTCGCCAGCACCCAGCTTTGCGAGGTTCTCGGCATGCGACAACGCATCGATGCCCGTCGGCCGCCGCCCGCCGTGCGTGAATATCTCCCACTTGCCGGGGCCCGTGCGCCGCGCATCGACCGAGCCGACCACGCACTGCGCGCCAAACCGCTCGGCAATATCGCGCACCAGTTCGGGCCGCGCGACCGCCGCCGAATTGACCGCGACCTTGTCCGCACCTGCCAAGAGCAGCGCCCGTGCGTCCTCCGGGTCACGCACCCCGCCGCCCACGGTCAGCGGCATGAAGCACACCTCGGCCGTGCGCGCGACGACATCGAGCAGCGTCCCGCGCCCCTCGTGCGTCGCCGAGATATCAAGGAAACACAACTCGTCCGCGCCCGCCTTGTCATAGGCCCGCGCCTGCTCGACCGGATCGCCGGCATCGCGCAGATCGACAAAATTCACGCCCTTCACCACGCGCCCATCGCGCACATCAAGGCAGGGAATGACGCGGATACGGACGGTCATGGCACTCCTTCCAAAAGCCCTCTCCCCTTCAGGGGAGAGGGTTGGGAGAGGGGAACTTGCGCTGCGCCTGCCCCTCTCAACTCCGGCTAGGCGCTGTGCACCAAGCCTCCGTATCTCTCCCCTGAAGAGGAGAGAGCAAACAATTTACGCCTCGGCCATCGCAATCGCGGCAGCAAGATCGAGCCGCCCTTCAAACAGCGCCCGCCCGGTAATCACGCCCTCGATCCCGTCCGCCTCGTGGATCTTGAGCATCCGGATATCGTCGATGCCCTTCACCCCGCCGCTGGCGATCACCGGCAGCCGCGTCGCGCGCGCAAGGTCCAGCGTCGCGTCGATATTGCAGCCCTTGAGCAGCCCATCGCGCCCCACATCGGTAAACAGGATCGAGGCCACGCCCGCATCCTCGAACCGCCGCGCCATATCGACGATCGAAACGTCGGAAACCTCGGCCCACCCTTCCGTCGCGACCATCCCGTCGCGCGCATCGACCGCCACCACGATCCCGCCCGTATAGGCCTTGGCCATATCCTTCACGAACTCGGGGTCCTTCAAAGCCGCCGTCCCGATCACCACCCGGCTCACGCCGAGATCGAACCAGCCATCGACGGCAATCGGATTTCGAATGCCCCCACCCAGCTGCACGTGCCCGGGGAACACCTTGAGGATGCCCTCGACTGCCGCGCGGTTTACCGCCTCACCAGCGAACGCGCCGTCGAGGTCAACCACATGGAGATACTGCGACCCGGCCTCGGCAAACAGCATCGCCTGCGCCGCCGGATCATCGCCATAGACCGTCGCACGCGCCATATCGCCCTCGGCGAGACGCACGACTTGTCCGGCTTTGAGGTCAATCGCGGGAAAAACGATCAAGGCTTCCACTCCAGAAACCGCCCAAGCATCGCCAGCCCATAGTCCTGGCTCTTCTCGGGATGGAACTGCACCCCCAGCACATTGTCGCGCCCCACCGCTGCGACGAGCCCGCCGCCATGGTCGGTCATCGCCGCCACGCTCGCGCCTTCCTCGGGTACGAAGTGGTAGGAATGCAGGAAATAGGCCTCACCCGGCACGATCAGCGCATTGTGGTGCATCGGCTCCACATCGTTCCAGCCCATGTGCGGCACCTTGATCCGCGGATCAGTTCGCTCGATCGCGCGCACTTCGCCGCCGATCCAGCCGAGCCCCTCGGTCACGCCGAATTCGATGCCCCGGTCCGCCAGCAATTGCATGCCCACGCAAATGCCAAGGAACGGCGCGCCGCCCACCAGCACGCGCTCGGTCATTGCCTCGACCAGCCCCTGCACGCCCCTCAATGCCTCGATGCAGGCTTTGAACGCACCGACGCCCGGCAGCACGATCCGGTCCGCCGCGCGCACCACGCTGGGATCGGCTGTCACCGCCACCCCTTCCGCACCGGCTGCCTTCAGCGCGTTGGCGACCGAGCGCAGGTTTCCGGCGCCATAGTCCACCAAGGCAAGCACTTCAGCCACCGAGGATGCCCTTGGTGCTGGGCACCGCATCGCCCTTCCGGGGATCGATCTCGACCGCACCGCGCATCGCCCGGGCAAAGCCCTTGAAGATGCCCTCGATCACGTGATGATTGTTCGAGCCGTAGAGGCATTCGATATGCAGCGTGATCCCGGCGGCCTGCGCGATCGACTGGAACCAGTGCTCGAACAGCTCGGTATCCATCTCGCCAAGGCGCGGCTGGGTAAATTCCGCCTTCCACACCAGCACCGGCCGCCCCGAGATATCGAGCGCCACGCGCGCCAGGGCCTCGTCCATCGGCGAATAGGCCATGCCGTAGCGGGTGATGCCCTTCTTGTCGCCGAGCGCCTGGGAAATCGCCTGTCCCAGCGCAATCGCGCTGTCCTCGGTCGTGTGGTGCTGGTCGACGTGGAGGTCGCCCTTAACATGGCACGTGACGTCGATCAGCGAGTGGCGGCTGAACTGCTCGATCATGTGATCGAGAAAGCCGATTCCGGTGTTCACATCGTAGGTGCCGGTGCCATCGAGGTTCACCGCCACCCTGATGTCGGTCTCGTGCGTGGTGCGGGTGATCGATCCGGTGCGCATGGGGGTCGCCTATAGGCCACTTCCGGGCAGAATCAATCGCCTGCACGTCGCGCCCTCTTGACCCGCGCGCGGCTCCAAGCCACCCTAAGGGCCATGAGTGACGCGCCCGACAGCCTGATCCCCTATGACGAAATCGTGCAGGAGGCCCTGCGCGCCGTCGTCGGCCGTGTCCTGGGCCAGGTCGAAAGCTCGGGCGGCACGCTTCCGGGCAACCACCATTTCTATATCACCTTCAAGACCGGCGCACCCGGCGTCGCGATCCCGCAGCGCCTCAAGGAGCGCTTTCCGGACGAGATGACCATCGTCCTCCAGAACAAGTTCTGGGAACTCAAGGTTACCGACGAAGGCTTCAGCGTCGGCCTTTCATTCAACCAGATCCCCTCGACGCTCGTGATTCCCTTCAGCGCGATCACCGCTTTCGTCGATCCGGCAGTCGATTTCGGCCTCCAGTTCCAGACCGCCGGTGAGGAAGATGACGAGGACGAGCCGCCCTTCGATGCCGAGAACGATTCGCCCGAAGGCTCCGAACCGGCCGGGCCTGACGATGGCTCCAACGTCGTCACCGTGGATTTCGGCCGCAAGAAGTGAGCGCCCCCGGCGAGAAGGCCCCAGCGGCGCAAGCGACTCCCGATTCGCCGCCTGATCCCGTCACCCCGCTTACCCGCACGATCCTTGCCGGCATCGCCATGCGCGCCGGCTCCACCTTGCTGAAACGCAGCGTCGATCGCGGCATCCTCGGCGCCGCGCCCGAAGCGCTGAAAAGCGCGGCGCGTGCCGCCGGTGCCAAGGCCGCGGAAACGGCAGCAAAAGCGCCTAAAGCCAAGCGCGGCCTCGGCACCCGCCTGCTGACCGCCGCCGCCACCCGCATCGCCACGCGCTCGGTACCCGGTGCCATCATCGTCGGCGGCGCGCTGCTCGCCAAGACGCTTCACAACCACCGCAAAAACCGCAAGGCTTGACCGAAACGCCTGCCATGCGCCAACAGCGCGCATGACCCAGCATTCCGACGCGCTCCATCGCCGCGGCCTCATGTTCATCCTCTCCTCGCCCTCGGGCGCAGGCAAGACGACGATTTCGCGCATGCTCCTCGAGGCCGATTCCGCGATCCGCCTCTCGGTCTCGGCCACCACCCGCCCGATGCGCCCCGGCGAGGTCGACGGGAAAGACTACCACTTCGTCACCCAGGCCGAGTTCGACCGCATGGTCGAGGAAGATCTATTTCTCGAATGGGCGCACGTCTTCGGCCACAGCTACGGCACCCCCAAGGCCCAGGTGAAGGCGGGCCTGCGCGAGGGCCACGATTTCCTCTTCGATATCGACTGGCAGGGCACACAGCAGCTTTACCAGAAGCTTGAAACCGATGTCGTGCGCGTGTTCCTCCTGCCCCCCAGCATCGACGAACTGCGCCGCCGCCTGACGGGACGCGGGACTGACAGCGCAGATGTCATCGCCGCCCGCATGGAACGCGCCCGCGCTGAAATCAGCCACTGGGACGGCTACGACTACGTGGTCGTCAATGACGATATCGACCAGTGCTTCGACAAGGTGCGCGAGATCCTCCACGCCGAACGCATGAAGCGCGCCCGCCAGACCGACCTGATCGGCTTCGTACGCGAACTGATGCGGCCGTAGGGCGCACTGCCTGCGCCGCGCCAACACCCCAAGCCAGACCTGTCCCCCACCCCTCGTCATTGCGAGGAGCGAAGCGACGAAGCAATCCAGAGCGGTGGTGCACAAGCGCTCTGGATTGCTTCGCTACGATGATGACCAAGGAGGGCTCAGACCCCCAGCAGCGCCGCCAACTGCCCGAGTTGCTGCGGCAAGGCCAGCGCCGAGCCCACCAGCGCCTCGTCGCGCGCCTCTTTCGATGGATAGTGCTCGTGCAAGGTGAGCAGGGTTCCGCCGCCCTGATCAGCGAAGGTTACGGTCGTCAGCGCCCCGTCCGGGTCCTCGGCATTGGTCCAGACAATGTGGGCATCCGGCACGACCTCGGGATAGATCCCGTGAAACGCCATCTCGCCGGCATCACCGAAGGCATAGACCAACCGGTACGAGCCTCCAGTGCGCAGATCGATATCGCATTCCAGCATGGTGATGCCGAAGCCCTCCGGCACCCACCATTTCCGGAACAGGGCCGCATCTGACCATGCCTTGAACACCTGCGGTCGCGTCGCCGCGATCCAGCGCGTGATCGCAAGCTCGCGCTCGCCGATGCCCCACGCCGCTTCTGCTTCGCTCGCGCTCAAGGCAGCCCAGCCCGGGCCACATCAACTTCCGCCACCAGCACCACGCCCTTTGCCGCGCTCTTCGCCACCTCGGCATCGCTGCTCGGCGCGCAGAGCATGAACAGGTGCCGCCCCTCCGGCCCGCCCAGCATGCAGGCATAGCAGGGCATCTCGCCGGTCGAGACGACCTCCAGAACCGCCCCGCCCTCGCCGATCCGTGCGCATTCCGGCGCCAGCGGGTTGGCGATCCAGATCGCGCCTTCAGCATCGAGCGCGATGCCGTCCGGCACGCGCGGCGCGGTCTCGGCCCACACGCGCCGCCCCGAAAGCGCACCATCCGCACCGATATCAAACGCCGTCAGCCGCGCGCCCAGCGTCTCGCCCACGATCAGCGTCTTGCCGTCGGGCGTGATCACCGTGCCGTTGGGGAAGCTCAGGTCCGGCGCCCCCACCGAAACGCTGCCATCCGCTTGCACAAGCACCAGATTGGCCTTGGTATGGTCGGCCAGCACCGCGCCCACGCCCCGCATGCGCAGTTCATGGTCGAGATCGAACCCGAAGTTGCCGACGTAGGCGCGGCCCTCGCCGTCCACGACCATGTCGTTGCACAGATGCGCGGTCAGCTCCGCGATATCGGCATGCAGCGCCAGCCGTCCGTCCGGCCAGCGCCGCCAAACCTGCCGCTTGCGCATGGATACGAAAAGCAGCGAGCCATCCGGCATCCAGCCCAGCCCCGATGGCTGGTCGTCAAGCTCCAGTTCAATGCGATGATCCCCCGCCAGATCGACCGAGCGGATCGTATGGCTGTAGAAATCGCTGAACCACAACCGGCCCTCATGCCAGCGCGGCCCCTCGCCGAAGTGGAACCCATCGGCAAGCTGGTGAACCGCGCGAGCCATCGGCATTACTCCCCGAGTGGGTTGATATGGTTTTCCGGAATATAGGCGTTCACGATGCCGCCATCGATCGGCAGCGGCGTGCCGATCACATAGTCGCCCGCGCGGCTCGCGAGGAAGATCGCGCCGCCGGCCATGTCTTCCAGATTGCCGATGCGCTTCAGCGGAATGCCCCGCGCCGAGGCTTCCGGATTGTTCGCCGCCGCCTTGTTCATTTCAGAGGCAAACGCGCCCGGGCAGATCGCGTTGACGATGATGTTGTCCTTCACCAGCTTCGCCGCCATGCGCCGCGTCAGGTGCACCAGCGCTGCTTTCGAAGCCTGATAGCTGTAGGTCTCCCAGGGGTTGACGCGCAGGCCGTCGATCGAGGCGATGTTGATCACCTTCGCAGCGTGGTCCGTCGCCCCAGCCTTCAGCAGCCCGTGAAGCTTCTGCGTCAGGAAGAAGGGCGTCTTGACGTTGAGGTTCATCACCTTGTCCCAGCCCATTTCCGGGAAATCATCGAACTCCGCACCCCAGGCCACGCCGGCATTGTTGACCAGAATGTCGATATGGCTCTCGCGCTGCGCCAGATCCTCGGCCAGCGCCTCGATCCCGGCGTATGTCGAGATGTCGCCCGGCAGCGCGATGCAGTTTGGCCCCAACTCCGCTGCCGTCGCTTCCACCACTGCCGCCTTGCGCGCCGTGATATAAACGCGCGCGCAGCCCGCGGCGATGAAGCCTTCGGCAATCATCCGCCCGATCCCGCGCGAGCCGCCCGTCACCACCGCAACGCGGCCTTCAAGGCTGAAAAGCTTGGCAAAATCCATCTGTCCGTTCCTCAATAACCGCTGAGCTGCGCAACGCGCTCGGCATGGTAGTTGGCATCGCCCATGAACTCGGTCAGCGCGCGCTCGCGCTTCATGTAGAGCCCGATGTCGTATTCGTCGGTCATGCCCACGCCGCCGTGCATCTGCACGCCTTCGCGCACTGCCAGGTTGCACACCCGCGCGGCCTTGGCCTTGGCCACCGAGACCATCAGCTCGGCCCGCTCGGACCCGCCATCGAGCAGCTGCTGCGCCTTGATCACCACTGCCTCGGCGATCTCGAGCTCGGAATAGAGGTGCGCCGCGCGGTGCTGCAGCGCCTGGAACTCGCCGATCAGCTTGCCGAACTGCTTGCGCGTCTTGAGATAGGTCGTGGTCATCGCGAAGGCCCCGCTGCCGACGCCGGTCTGCTCCGCCGCCGCGCCGATGCGCCCTGCGCTCAGCACCTTGTTGAGCAAGGCGCGCCCGCCATCGACTTCGCCGATCACGGTCGAGCCGTCGAGCTCCACCCCGTCGAACCGCACATGGCTCGCCATCGCGCTATCGACCAGCCGCACCGCATTGTGGCCGATGCCTGCCGCATCCTTGGGCACGGCAAAGAGTGTCACGCCATCCGCATCGCTGTCGCTGCCCGAGGTGCGCGCGGCCACGATGATCGCGTCAGCCGAAGTCCCGTGGATCACGAAGTCCTTGGCCCCCGTCAGGCGGAAGCCGTTGCCCGCACGCTCGGCGCGGCAGGCAATCTTGTCCGGCTTGTGCTTGGCGCCTTCATCGATGGCGACCGCGAGCACCGTCTCGCCCGCAACGATGCCCGGCAGCCAGCGCCCGCGCAGGTCGTCCGAAGCTTCGGACAGCGCCGTCACGCCCATCACCGAGGTCGTCAGGAACGGCGAGGGCGTGAGGTTCCGGCCAATCTCGGCCAGCACGATCCCCGCCTCGACATGCCCCATGGCCAGCCCGCCATCGGCTTCCGCCGCGAGCATGCCGGTCAGGCCCATTTCGGCGAACTGCTTCCACAGGCCGTGCCCGAAGCCGTCCTTGCAATTGATGTCGCGCCAGTGGCGCAGCTGCTTCTTGATCCCGCCTTCATCGGCCATGAAGCCGGTGACGCTATCGGCCAGCATGGCCTGATCTTCGGTGTAGTACAGCGGCATGGGATCAGGCCCCCGGCAATTCGAGAATGCGCTTGGCGACGACGTTGAGCATGACCTCGCTCGTGCCGCCCTCGATCGAATTGGCCTTGGTCCGCAGCCAACTCCGCGCCGGTGCCCCGCCGCGCGTTGCCTCGCTGTCCCATTCCAGCGCCGTGCTGCCGCCCGCCGCCATCAGCAGTTCATGCCGCCGCTTGTTGAGCTCGGTCCCGGCGTATTTCATCATGTTGGGCTGCGCCGGATGCGCCTTGCCCACCTTGATTTCGTCGAGGAACTTCTCGCCCATCGCCGCAAAGGCCAGCGCATCGATATCGAATGCGGCAAGTTCCGCCCGCAGCATCGGATCATCCAGACCATTGCGCGTCAACACCTTGCCGACCGTGCTTGTCTGCTCGCCGCCACCCGCGCCCGAGATCATCTCGCGCTCGTGGCCGAGCAGATACTTTGCCACGTCCCAGCCGCGATTGAGCTGGCCGACGATCTGCGTCTTGGGCACCTTCACGTTGTCGAAAAACGTCTCGCAGAAGGGCGATGATCCGCTGATCAGCTTGATCGGCTTGGTCGTCACGCCCGGCGTTGTCATGTCGAACAGCAGGAAGCTGATGCCCTGATAGGTGTTCGCCTTGTCGGTGCGCACCAGGCAGAAGATCCAGTCGGCCTTGTCGGCGTAGCTCGTCCAGATCTTCTGGCCGTTCACGACCCAGTGATCGCCCTTATCCTCACCATAAGTCTGGAGCGAAACAAGGTCAGACCCCGAACCCGGCTCCGAATAGCCTTGGCACCAACGGATTTCCCCGCGCGCCACTTGCCCCAGATAATGGACCTTCTGTTCCTCGGTGCCGAATTTCAGCAGCGCCGGCCCCAGCATCCAGATGCCGAAGCTCGAAAGCGGCGGCCGCGCCCCGGCGCGCGCCATTTCCTCGCGCCAGACCTTGGCCTCGGCCGGGTTCATCCCTGCGCCGCCATAGGCCACCGGCCAGTCCGGCACGGTATAACCCTTGGCCGCGCAGACCTCCATCCAGGCCTTCTGCGCCGCGTTCTTGAACACGAAATTGCGCCCGCCCCAGCAGATGTCATCCTCGCTCTGAACGGGGGTGCGCATCTCCGCCGGGCAGTTCGCTTCGATCCACGCGCGGATTTCCGCGCGGAAGGCTTCCAGCTCTGACATGGCTTTTGCTCCTCTCTTAATCGAGAGGTTAAGGCGAGTCGGAGCGCGCTGGCAAGCGCCGATTTTGCCAAGGTTTTCCGCCAATCGCGCAGCCCTTGCATGCCGTAGCGTCAAGCCGATGAGCATTGACGAAGGGCCGCATCAGCCTAAGCTCCCGCCAAAATCATAAAACACGGAGAGGTTCCCATGCGATTCCACAACAAGACCGTTGTCGTCACCGGCGCGGCATCGGGCATCGGCCGCGCCACCGCGCTGCAGTTCGCGGCAGAGGGTGCCAAGGTCTACGCCGCCGACATCGACGAGGCAGGCCTTGCCGCAACCGCTGCCGAATCCAACGGCGAAGTCCACACTGTGCGCTGCGACGTTACCAAGTGCGAGGACATCAAGGCCCTGATGGACCGCGCCGCCGCCGAAACCGGCGGGATCGATGCCGTGTTCAACAACGCGGGCGCGGGCGGCGACATGGCCAAGATCGATGAAATCGAGCCCGCCGGCTGGGACCGCACGATGGACCTCCTGCTGCGCTCGGTCGCTTTCGGCATCCGCTATGCCGTGCCCCACATGATCGGCCGCAAGGGCGCCGCCATCGTCAACACCTCCTCGGTCGCCGCCGTCGGCCCCGGCTATTCGCCCAACGCCTATGCCGTGGCGAAAGCTGGCGTACTTCACCTCACCAAGACGAGCGCCGCCGATCTTGCCCGCCACCAGATCCGCGTCAACGCGGTCCAGCCCGGCTTCATCAACACCAACATCTTCACCACCTCATTGGATGTGCCCGCTGAACTCGAAGCACAGGCCAAGGGCGCCATCGCGATGATGAGCCAGGCCGCCCAGCCCGTCGCGCGCGGCGGCCAGCCGACAGACATTGCCGAGGCGGTGTTGTTCCTGTGCAGCGAGGCCGCCGGCTTCGTGAACGGCACCTCGCTCATCGTCGATGGCGGCCTTACCATCGGCCCGCGCCATTCGTGGGACCCCGAAATGCCTGACATGTTCGAAGCGCTGCGCCAGATGAAGGCGGCCGCGAAGGCGGCAGGCTGAAAAAACAGAGCGCGATCAATCTCCACGCTTGATCTGGCGCGAGGTTTAACCGACAGATTAAATCAACATCACAAGTGGTGCCACACGCCCGCACCGCAGGAGAGCAAACATGGATTTCGAACCCACCGAACGGCAGGTCTACTGGCGCGACCGCGTCCGCGATTTCATCGAGACCAACGTCCGCCCGCGTCACAAGGATTACAAGGCCGAGCAGGCCACCGGCGGCCGCTGGAAGGTGCTGCAGGTTGTCGAGGAAGAGAAGGCCCGGGCCAAGGCCGCCGGCATCTGGAACCTGTTCATGCCTCCGCGCAACGGCGGCCACCACCACGTCGATGAAACGTTCGAGTTCGAAGGCCCCGGCCTCACCAATCTCGAATACGCGCTCTGCGCCGAGGAAATGGGCCGCATCGGCTGGGCCAGCGAAGTGTTCAATTGTTCCGCGCCCGATACCGGCAACATGGAAGTGTTCCACCGCTACGGCACGGCTGAACAGAAGGAGCAGTGGCTGCGCCCGCTGATGAACGGTGAAATCCGCTCCGCCTTCCTGATGACCGAGCCGCTCGTCGCTTCTTCGGACGCCACCAACATCGAAACCCGCATGGTGCGCGAGGGCGACGAATACGTCATCAACGGCCGCAAGTGGTGGTCCTCAGGGTTAGGCGATCCGCGCTGCAAGATCGCCATCGTCATGGGCAAGACCGACACCTCGGCCAAGCGCCACGCGCAGCAGTCGCAGGTGCTCGTCCCCATGGACTCGCCCGGCGTCAATATCCTGCGCCACCTCCCCGTGTTCGGCTATGACGATGCGCCGCACGGCCACATGGAAGTGCTGCTCGAAAACGTCCGCGTCCCCGTCTCCAACGTCGTGCTCGGCGAAGGCCGCGGGTTCGAAATCGCACAAGGGCGCCTCGGGCCGGGCCGCATCCACCATTGCATGCGCACCATCGGCGTCGCCGAGGAAGCGCTGGGGAAGATGGCCCGCCGCCTCCAGTCGCGCGTCGCTTTCGGCAAGCGGATTTCCGAGCAGTCGGTGTGGGAAGAGCGCATCGCACGCGCCCGCATCGATATCGAGATGACCCGCCTGCTCTGCCTGAAAGCCGCAGACATGATGGACAAGGTCGGCAACAAGGCCGCCGCGCTCGAAATCGCGATGATCAAGGTGCAGGCGCCCAACATGGCGCTGCGCATCATCGACGATGCGATCCAGGCCCACGGCGGCGGCGGTGTCTCGGAGGACTTCGGCCTTGCCGAAGCCTATGCCCACCAGCGCACGCTGCGCCTCGCGGACGGTCCGGACGAAGTCCACGCCCGCGCCGTCGCCCGCATCGAGTATGCCCGCCACACCGATCTGCCGAGCGGCCCGGGCTTCACCTCGGGCGACATGGCCATCTCGCGCTGACCTAAATCCCCCCTCCCGCTTGCGGGAGGGGCCGGGGGTGGGCTGCTGCCAAGCGCACCCCCTCAAGTACCCACCCCTAACCCCTCCCGCAAGCGGGAGGGGAACTCCTCAAGGTAGCCCCCCATGAAAGCCGCCATCCTCGAAGCCGCCGGCACCCCGCTCGTCATCGACCAGCTCACCGTCGCCAAGCCTGGTCCGCACGAAGTCCTGATCCGCACCGCCGCCTGCGGCCTGTGCCATTCGGACCTGCACTTCATCGATGGCGCCTACCCGCACCCGATGCCCTGCGTCGCCGGGCACGAGGCCGCTGGCATCGTCGAGGAAGTCGGCAGCGAAGTCCGCACGGTCAAGAAGGGTGACGCCGTCGTCACCTGCCTTTCGGCCTTCTGTGGTCACTGCGAATTCTGCGTCACGGGGCGCATGTCGCTCTGCCTCGGCGGCGATACCCGCCGCCGCCCCGGTGAGGCGCCGCGCCTCACGCGTTCAAGCGACGGCAGCGTCGTCAACCAGATGCTCAATCTTTCGGCCTTCGCCGAAATGATGCTGATCCACGAACACGCCTGCGTCGCGATCGACCCAGAAATGCCGCTCGACCGCGCCGCCGTCATCGGCTGCGCCGTCACCACCGGCGCGGGCACGATCTTCAACGCGTGCAAGGTCACGCCCGGCGAAACCGTCGCGGTGATCGGCTGCGGCGGTGTCGGCCTCGCCACGATCAACGCCGCCAAGATTGCCGGCGCGGGCCGCATCATCGCCGCTGACCCGATGCCCGAAAAGCGCGAACTCGCGATCAAGCTCGGCGCGACCGACGTCATCGATGCACTCGATCCCGATGCCGCCAAGCAGATCCTGGAAATGACCAAGGGCGGCGTCCACCACGCCATCGAAGCCGTCGGCCGCCCCGCCTCGGGCGATCTCGCGGTTGCCTCGCTGCGCCGCGGCGGCACCGCCACGATCCTCGGCATGATGCCGCTCGCCCACAAGGTCGGCCTCTCGGCCATCGACCTGCTTTCGGGCAAGAAGCTGCAGGGCGCGATCATGGGCGGCAACCACTTCCCGGTCGATCTCCCCCGCCTCGTCGATTTCTACATGCGCGGTCTGCTCGATCTCGACAGCATCATTGCCGAGCGCATCCCGCTCGAAAGCATCAACGAAGGCTTCGAGAAGATGAAAGCGGGCCACTCCGCCCGCTCGGTCATCGTCTTCGATTCGTGAGGACGGCATGACCGACGCCCCCATCGACGCACAGGCCGCCTTCACCGGCACCGTCGCCCCCGAAGGCGCGGACAAGCTCGACGAGGCCAAGCTCTCCGCCTGGTTCGAGGCCAATGTCGCGGGCTTTCAAAGCCCGCTGACAGTATCGAAGTTCAAGGGCGGCCAGTCGAACCCCACCTACAAGATCGACGCGCCCTCCGGCCCTTACGTGCTGCGCCGCAAGCCCTTCGGCAAGCTCCTCCCCAGCGCCCACGCGGTGGACCGGGAATACAAGGTGCAGGCCGCGCTTGCCCCCACCGGTTTCCCCGTCGCCCCGCAATATGGCCTATGCACCGATGACGAGGTCGCCGGCAGCTGGTTCTACGTCATGGGCTGCGTCGATGGCCGCACCATCTGGGACGGCGCCATGCCCGGCGCTACGCCCGAGGACCGCCGCGCCACCTACTTCGCCATGGTCGATACGCTGGCACAGCTCCACGCGGTGGACGTAGATGCCGTCGGCCTCGGCGAATTCGGCAAGCCCGGCAACTACTTCGGCCGTCAGGTCGACCGCTGGACCAAGCAGTACCGCCTCTCCGAGACCGAGCACATGGAGACAATGGAGCGCCTGATCGAATGGCTCCCGCGCACCCTGCCGGAACAGACCCGCGTTAGCGTCGTCCACGGCGACTACCGCATCGACAACATGATCTTCGCCCACGGCGCACCCAAGCCCCTTGCGGTGCTAGACTGGGAACTCTCCACCCTCGGCGATCCCCTGGCCGATTTCACCTACTTCGCCATGGCCTGGTCCACCGAAAACGGCGGCCGCAGCGGCGTCATGGACCTCGACCGCAAGGCTCTCGGCATCCCTGAACTCGATGAAGTGATCGCCCGCTACTGCGAGAAGACCCAGCGCGACGGCATCGCCGGCATGGAGTGGTACCTCGCCTACAACTACTTCCGCCTCGCCGGCATCATCCAGGGCATCAAGAAGCGCTACCTCGACGGCACCGCCAGCAGCGCCCACGCCAAGACGATGTCCGACCGCGTGGGGCCGCTGGCGGATATGGCCTGGGAGTATGCGGTGAAGGCGGGGGCGTGAAGGTCCTCCCCATTTTTGCGAAGCACAAATGGGGAGGTGGCAGCCCGAAGGGCTGACGGAGGGGTAATACCGGGCACAAGTCCGTGAAAGGAAGAGGATGAAAGAACCGGCAGTGCCCGCCTCAAAACCCCAATCGCTGCGCCTAGTCCTCGCGGTCCTGCTCGTCGTCTACATATTCAATTTCCTCGATCGCCAGATCGTCAACATCCTCGCCGAACCGATCCGCCGCGATCTTGGCCTCAGCGACACCCAGATCGGCCTGATGACCGGCATCGCGTTTGCCGCGTTCTACACCTGCCTCGGCATTCCCATCGCGCGCTATGCGGATCGGCCGACGACCAACCGCGTCGGGCTGATTGCCGGCGCGCTGGTCATCTGGTCCGGGATGACGGCGCTGTGCGGGCAGGCGCAGAGCTTTGTCCAGTTGCTCCTCGCCCGCATCGGGGTCGGCGTGGGCGAGGCGGGGTGCACGCCCGCCGCTCATTCGCTGATTGCCGATCTGGCGCCGCCCGAAAAGCGCGCGTCCGCGATGGCCTTCTATGCGCTGGGCATACCGGTCGGCACGCTGCTCGGCATGCTGATCGGCGGGCTGCTGGCCGATGCTTATGGCTGGCGGACGGCGTTTCTGGTGGTTGGCTTGCCCGGCATCGTTCTGGCAGGCGCGGTCGTCCTCTTGCTGCGCGATCCGCGCCGCGCGGGCGAGGCCCTGCGCGCCGCAAGCGCCGCCGCGCCGCGCCAGGCCCTCTCGAACCGCGAGGCGCTGGCGGAAATCCTGACCTCGCGGGCCTACGTGTTGCTGCTCGCCGCGGGATCCTCGGCGGCCTTCCTCAGCTATGGCAAGGCGACATGGACGACGATCTTCTTCCAGCGCACGCACGGCCTCACGGCAGGCGAGACCGGGTTCTGGTTCGGCCTCTGGGGCGGCCTCGCCGCGATTGCCGGCACGCTGGCGGGCGGCTGGCTCGCCGACCGTTTCGGCAAGATCAACCGGCGCCACGTGATGACCGCACCTGCGGTCGGTTTTGCCCTGGCGGCGCCCTTGTCCATCGCGGCCTATTTCATGACCGACTGGCGCTGGGCTCTGGCGCTCCTGATGATCCCGACAATGCTCAATTCGCTCTACTACGGCCCCTGCTTTTCCAGCGCGCAGGGCCTCGTCAAGCCCGAGGCGCGGGCGATGGCGAGCGCGGTCCTGCTGTTCAGCCAGAACCTGATCGGGCTGGGCCTGGGGCCCTTGTTCTTCGGAATGCTGTCCGACTGGATCAAGCCGGTCGCGGCCGGCGAGAGCGTGCGCTGGGTGCTCTACGGCGCCGCACTGATCGGATTCGTGCCCGCCTACTTCTTCTGGCGCACGTCCCTGCGGCTGAATGACGAGCTCGACCAGAAGGGTGCGTGAGAGCGCCGCGTGTCAGCACCGAGGCGTCGACCGTATCGATGTTGGTGCCGCCCGCCGTCACGCCGCTGCGGCGCTGCACGCTGGCACGGCTGAAAACGCCAGCGTAGGTCTGCGCCTGCGCTGATTAAAATGCCAAAATGAAGGAAATATTTGAATTAAAGTATAAATTTATCTGACCTATTAAGCAATATTTTCTCTCATTCTAGCGCCATTAAAATATAAATTTTGCGATAATATCGATTTTTAAATTGATATATACGCGGCAATAGGTGGATAATCTCGGCATAGTTACCGAAGATGAGTGGCTCTGACCGGTAAGCGCGGATTGTCCTCTCGGGCGGGATGGATAATTTTTCATCGCATTGAACGCACTGTTCACCGTCCCCGGCACCCTCTGCTGCTGTCCGGAAGCACCCGCTGCGCCACGATGGCTTTGACAATCCCGCGCCGAGTCCCCAAGTGCCGGAGCATGACCCAGCTCACCGTTGCCGCCCTGCAATTGGCGCTGCACGCGCCCGATGCGCAGACCAATATCGCCGCCGTCAGCGCGCTTGTCGAAGAGGCCGCGCGTGCGGGGGCGCAAGTCGTGCTGCCGCCCGAGCTGTTCGCCGGCCCCTATTTCTGCACGGTCGAGGACGAGGCCCAGTTCGCGCTGGCACACCCGCTTGGCGAGGATCCCTCGGTCAAGGCGATGCAGGCGCTGGCCCGCGGCCTAAAGATCGCCATCCCCACCAGCTTCTTCGAACGCGACGGGCATCACTACTACAACACGCTGGCGATGATCGGCCCCGATGGCGCAATCTTGGGCACCTACCGCAAGAGCCATATCCCCGACGGCCCGGGCTATGAGGAGAAGTACTATTTCCGGCCCGGCAACACCGGCTTCAGGGTTTGGGATGTCTTCGGCACCCGAATCGGCGTCGGCGTATGCTGGGATCAGTGGTACCCGGAATGCGCACGCGCCATGGCGCTGATGGGTGCCGAGGTGCTGTTTTATCCCACCGCGATTGGCAGCGAGCCCTATGATCCCACCCTCGATACCAGCCGCGTCTGGCGCCGCGCGATGGTGGGCCACGCGGTATCAAACTGCGTGCCGGTGATCGCGGCCAACCGGATCGGCAGCGAAAGTGTTCAGGGCACACCACCCCAGCGCTTCTACGGGCACAGCTTCATCGCCGACCAGTGGGGCGATTTCCTCGCCGCATACGGTGCGGACGAAACCGGCGTCCTCGTCGCCACGCTCGATCTCGCCCAGACTGCGCGCCAGCGCGCCGGCATGGGCTTCTTCCGCGATCGCCGCCCCCAGCTTTACACCCGCCTTGCCGAGGATATCTGATCCGGCCGGCCCATGGCGCTACCTGATCGCCCTGGGCTCAAACCAGCGCCACCCGCGCCATGGCCCGCCGCCCAAGGTATTGCGCGCCGCACTGGCCGCTATGGCCGCTGCAGGGCTGGCCCTTGAGGCCGCCTCGCCCATCATCACCAGCGCCCCGGTCGGCCCCTCCCGCCGCCGCTACGCCAATGGCGCCGCACGCATCGCGAGCCCGCTTGATCCGCCAGCGCTCCTCGCGCTGCTCCAGCGCATCGAGACCGCATTCGGCCGGGTGCGCCGCGGCCAGCGCTGGGGCGCACGCACGCTCGATCTCGATGTTATCCTGTGGAGCGGCGGCCCCTGGTGCAGCAAGACGCTCACTGTGCCTCACCCCTGCTTCCGCCAACGCGCCTTCGTCCTCTGCCCCGCCGCCACAGTTGCCCCGTACTGGCGCGATCCCGGCACCGCCTGCACCATCCGCCACCTCCACGCCCGCTTGACCCGGCCCCGCCCCATCCGTAGGTGAGCCGCATTCCGATTGCGTGTGGGCCCTTAGCTCAGTCGGTAGAGCAACTGACTTTTAATCAGTAGGTCGCTGGTTCGAACCCAGCAGGGCTCACCATTTTTTATAATTATATCATATATTTATGTAACCGGAAATGCAGGACGGCGTTCGTTCAATTCTCGCTAGGTAGCTTTCCAGGTAGCTTTTTGCTCAGGAAGTTTTCGATTACCCGTCGCCATCTGGCAGGGGCCACTGCGCTGCCGGATAGTTTGGCACTCTAGCTTTTCATGGATATCGCGGCCTTGCAGTGGAGTCTGACAGCCGGCCGAGAAGAACCTTCATGCACCAAACGCCAGCTGAAAAATTCGCCCAGAGCGTTGCGTCGACCGGTTGCACCCACCCCGCAAAGAGTCGCGATCTGAAATTGCCGAAATGATATAGGCATGAGATGAAGCTTGGCCTCGGCACTTGGAAGGATGGCGGATCAATGGCGAGGTTTCTCAAGACCATTATGGGTAGCGGCGCCGCTGTATTGGCCGCAACCGCAGGGCTGGCTGCGTTCACGGCATGGAACCGCAAGCGTGCCGAACAACTGGTACCGCCCGATGGGCAATTCGCCGATGTGAAGGGTGGCCGGCTGCACTACCTCGCCATTGGTGAAGGAGCGCCGATCGTTCTGGTACACGGTCTTGGCGGTCAGCTGCGCAACTTCACGTATGCCTTGAGTGAGCTTCTGTCGCCGCACCATCGGCTTATCCTGGTCGACCGGCCGGGATCGGGATATTCGACCTACCAAGGTGACGGCAATTGCGGTCTTGCAACGCAGGCGGCGATGATTGTCGAGCTCATGGACCAGCTTGGGCTGGACCGGCCAGTGGTGGTGGGCCATTCGCTCGGCGGAGCTGTTGCCTTGTCGATGGCGCTCGGCCACCCCGGCAAGATTGGCGGCCTTGCTCTGCTCGCACCGCTCACCCAGCCCATCGAGGCCGTCCCGCAAGTGTTCAAGGCGCTTGACCTGAGTTCGCCAATTGCCCGCACAGCACTGGCATGGACGCTGGCGGCACCAGCAGGGCGCCTTGGATCAGATGCGGCGAATGCCCAGGTTTTCGGCCCCGAACCCTTCCCTGTCGATTTCGAAACGCGGGGCGGCGCGGCACTGACCCTTCGTCCCGAAGCGTTCGTGGCGGCTTGCGGCGATGTCGAGGCGGCGCGGAGCGAGATGGCGGGCATTGCCGCACGATATGGCGAGCTTTCCCTTCCAGTCGGGATCATGTTCGCGAGAGGCGATCTCCTGCTGGATCCTTCAGTCCATGGCCAGCCGACCGTTGCCGCGATCAAGGGCGCTGAGCTCAAGATGATCGAAGGCGGGCATATGTTTCCGCTTATGCAACCTCAGGTCACTGCCGACTGGATCATGGAACGCGCCAAGACCTGACCTTGCGTCTTCCCGGAAATCGCCTGGTAGGGCCGACGGGAATTGGCACCTTTTGAATGAGCGGACCAATTGGATGGCCACCCGAAGCGCCGCGTAAGTCGGCTCCTCTGGCGGGTCTTGCCGCGCATATGCTGCCCATAAAGGTGGGAGCAGCCGAGCGGCGCCATACGATCGCATTTGGCGGCGCCAATGTCGCAATCTGACAAAAGCAGTCATTCGGGTTGCACGTAGGCATCGAGGCCTCATCGACAATGAGGCCCGAGCCCTTGAGGCGCTCCGGCACGGGGGCCTGTGCCGGGCATGGCGGGCTGACCTGCTAAATGGCCTGCCCCAGCGGAACGCCATGATGCGTCTCAACCGCAATGCCAAGCTGCGCCAGCCATTCATGGGGCATGGTTCCGCCGAGACAGGCAATAACTGCGTCGTTCGCGAGTGCCACCGGGCCATCGGGACCGACGATCTCGACCCGGTCCGGGCGAATCGCGGAGGGCCTTGCCGCTCGGTAGAGGGTGATCCTCCCGGCCGTGCTCAGCGCTTCGGCAGCTTCGCGGTTCTCCCGCAGCGCACTGCCAAATTCGCTGCCGCGGTGGACAAGCGTGACGGTCGTGCCGGGCACCTCCGCCAGGGTAGCAGCGGCCTCCAGCGCGGAATCGCCGCCGCCGATTACCATGACCCTTTGCCCGGCATATTGGCCCGGGTCGCTGAGCCGGTAGACGACCTTGGGCAGGTCTTCGCCAGGTACGCCCAGACGCCGGGGCGTGCCGCCGCGCCCAATGGCGAGGAGGACGCGGCGCGCGCGGTAGTGTCCCTTGTCCGACACCACCAGGAACCCGCCGCCCTCAGGTTCGACACTGCGCACATGCTCCTCGAAGCGGGGCGCGATCGCCGTCCGGCGCAGGACATCCTGCCAGAACAGGAGCAGTTCTTCCTTGGAAACCGAACCCAGTTGCACTTCGCCGATGAGGGGCAGCTGCGCGGGCGCTGTCATGACCAGCTTGCCGCGCGGGTAGTGGGCAACCGAACCTCCCATTGTCGCCTGATCGATCGCCTCGAAGCTGAGGCCATGCGCCTTTGCCCCAAGGCTCGCCGCAATGCCGGCGGGGCCGCAGCCCACGATCACAAGATCCAGCAGATTCGCATCCGCCCGCGCGCCTTCGCGGCGCAGCGCGGCGGCGATGTGGTCGATGGTCTCGCGCCCCTGGGTGATGGCGTTGCGAATCAGGCCCAGTCCGCCAAGTTCGCCGGCTATGTGGATGCCGGGAATGCTGGTCTCGCCGCCCGGGCCCAGCACCGGCACCTCGATCCCGCGCGTGGCCGTGCCGAACACCAGACTGATAGCCGCTGCCGGGCAGGCATCAAGGCATACCCCGTGCCCGACACAGGCCCAGGGTTCGATCAGCATCGCGGTCCGTCCGACGAGGCCAAGAACATCGCTTTCGGGGCAGGCCCGCACGCAGGCACCGCAGCCGATGCAGCGCGCCGGATCGATGCGGGGATGGAGGCCCGGAGGCTCGGCCAGGCCCGAAGCGCGGTTGTGTGCGAGCATGTCGCGATTGCGGGCGGTGCGCATTGTATGGTGGATCGCCCAGCCCACGACTGCCAAGGCCAGCGGCACCGCGTAGATCGGCAGGAGTGCGGCTGTGGAGATCATCCCGAGGCTTACCGGATCGGCCTTCCTGCCAAGTGCGTTTGATCTTCAGGAGATGACACTTATGATCGAAACTCCAGCGAATTGTGGTGACGCTGGAATTGTCAGGCACCCGGCCGTTTTCGCAAAGTGAGGTTGATGGACGCCAGTGCGAAAACCAGTGGCGATGATCCGCTGCGCATTGCCGCTGGCGCCCTGCGCCCGCCGCTGGCCGATCTCGCGGTGGCGGCCGCAGCGCTCGCGGTATTGCGCTGGGGATGGCTGCACAGGGCCGATCCCGCGCTCGATCCGCAGGCATGGCCGGGCTATCTCATGGGTCTCGGCGGCGCACTGGCGATGCTCATGGTGCTGGGCTTCTCGCTGCGCAAACGTGCGCGGACCGGACGAGTGCCGGTGTCGCGCTGGTACAACGCGCATATCCTGCTGGGTCTGAGCGGTGCAGTCGCCGTGGTGATCCACGCGCGGTTTGCATGGGGTTCGATCAACAGCAGCTTTGCACTGGCGGCAACCCTGCTGGTGGTCGCAAGCGGGCTCGTTGCGCGCTATCTGCTGGGACCGGCACGGCGCAGCGGCAACCGCTGGCTCCTCGCGCCGGCCGAGGCGTGGCACTACCTGCACGTGCCGCCATCGCTGGTGCTGGTGCCGGCGGTGATTGTGCACGTCTATATGGCGCACGCCTACTGATGCGGTGGCTGCGGCGCCTTGCCTTGCTAATGGCGCTGGCCTTGCTGGGCAGCGCAGGCACCGTGCATGCGGAAACGGTGATCGAGCGGCTGGTGAGCCCAGGGCCCCTGTCACGCGGGCATGCCCGGCTCGAAGCCCGTTGCACGGCCTGCCACCAGTCCTTCAAGCGCGCCGCGCAGCCCGTGCAGTGCCTTGCCTGCCACAAGGGCATTGCACGCGACCGGGCCAGCCGATCACGGTTTCATGGCCTCACGCCCAAGGCTCGGACGGCGGCATGCCGCGAATGCCATGCCGAGCACCGGGGGCTTGCGCATCGCCTTGCGCCACCGCTCGATATCAAGACCTTCAACCACCAGACCCAGTCCGCCTATCGCCTGACCGGCGGACATGTGCGCACCAAATGCGCAGCGTGCCATCCGGGCTTGGTGCGGTTTCGCGAAACACCGCAGGCATGCGCGGCGTGCCATGCACGGCAGGATATCCATAAGGGGCGCCTCGGGCCGCAGTGCCAATCGTGCCACACAACCAACCGCTGGCGCGAACTGCTGCCGTTCGATCACGATCGCACACGCTATCCATTGACGGGTGCGCATCGCACGACGCCGTGCCTCGGCTGCCATGTGAAGGAGCAGTGGCACGGCGTTTCGACCGCCTGCGCGGCGTGCCACCTCAAACAGGATGTTCACCGCGGCGCGGACGGAACCCGCTGCGCAGACTGCCACATCACCACCAACTGGCGCGCCATTGCATTCAACCATGAACGCGTGGTCTCATTTCCGCTGCGCGGGGCCCACCGCAGCGTGGCTTGCACAGGCTGCCACGACCGCACCACCCGGCCAAGCGCGGCGCCGGTGCCATGCGTAGGCTGTCACGTGAAGGACGATGTCCACCGGGGTGCGGACGGGCCCAAATGCGAAAGCTGCCACAGCCAGTCCACCTGGAAGGTCGCGAAGTTCGATCATGCCAGGACCGGCTTCCCGCTGCTCGGCCTGCACGCGCGCGTCACCTGCGTTGGCTGTCACCCGAAGTCGGTCAACACGGTGAAAGTCGGCAACCGCTGCATCGACTGCCACAAGAAAGACGACGTGCACCAAGGTACCTTCGGCACGGTATGCCAGCAGTGCCACAACCCGGCCGGTTTCCGGATTCCCGGTGTCCCGCGCATGCAAACGACATGGCGAAGCCGGATGGCGCGCGATTTCCCGCGGTCTGGGGTGAAAGACTGAGCTGCTGGATCGCGCGGACGTACTTGCCAGCCCGACTTGGAGCGGACAAGCCTCAGAAATACGCGCGGGGAATCAGCCCGTTGGCGTAAGCGTCGCGCTCCAGCTCCTCGCGGAAATCCGGGTGCGCGATGGAGATCATCGCGTTGGCCCGTTCGGGCACGGCAAGGCCCTTCAGACACACCATCCCGTACTCGGTCGCGACATGCATCACATCGGTGCGCGGCACGGTCACGATCGTGCCGGGCGCGAGGCCCGCCACGACCCGGCTCTTGCGCACCCCGTGCTTCTCGTAAGTCGAGGGCATGCACAGGAAACCGCGCCCGCCTTGCGATTCGTAGGCCGCGCGCACGAAGCCGAGCTGGCCGCCGGTTCCGCTGAAATGCCGATAGCCGTCGGCTTCCGATGCCGCCTGCCCCTGCAAGTCCATCTGCCCGGTGCTGTTGACCGAAAAGACATTGTCGTTGCGCGCTACCGAGCTTGGCAGGTTGGTATAATCCACCTGCCGCGCCTCGAAGGCCGGATTGCGGTCCAGCGCGGCGTAGATGTCCGCCGTGCCGATGGCGAAGGCATAGACCGCCTTGCCCACGTCGATCTGTTTGCGCGCGCCCGTTGCGGCGCCCGATTTCACCAGTTCGACCAGGCCCTCGACCATCATCTCGGTGTGGACGCCAAGGTCCCTGACGCCGGCCTCGGCAATGGCGCGCCCCACCGCATTGGGCAGCCCTCCGATCCCCAGTTGCAGGCAGTCCCCGTCGCGGATTTCCGCTGCCACCAGCCGCGCGATGGCCAGATCCACCTCGCTCGATACCGCGCCCGGCAGTTCGGCGGCGGGAAGCGCGGGTAGATCGATCACGAAGTCCACCTCGCTTTCATGCACCGCGTTATCGGGCCCAAAGCAATAAGGCAGCGCCGGATTGACCTCGACGATCACCACATCCGCCTTCTCCACCAGCGAACGCAGATAGGAGGCAGAGATCGAGAAGTTGTAATTGCCGTCCACGTCCTTCGGGCAGACCTGGAACACCGCGATATCCACCCGCTCCACAAACCGGCGATAGAGATCGGGCCACTCGCCGAGGTTCAGCGGGATATAAGCGCAGCGACCCGCATCGAACTGGCGCCGGTCGTAGCCGCTGAAATGCCAGCTCGCGCTCAGCATATGGGTGCCTGCCGGATCGGCTTCCTGAAACGCGCGCGGCCGGGTCGTCAGGCAGTTGCGCACTTTCACGCCGGACAGTTCATGCACCCGGCTGGCAAGCGCCTTGTCGAAGGCCTCGGCCTGCGTCGCGCCAAAGCCGTAGTCCAGCCACATGCCGGACTTTACCAGCGCGGCCGCGTCCTCCGCCGTAATCAGCTGCGGCATCTCAGGCGCGCTTTCCCGTCCGCAGCAGCCAGAACGCCGCCGCAAACAGCCCCGCCACCAGCAGGCTCATCCACAGCTGCGAGGCAAGATCTGGCTGCAGCCCCATGAACACCAGAACGCTGAGCATCGCTGCCAGCGCAACCAGCGTGCCGAAAGGATGGAACCACATCTTCAGGGTCAGCCGCTCCGGCGCCTCGCGCTCAGCCCGCGTCCGCTCGCGCAGCTGCGCAATCCCGACCAGCATGTAGAGCAGGATCATCGTCACGCCGGACGAGTTGACGAGGAAGCTGAACACGGCGCCCGGCGAAAGCCACTGCGCCGCCAACGCGCCGTAGGCAAACAGGCTCGCGGCAATGATCGCCCGCGCCGGCACCCCTCGTGCGTTCACGTGCACCAGCCAGTCCGGCGCATCGCCAAAGCGCGCAAGGCCGAACAGCGCACGGCTCGTCACGTAGAGGCCGCTGTTGAGGCATGAAAGCACCGCAACCAGCACCACCGCGCTCATGATCGTCTCGCCGCCGGGAATGTGCATCGCCGCCAGCGTCGTGGCGAAGGGCGAATGGCCGGGCACGATCTGCGTCCATGGCACCACCGCGACGATGAGGCCGATGGCAAGCACGTAGAAGATCACGATGCGCAGCGCGACCGAAACGGTCATCCGCGCGATCACTTTGGCCGGATCGGGCGATTCCGCCGCGGCAATCGTCGCGATCTCCGCACCGCAAAGCGAGAAGATGGTCGATGCGACACCCGCCAGCACCGGCCCCCAGCCATGCGGCGCAAAGCCGCCGTGTGCGGTAAGGTTCCCGATGGAAAAGCCCTGCGGCGCGGTGATCCCGAACACCCAGAGCCCGCAGATCAGGCTGAACACGATGATCGCGGCCACCTTGATCGAGGAGAACCAGAACTCGAACTCGCCGTAGCTGCGCGTCGAGAGGAGGTTCACCCCTGTCATCAGCGCCGTCAGCCCCCCGCCGATCGCCCATTCCGGCACGCCCGGCAGCCAGCCATGAATGATCTTGGCCCCGGCAATCGCTTCAACCGCCACCACCACGACCCAGAAATACCAATAAAGCCAGCCCGAAAGGAAGCCCGCCAGATGCCCGAGGCCGGCGCGCGCAAAGTCCGGAAACGTCCGCACGCCTTCCAGCACGATCGCCATTTCCGCGATCATGCGCATCACGAGCAGGATGAGAATACCCGCGATGAGGTAGGAAATCACCGCCGCGGGCCCGGTCAGCGAAATCGTGGTCGAGGAGCCGACGAACAGTCCCGCTCCGATGATCCCGCCGATCGCGATCATCGAAACGTGGCGCGGCAAGAGCGTGCGGCTCAGCTCCACGCCGCCTGCCTGACCTGCCTCTGCGATCCCTACTGCGCCCACGCCAATCCCCTTGGTTGAAGAGGGCCTAGGGATAAGCAGCACGGCACGCGTGTCAAATCCCGCGTTGTCAGTTGCAAAATAGAATTTCTCTTCTAGTTTTCTAAACTTGCCCCTTGAGGAGCCCGCCGACATGTACGCCCGTCTCTCACTTGCCCTCGTTCTTGCACTCCCTTCCGCCGTGCAGGCGCAAAGCGTCGTTTCGACCACGCTCGGCGAAGTGCGCGGCGCGGCGCAGGGCGGGGCAGAGGCCTTCCTCGGCATACCCTATGCCGCCCCGCCGGCAGGCGCGAACCGCTGGCGCGAACCTCGGCCTGCCGCGCCGTGGCAGGGTGTCCGCGATGGCTCGCACACCGGCCCTTCCTGCCAGCAGGGCGTTCCCGCCGCATGGGGGCCTTATACGGCCGAATTCCTGGCCGACGGTGCGATGAGCGAGGATTGCCTTACGCTCAACGTGTGGAAGCCGCGCGGCGCGGGCAGGAAGCTCCCGGTTCTCGTCTTCATCCATGGCGGCGGCTTTGGCGGCGGTAGCGGCTCTCTGCCGATCTACAACGGAGCGAAACTTGCCGCACAAGGCGCCGTGGTGATCACCCTCAACTACCGCGTCGGCGTCCTTGGCTTCCTGGCCCACCCCGCGCTGACCGCCGAAAGCGCGCTTGGCTCCTCGGGCAACTATGGCCTCCTGGATCAGATCGCAGCGTTGCAGTGGATCAAGGCCAATGCCGCCCGCTTTGGCGGCGATGCCGCCAATGTCACCGTATCGGGCGAAAGTGCGGGCGCAGCTTCTGTCGCGGATCTGATGATCTCGCCATTGGCCAAGGACCTCTTCGCCAAGGCTGTCGCCTTCAGCGGCGCCAGCATGGCGATCGACATTCCGCCGCTCGCCACCAACGAACAGATCGGCACCGACCTCGCTGCAAAGCTGGGGGCCGCCACACTCTCGGACCTGCGCGCCGTCTCCGCAGAAACGCTGATCGAGACCACCCGCTATGTCCCCGGCAGCGGCCCGCCGCGCCTGCTTTTCGTGCCAAATGTCGATGGCAAGATCGTCCCCTTCGATCCCGCCCGCGCCAGCGGCCCTGTCGCCAGCCCGGTGCCGCTGGTCTCCGGCTACAACAGTGCCGAAATGATCGACCCCACGATCCGCACCCCCGCCCAGCTCGGGGCCGCGCTCAACGCGCGCTACGGCACTTTCGCCGACCGCCTCCTCGCGCTCTACCCGCACACGACGGACGCCGAGGCGGCAGCTTCAAACGCCCTGATCGCGCGCGACCGCTACATGGCGGGCCTGCTTCTCTGGTCGAAGGATCGTACCCGCAGCGCCCGCCAGATGGTCTTCGCCTACCTCTACGACCATGCCTATCCGCGAGCGAAGGGCGGCCAGCCATGGGGCGCCTTCCACTCCTCGCAGCTACCCTACGTCTTCGGCAATCTCGGCCTGGGACCGCGCCGCTTCACCCCCGCCGACATCGCTGTTTCCCGCCAATGGCAGCGCCGTCTCCTCGCCTTCATGCGCACCGGCCGGCCCGGCAGGGGCTGGTCGCCGGTTACCAGGGTCACCGCCATCGTCATGGGCCTTGGCGACAAGGAAGCCCCGGTCCGAGCCGTCTCCAGTCCCGCCCGCCTCGAAGCCTTCCGCGCCTATGCCGAAAGCGGCGGCAAGCTCGGCCTCATGTAACTAGAGCCGGTCGAGCGTCAGCAGCCGCCGGTCACCCAGCCAGGCGCGGCCAAGCGCCGCTTCGGCGGCCCGCGCCTCCAGGTCGTGGCCCAGCGCGCGCTCGGCTTTCGCAAGGCCCCACAGCGCCCAGCCATTGCCGGGTGCAACCAGCAGCGCCTGATGGAACGCATCGCGCGCCTCGGCCGCCTTGCCCGCCGCCAGCAGTGCTGCGCCAAGCGACTGACCCACCGGATAATACCAATAGGGCGGCTCCTGATAGGGGATCGTCCCCTCGATAGCCTGCGCCTTGCGGTAGGCTTCCGCCGCCGCCGCATAATCGCCCCGCGCAAAGGCCAGCCGTCCGCGCATGACATGCTGCGCCAGATGGATGAGGTCGGTTCCCGGCGTCCCCTGCCCCTCGAGTACCTTGATGCCCGGGTCCGCCGTAAGCCGGTCCATCGCCGCGAGTTCCGCGTCCACCGCGCCAGGCTGCCTGAGCCGCGCAAAGGCAACCCCGCGCGCATAGTGCCACATCGCCAGCACATAAGGCAGGCGCCCGTCGGGCCTCGGCAGCGCGAGGATCTGCGCCGGGGTTCCGCCTTGGGCAAAGGCAAACGAGGGCGCCGCGACCACCGCTTGCACCCAGCCCAGTTCCACTGCCTTGGCTTCGGGAATGATCCGCATCATCTTGCGCGCCTGCGCCACGGCAAGGTTGAGATCACCCGCCTGCTGCGCCGAAGTCACGATGAAGTGCACGTTGTGCGGATAATAGCCATAGCGGTACAGCCCATCGTCCGGCACCCGCGCCAGATAGGCCTCGTCCGACTTCGCCGCCGCGATATTGGCGCGGATCGAATCCTTGTAGCGCCCGATGCGGTAGTAGATGTGCCCCGGCATGTGGACGAGGTGCCCCGCCTCGGGCATCGCGCTCAGCGCCAGTGCGTCCGCCGCCTTCTCCGCCCGCGCAGGATCGACGTAGTTTTCCATCATGTGGATATAGAGATGTGCCGCCTCCTGATGCCCGGGATGGCGCGTCAGGACGCCCTCGACCAGCGCGACCGCCTTGTCGATCCGCGCGCGTGGTTCGCTGCGGCCGGGCTGCCAGTAGTTCCACGGGCTGGTGTCCATCGCCGCTTCGGCGGCCAGCACGGCCAGTTCGTCGTTGGCCGGCATCTGGCCCGCCAGCGCCAGCATGGCATCGGCATAAGCGGCATCCATTGCGGCGCGGTCGGCCTTGGGATCGGCCGAATAGCGCGCCGCCAGCGCCGCCACCAAGGCCCGGTCGAGCGCCGGGGCGCCCGGCGCGAGCGCCTGCGCCTTCGCCAACGCTGTCAGCGTGGGCGCCAGCGCCTTGGCGTCCATCGGCGCATTGATATTGGGGCCCTGCACCAGCGCCTCGCCCCAGAAGCACAGCGCGCATCCGGGCGCGAGCGCCTGCGCCTTGCGGAACGAGGCGACCGCTGCCGCATGGTTGAAGTTGTAGGCCATCTCGAGGCCCTGATCGAACCAGGGCCTTGCCTCCGGCGTCAGCCCGCCAGGCTCCAGCGCCGAGCGCGGCACGCCGCCATAGAGCGGAAACTTGCCCGGCACGACCGGCCCCATCAGCGCCGCCGCTTGCCGCAGCCTCCGCAAGAGCACCGGCTCGCTTGCCCGCGCCCGCTCGGCACAGGCCGCGGCCGCCAGCCGCGAGGGATCGAGCATCGCGAGCGCTGCCGCATCGTTTCGCGGCGCTGAATGCAGCGTGGTCGCCGCAGCGGCAGCCACCGCCCCACCCGCCAGCAAAGCCAGTCCCAGCATCCGATACAGGCGCATGACCAAGTCCCCCGATCCCAAGTCGCCAGCGCAGACTATGCCTGCAAGGCACCGCGCGCAATGCGCCGCCATCTAGAATCCCAGCGGCGCGTTTTCCTTCACTTCCTTCATGACGAAAAAGGTCCGCGTCTGCCGCACGCCGGGCAGGGTCAGCAGCCGCTGGCCATGGAGCGCATTGAAATCAGCAATGTCGCGCACGCGGATCTTGAGCAGATAGTCGAAGTCTCCCGCCACCAGATTGCAGTCGAGCACTTCCTTCATCCCCACGACCGCGCCCTCGAACGCGGCGAAGCTCTCGGGCGTCGAGCGATCGAGCACAACGCCCACCATGACCAGTGTGCCGAGGCCCACCACGCCCGGATCGATGCCCGCGCGAAATCCGCTGATCGCCCCGCACTCGACCAGCCGCGCCACGCGGCGGTGGCAGGTTGCCGGGCTGATGTTCGCCGCCTCGGCCAGTTCCTGATTGGAGCGGCGCCCATCGGCCTGAAGCAGGCGCAGCAAGTTGCGATCGATGCGGTCGAACGTTGGGGAAGAATCTTTCATGGATGCAGACATTAGCGGAAAAAATACGAAATCGGAAACCGGAATAGGCCTTCAAGGCCCATTATCAGGTCGGACTTTGCAAGCACCTTTCGCCGCGTTTTGGCTAGCTTCAGCGGCGAATCACCCCAATTGCGGAGCCGCCATGTCCCTTCTCGCCCCGTTCGAACGCTACCCGCTCACGTATGGCCCCACCCCCATCGAGCGCCTCCCCCGCCTCAGCGAAGCGCTCGGCGGCAAGGTCGAGATCTGGGCCAAGCGCGATGATTGCAACTCCGGCCTCGCTTTCGGCGGCAACAAGCTGCGCAAGCTCGAATACATCGTCCCCGATGCCATCGCCTCGGGCGCGGACACGCTGGTTTCCATTGGCGGGGTGCAATCGAACCACACCCGCATGGTCGCCGCCACCGCTGCCAAGCTCGGCATGAAGTGCGTCGTCGTGCAGGAGAAGTGGGTGCCGCACTACGACGCCGTCTACGACCGCGTCGGCAATATCCTGCTCACCCGCCTGATGGGCGCGGACAGCCGCCTCGTGGACGAAGGGTTCGACATCGGCATCCGCCAGAGCTGGGAAGACGCGATCGAGAGCGTCAAGGCCGCTGGCGGCAAGCCCTACGCCATCCCCGCCGGCGCCTCGGTCCACAAGTACGGCGCGCTGGGCTACGTCGGGTTTGCCGAGGAAGTCGCTGCACAGGAAGCGGAACTGGGCTTCAAGTTCGATTTCATCGTGGTCTGCGTTGTCACAGGCTCGACCCAAGGCGGCATGATCGTCGGCTTCGCCGCGCAGGACCGCGCCCAAACGGTTATCGGCATCGACGCCTCCGGCACGCTCGAGCAGACCCGCGCACAGGTCCGCTCCATCGTCGACAACACGGCTGAACTGGTCGGCCTCGGCCGCCAGATCCGGGAGGACGAGATCGTGATCAACCCCGACTATGCCTACCCGGCCTATGGCGTCCCCTCGGAAGAAACCAGCGATGCCATCCGCCTCGCCGCCCGCACCGAGGCGATGATCACTGACCCGGTCTACGAGGGCAAGTCGATGCAGGGCATGATCGACCTGACGCGCAAGGGCTTCTTCCCCGAGGGCACCCGCGTGCTCTACGCGCACCTCGGCGGCGCGCCGGCAATCAACGGCTACAGCTACTACTACAAGGACGGCTGAGGGGGGGGGGGCCGCGAAGGCCGCCCTGCCCGCTTACTCCGCCGCTTCGCGCTGCGCCTCACGGGCGAAGATCTCGACCAGATCGTCGTCGCTCGCTGCCAGCAGCTTCGCCGCCCAGGTGTGGAACACCTGGCCGCCGCGCTCGTTGCGGCCGAAGAGGACGTCCTTCATCAGGCCGCTCTGCAGCGCCACGTGCTGGCGCTTGCCGGTCTTGTAGTCCTCGTCGCGCACCACGATCTCGAGGAAGTCGAACTGCTCGTGCGCGGCCTTGATGGCGGCCTCGTCCTCGGGCTTCTTTTCCATGACGTAGAACTGGGTGGTAAAGCTTTCGCCCACCTTGTCGCCCGGGAAGAGCTGGCTGATCATCGCGCCGCGCAGGCCGCCGCCGTAGAAGCTGGCGATCGAGATATGCGGGAAGATCGTCCACACGCCTTGCACCAGCACGTCGTTGGGGATCTCGTCATCGTTCAGCGTCGTGAGATCGATCTGGCGGTCATCATCCGAGGAAACCTTGATCGCGAACTTCGACGGGGTGGAGAGCCGCTGGTGCGGGCCGAACTCGAAGAAGTTGGCGCGGTTGTAGAAATCAGCGCCGAACGTGTTCGCGTGGAGCACCGGCAGATGGTAGAAATCGAGGTAGCCGTCGTAGGCCGTCTTCCAGTTCGGCCCCGAAAGCGTGCGCTGGCTGAAGAGATGCCAGGTCTCGAACCCGAAGGCCGCGAGCAGGTCGTCATAGCCGCAAAGGTAATCGGCAATCGGCAGCTTCGATTTGGGATCGAGCGTCGCCCAGATCAGCCCTGCGCTTTCATGCACCGGGAAGCGCGTCAGGCAGAGCGCTGCCTTGTCCACCGTGCCGAAATCCTGCGGGCTGGCGACACCGATGAGGTCGCCGTCGTTCTTGAAGGTCCATCCGTGATAGCCGCAGGTGAAGCGATTGGCATTGCCGCTGCCCGAGGCGACTGGATTGCCGCGGTGCGAACACATGTTGAGGAAGGCACCGACCGAGCCGTCGCGCTGCCGGGTGAGCAGCAGCGGCACGCCGCAGATGTCCATCGCCTTGTAGTCGCCCGGCTCGGGGATCTCGCACGAAGGCGCGACCATGAGCGGCAGGCGGCGGAAGATCTGCTTCTTCTCCCGCTCGAACAGCGCCTCGTCGGTGTAGGTCGAGGCGGGGATGCGCACGACCTCGTCGGCCAGTTCCATCGTGCCTGCATCGCCATGGGCGATCAGGGAGCGAGTCATTTCGATCAGCTGTTCACGTGACATGGCAAACCCTTTGGTTCCGGAGCAATTGCCCCGTTGTCGCGCCGCCGGAACCCAGCGGCAACTGGTACTTTTGCTCGGCGGACGAATCCGTCCCTAACGCGAAAGCTGCGCGTTCAGCAGCTTGTGGAAGTGGCGGATCTTCGTTTCGCCATAGTTGGCAAACACGATCTCCTTCGACTTGATCGACTTCATGCCCTTCTGCACATGCGGCAGGTTGACCACGTCCTGATTGAACACCTTGGCCAGCATGCCAAGTTCCTCGGCATCGCAATAATCGTCGTCGAAATCGAGCCAGTGCACCTTGGCCGGCGCGGGCCGCTTCTCGCCTTGCCTCACGGGCATCATGAACATCGTCTCGTGGATGCACTCCTCCGGATTGTCGCCCAGCGGGCGGAACCGGTAGAAGATCGGGTTGAGGCATCCCCATGGGCTGATGTTGGGGAAGAGGTTGTAGTAGATCGTGTCGACGAACTCGGCGTCGGACAGTGTGTCGACCTCGTCGCCCAAAGTCGCCCGCCAATATTCGCGCGATGCATCCGCCATGGCCTTTCGGCGGTCGGGAACCGGGCCGGAGGTGGTGTGGTCTTCCTCCAGCTCCCACCCTTCCGGCAAACGCCCACCCACCCAGTCGCACAGTTGCACGTCGGCGTGGTCAAGCTCGCCCTCGATATGGTGCGCCTGGTGATCGAACACCCCGGTACGCCCGTCGCGTGCAGTCACTTTGACCCGGTCCTCGCCGAGCCGTTCATAGACATTGCCCGACAGCGCGTGGCGCACTTTGGCATAGGTCTTCGCGCCTTCCAGCGGATCGGCCAACAGCGCGGGGTTCACGTGCGGGCTGAGGAGGCCATTGGGCGAGATCGCGCGCGACATGTTGCCGAACACGTCGTACTTCGAATTGGCATCGCCCATCACGTCAAGCAGCGTCGGGTGCGTCGCCACCACATGGTAGGCCTCCATGAAGGCCTCCTGCGCCACCTTCCAGTTGCAGCGCAGCTTCTTCGCGACATGCACCGCCTTGTAGCGCCGCTCGAACGGGATCGGCTGGAAGTGCCTGTCGATATCGCCAAGGAACTGCTCGAAGGGCTGCGCGTTGTCATCGGGGTTGATGAACACCCACCCGCCCCAGCGCCCGACGCGAACCGGCGGCAGACTGTGCGTCTTCGCGCTGACCGAAGGGAAATCCCACTGGCACGGCACTTCCTTGAGCGCGCCGTCGATCTTCCAGGCCCAGCCGTGGAATGGGCAGCGGAATTCATGCATTCCCGTGCTGTTCTCGGTCAGCAGCGCGCGCCCGCGGTGGAGGCAGGCGTTGGGGAAGGCCTTGATCTCGTCCGGCCCGGTGCGCACCACGATGTAGGAAAGGTGCGCGATATCATAAACATGGCTGTCACCCACATTCGGGATGTCGTCCTCATGGCAGGCCATCTGCCACACCCGCTTCCACAGCCGTTCGACCTCCAGATCGAAGAAATCACGCGAAAAGTAGATGCTCGGATCGACTATCGTCGGCCCCGGCTCCAGCGGACTGTCCTCGCGCAGGCGCGGCGGCACGCGGTGCGTGTCCATGTCCAGCAGGGCATCATAGGTGATGCCATTCGAGCGGTTGGTGCCGGTAAGCGTCTCGACCATGCTTGCTCTCCTCATCCGCAAGGGATGATGGCGCAGCAAGCCCTGCGCAGGCTTTGACCTGCCTCAAAACGCCGCCCCTCAAAAGTGAGAGCAGCCGCGCCACGAGCCACTTGCCTGCGGCAGGCAATGCGCTACGCCCCCTCGCCATGATCCCGCCCGCGCCCCTCACCGTCGCCGCGCTCTATCGCTTCGCCCGGTTTGAAGACCCGGCAGCGCTGATGGGCCCGCTGCTGGCGCTGTGCGAGGCGCAAGGCATCCGGGGAACCTTGCTGCTGGCAAGCGAAGGCATCAACGGCACCATCGCGGGCAACGCCGAAGCGATCGCGCGGGTGCTCGATCACATCCGCACCCTGCCCTACTGCGCCGATCTCGACGTGAAGTTCTCCAGCGCTGAAGCCATGCCCTTCGGCAGGATGAAGGTGCGGGTGAAGCGCGAGATCGTGACGATGGGCGAGCCCGCCATCGACCCGCTCGCCAGCGCTGGCACTTATGTCGCGCCGCACGACTGGAACGCGCTGATCGCCGATCCCGAAGTCCTCGTGATCGACACGCGCAATACCTACGAAGTCGCGATCGGCACGTTCCCCGGCGCGATCAATCCCGAAACCCGCACCTTCCGCGAGTTTCCCGCCTGGTTCCGCCGCGAACGCGAGCGCCTGCTGGCGAAGCCGCGCAAGGTCGCGATGTTCTGCACAGGCGGCATCCGCTGCGAGAAATCGACCGCTTTCCTCAAGGCCGAAGGCGTGGAGGAAGTTTACCACCTGCAAGGCGGCATCCTGCGCTATCTCGAAGACGTGCCGCCGGGCGAAAGCCTGTGGCAAGGCGAATGCTTCGTCTTCGACGAGCGCGTCGCGCTGGGCCACGAACTCGCGCTGGGCACAAGCGCGCGGTGCCGGGCTTGCGGGGGTGCTATGCCGGCGGGGGAACATTGTCCGGCCTGCGGGTGAGATTAAGGGTTTCACGCGGAGGCGCGGAGGCGCGGAGAAGGTGAGAGGGTTTCGCGCAGAGACGCAGAGTTCCGCAGAGAATGTGGTGTTTGCGGCGAAGCCGCTTCTGATCCTTGAGTCACGGAGCGAGTTAAGGGCCTTCGGCCGATACTCGCTCCATCTCTGCGGACCTCGGCGTCTCTGCGCGAAACCCCTTCTTCTCCTCGCCTACGCGCCTCCGCGTGAACCCAATTACTCCACCACAAACGTCAAAGCGCCATCGCCCTCGTCGATCCGCACCGTGCTGCCATCAGGCACTTCGCCCCCAAGCAGCCGCTCGGCCAAGGGATCCTGCACATAGCGCTGCACCGCCCGCTTCAAGGGGCGCGCGCCATAGACCGGATCGTAGCCCACCCGCCCCAGCCAGCGCTTCGCTGCATCGGTCAGGTCGATCACGATCTTGCGATCCTTCAGCAGCGCCTGCACCCGCGCCACCTGCAGATCGACGATCGGTGCCATGTGCTCATGGCCCAGCCGGTGGAACAGGATGATCTCGTCCAGCCGGTTGAGGAACTCGGGCCGGAAGTGCCCGCGCACCACGTCCATCACCTGCGGCTCGACAACCGAAACGTCCTGCCCTTCCTCAAGGTTCGCAAGGTACTGGCTGCCAAGGTTGGACGTCAGCACGATCAGCGTGTTGGTGAAATCCACCACGCGGCCCTGCCCGTCGGTCAGCCGCCCATCGTCGAGCACTTGCAGCAGCACGTTGAACACGTCCTGGTGCGCCTTCTCGACCTCGTCGAACAGCACGACCTGATAGGGCCGTCGCCGCACCGCCTCGGTCAGCACGCCGCCTTCATCATAGCCGACATAGCCCGGAGGCGCACCGATCAGCCGGCTCACGGAGTGCTTCTCCATGAACTCGGACATATCGATCCGTACCATCGCGTTGTCGTCGTCGAACAGGAAGCCCGCCAGCGCCTTGGTCAGCTCGGTCTTGCCGACGCCCGTGGGGCCGAGGAACAGGAACGAGCCCAGCGGCCGGTTCGGATCCTGCAAACCCGCACGCGCACGCCGCACGGCCTTGGAAACCGCGACCACCGCATCGCGCTGCCCGATCACCCGCTTGCCGATGGTCTCTTCCATCTTGAGCAGCTTCTCGCGCTCGCCCTGCAGCATCCGCTCGACCGGCACCCCGGTCCAGCGGCTGACCACGCCCGCAATGTCGTCGGCCGTCACCTCTTCGCGCAGCAAGGCGTTCTCCGCCATGCCCTGCGCTTCGGCCAGCTGCTTCTCGAGCTCGGGAATCCGGCCATAGGCCAGTTCCCCCGCCTTGCCGAGATCGCCCTGCCGCTGCGCCTGCTCCAGCTCGATCCGCGCCGCATCGAGCGCTTCCTTGATCTTGCCCTCGGCCGCGATCTTGTCGCGCTCGTTCTGCCAGCGCGTCGTCAGTTCGCTCGATTGCTGCTCCAGATTGGCGAGCTCCTCGCGCAGCGCCGCCAGCCGGTCCTTCGAGGCAGAGTCGCTCTCCTTGGCGAGCGCCATGTCCTCGATCTTGAGCTGAATGATCCGCCGGTCGAGGTTCTCGATTTCCTCGGGCTTGCTCTCCACTTCCATGCGCAGCCGGCTCGCCGCCTCGTCCATGAGGTCGATCGCCTTGTCGGGCAGGAAACGGTCCGCGATATAGCGATTGGAGAGCGTCGCCGCCGCCACGATGGCACCGTCGGTGATCCGCACGCCGTGGTGCAGCTCGTACTTCTCCTTGAGCCCGCGCAGGATCGAGATGGTGTCCTCCACGGTCGGCTCGCCGACAAACACCGGCTGGAACCGCCGCTGCAGCGCGGGGTCCTTCTCGACATACTTCTGGTACTCGTCGAGCGTCGTCGCACCGATGCAATGCAGTTCGCCGCGCGCCAGCGCCGGCTTCAGCAGATTGCCCGCATCCATCGCGCCTTCCGATTTGCCCGCGCCGATCAGCGTGTGCATCTCGTCGATGAACAGGATAATCTCGCCCTCGGCGCCCTTCACTTCGTCGAGCACGGCCTTCAGCCGCTCCTCGAACTCGCCGCGATATTTCGCGCCCGCAATCAGGCTGCCCATATCGAGCGACATCAGGCGGCGGTTCTTGAGGCTGTCGGGCACGTCGCCATTGGCGATGCGGATCGCGAGCCCTTCGGCAATCGCGGTCTTGCCCACGCCCGGCTCGCCGATCAGCGCGGGATTGTTCTTGGTCCGCCGCGCCAGGATCTGGATCGTGCGGCGAATTTCCTCATCGCGCCCGATGACAGGATCAAGCTTGCCCTCGCGCGCCGCCTCGGTGAGATCGCGGGCATACTTCCTCATCGCCTCGTAGGCGTTCTCCGCCCCGGCGCTGTCTGCCGTCCGCCCGCCGCGCAGCGCGGTAATTGCCGCTTCAAGCGCCTGCGCCGTGACATTGGCCGCTTTCAGCGCCTGCCCCGCCGCTGTGGTCGTGGCGAGGGCCAGCGCGACGAGCATGCGCTCGACCGTCACATAGGCATCGCCAGACTTCGCCGCGATCTGCTCAGCGGAATCGAGAACGCGCACCGCGTCATTGTCGAGGCCAGGCGTCTGTTGCGCGCCCCCACCGGACACGGACGCGATCTTCGCGAGCGCCTTGTCCACTTCGGCGAGCGCCACGGAAGCCGTGCCCCCGGCGCGCTGGATCAGCCCGGATGCCATGCCCTCGCTGTCTTCGAGCAGGGCCTTGAGCACGTGCTCGGGCGCGATCCGCTGGTGGCTCATGCGAATGGCAACGGTTTGCGCCGCCTGCAGGAAGCCCTTGGCGCGATCGGTGAATTTCTCGAGGTTCATGGGTTGGATTTCCTCCTGATAGCCAGAAGGTAGTGTGTCATTTCGGCCACACAAGGACATGGATCAAAATTCCATGCGATCCGTTCCTCCGCGCGATGCCGTCCGGCGCCGAATGGAGATCAGACCGAACTGGTTCAAATAAATCACCGCAACCTATGCCGTTTTTCGAAGAGAGTGTTAATATTGCCTCGCTAGGCCAAGTATAACGCTTCACCTCAGAGGTATCGGCAATGGTAGGTCGATTCGATCCGGTCCGGGAACTGCGCAAGGATCTTGAGGCACCCGTCGCAGTGCGCCGGTTCGGCTCCGGCTGGTATTCGGGCTTCTTCGCGCTTCTGCTGGCCTGCGCGGGGCTCGGTCTTGTCGTTGCGCTGCGCTGGCCGGGCTGGTTCGCCACGCCCGAACTGGCAAAGATCCGCGAAGCCCTGTGGTTCCGCCCGCTGGTCCATGCGGTGCTGCTGTCGAGCTACGGGCTCGCCCTGCTCAGCCTCCTGCTGCGCCCGCGCAAGGTGCTGGGGGCCGGCGCGCTGCTGATCGGGATCGCCGCAGCGCTCCTCGGCGGCGCCAATGTCCAGCCGCGCGAGACGGCGGACTGGGGCATCTTCTTCGGGGTCGATTTCTTCGTCGTGAACCTCATCGCCACCGGGCTGATGTTCGCGCCGTTCGAACGCATCTGGCCGCACAATGCCAGCCAGCGCCTGTTCCGCACCGAATGGCGCGAAGACTTGTTCTACTACCTCGTCAGTTCGATGCTGGTGCAGGTCGCAACCTACCTGGCGCTCGCCCCGTCGACTTACGTCAACGCCCACTCGGATTCTTGGGACGGGCTGCGCGCGACCATCGCCGGCCTGCCCTGGATCGTCCAGTTCGTCGCGGCGATGGTGATCACCGATTTCTGCCAGTACTGGTTCCACCGCGCCTTCCACCGGGTGCCGTTCCTGTGGGGCTTTCACGCCGTGCACCATTCGGCCAAGGCGATGGACTGGCTCGCCGGCGCGCGCATGCATCTGGTCAAGGTCGTGCTGCTGCGCGGGGTCACCTCGCTGCCCCTGCTCACGCTGGGCTTTTCGCCTTCGGTGATGCAGGCCTATGTCACGCTCGTCTACGTCTACTCCGGGCTGGTCCATGCCAATATGCGCGGCGATTTCGATCGCCTCGGCCACTGGCTGGTCACCCCGCGCTTCCACCACTGGCACCACGGTCTCGAGGCAGAGGCGATCGACGTGAACTTTGCGATCCACTTTCCACTATGGGACAAGCTCTTCGGCACCTTCCATATGCCCGAAGGGCGCTGGCCCGCAGGCTACGGCGTGCCCGAAACGGTGCCGGCCGGCTACATGTCGCAGCTTGCCTACCCCTTCGTGCGCAGCCAGAAGGCGATTACCGCCGCAAAGGCGGCGCCAGGCGGTGCGGACGCGCCGACCGCCTGAAACTGCTCCCCTCTCGCGGGTGCCAGGAACACTCGCCGATGGCGGGATGGCGTTCGTCGGACACCGGCTGTCCTACAGCGCCGCTTTTAGGCTATATTCGAATCCATGCCTTCCCGCCTTGCCTGCACTGGCCTTTCTGTGATCGCCTCTATCGATCAAAGCCCGACAAGTGATCGATTTCAATTATTCCTCTGGACCGTGTCAACCGTGTCAACCCCCACCCTGGCCGCCGCTCGCCCGGCATATTGCGAGCCGGGCATGATTTAGCTTCTGTTCATGCGCGCCGTGCTCTGAAACAGATAAACCAACCAACCCGCGCGGCCGCCGTCCGGTGCAGCCGCCTCACTTGCAGGATCACCATGCCCCGTTTCGTGATGGCCCGTCTGCTCGCCCTTCCAGTCCTCCTCGCCGCCCTGCCTGCGCTCGCCGCCGCGCCCGCGCCTGCCTCGGTGCCAGCGCCGCAGCTCAAGGCTGCACCGGTCGCCGATCTCGTCAAGGCGGTCGACATTCCCTACGAGCGCTTCACGCTGCCCAACGGCCTCACCGTGCTGGTCCACACCGATCGCAAGGCCCCGGTCGTCGCGGTCTCGGTGTGGTACAAGGTGGGCTCCAAGAACGAACCGCGCGGCAAGACCGGCTTCGCGCACCTTTTCGAACACCTCATGTTCAACGGCTCGGAGCATGCGCCCGGCGACTATTTCGGCCCGATGAAGGAAGTCGGCGCAACCGATCTCAACGGCACCACTTCGTTTGACCGGACCAATTACTACGAGACCGTGCCGACCGCGGCGCTCGACCGCGCGCTCATGCTCGAAAGCGACCGCATGGGCCACCTCCTCGGCGCGGTCACGCAGGAGAAGCTCGATAACCAGCGCGGCGTCGTCCAGAACGAGAAGCGCGAGGGCGACAACGCCCCCTACGGCCTCATCGAGTACGAGCAGTTCGAGACGCTCTACCCCGCCGGCCACCCTTATCACCACACCACCATCGGCTCGATGGCCGATCTCGACAGCGCCAGCCTCGAAGATGTGCGCGGTTGGTTCCGCGATCATTACGGCCCGAACAATGCCGTGCTGGTCATTGCCGGCGATATCGATCTCGCCACCGCGCGTGCCAAGGTGGAAAAGTGGTTCGGGGCCATTCCTGCTGGGCCTGCGGTCCTGCCGGTCAGCGCGCCTGTGCCCACGCTCCCCGCCCCCGTCAGCCGCACCGTGCATGACGGCGTGGCCACCACCCGGCTTTACCGCTTCTGGACGATCCCCGGGCTCGACAATCCCGACTACTTGCCGCTCCAGGTCGGTGGTCTGATTCTGGGCGGGCTTGCCAGCTCGCGGCTCGATGACGCGCTGGTGCGCAGCCAGCAGCTTGCGGTCGGCGTCTCGGCCCATACCGACATTCTGGCGCAGGGCGGCCAGTTCGTGATGCAGGCCGATGTGAAGCCCGGTGTCGACGCGGCGAAGACCGGCGCCGCGCTCGATGCCGAGCTGACCCGACTGATCACCGAAGGCCCCTCCGCCGACGAACTTGCCCGCGCCGCAACGCTGTTTGCCGCAGGCGAGATCCGCGGGCTCGAATCCGTCGGCGGCGGCGGCAAGGCCGCGACGCTGGCCGAAGGGCTGCTCTATTCGGGCGACCCGGCGCACTACCGCCACGTGCTCGAGGCCACGGCAAAGCTCACGCCCGCGATGGTGCGCGATGCCATGGCCAAGTGGCTCACGCGCCCGGTCTTCGCGCTCACCGTCGTGCCCGGCGAGCGCACGGCGGGCGGCGAGGCGCGCGGCGGCGATGCGGCGCTTGCCCCGGCGGCGCCTTCCGCACCGACCCCGACCGCGCTGGTGGCCAGCGGCCGCGAGCCCGATCGCAGCACGATCCCGGCTGGAGGTCAGGTGCCTGCGCTCGATTTTCCCGCGATCGAGCGCACCAGCCTCAAGAACGGCATGAAGGTCGTTTTCGCCCGGCGTAGCGCGGTGCCGGTGGTTTCGGTGCGTGTCTCGTTCGATGCGGGTTTTGCCGCCGATCCCAAGGACGCGCGCGGCACCAATGCGCTGCTGCTGCGCCTGATGGACGAGGGCACAACCAGCCTCGATTCCTCCGCGCTCGCCCGGGCCAAGGAAACGCTGGGCGCCTCAATCGGCGGCATCGGCCTTCCCGATTCCACCGCGTTCGAACTGGGTGCGCTGACCGCGAACCTTGCGCCTTCGCTCGATCTGCTTGCGGACTATGTGCGCCACCCCGCGCTGACCCCAGCCGAGCTTGAACGCGTGCGCGCGCAGCAGCTCTCCACGATCAGCGCCGAACGCACCGATCCCTATTCGCTCGCCGCGCGCGTGCTCTACCCGGCGATTTACGGCCCGGCGCATCCCTACGGCTATGCCCCCAGCGGCACGGGCGAAGCGGCCGTCGTCAGCAAGCTGACGCGCGAAGACCTCGCCGCCTACCACGCGCGCTGGCTGCGGCCGGACCGCGCGACGATCTATGTCGTGGGGGACACCACCCTGGCCGACGTCGTGCCGCTGCTCGAAAAGAGCTTCGGCGACTGGGCGGCGAACCGCATGGCCCCGCCGGTCAAGGACTTCTCCGCCCCGATACCCGCGCCCAGCCCTCGCATCGTCCTCGTCGACCGGCCCGGTTCACCGCAGTCGATGATCCTCGCCGGCACCGTCCTCAACGCCCGCGGCATCGACGATACCGTTACCCTGCGCACCGCCAATGATGTGCTCGGCGGCGATTTCCTCTCGCGCCTCAACCTCAACCTGCGCGAGACCAAGGGCTGGTCCTACGGTGTCGCCAGCCTGATCAACGACCGTGCGGAACGGCTGATTTTCATGGTCTACGCCCCGGTGCAGACCGACAAGACCGGGCCCTCGATCACCGAACTGCGCGGCGAGATGGCGCGCTACCTTGGGCCCAAGGGCACCACGGCGGAAGAAGCCGCACTCGCCACCCAGGGCAACGCGCGCGAACTGCCGGGCGCGTTCGAAACCTCGGGCGCGGTGCTCGACGGCATTGCCAAGATCGAGACCTACAAGCGGCCGGACACCTGGTACGAGACGCTGCCCGAGCGCTATCGCACGATGACCCCGGCCGAACTCGACGCGGCGGCTCGCACGGCGATCGATCCTGCCAAGCTGGTGTGGGTCGTGGTGGGCGATGCCGCCAAGGTCAAGCCGCAGCTCGATGGGCTGGGGCTGCCGGTGGAAGTGGTGAAGGCGGAATAGGAGCCGGGGGGCGCGGAAGATCCGCCCGCGCCCCGGCGGCGCTTACCTCTTGATCTTCGCCCGGCTGATCAGCGTCGGGCTTTCGATTTCCTGCCCGGTCCGCTCATCCACGATGATGTCGCGGTGATAGGCCAGCACACCCGGAACCGGGGCCAGGCGGGAAACGAAGATGCCGAGCATGTTGTTCAGCTTGGGATTGGCATGGAACTCGGCCTGTGCCGAAGGCCAGTCCTTGAGGCTTGCCGGCCGGCCGAAACGGACTTCGCCCACCGGAATCGTCTTTTGCGGTTGCTTGCCCTCGGCGGCGCGCTTCGCGGCAGCTTCCATCGCCGTCTTGCGGGCAACGTCCATATCCTCGCCCCACTTGGGCGCGGCGAGGAACCAGTTGCCGGTATCGGTTACAACCCCCGCCTTCACTTCGAAGCGCACCGTGCCCATGCACATGCAGGTGCCCGCTGCAGGAAGGCCGTTGCCGCCAAACACGTTGCCGTACCAGATATAGGTCCCCGGCTTCACCGCCTGCAGATAATAGGTCGGCTCACCCTTGGCATAGACGTACTGCGGCCCGAACGAGACCGCATCGCGCAAGTCGATCGGATCGAACTGGAAGGTTTCCAGCGTGGGCTCCACCGGCGCCGGCGGCGGCTCGGCCTTGTTCGCCCGCGCGTTGGATGCTTGCAAATTCCAGGCGGCAAGATCGCCTGCGTAGCGGCGCTTGGCCTTCTCGAAGGCCTTCTGACGATCCTTCTCCCACTCCGCCCGAGTCGCATCGTCGGGCACGCGCAGGAACATGCCGACGATGCGCGTCGGCCCGCTGACGAGGATGTAGCCCTTGGCGGGATCAAACTTGGCCTTGCCCGAAAGGACGTTCTTCTCCTCTACCGGATCGGCGCGGAGCGGGGTGCCGGCAAGGCTGGCTGCGACCAGCGCGGCCGCGAGAGCGGTGCGGACGATCCTCACAGGCCCAGCTCCTTCGCCGTCGGCGCAGGCCGGAGGCGACGAGCGCCTGCAGCGCCAGCGCATCGTTGCGCCGGTCTTCCTTCTTGCGGCCCATGCCTTCCTCGAAGTTGAACTCGGTCCACAAGTCGCGGCTGAGGCCGTAACGCTTGTAGCCCTTGAAGCCCATGCAGTTGCGCAGGTTCACCCGGCGCTGCTCACGCCGCGCGGCCGAGCCGAAGATCGCATCGGCAATCGCGCTGCCAATGGCACTGCCGATTGCGCCCGGAAGCAAGCCATACTGGGCCGTAGCACCAGCCATCGCGGCATTGCCGCCAAGATAGATGCTGCTGCCGCTTGCCAGCGCATCGCATTCATGGATGTCGATGTAGGCTTCGGCAAAGCTCGTGTCGGCGCGGTGGAAATAGAAGTACTTGTCGAAGTCCTTCTCGATCTCCGGCGTCGGCGCGAAATCGAGCTTGGGCATCGTCAGGCCCTCGGGCGAGGGGATTGCCGAAGCAGGCTGCGACGCCCCGGACGAGGGTGCCCCAGATTCGGCGACGGGCTGCACGGACGCGGCAGGCTGCTCCTGCGCGGCGCATGGCGCCGTACTGATGAAGACGACCAGCGTGGCCGCCAAAGCGCGATGACGAAACACATATCCCCCCAATTCAGTGAGGGGAATTCAGCACAGATGCAGCGCGGTGAAAAGGCGAATTGGGGCCAAGTCGGACCGGTCGGGCCGTCTACCCCAGCTTCGCCTTCAGCACTTCGTTGACCAGTTGCGGATTGGCCTTGCCCTGCATCGCCTTCATGGTCTGCCCCACGAAAAAGCCGAACAGCGCCTCCTTGCCGCCCCTGTACTGCGCCACCTTGTCGGCATTGGCAGCGAGGACGGCATCGGCGGCGGCTTCGATCGCGCCGGTGTCCGAAGTCTGGGTGAGGCCCTCGCGCTCGACGATCACGCCCGGGGCGTCGCCCGTCTCGAGCATCTTCTCGAGCACCTGCTTCGCGATCGAGCCCGAGATCGTGCCCTTGCCGACGAGCGCAAGCAATTCGCCCCCTGCCTCGGGGCTGACCGGGCTTTCGAGCAGGCCCTTGCCCAGCTTGTTGAGCGCGCCGAACAGTTCACTGGTCAGCCAGTTGGCCGCCTGCTTGGCGACTTCGCTCTCGGGCTTGCCCTGCTGCGACGCGCTCTGCGCCAGCAAAGCCTCGAACCAGCGCGAGGTTTCGACTTCGGCGGTCAGTACGCCTGCGTTGTAGGCAGAAAGCCCCAGAACCGTCTCGTAGCGGTGCCGCTTCGCGTCGGGCAGCTCAGGCAGGCTGGCGCGGCATTCCTCGAGGAACGCGTCGTCAAGCTCGACCGGCAGGAGATCGGGATCGGGGAAGTAGCGATAGTCATGCGCATCTTCCTTGCTGCGCATCGAGCGAGTCTCGTTGCGGTCCGGATCATAGAGCCGGGTTTCCTGCACGACCTTGCCGCCATCCTCGATCAGTGCGACCTGGCGCTTCGCTTCCTGCTCGACCACGGCCATCACGAAGCGCACCGAGTTGACGTTCTTCGTCTCGGTCCGCGTACCGAAGGGCTCGCCCGGGCGGCGCACCGAGACGTTGACGTCCGCGCGCATCGAGCCCTGGTCCATGTTGCCATCGCAGCTGCCGACGTAGCGCAGCACCGTGCGCAGCTTGGCGAGATAGGCCCCTGCTTCAGCGGGCGAGCGCATGTCCGGCCGGCTGACGATTTCCATCAGCGCCACGCCCGAACGGTTCAAATCGACGTAGGACATCGTCGGGTGCTGATCGTGCATCAGCTTGCCGGCATCCTGCTCCACGTGGATGCGCTCGACGCCGATGGTCTTGGTGCTCTCGGGGTTCTTGTCGTCGAGCTGGATCTCGACCGCGCCCTCGCCCACGATGGGGTGATAGAGCTGGCTGATCTGGTAGCCCTGCGGCAAATCCGCGTAGAAGTAGTTCTTCCGGTCAAACCGCGACCACTTGTTGATCTGCGCACCCACGGCAAGGCCGGTGCGCACGGCCTGACGGATGCATTCGCGGTTGGGCACGGGCAGCATGCCCGGCATCGCGGCATCGACGAGGCTGACCTGCGTGTTGGGCTCCGCGCCGAACGCGGTCGCGGCGCCCGAGAAGAGCTTGGCCTCGGTGCTGATCTGCGCATGGACTTCGAGGCCGATCACGACCTCCCATTCGCCGGTTGCGCCCTGAATGCGGTATGCGGTGTCGGTCATGGTCAGTCTTCTGTCGGATCGATGATCTGGAGGCCGGGGAAATAGCTCTGAAAGCCCTTACGGTCCCGCGTGACGAGAGGCCAGCCCCTGATTTCGGCCTGCGCACCGATCAGGAAGTCTGGCAGGATGGTCGTCCGCTCGCCGCCGCGCCGCCGGTATTCGGCATAGGCTTTCCCGGCGCGGAAGGCATCTTCTCGGGTAAAGGCAGTTAGCATGACCTCCAGCCGGTCAAGCGCTGCTTCGAGCTCTGTCACATCGGGGAAACTGGGCGCGACTTCTGCAAAAATCACAAGATTGATGTGAATCCTGCGTAGCGCCTGCCATTCGGCAAGGCGATCAAACATTCTCGGCTGGGCATGCTGGAACAGCGCAATCAGAACGTTGCTATCGAGAATCACACTTCTGGCCCGTCCCCGCGAATCCAGCGCTGGTACTCAAGGCCGTCCATGCCGGCGTAAGGGTCCTGAAGCTTGTACTTGGCGCGGACCTCATTGAGGCGGTTCAGCCAATCAGCCTTCTTCTTCTCGATGGACGTGCGATCGTCTGCCCGCAGGATGCGCGCATTGCCATCGGCGTCCAGCTCGAACTCCACGGCCTGTCCCGGGGCAAGGCCGAGGGCATCGCGGATGTCCTTGGGCACGGTAACCTGGCCTTTGGAGGTCATGTTGGACTGGTAATACATGGTTGAGGTAATACCAAAGCAGCAGAGGAGCGTCAATTACGCCCAAGCCCTCACCACCACTTCGCTGGTCGCGCGGTGAACCCAGCCCGCGCCTCGATCGCCAGACCCGCATCGAGCACGCCCTGTTCATCGAACGGACGGCCGATGAGCTGGAGCCCCAGCGGCAGGCCCTGACGGTCGAGGCCCGCAGGCACCGACATTGCGGGCAGGCCGGCCAGCGAGGCGGGCACGGCGAACACGTCGTTGAGATACATTGCCAGCGGATCGCTCACCATCTCGCCGAGGCCGAAGGCGGCGGTCGGCGCGGTGGGGGCGAGGATCACGTCGACGCTCTGGAAGGCATCCATGAAATCGCGGCTGATCAGCGTGCGCACCTTCTGCGCCTGCGTGTAATAGGCATCGTAGAAGCCCGCCGAGAGCACGTAGGTGCCGATCATGATGCGGCGCTTCACTTCCGCCCCGAAACCGGCGGCGCGGGTGGCGGCATACATGTCCTGCAGCCCCGCGCCCTGCGGCAGATCGCGCAGGCCGTAGCGCACGCCGTCATAGCGGGCGAGGTTGGACGAGGCTTCGGCAGGGGCGATGATGTAGTACGCGGGGAGCGCATACTTGGTGTGCGCGAGGTTTATGTCGACGATCTCGGCGCCCGCGTCCTTCAGCCAAGCGATGCCCTCGTCCCATACGCGGGAAACATCGGCGTCCATCCCGTCCATGCGGTATTCGCGCGGGATGCCCACCTTCTTGCCGCGCATGTCGGCGTTCAGCCCGGCTTCCCATTGCGGCACCGGCATGTCGAGGCTGGTCGAATCCTTGGGATCGAACCCGGCCATGGCTTCCAGCATGATCGCGCAATCGCGCACGTCGCGCGCCATCGGGCCGGCCTGATCGAGGCTGGAAGCGAAGGCGACGATACCCCAGCGCGAGCAGCGGCCATACGTCGGCTTGATGCCCGAAATGCCGGTGAAGGCGGCGGGCTGGCGGATCGAGCCGCCGGTATCGGTACCGGTCGCGGCAGGGGCAATGCGGGCGGAGACGGCAGCGGAGGAGCCGCCCGAGGAGCCGCCAGGGGCAAGCTGCGCGGTATCGCCTTCCCGGCGCCACGGCGAAACCACATTGCCGAACGCGCTGGTCTCGTTCGAGGAGCCCATCGCGAACTGGTCAAGATTGAGCTTGCCAAGCATGCCTGCGCCCGCGTCCCACAGTTTCTGCGAGACGGTCGATTCATAGGGCGGCACGAAGTTGCCAAGGATCTGTGAGGCGGCGGTCGTCTTCGTGCCCGTCGTGGCGAAGAGGTCCTTCATGCCGATCGGCACACCGGCCATCTTGCCCAGCGGATTTCCGGCGGCGCGATCTGCATCGACCGCAGCGGCAGCTTCGAGCGCCTTTTCGGGGGTCAGCGTGATGAAGGCATTGAGCGCATCCTGCGCCTCAGCCACAGCAGCGTTGAACGCAGTCGCCACTTCGGTTGCGGTGAAGTCGCCCTTCGCCACGCCTTCGCGGATCGCGGCGACGCCAAGGTCAGTCAGTTCGCTCATCACTCGATCACCTTGGGCACGCCGAAGAAGCCATGTTCGCCCGCCGGGGCATTGGCGAGCACCTTGTCGCGCACGCCGCCGCCGGTCAGCGGATCGGCATTGACGACATCCTCGCGCAGGCGCTGCTTGTTGGGGATCACCGCCGTCATCGGCGCGATGCCCTCGACGTTCACTTCGCCGAGCTGCTCGACCCAGGCAAGAATGCCGTTGAGTTCGGGCACCATCGCCGCGATTTCGCTGTCGGTCACCTTGATGCGGGCCAGCGCGGCGATCTTGGCCACGGTGGCGGTGTCTACGGACATCTTGCCGGTCTCTTTCGCAAGGCTGTGGTCGGTGAGCGCGCACGCCCCGCCGGCCAAAAGCGTTCGTGGATCAGGGCTGCGGCAGGGGTTCGGCGCCCGCGCCGCCCCTTGGTGCGCTGCCCATCTGCTGGCGCAGCTGTTCCAGCGCCTGACGGCGTTGCTCGATCTCGGCCGCGCTCATGAAGTCAAGCAGTTCGACCTCGAACACCAGATCGCTGTTGGCCGGGATGACGACCTGTCCGGTCGCCGAGTCCTTCCGCTCCTGCGCGCCATAGGCCATCGCGGAGGGGATGATGAGCTTGTACTTGCCGCCGCGCTGCATCTTCAGCAGCCCCTGGCTGAAGCCGGGCATCACGCCTTCGACCGGCAGGGCCACCTTCTCGCCCTTGTCGAACGGCTTGCCGTTGGCGAGCGTGCCGGCATAGTTCACTTGTACGACATCGCCGAGCGTGGGCGAAGGGCCCGAGCCGGCGCGGAGCGTCTCGACCACAAGGCCCTGATAGCGCACGGCCCAGGCGGTGCTGGCGCCGATCAGCAGCGCAAGGATCACGCCAACCCAGATCCGGGTGAGCGATCCCTTGCCGACCGGCGGGAGCGGAACGCGGGTGATTTCCGACATGATATCCCCTTTTGCGGGCCTAGCCATGAGGCCCCGATCTCAAGCCCTCGGCGCATCCCTCCCCGCGCTAAGCGTCGGGCAAGCGAAAGGGCGCCGCAATTACGGCGCCCTCTTGGCCCAGCCGGACCCTGTTCGCAAGAGGTTAGGAGCCGGGAATGCCCGGCTCCCTGCGGGGCTTACTTGCCGCCGTCGCGCTCAAGCCGCTTGCGCTCCATCTTGCGGGCGCGGCGGACAGCAGCGGCCTTTTCGCGGGCGCGCTTTTCCGAGGGCTTTTCAAAGTGACGGCGCAGCTTCATCTCGCGATACACGCCCTCGCGCTGCAGCTTCTTCTTGAGCGCGCGAAGGGCCTGGTCGACATTGTTGTCGCGAACGAGAATCTGCATAAACCGCTACACCTCAATGCTGATGGCGAGAGCCCGCACACAGCGGGAATCACCGAAAATGGCAGAAATACGAAACGGGCCGAATCCGAACGGATCGGCTCTCACGCGGCGCCCGCTATCAAATGAGGCCCGCCAAGGCAAGCAATCTCGTGCATTTGGCACAAGGCTGGGCTAGGGGCTTGCCCAATGACTGCCACTCCTCCCTTACTTGCCAGCGTTCCACCCGGCCTTGCTGTAGCAGCAGGCGGCGCACTTGGCGCCTGGCTGCGCTATCAGACGGGCCGCGTTTTCCTTGCCGCGATAGGGCCGGTGGCGGCCTCCGCCTTTCCCTGGGCGACCCTCACCGTAAACGTGCTGGGCAGCGCGGCGATGGGCCTCCTTGTGGGCTTGCTGGCACGGCACGGCGCGGGCGGCGAACACCTGCGGCTGCTGCTCGGCGTTGGCGTGCTCGGCGGCTACACGACGTTCTCCTCCTTCGCGCTCGAGTTCGCGGTCCTGGTCGAACGCGGTGCGCTGGGCCTTGCTGCGGGCTATGTTGCAGTCTCCCTCATCGCGGGCTTTGCTGCGCTGTTCGGCGGGCTCTGGCTCACGCGGGTGGTGGCATGAGCGGGGGCAATCCGGCCGAGGACGCGGACGTCCGCCAGTTCACCGTCACCAAGGACGATGACGGCGTGCGGCTCGACCGCTGGTTCAAGCGCAACTTGCCGGCCGTCGGCTTCGCCACCGTTTCGCGCTGGGCCCGCACCGGGCAGCTGCGCGTTGATGGCAAGCGCGCCGATGTCGATACGCGGGTCGAAAAGGGCCAGGTGCTGCGCGTGCCGCCGGGCGGCTCGGCGCCCCCGGGGATCAAGAGCGCGCGGCCCAAGAAACCTCTGACCGAGGAGCAGATCGCGCTCGCCGAAAGCATGGTGCTGACGCAGGACCGCGCTGCGATCGTGCTCAACAAGCCGCCTGGCCTCGCCACGCAAGGCGGCAGCGGCACGCACGAGCATGTCGACGGCCTGCTCGATGCCTATGCCGAAGAGAAGGGCCCGCGCCCGCGCCTCGTCCACCGGCTCGACAAGGATACCTCGGGCGTCCTCCTTATCGCGCGGACCCCCGGCAGCGCGGCGTTCTTTTCGAAGCGTTTTTCCGGGCGAACCGCGCGCAAGATCTATTGGGCGCTGATCACAGGTGTGCCCGACGTCAAGGACGGGCTGATCGAACTGCCGCTGGCCAAGCAGCCGGGCACCGGCGGCGAGAAGATGATGGTCGACGAGACCGAGCACGGCCAGTCCGCCCGCACGCGCTACCGCGTGATCGGCCGCGCGGGCAATGCCGCTTGCTGGGTCGAGCTTCAGCCGCTTACCGGCCGCACGCACCAGCTGCGCGTCCACATGGCCGCCATCGGTCACCCGATCGTGGGTGACGGCAAGTATGGCGGGCAGGCTGCTTTCCTGACCGGCTCGATCAGCCGCAAGATGCACCTCCACGCGCGCCGCCTGCGCATCGAGCATCCGGAGGGCGACCTGCTCGACGTGACGGCGCCGCTGCCCGATCACTTCGCGGCGAGCATGGCGCAGCTGGGCTTCGACGAGGCCGATGGTGATCTGCCGCTGGAGCCGGTGAAGCTGGTGCCGGAGAAGGTGATCGAAAAGCGCGCGGCCAAGGCCTATGCCAAGGAATACCGCAAGGAGCGCCGGGGCGAGCGCCGCAAGCGTGCCGACGCGCCGCCCAGCGGCCGCGCCGCGCCCAAGGCGCGTGCGGGCGTGAAGAAAGGCCCGGGCAGCAAGGCGCCCACCGGCACCGCGCTGGCGCGCGCATCAGCAGGGCGCGCTTCTGCCGAACGCAATGCCGCCGAGCGTGCGGCGAATGGCGGCAAGCCGGTGCGCCGGGCTCCTGCGGCAGGCAAGACCAGTGGCGGCACTTCAGGCGGCGGCAAGCCCCCGGCAGGTAAAACGCCGCGCCGCAGCCCGAGGGTCTGATGCATCCCAATCCCGCCTTCCGCAAAGAGGACAAGGCCCTCTTCGCCGCGCTGATCGGGGAAACCGGCTTCGGCATGGTGTTCCTGACCACGCCCGACGGCCCGCGCGTCGCGCATGTCCCGCTGCTGCTGACCGATGCTGGCACGCTGCGCTTCCACCTCGCGCTTGGCAACGCGCTGACCCGCCACCTCGACGGGGCGCAGGCACTCGCCGTGGTGAACGGGCCCGACGGCTACATCTCGGCGCGCTGGTACAGCGATCCCGATCAGGTGCCGACCTGGAACTACATCGCGCTCGAAATGGAAGGCCCGGTGCGCCGCATGGACCGCGACGGGCTCCACGCGCTGCTCGAGGACGTCTCGGCCCACCACGAGGCGCGCGTAGCCGAGGGCACACCCTGGACCATGGACAAGATGGCGCGGATCAAGCGTGACCGGATGATGGACATGATCGTCGGCTTCGAACTGACGATCGAGGCGTGGCGGCCTACGTTGAAGCTTTCGCAGAACAAGCCCGCCGAGGAGCGCGTGCGGCTGATCGAGGGGCTCAAGAGTGAGGGCAAGTTCGCGCTCGCCGAGCTGATGGAGCGACTGGCAGCATGACAATACGCCTCGCCATCTTCGATTGCGACGGCACTCTGGTCGACAGCCAGGCCGATATCTGCGCCGCGATGGACGCGGCATTTCTGGCGGCCGGCTTCACTCTGCCTGACCGCAACGCCACGCGCCGCATCGTCGGCCTATCGCTGCCCGAAGCGATGCGCCGCCTGCGCCCGGATGGAACGGCCGATGACCACGCGATGCTTGCCCAGCTTTACCGCGACGCTTTCCGCGAACGGCGCAGCGCGGGCCAGGTGGCCGAGCCGCTGTACGAAGGCATCGCCGGGCTGATCGAAGAACTGGCAGGCGCGGGCTGGATGCTCGGCGTGGCCACCGGCAAGAGCGACAGTGGTCTCGTCCATTGCCTCGAAACGCACGGCCTTACCGGCCATTTCGTTACGCTGCAGACCGCCGATCGCCATCCTTCGAAGCCGCATCCGAGCATGATCGAAGCCTGCCTCGCAGCCACCGGCGCCTCGGCCAGCGAGACGGCGATGATCGGCGACACCGCCTTCGACATGGCCATGGCGGTGAACGCAGGCGTCCGCGCAATCGGAGTCGACTGGGGCTATCACCACCCGCGCGATCTGGTCGAGGCCGGAGCCGAGGCGGTTGCCGGATCGATCGCGGAACTGCGCTTGCTGCTGAAGGGCATGGAATGAGCGCGGCGCCGGAGCGCGATCCTGCAGCAGCGCGCTTTGCCGTGCTGCAGCTGGTGCGCCTTTCGGGCGCGCTGCTGGCGCTTGTCGGCGTACTGATCGTGGCGGGCAAGGTGAGCTGGCTGCCAAAGCTGCCCGAAGCGGCGGGTTATGTGCTGATCGCCGCGGGCCTGATCGATTTCTACGCCCTGCCACCGCTCCTCGCGCGGCGCTGGAAAAGCAAGCCGTGAAGCGCTTCTACAAGGCTGTGACAGTGGCGGCCGAGGGCGCCGGCTATCGCGTCATGCTCGATGGCCGGGGCCTGCGCACCGTGGGCGGGCGCGCCCAGATCGTCCCCAGCCCGAAGCTGGCGGAGGCGCTCGCCGCCGAATGGGCGGGTCAAGGCGAGGAGATCGACCCCGCCTGTTTCGTGCTGCGCGACCTTGCCGACTACGCGCTCGATGTCGTGGAGGCCGGAAAGGCCGGGGTGATCGAAGAACTCGTGCCCTACGGCGAGACCGACACGCTGTGCTACCGCGCCGAGCCGGACGAAGCGCTAGGCGTGCGCCAGCGCGCGGTTTGGGAGCCGCTCCTCACTGCCGCAGAAGCGCGCTGGGACGTGCGCTTCGTGCGCGTTGCCGGCGTGATCCACCGGCCCCAGCCACCCGAAACGCTGGCCCGGCTTCGCGAGGAGCTTGGCCACCTCGATGCCTTTACCCTCGCCGCGCTGCGCAATACCGCCGCGCTTGCCGCTTCGTTGCTGCTGGGGCTCAAGGCGCTGGAGCCGGACGCGGACATCGACGCGCTGTGGGATGCGGCAAACCTAGAAGAAGACTGGCAGGCCGAGCTCTGGGGCAAGGACGCCGAAGCGCTGGAACGCCGCGCCCGCCGCCATGCCGCCTTTGCCGCCGCCGCGCGGTTCGCCGCGCTGGCGCGGGGCTGATCCTCAGCCCACCCAGTCGGCGATTTCGCCCGCCACCTTGTTCGCGGCGCGGTTCAGCGCGGGGCCGATTGCGGCTGGTTCCGGACTTGCCCCAGCCACGATGCTTTCAAAGCGCCGCGTTTCGATCCGCCCGCCCGGCAGCCACTTCATCGCATCGAAGCGTACCACGGCGGAGCGGGTCTGCGCATCGAAACCCATCGCCTGCAACTGGCCGCCGATCCGCGTGCCGGTGGTGTTTCGGTCGGTCTCGACCACCAGCCCCTTGCCGCGCGCGCGCAGCGTGTCGGCCAGCAGGTGCTGGAACGCGCGGCTCGGCCGCTCGACCCACTGTGCACCCTTGATATAGGCGACGTTGGCCGCATCGATCTGCACCGGGATGCGCAGCACGGAAACCGCCGCCGCCGCGCCGGGCTCCAGCACCACGGTCGCCTCGGCCAATGTGCCGCTGCTGCCTGTGCCGGGCGCCGGCGCCGCTTCCGACGTCAGGCTGAGGAACGTGCCGGGAGGCTTGGCCCCGATGCTGACGCAGCCGCCCAGCCCTGCCCCCAGTGCCGCAATCAGGAGCAAAGCCGCAGCGGCGCGCTTGGTCGAGGGCATGATCGGGTCTCCGCGCCGGGTTCGCTTGAGTTTCATGGCTTGTAATCCGGCAGTTTGGGGCTGCCAACGACGCTGCTGATACCGCGGTCGCCGATCGCATCGGTCATCGCGCGGATCGAGCGCGAGGTCGCCTCGATATCGCGCACCGCCGCCTCGAATGCGGGCAAGGTGCGGTCGTTGAACTGCTTCGTCGCCGGGCGGGCCTCATCGAGCGTCGCCTGCAGCGAATCTGCCGCAGCCTGCGCCGATTTCAGCGTTGTGCGAAGCTGCTTGGCAAGGCCGTTGGCGGGATCGTTGAGTGCGTTGTCCGCCGTGCCCGCAAGCTTGTCCACGCTGGCCAGCGTGGTGGTCGCCTGCTTGAGCGTGAGCTGCAGCTCCTCGAGCGACTTCCTGACCTCAGGCGATGCACTGGCAAGGTTGCCGGTGAGCGTATCGGTGTGCGCCAGGATGTTGGAGAAGGCCTTCTGGTTCTTGTCCGAAAGCACCATGGTAAGCCGCTCGCTGAGCGTGGCGAGGCGCTCCAGCAGCAGCGGTGCGTTCGAAAGGATTTCGCCAAGACCGCTGCGCCGCGTCGGGATGACCGGTACACCAGCGGGGCCCGGCTCGCTGATTGGCGGCGCGCCCTTGATGGCCCCTGCCAGCTGGATGGTGGAGACGCCGGTAAAGCTGCCCTGCAGGCTGGCTGTGGTGCCCTGGAGGATCGGTACCTTCTCATCGACCTTGATGCGCACCCGCACGAAGCTCGGATCGTTCTGCCACAGCGAGATGTCCTTGACCTGCCCCGCAGGCACCCCGGAATAGGAGACCTCGGAGCCTTTGGCGACGCCGTCGACCGACTGCTTGAAGAAGATGTCGTACTCGCGCTGATCGTGCTGGCTGAGCCGCGCGATCCAGATGAGCAGCGCCGCGAGCCCTGCCAGCAGGAGCAAGGTGACGATCCCCACCCAGATATGATTGGCGCGCGTTTCCATCGGCTGTTCCTATGCCTGCTGCGGCGCGGTGCCAAGGGCGCCGGCGTCGGCCGTTGTTTGCGGAGCGGCGGCGGCCGCGGCCTCGTTCCGCGTGGCTGCGGCAGACGCGGCGCGGCCGCGCGGGCCGTTGAAGTAGGACTTGATCCACGGGTGGTCAGTCGCCAGCAATTCGGGGATCGTGCCCACCGCAATCACCCGCTTGTCGGCGATCACCGCCACCCGGTCGCAGATCTCGTAAAGCGTATCGAGATCGTGGGTGATAAGGAAAACGGTGAGTCCGAGCGTTTGCTGCAGGCTGCGGATAAGCTGGTCGAAGGCGGCGGCGCCGATTGGATCGAGCCCGGCAGTCGGCTCATCGAGAAACAGCAGCTCGGGATCGAGCGCGAGCGCGCGGGCAAGACCCGCGCGCTTCTTCATGCCGCCTGAAAGCTCGCTGGGATACTTGCCGGTGGCCTCGGCCGGGAGCCCGGACAGCAGCACCTTGTACCGTGCAATCTCGTGGCGCAGCTCATCAGTAATTTCGGGGTAGAATTCGCGCAGCGGAACTTCGACGTTCTCCGCCACGGTCAGTGTGGAGAACAACGCGCCGCCCTGGAACAGGATGCCCCAGCGGCAGCGGATATCGATGTCGTCATCATCGCGCGCATCGGTGATCGGGCTGCCCAGCACCTCGATCTCGCCAGCCTCGGGAATCTGGAGCCCGATGATCGAGCGCATCAGCACCGACTTGCCGGTGCCCGATCCGCCGACAACACCGAGTATCTCGCCCTTGCGCACATCGAGATCGAGGTTTTCATGCACGACATGGTCGCCAAAAACGTTCTTCAGCCCGCGCACGCGGATTGGGAACAAGTCGGCCTCGCTGCCGATGGGTGCGGGCACCGCACAGGTGGTCTCGGCGGTCATCCCCAGCCCACCTCCGAGAAGAACACCGCGAAGAAGGCATCGAGCACGATCACCATGAAGATTGCCATGACCACCGCCGCCGTCGTGCGCGTGCCGACCTCTTCGGCATCGCTCTTCACCTGAAGGCCCTGGTAGCAGCCCGATGTGGCGACAATCAGGCCGAACACCGGCCCTTTGATCAGACCCACCCAGACATCGTGCAGCGGCACCACTTCCTGGATGCGCGCGAGGAAGGTGAAGAAGGGAATGCCCAGCGTCAGCGCCGAAAGCGCTGCACCACCGATAATGCCGATCGCCGCTGAATAAATGCCGAGCAGCGGCATCATCAGCATGGTCGCAAGCAGGCGGGGGATCACCAGCGCCTCGATCGGGGATACGCCGATGGTGCGCATCGCGTCGATTTCCTCGGTCAGCTTCATCGTGCCGAGCTGCGCGGCAAAGGCCGAGCCCGAGCGGCCCGCGACCATGATCGCGGTCATCAGGATGCCGAGTTCGCGCAAGGACAGCCGGCCGACGAGGTTCACCGTGTAGATTTCCGCGCCGAACTGACGCAGCTGCACCGCGCCCTGCTGCGCGATCACGATGCCGACGAGGAAGCTCATCAGGCCAATGATGGCGAGCGCGTTCACGCCCATCAGTTCCATCTGATGGACCAGCGCGCGCAGGCGAAAGCGCCCGGGATGGCGCAGCAAAGTGCCGCTCGCCAAGACGATCTGCCCCAGGAAACCAAGCACGAGCAGCAGGCCCTGCCCCAGCCCGATGGTGACGATGCCGACATGTTCAGGCACGCGCAGCAGGATCGGCAGGCGCGGCGGCTCGACCGAGGCGGTGTTGTCGTCGGCCGCACTGATCGCCGCAATCAGGCGCTCCGCCTCGGGCGAGGCACCTATAATGCGTGCGCCGAACTTCTGCGCGAGGCGCCATGCGGTCCACGCGCCGACTGTATCGACGCGCGCGGCCTGGCTGAGATCGATGGCCGCGATCGGCCCCTCGAGCCCGCGCAGGCGGTGGTCCACCGCGCCGAGCGAGGACACGAGCAGCGGGCCGGTAAACACCAGCGTGGCAGCGCCATCGGCGCCGGCCTCGGTGATAAAATCCGTTGATCCCCGCATCGTAGGGATACATGCGGGAAATCGGGAAAGGCCGCAAGCACAGGCTGGCACCCGCCGCGCGCCTGCGAACGCTTGCAGCGCCGGGCGCGCGATGGCAAGGCCCTCAGGCCATGACCGAAGCGACCAATCCAGAGCCCGAAGCGCTCGCCAAGACGTTCGAGCCCGCCGCCATCGAGGCGAAGTGGTATGCCCATTGGGAAGCGAACGGGCTGTTCCGGCCCGAACGACCCGATGCCGCGCCCTTCACCATCGTGAACCCGCCGCCCAACGTGACGGGATCGCTCCATATCGGCCACGCGCTCGACAACACGCTGCAGGACGTGGTGATCCGCTATGAGCGACTGCGCGGCAAGGATGCGCTGTGGGTGGTCGGCACCGATCACGCCGGCATCGCCACGCAAATGGTGGTCGAGCGGCAGATGGATGCCGTACAGGACAAGCGGACCAATTATTCGCGCGAAGCCTTCATCGAGAAGGTGTGGGAATGGAAACGGACAAGCGGCGGCACGATTACCGGCCAGCTGCGCCGGCTCGGCTGCTCGATGGACTGGAGCCGCGAGCAGTTCACCATGGACCCGCATTTCACCAAGGCGGTGGTGAAGGTCTTTGTCGATCTTTACAATCAGGGCCTGATCTACCGCGACAAGCGGCTGGTGAACTGGGACCCCAAGCTCAAGACCGCGATCTCTGACCTTGAGGTCGAGACGCGCGAGGTGAAGGGCCATATGTGGCACTTCAAGTATCCGCTCGCGGGCGGCGAGACCTACACTTACGTGGAGCGCGATGCCGAGGGCGCGGTCGTGTTCGAGGAAGAGCGTGACTATATCTCCATCGCCACAACCCGGCCCGAGACGATGCTGGGCGACGGCGCGGTGGCGGTTCATCCCGATGACGCTCGCTATGCGCCGATCGTGGGCAAGCTGTGCGAGATCCCGGTCGGCCCCAAGGAGCACCGCCGCCTGATCCCGATCATCACCGACGAGTATCCTGATCCTGATTTCGGTTCGGGCGCGGTGAAGATCACCGGCGCGCATGACGAGAACGACTTCGGCGTGGCGCAGCGCAACGGCATTCCGATGTACCGCCTGATGGACGAAACAGCGACGATGCGCACCGACGGCGCGCCTTATGCCGAAGCGGCGGAGCGCGCGAAGGCGATCGCGGCTGGCGAACAGGTCAGCGCGTCTGACATCGACCATCTCAATCTAGTGCCCGACGCTTATCGCGGCCTCGACCGCTACGAAGCGCGCAAGCGTGTTGTCGCGGAAATAGATGCCGACGGGCTGATGATCAAAGTTGAGGACAAGATCATCATGCAGCCCTTCGGCGACCGGGGCGGCGTGGTGATCGAGCCGATGCTGACCGACCAGTGGTATGTCAACGCGGGAGAACTAGCGAAGGCGCCAATGGACGCGGTGCGCTCGGGCGCGATCGAGATCGTGCCGAAGACCTGGGAGAAGACGTTCTTCAACTGGATGGAGAATATCCAGCCTTGGTGTGTCAGCCGCCAGCTTTGGTGGGGGCACCGGATTCCTGCGTGGTATGGGCCGACGCGCAATTTCGCTTCGGGAGGAACTGGCCCGCAAGAGATTATTGTAGCTGAGAATGAGGCTGCCGCTTTGGAATTGGCGGAGACAATCTACCCTGCTGGCACGACAATCGGTATCGTTGGGTACGGAGATCACGCGACAATTCCGGACGCATATCTGAAGCGTGACGAGGACGTTCTTGACACCTGGTTCTCCTCCGCGCTCTGGCCATTCGCCACGCTTGGCTGGCCGGAAGATTCCCCCCTCCCGCCTGCGGGAGGGGTCGGGGGTGGGCCTGAGGCGGGCGCAGCGTCGGGCCAGCCCACCCCAACCCCTCCCGCAAGCGGGAGGGGCTCGCATTCCCTCCTCGCCAAGCACTACCCCAACGACCTGCTGATTTCAGGCTTCGACATCCTGTTCTTCTGGGATGCGCGGATGATGATGATGGGCCGGGCCATGACCGGGCAGAACCCGTGGAAGCGGCTCTATCTGCATGGGCTGGTGCGCGCGGCGGATGGGCAGAAGATGTCCAAGTCCAAGGGCAACGTGGTCGATCCGCTGCTGCTGATCGACCAGTACGGCGCCGATGCGCTGCGCTTCTTCATGTGCGCCATGGAAAGCCAGGGCCGCGACCTGAAGATGGATGAGCGCCGCGTCGAGGGCTATCGCAACTTCGCGACCAAGCTGTGGAACGCGGCGCGCTTCTGCATGGCGAACGGGATCACCGGCAGCACTTCAGTTGCCGCGCCTGCAGCCACCAGCGCGGTCAACCGATGGATCATCGGCGAGGTAGTCGAAACCGTAGCCGCGCTCGAGTCTGCGATGGCGGACCTGCGCTTCGATGCAGCGGCCAACGCGATTTACCACTTCGTGTGGGACCAGTTCTGCGATTGGTACATCGAGCTGATCAAGGGCAGCTTCGACGACGAGACGCGTGCTGTCGCCGGCTGGGTGCTCGACCAGATCCTCGTCATGCTCCACCCGTTCATGCCCTTCGTGACCGAAGAGCTGTGGCATGCGCTCGGTGAGCGCTCGGCAGAATTGATCGTGGCGGAATGGCCCGCCCCGCAGGCCGGCATCGACCCGGCGGCCAAGGCGGAAGTCGAATGGCTGATCGCGCTGGTTTCGAACCTGCGAGGAGCCAAGAACGAGCTGGGCATCGCCCCCGGCGCGCGGCTCGCTGCCTATCTCCCCGAACCAAGCGCAGCGACCCAAGCGGTGATCGAAGGCAACCCGGCGGTGATCGAGCGCCTGGCACGCCTCAGCGCCATCCACTTCGCCCCGGCCCCGGCAGGCGCTGCCATGCAGATCGGCGCAGGGGATGCGAACCTCATTGTGCCCCTCGAAGGCGTGATCGACATCGCAGCCGAAAAGGCCCGCCTCGAAAAGGCGCTTGCCGCTTCGCAGAAGGAAGCCAAGTCGCTCGAAGGCCGCCTCTCGAACCCGGCCTTTGCGGAAAAGGCCAAGCCCGAAGCGGTCGAGAAGGCCCGCGCCGATCACGCGCACCACAGCGCCGAGGCGCTGCGTCTGGCGGCGGCGCTGGAGCGGCTGGGGTGAGCCTCACCCTCGCCACCATGGCCCCGGGGGAGCCGGAAATCTTCCCCTCGCTGCAAGGCGAAGGCCCTTCGGCCGGGCGGCCTTGCGTGTTCGTGCGCCTCTCGCGCTGCAACCTTGCCTGCCGGTGGTGCGACACGGCCTATACCTGGCGCTTCACCGGCGATATCCGCCCGCACCGCGATGACATGACCTTCGAGCGGATCGAGAACCAGATCACGCTTGAAGTGCGAGAAGTGGCGATGCGCATCCTTGCGCTTCGGCCCACCCGCCTCGTGATCACGGGCGGCGAGCCGCTGCTGCAGGCCCCGGCGCTCGCCAGGCTGATCCCCATGCTCAAGGAAGCGGTCCCCGCGCTCGAGGTAGAAGTGGAGACCAACGGCACCGTTCCGCCGCCCCACGCAATCACCCAACTGGTCGACCAGTTCAACGTCAGCCCCAAGCTCTCGCATTCGGGCAATGACGAGAACCTCGCCCTGGTGCCCGAACTGATGCGTGATTGGGCCGCAAGCCCCAAGGCCTGGTTCAAGTTCGTTGTCGCGAGCGAGGACGACATCGCCGAAGTCGCCGAGCTTCAGGCGATCTACCGGATCCCCGCCGAGCGGCTCTTTGTCATGCCCGAAGGCACCAGCAGCGAGACTTTGCGCGAGCGATCAAAATGGCTCGCCGGCGCCGCGCTGACGCACGGCTGGCGCTTTACCGACCGGCTGCATATCCACCTCTACGGCGATACGCGCGGCACCTGATCAGAACGGAATATCGTCGTCCAGATCGTCGCCGAAGCCGCCGCCGGACGAACCGCCGCCGCCCTGATTCCAGCCGCCACCCGACGAACCGCCGCCGCCACCGGAGCGCGCGCCGCCGCTGGCGCCGCCATCGTTCCAGCCGCCAGAGCGCTGGCCGCCACCACCACCCATGCCGCCACCGCCCGAGCCGCCCTGCGGACCATCAAGCATGGTCAGCGAACCACCGACGCCGACCGAGATTTCGGTGGTGTAACGGTCATTACCCGAGGCATCTTGCCACTTGCGGGTGCGCAGCTGGCCTTCGATGTAGACCTTGCTGCCCTTCTTGAGGAAACGCTCGGCCACGCCGACGAGGCCATCGGACTGGAGCACGACGCTGTGCCACTCGGTCCGCTCCTTGCGCTCGCCGGTGGCCTTGTCCTTCCACTGCTCGCTGGTAGCGATGCGCAGATTGGCAATGCGCCCGCCGTTCTGGAAGCTCTTGACCTCGGGATCCTGCCCGAGATTGCCGATCAGAATGACCTTGTTGACGCTGCCTGCCATCGAATCGCATCCCTTGAATAACCAGTCGTCGGCCTAGCCAATCAGGGGCGGTGCGAGAATAGTCCCCCCTTGAGTTTTCCCCGCAGCATCGCGATCTTGCCCGGGAGTGTCCAACGGTGGCATGGTTCCGCGCATGACGCTTGACCTTTCCTCGCTGCGCAATGCCGTTGCACGCCTTGACGAAGGCCTTGCGCGCTATGAGCGCGATACCAGTGATACGCAGATTCGCGACGGGCTTATCCAGCGCTTTGAATTTACCTACGATCTTTCACACAAGATGCTCCGCCGCGCACTGGCGGAAGCCGCCGCCAATCCGGAAGAGATCGACCGGATGAGCTTCCCCGAAGTCATCCGAACCGCAAGCGAGCAGGGTCTCCTTGTCGGAGACTGGAGCACTTGGCGGATTTACCGCGAGATGCGCAATATAACCTCGCACAGCTATGACGAAGCCAAGGCGCTGCAGGTTGCAGCCGCAATTCCTGCCTTTCTCATCGCGGCGAAGGCTCTGGCTGCGCGGTTGGATGAGCCCGGCTCATGAAACCGGTTGCGCTGAACGACGCGGAAATCGGTGAAGTGCGCGCGATCCTCGCCGCTCATCTCCCCGCAGACACCCGGGTCAGCGTTTTCGGCAGCCGGGCGGGAGGAGCCGTCAAGCCGTGGTCGGATCTGGACCTCGTATTCGAAAGCGAAAAGCCCCTGACGCTGGCAGTGATGGCGGCGCTGCGCGAGGCGTTTGACGAGTCCGCGCTGGCCTGGAAAGTCGATCTGATCGACAGACGGACTGTGAGTGAGGCCTTTGGCGCGCTTATCGACCGTTCCGCAGTCCCGCTGTGCTTCAACCCAGGCCCGCCGCAACCGCCAGCCAGTACGTGATGCCCGCCGCCACATAGGCAAGGCCGAACAGGTAGGCGAGCATAAAGGCGGGCCAAGCCCAGCCATTGGTCTCGCGCCGGGTGACCGCGATGGTCGACATGCACTGCGGCGCGAAGACGAACCAGGCGAGGAAGGCGAGCGCTGTCGCAAGGCTCCAGTGCGACTTGAGCTGGGCGCCGAGCGCGCGGCCTTGCGCGGCATCGTCGCTCTCGCCAACGGCATAAGTCGTCGCGAGCGCGCTGACGGCCACTTCGCGCGCCGCCATCGCCGGGATCAGCGCCAGCGCAATATCGCGGTTGAAGCCGATGGGCTCGATCACCACGGCAAGGCCGTTGGCGATATGGCCCGCGACCGAGGCATTGACCTGATCCTGCGGGTCCGCTGCGCGCGGGAAATTGAGCAGCAGCCACAGCACCACCGTCACCGCAAAGATCATCGTGCCCGCACGGCGCAGGAACACGTAAGCGCGCTGCCAAAGGCCAAGCGCGAGGTCCTTGACCGTGGGCAGCTGGTACTTGGGCATTTCCATGATGAAGCCCGAGGCCTGGCCCTTGGTGACCGTGCGCCGCAGCAGCAACGCCGCGCCCATCGCGCCGAGCACGCCGAAGACATAGAGGCCGAGCAGCACGAGGCCCTGCTGCCCGACACCTGGCAAGACCTGCCGATCAGGGACAAAGGCGGCGATGATGACCGTGTAGACCGGCAGCCGCGCCGAGCAGGTCATCAGGGGGGCGATGAGGATCGTGGTCAGCCGGTCCTTGGGATCGGCGATGCTGCGCGTTGCCATGATGCCCGGCACCGCGCAGGCAAAGCTGGAAAGGAGCGGAATGAAGCTGCGGCCCGAAAGGCCCACCCCCGCCATCGCCCGGTCCATCAGGAAAGCGGCGCGGGCCATGTAGCCGGTCGCTTCCATCGTCAGGATGAAGAAGAACAGGATCAGGATCTGCGGCAGGAACACCACCACCGCGCCGACGCCTGCAATCACCCCGTCGGTGAGGAAATCGCGCAGAAGCGAGACGGGCAGCTCGCTGCGCGCCAGATCGCCTAACCCGGAGAAGGCACCGTCGAGCCCGTCCTGCAAGGGCTTGGCCCAGCTGAACACCGCCTGGAAAACGAGGAACAGCAGCGCCACCAGCACCGGCGGGCCAAGCCAGGGGTGAAGCAGCACCCGATCAAGCTGCGCATGGATGCGGTGCTGCGCGGTTTCCGAAAGGATCGCGCCGCGCGCGATCTGGCGCGCGAGCATGCGCCGCTCAGGCGCGGTGACATGCGGGCGGTGTACAGGCGGCGCCTCTTCTGCCCGGTCACGCAGCGCAGCGACGGCGGCGGTCAGTTCGGCAAGGCCCCGGCGACGCACCGCAACAGTAGGGATCACCGGCACGCCCAGCGCCGATGCAAGCGCGGCGGGATCGAGCACCAGTCCGTCACGCTCGGCCAGATCGACCATGTTGAGCGCGACCACCACCGGCCGGCCGAGCTCGATCAATTCCTGCGCGAAGACAAGGTGCTGCTCGAGGTTCGAGGCATCGAGGACGATCACCAGCACATCGGGGGTCGCCTGCCCGGCCATGCGGCCCATGAGCACGTCGCGCGTCACTTCCTCGTCGGGGCTCGACGGATGCAGGCTGTAGGAACCGGGTAGATCGACCAGTTCGACCGGCTCGCCCGTGGGCAGGAGCATACGGCCCGATTTGCGCTCGACCGTGACGCCGGGATAATTGGCAATCTTCTGGCGCGCGCCGGTCAGCGCGTTGAACAATGCGCTTTTGCCCGCGTTGGGATTGCCGACCAGCGCGGCGACCATGGCCTGCCGGGTCATGCGACGGGGGCCATCTGCGGCTCGACCGTCATGGCGCAGGCATGGACGCGGCGCAGCGCCACGGTCATGCGCCCGATCTCAATGGCTATGGGATCACGCGCGAGGAACACGCCGCGATAGGCGAGGCGGACCTCGGCCCCTTCCTCGATGCCGAGCGCGCACAGACGCTGCCCTTCTTCAGGGACGAGCGTATCCCAGGCGACGGAAACAATCCGCGCGGACGCGCCGGTGGGGAGTTGATCGAGTGTCACCCCGGGAGCGCTGCCACAGCGCCCGAGGCATTGCAAGTCATTCGCAATAACCGCCCCGAGCCGCCCGCAGGCTCAGCGTGCCGGATAGCGCAGGCGGCCGAGCAGCCGGGTCACGCTGAAGGTCTCTTCCTTCGGCTTCACGAAGCGGGCCTTGGCCTTCTCAAAGCACATGATGCCCTCGATCCGGCGGGCGAGGAAAGCACGCGTCTCCGCGCGGTCCTCGCTTTTGTCCTCGGCCAGAACGGCGAGCGTCGCGGCATAGACCGAGCCGAGGATCGCGCGCTTGGTATAGTGGTTGTAATCGGTCGCGGTATCGCCGGCGAGGCGCCACATCGCGTCCGCACTGCGCCAGCCCAGCCGGGTTGCGGCGGGGATGTTCCAGGGCTTGGCCAGCTCGATCAGCGCGCCGCGCAGCGCTTCCTCGTGCCCCGCGATCTGGTCGAGGCGAAATTCCACCAGCGCGGTGATGCGCTCACGCACTTTCATCACGCCCAGCTTTTCGGGCGGCAGCGCTTCAGCCATCGCGCGGTCGATGCTGGCGGTCCAGGCCGTGATCATCGCCATGGCAGCGGATTGCCCGCCCTCGCCCTGGAAGGCAAAGCGCGCTGCGGCGGGATCGATCCCGGCGATCTCGGCGGCCATGTTCACAGCGGCGTCGGTCCAGCCGTCGAACGCGGCAGCTTCGGCGATATGAGGGGCGAGCGCGAGGCGCAGCTCCTCGAGCGAAAGGTCGGCGGTGGTGTCGGTGTGCATGGTCGCGGGCCAGGTCAGAACGAGGGACCGTAGGTCTTCTTGGCGCCCTGCGCGCCGCCCTTGACCGCGCCAGCGATCTCGGAGGCGACCGGGCTGTCCTTACCCTCAAGCATGGCATAGTCACGCGCTGAGCGGCCCGAATTGTCCGGCCGATCCGGGTTGGCCCCGGCTTTCAGCAGCACACGCACCATGGCCAGATCGCGGCGGTGGACGGCGGTGATCAGCGGTGTCTCGCCGGTGTTGTTGGGCTCGTCCACCCGCGCGCCCGAAGTGATGAGGAAATCGACACCCTCGAGGAAGCCGAGATTGGCGGCGAGCACCAGCGGCGTCGTTCCCTTGGCATCGCGCACGTTTACGTTGGCGCCGTGCCCCACAAGGAACTGCATCCAGGTGAGATCGCGCCGTGCGGTCACGATGTGGAGCCCGCTCTCGCCGGTGATCGAATCGCGCGTGTTGACGATCTGGCTGCCCGGCTCGTTGAGCGCGTCGGTTACTTTCTGGCCGTCCTTCTTGCGTACCGCTTCGAGAAACTTGTAGCTTTCAGAGAATTGCGCATGCGCAGGCAATGCCGCGCCAAGCGTGCCCAGCAGCGCCGCCGCGGCAAACGCCGCGCGCAGGCTGCGTGCCATCCCCGTCATGTCCCTCGTCACCTCGGCCTGTCCTTTTCGATGCGGCGCCTATCGCATTTCTCGCGGAGTCGCCCCTTGCAAGCCGCTGGTTAGCAGAGCATGAACCGGCGCGCCATGGACCCCAAAAGACCTATTCGTCCGCGCCTTGCCGCCAGCATGCTCCTGCCTCTGGGTGCCGCGTTGCTGATGCTGGCCGCCTGCGGCAGCGAGCCGCCTCCGCTCGAGGGCGCGGCGATCGGCGGGGATTTCACGCTGGTCGACCAAACCGGCAAGACGGTTCGTGCCGCCGATTTCAAGGGGCGGTACCGCACGCTCTATTTCGGCTACACTTTCTGCCCCGATGTCTGCCCGCTCGACGTGCAGATCCTCATGCAGGGCTATCACGCCTTCGCCAAGGCGCACCCTGATCTCGCGCCCAAGGTCGCTCCGCTGTTCGTCTCGATCGATCCGGCGCGGGACACACCGGCCGTGGTTGGCCAGTTCGCAGCGCACTTCGGCAAGGAACTGACCGGGCTTACCGGCACCGAAGCCGAGATCGCCGCCATCGCCAAGTCCTATGGGGTCTACTACAAGAAGGGCGAGGGCACGGGCCCCAATTCCTACCTCATGGACCACAGCCGCGCCGCCTATCTGATGGGTCCGGACGGCCAGCCGATCGCTTTGCTGCCGATCGACAAGGATGCAGCAGCAGTGGCCGCCGAACTCGCCAAGTGGGTGCACTGAACGCCGCCATGCCCGCCGCCACGCCCCCTAGCGCAGACCGCTTCTGGGACAAGCCGATCGAGGCGCTGTCCCGCGACGAGTGGGAAGCCCTGTGCGACGGCTGCGGCAAGTGCTGCCTGCACAAGCTGGAGGATGAGGACACGGGCGCGGTCCACCACACCAATGTCTCCTGCCGCCTGCTCGATCTTTCGACCGGGCGCTGCGCCGATTACCGCCACCGCAAGGCGCTGGTGCCCGATTGCCTGCGCCTGACACCCAGACTGGTGCGCGAGGTGCCCTGGCTGCCAGCGACTTGCGCCTATCGCCTGCGCGCCGATGGCAAGGCGCTGCCAGCCTGGCACCACCTCGAATGCGGAGACCGCGAGGCGGTGCGCCGCGCCGGGCATTCGGTGATCGGCAAGGCAGTGAGCGAGGTGCTGGCCGGGCCGCTCGAGGATCATATCGTGCCCGACGACTTTGCCAGCGGGATTGGCCGGTGATCTCGCTGCCCCGCCTGCGCAGGCGAGGCGGAGCGGACAGCGCCGAAACGCGCGCGCGCGGCCCGCGCGTGATCGCACTGGGCGACCGGGAATTGCCACTGGTCGTGCGGCGCCTGCGCAACGCACGGCGTATCACGCTGCGCCTTGCGCCGGACGGCAGCGAGGCGCGCGTCTCGATACCCGAATGGGGCCGCACCAGCGACGCGGTGCGCTTTGCCGAGCAGCGCCGCGACTGGTTGGCGGCGCAACTTGCCCGCATCCCGCCGCCGGTGCGGATCGAGCCGGGCTGCACCATTGTCTATCGCGGCGAGATGCTGCAGGTCGCATGGTCCGAGAGCGCGCCGCGCCGGCCTGTCGCAAGCATGGGCACACTCGCGCTGGGCGGCCCGCTGGCAGGGATCGAGGGGCGGCTGCAGCGCTGGCTGGAAGCCGAGGCGCTGCGCCTCGCGCAGGACGATCTGGCGTACTACTGCGCCCGCGCCCGCCTTGCAGTGCCAAAGCTGGCACTGTCCCGCGCGCGGCGGCGCTGGGGCAGTTGCAGCAGCAGCGGGATCATCCGCATCAATTGGCGGCTGGTCATGGCGCCCGATTTCGTCCGCCGCTCGGTGGTCGCGCACGAAGTGGCGCATATGACTCATTTCGATCACAGCCCGGCCTTCCACGCGCATCTGGCCGCGCTCTATCAGGCGCCGATCGAGCCGGCCAACCGCTGGCTCAAGACCGAGGGCCGCACGCTCTATCACCTCTTCGGCTGAGGCCCCTTTGGGCGGGATGCTCCGCGAAGACTGGCGTCCGGCGGCAGCAAGCTCTATCTAGTGCTGCATGAAGGAGTTTTTCAGCAACGTCTCCCCGCTGCGCGCGATAAAGGACCTGTGGCAGATTCTGGGCGCGCCGAGCGAGTTCCGGATGCGCTCGCTGGCGCTGGCGGTGCTTGTCACAGGCGCGATCTTCTCGGTCATGTGGCAGCAGGGCGGCCGTGCCCTGCCGCGCCCGCCCGAAGTGATCTTCTTCGAAAGCTGGCGCGCTGACCGCAGCGATGCCGAGATCATCGCTGGCAATATCGCGGCAACCAAGCGCGCCCGGGCCGAAGCTGCGGCAGAGGAAGCGCACGCCGAGGAGGTGCGCCGGATGTACAAGGCGGTCGGTGCCGCCACCGGGCTCGATACCGAGGCCATGGACCGTCAGGCCAAGGTCGAGCGCGAGGCTGCGGCCCGTGCCGACGAAGCGCGGCGGAAGGCCCTGCTCGACAAGTATCTCGAGAAGCCCACCCCCGCCGCGTCACCGAAAGCTCCCTGACCTCGTGGCATTTGCCGATGCTGACTGGCTCGACGCCGCCGCCGCGCTAGCCGCCCGGGGTGTGCCGCTCAGCCGGCCAAACCCTTCGGTTGGCGCACTGATCGTGCGGGAAGGCCGCGTTGTCGGACGCGGCTGGACCCGCCCCGGCGGCCGCCCCCATGCCGAAACGGAGGCGCTGGCACAGGCCGGCGAGGCCGCGCGCGGCGCCACGGCCTATGTCACGCTGGAACCCTGCGCACACGAAAGCCCGCGCGGGCCAGCCTGCGCGCACCTGCTCCGCGCGGCAGGCCTCGCCCGGGTGGTGATCGGCTGCGAGGACCCCGATCCGCGCACAGCCGGCGGTGGGATTGCGCTGCTACGCGCCGCCGGGATCGCGGTCGAACTGAGAGCGTCGCCCTCCGCCCTGCGCTCGCTAGAGGGCTACCTCACGCGCGCCCGCTTTCGCCGTCCACACACCACGCTCAAGCTCGCCACCTCGCTTGATGGCTGCATCGCCATGGCAGACGGAACCAGCCAGTGGATCACCGGCCCCGAAGCGCGCGCCCACGGACACGCCATGCGGGCGCGCAGTGATGCAATCCTCGTCGGCGGCGAAACACTGCGCACCGATGCCCCCCGGCTCGACGTGCGCCTCCCGGGGCTCGAAGCCCGCAGCCCCGCGCGCTGGGTGCTGACGCGGGGGCAGGCGCCTGAAGGTTGGCAGGCCGTCAGCGACCCGGCCGCGGGGACGTTCGGCGACGCGCAGTACCTCCTCATCGAAGGGGGCGCCGGCGCAGCCGCCGCATTCCTCGCCGCCGACCGGGTAGACCGCCTCTTGCTCTACCGCGCCCCCATCCTGATCGGCGCAGGCCGGCGCGGGATCGGCGACATCGGCCTTGCCCTTCTGGGCGATGCCCACGGCCGCTGGCGCCTCACCGACCGGCGGCGGCTTGGCAGCGACACGCTCGACGTCTACGACCGCATGCGCTGAAGGAGACCCCGCATGTTCACAGGTATCGTCACCGAAGTCGGCCGGATTAGCGCCATTGCTGCCAAGGGCGATACTCGCGTGACGGTGGCGTGTGCGATGGACCCCGCCAAGATCGCCATCGGCGCTTCGATCGCCTGCTCGGGCGTGTGTCTGACAGTCGTCGATCGCGGCGGCACGGCGGGCGAAAGCTGGTTCGCGGTCGACGTTTCGGGCGAGACGATCCGCCGCACCGCTCCGGCGCAGTGGCACGAAGGCGCCTCGCTCAATCTCGAACCCGCGCTCAAGCTGGGCGATGAACTGGGCGGCCATATCGTGACGGGCCATGTCGATGCCGTGGGCCAGGTCGTCTCGGTCGACCGGATCGGCGGCTCGTGGCACGTAGTAGTCTCCGCTCCGGCCGAGCTTGCTCCCTATATCACGGCCAAGGGCTCGATCACCGTCGACGGCGTCTCGCTCACGGTAAACGACCTTGCCGACCAGCCAGACGGCGCCTGCCATTTCATGCTCAACATCATTCCGCACACCGCCGAAGTGACCACGCTGGGCACACTTGCCCCGGGCCGCGAGGTCAATCTCGAGATCGACGTGCTCGCGCGCTACCTCAAGCGCATGCAAAGCTTGGCGGCGGCGGGCTGATCAGCCTGCCACATCCTTCAGCGCGGCGATGAAAGCCTCGATATTGCCAGTGGTCAGCCCCGCGATGTTCACGCGGCCCGATCCGGCCATGTAGACGCCGTGGCGCTCGCGCAGCGCCATGATCTGCTCGCCGGAAAGCGGCAGCATCGAGAACAGACCCTTCTGGCTGCCCAGCGGCGCCATGTTGATCGGCCCGACCTGCTGCGCGGCGGCAAGCCGCTCACGCACTTCGGCCATACGGGCGCGCATGGCGGTGAGTTCGTCGATCCACTGGGCCGTCAGCGCCGCATCGCCGAGGATCAGCCGCACCGCCGCCGCGCCGTGATCAGGCGGCATCGACCAGCTCGCGCGAGCGATCGTGCTGCCGTTGGCCATGGCCTTGGCGAGCGCATCGGCATCGCCGGTCACCGCATAGAACGCGCCGACCCGGTCGCGGTAGAGCCCGAAGTTCTTGTCGCAGCTGTAAGCGACCAGCGCTTCGGGCACTGCCGCCAGCACCTTGCGCAGACCATAGGCATCGGCTTCCATGCCATCGCCCAGCCCCTGGTAGGCAAGATCGATCAGCGGCAGTACGCCCGAGGCGGCCACCATCGGCGCGATCTCGTCCCACTGCGCGGGGGTGTAGTCGACGCCGGTCGGGTTGTGGCAGCAGCCATGCAGCAGCACGACATCGCCGGGCGCCGCCTCTGCCAGCACGGCGCGAAGGCTTTCAAGGTCTGCGGTGCCCTCGGCAGTCATGTGCTTGAAGGTCTTGAGCTCAAGCCCCACTGCCGCAACGATCTGCGCATGATTGGGCCACGAAGGCGTGCCCATCAGGATCCGCTTCGCGCCCGCGCGCGCCGCCACTTCCACTGCAAGCCGCACCGCACCGGTACCGCCGGGCGCCTGCATACCCTCGACACGGGCCCGGTCGAAATCCGCACCGAACACATAAGGGATCAGCGCATGGACAAAGCCCATGTCACCCTCGGGCCCGAGATAGGCCTTGGAATCCTGCGTCTCGAGCAGCACCCGCTCGGCCGCCTTGATCGCGCCGAACACTGGCGTATCGCCATCGCCGGTGCGATAGACGCCGACGCCGAGGTCGATCTTGGTCGGCCGCGGATCGGCGTTGTGGAGCTTGATCAGCGCAAGCAGCGCGTCCGCGGGCTGGGCTTTCAGGGTCTCGAGCATGCGCGCGCCTTTGCCTCGCTTTGCCGCCGGACGCAAGCAATCTGCCGGGAAAACCGCTTTCACCACACTGTCACGCTTGGGGGATAGGCGCACAGATGACATGATAGCCCATGAAAGTGCCTTGATCCCCGGACGGGAATGCGGTGAGTGCACTGTCTGCTGCAGGGTGCCGCCGATTGAAGACCCGGCGCTGACCAAACCGGCTGGGGTGCTCTGCCAGCATTGCATCGGCAATACCTGCAGCATCTACAAGAGCCGCCCGCAGAGCTGCCGCGATTTCTACTGCCAGTGGCGCAACCTCGCCTTGCTTGACGAGAACTGGCGGCCGGACCTCAGCGGCGTGCTGATCAATTCGAGACTGCAGACCGGCGCCGACGGCAAGGAAACGCTGGCAATGGTCCTCATGATCTTCGCCGACCATGCCGTGATCTTCGACGACGGGTTCGCCACGCTTGTCGCAATCTGGACTGACCGCGGGGACGAAGTCATTCTGAACCTGCTCTTCGACAACTGCCGGCGCGGATGGGAGACCGCGCTGCGTCCGTTTGTTGCCGACGGGGTGGCTGCCGGATCGCTGGCCCAAGTCAAGGCGGGGATTCGCAACGCCTATACAAGGATGCAGCGCGGCATTCAGACATAGAGCACCGGGTAAGCCGGCGTGATCAGAACGGTACCCAGTTCTGCTTGCGCCGGAACTTCATGTAGCCCCCGTTGACGCCAAGCCGCAGCCCCGCACCGAAGCGCACCGGAATCACCACGACATCGCCGCGGCGCAAATAGCTCACGTTGAAGCCGCCGACGAAGTAGGCCTGCCCCTCCCCCGCGCCGAACCGCTTGAACAGGTCCTCGCTGTCGTTGAGGTTGTAGACAAGGACGAACGTGTTCGCCGCATTGGCGCCAACGTCGAAGCCCAGCGACGGACCCGTCCAGTAAACCGGGCGCTCGCCCTCGATCTTGTGATGCAGCGTTCCCGAACCATACCGCAGCCCGAGAACGAACGCGCCGCCCGCCTCGCGCCCGGTGATGTAGGCATTGGGCTGACCCTGCTTCTTGAGGATATCCTGGATCATCATCGCGAGGCCCCTGGCACCCTTGCCGAACACACCCTCGGCTGCGCCGATAAGGTCGTCCTCGCGGTAGGTCGTGCCCTCGGCCGCGGTGCGCGCCGGACCTTTGGCGGGCGGCAGCGAGCTCATGCCGGGCGCAGGCGCTTCGCCGCTGCCAGCAGGCGAGGCAAAGGCGGGATCGCCCGCGCCGGTCGTGGCGGCGGGGCGCGCAGGAGCGACAGGGCTGGCAGGCGGTGAGGTGGGCGATCTGGCCGCGCCTGCGGGCCTTGCCGCAAGATCACCGTCGATCGCAGAGTTGGGGTCGATTTGCTGGACCTGCGCGAGGGCGCCTCCGCCCGCTGCCAATCCGCAAACGGCCAGCCCGATCGCAATGTGCTGCCACAGCTTCATTCTCGCGTCCCCATCCTGCGGCCCTTCGGCGGATACCGTGATAGAACCTTGGTCAGCCTATCAGGCCCTCATCTCTTCGCCCGGCACAATGAACCGGCGATGAGCCGAGTCGATTTCGCGCCAAGGCGAATCTTGCAGGCCGCCACAAACTCAACCGAAACCCCCCTTGCCGCCCCCCCACTCCCTCGCTATAGCGCGCCCTCGCCGCTGCGATCCGGAGACGTGGGTGAGTGGCTGAAACCAACGGTTTGCTAAACCGTCGTACTGG